>NZ_JBHVDH010000002.1:683239-722647 GCF_042802855.1 Streptomyces sp. NPDC057445 | reverse complement strand
TCTTCGACCTCGTCGACTACGGCGTCGTCGGCGACCTCTTCCAGGTCCTCCCCCAGCTCACCGACGAGATCACCACCCGCAAGGGCTGAACCCGGGTCATGAGGCGGACAGGCCCGGCGGGTTCGCTCCCCGCCGCGGTCCGTCCGCCTCGCCCTCGTGCGCGTCCGCCGCGAGGAAATCCACCACCGCCATCGCGAAGAGCCACACGAGCGCGATGCCGACGACGACCCAGCCCGTGGGATAGCTCCACAGGATGAACGCCAGTACCGCGGCGGCGACGAGCACCCAGATGATCCACTTGTGGTGCAGGCGGACGAACGGGCCGACCGGGCCCGTGCGCAGGCCCGCGCGGTCGGCCGTGGAGCGGACAGCCGTGATACCGGAGTGCCACAGCCCCCGTACGAGCGTGGCCGCCCGTCCCGGGCCCGACAGCCATGCGGCCAGCGCGATCACCACGCCGAGCACGGCGACCATCCGCACGGACGTCCGCAGAAAGCGCGTCAGCGCGTCGTAGACGGACTCCGCCGCGGGCTGCGAGACGCTGTCCGGAAGCGCGTTCAGATACACCACGCGGAAGACGGTCAGTCCGAAACCCAGAACCAGCGCGGCGAAGGCGACCCCGAGCGCGGCGATCACGAGCGTGCGCCTGCGGTTCACGGCGAGCAGAACGCCGGCGGCGACCAGCACGACGGCGAGCACCGGCAGCCAGAACCCGGCGATCTGGAGCAGCCGGAAGGCGGTCTTGACCTTGCCGATGTGGTCGGCCCGCAGGATCGTGAAGTCGGTGTGGATCTCGGGGATCCTTGCGGCCACCGTCATCCCGTCGTCGACGAGCCGCTGTTTGACCTGGTCGATGACCGGTGCCAGGTCGATCGTCACGGAGTTGTTGTTGATCTTCACCGCACCGTCGCCGCTGCCGGTCAGGGCCTTGTCCACCGCAGCGTGGACTCTGCGGTTGGCGTCGGTCCAGATCTTCGCGAAGGTCTCAGAGGCGAGGATCTCCTCCGCCTTGTCGTGCACGAAGCTGCGGACCGCGTTCTCGATCGCGCCGCCGACCTTGCCCAGCGCCTTCTCCAGAAGGGGCCGGTCCGCGGGTGCCGCGTCCTCCAGGAGGGTCGGCACATCGATGTGTTCCATCAGTGCGTTCGTGACGCGGTTGGCCGCGGCCGTCTGGATGTCGGGGTCGGAGGCAAGGGGCGCGACCGTGTCGACGTACCGGTCGGTGTTGCCCACCTCCTGCGACGTCCACGCGGCGACAAGGGCCAGAGGTACGAGGACGCAGCCGATGACGATGAGCAGCGCCGCGAAGAAGGACCTCGTCCGGTGCGGATGCGCGCGTGGCGGCCCGGCGGTCTCGAGCGCCGCGATGCGCGAGCGCAACTGGTCGAGCTCGGCGCGGCCGTCGTCCGCGCCCGGCGCCCGGGCGTGCTCCGAGCCCTCGTCAGGGCCCGGTGCTCCGTTGTCCGGCATGGCAGGTCCTCCCACGTAGGTATGGGTGGTGCCAGCAGACCCGCTGCGCGGGACACACGCGAGTCCGGACGGGCCAAACGTGTGCATCGTGCCCATGTGCCGGGTGGTGGCCGCGTCAGTGGTGAGGTGCGCCGGACGCGCGGGTAGGCCGGTTCCCTGGATCCCTGGATCCCTGGATTCCCGGTTCTCCGCGCGTCAGAAGCGATCACGACGGGACGGGAGCCGCATCGTGGCCGAGTCGGCACGATCGAACTCTCCCCCGCGGACGACGAGTCCGTGGTCGGTCGTCCGTGGTCGGTCGTCCGTGGTCGGTGGTCCGTGGTCGGTGGTCCGTGGTCGGTGGTCCGTGGTCAACCGGGTGGTCGCCGACCCCCGCAGATGGGCTCCGCCGCAGCCGGACCGCGCGGCGACCGCACGGCGACGGGCCGCCGCCACTCCTCAAGGAGTCGCGGCGGCCCGCTTCCGGGTGACGGGGCGTGACCCGCAGGGCGGCGGGCACTACCCCCGGTACTTCTCCAGCAGCCGCAGCCATACCTCGCTGATCGTCGGATACGCCGGGACCGCGTGCCACAGCCTGTCGATCGGGACCTCGCCCGCGACCGCGATCGTCGCCGAGTGGAGCAGTTCGCCCACGCCCGGTCCGACGAAGGTGACCCCGAGCAGGACCTCCCGTTCCAGATCGACGACCATGCGCGCACGGCCTCGGTAGTTGTCGACGTAGAGTCCGGCCCCGGCGACGGCGCCCAGGTCGTGGTCGACCGCGCGCACACGGCGTCCCGACGCCTCTGCCTCGGCGAGGGACAGGCCGACGGCCGCCACCTCCGGGTCGGTGAAGACGACCTGCGGCACGGCGTCGTGGTCGGCCGTTGCCGAGTGCGCGCCCCAGCGGTCCGTCTCCAGCAGCGGGACGTGCTGCGCCCGGGCGGAGATCGCGGCGCCCGCGATGCGCGCCTGGTACTTGCCCTGATGCGTCAGGAGCGCGCGCCGGTTGATGTCGCCGACGGCGTACAGCCACTCCGAGCCCTGGACCCGGCAACTGTCGTCGACCCGGAGCCAGGAGCCCGGCTCCAGGCCCACCGTCTCCAGGCCGATGTCGTCGGTGCGCGGGGCCCTTCCGGTGGCGAAGAGGACTTCGTCGGCATGGATCAGCTCACCGTCCTCGAGGACCACGGTGACCGGACCACTGCCCCCGTCGCGTCGCACGGCGGCCACGGAGACGCCCGTACGGACCGTCGCACCGGCCTCGGTGAGCGCTTCGGCGACGTACTCGCCGACGAACGGCTCCATCTTCGGCAGCAGTCCCTCGCCCCGCACCAGCATGGTGACCTGCGAGCCGAGGCCCTGCCAGGCGGTGGCCATCTCGGTGCCGACCACTCCCCCGCCGACGACCACGAGGCGCCCCGGCACGGCGTGCGCGCTGGTCGCCTCCCGGCTGGTCCATGCCCTGGCCCCGGCGAGCCCGGGCAGGTCCGGCAGGAGGGCCCTGCTGCCGGTGCACACGGCCACGGCGTGCCGTGCGGTCAGCACATGCCGCTCGCCCTCCGGGCCCTTGACGACGACCTTCCGGGGGCCGTGCAGACTGCCGTGGCCGCGGTACAGGCGGGCGCCGATCGAGTCCAGCCACGCGACCTGGCCGTCGTCCTTCCAGTGCGCCGCGAACTCGTCCCTGTGGGCCAGTACGGCTTCCGCGTCCAGCGGGCCCTGCACGGCATGGCGCACGCCCGGGACTCTCATCGCATCGGCGCGGGTGATGACGGGGCGCAGCAGTGCCTTGCTCGGCATACAGGCCCAGTACGAGCATTCGCCGCCGACGAGTTCGCTCTCCACCACGGCCGTACTCAGCCCGGCGGCTCTTGTCCTGTCCGCCACGTTCTCGCCGGTCGGCCCGGCCCCCAGCACCACTACGTCGTACTCCACGGCTTCCGTCATACGCACAGTCTGGTGCCACGTGTGCGCCGTGGCCACATGGGCAGGTGGAATACGGCCGCCCCCTCAACGGTTGACCGGGGCGGGTCCGGACGGACACCAGGAAGAGGTAGGAAGCAATGAGCACTGTCGAGCTCACCAAGGAAAACTTCGATCAGGTCGTGACCGACAACGACTTCGTCCTGATCGACTTCTGGGCTTCCTGGTGTGGTCCGTGCCGCCAGTTCGCCCCGGTCTTCGAGAAGGCGTCCGAGCGCCACCCCGACCTCGTCTTCGCCAAGGTGGACACCGAGGCCCAGCAGGAGCTGGCCGCGGCGTTCGAGATCCGGTCGATTCCGACGCTCATGATCGTCCGTGACAACGTCGCCGTCTTCGCCCAGCCCGGGGCGCTGCCGGAGCCCGTGCTGGAGGACGTCATCGGCCAGGCGCGAGGCCTGGACATGGACGAGGTCCGCAAGTCCATCGAGGACACGCAGCAGACGCAGTGAACCGTCCGGGACGGGCCCGGGCGCCGGAGACAGTGCGGCGGCCCGGGCCTTCGTCCGTCAGAAAGGGTGACCGACGGCTTCGCGGCGTACGGTCGTCCAGCGCAGCTCCGTGAACGCCGCCAGGTTGGCCTCGCCCCCGAAGCGCGCGCCGGTGCCCGACGCGGCGACGCCGCCGAACGGAGCGACCGCCTCGTCGTTGACCGTCTGGTCGTTGATATGGGCGATGCCCTTGGGAATCCGGTCGGCGAGTTCCAGGCCCAGTGCGGTGTCCCGGGTGATGATCCCCAGCGAGAGGCCGTAGGGACCGGCCGACGCGAGCCCCGCGGCCTCTTCCGTCGTGCTGAACGGGCGGACCGGTGCGACCGGGCCGAAGACCTCCTCCGTGTAGGCGGGGGTCCGGTCGTCGACGCCTGCGAGAACGGTGGGGCGGTAGAACAGGTCGTGGTGCTTGCCACCGGCGGCGAGCACCGCGCCGCGGGCTGTGCTCGCCTCCACGAGACCGTGGATCCGGGTGAGCTGACCGCGGTCGATGACCGGGCCGAGATGGACCCGGTCGCGATGCGGATCGCCGACGGTGAGCGAGTCCGCCTTGGCTGCGAGCCGCTCGACGTAGTCGTCGTACAGCGAGGCATGGACGAGATGGCGGCCGGTGGTCATGCAGATCTGGCCCTGGTGGAAGAAGGAGCCCCAGGAGGCCTGGGCAACCGCGGCCTCGACGTCGGCGTCCTCCAGGACCACGAGGGCGGAGTTGCCGCCGAGTTCGAGATGGGCGCGCTTGAGGTGGCGGCCCGCCGCCTCGCCGACGGCCCGGCCCACGGCGGTCGAGCCGGTGAAGGAGATCACGGGTACGCCGGGTTCCGCGACGAGCGCCTGGCCC
Organism: Streptomyces sp. NPDC057445; assembly: GCF_042802855.1. Classification (NCBI taxonomy): domain Bacteria; kingdom Bacillati; phylum Actinomycetota; class Actinomycetes; order Kitasatosporales; family Streptomycetaceae; genus Streptomyces; species Streptomyces sp. NPDC057445. The sequence continues at coordinate 717,886 of NZ_JBHVDH010000002.1, read as the reverse complement.
GTGCCGGCGCCGCCCGGCAGGACGTGCAGCAGATGCTCGGGGAGCCCGGCCTCCGCGAACACGGCGGCGAGGGCGAGGCCGCCGCAGACCGCGGTGCGCGGATCGGGCTTCAGCAGCGCGGCGTTGCCGAGCGCGAGGGCCGGGGCGACGGAACGTACGGCGAGGATCAGCGGGGCGTTGAACGGCGCGATCACCCCGACGATGCCCGCCGGGACGCGGCGGGTCCATGACAGCCGGGGCTGCTCGCTGGGGAGCGTCTGACCGGTCGGGCGGGTGGCGAGTGCGGCGGCCTCGTAGCACTCCTGGGCGGCGACATGCAGCTCGAAGTCCGCCTTCCCGGGGATCGAACCGGACTCGCGGACCAGCCATTCGCGCAGTTCGTCGGCGTACTCGCAGAAGAGGTCCCCGGCCCGGCGGAGCACGGCGGCCCGCACGAGGTGCGGAGTCCGCGCCCATGCGGCCTGGGCCGCGACGGCGGACTGCGCGGCGACGGACACGTCCTCGGACGTGGCGAGGTGCACGGAGCCGAGCGACTCCCCGGTGGCAGGCTGGACGACTTCCGACTCGCCTCCCGACAGTCTGACGGGCTGCCACGTCTTGGGATCGAGCAGGGACATGAAGGCGCTCCAGTCGCTCGGTTTCACTACGGCGGGCTTCACTCGGTTCCGCCGAGTTGCACGTGCAGGTCGTACCCATGGGGAACGCACCGCCGACGGTCCGGCGGTGCGTCAACGACCGTGCCGGACAGGCACGCCTGCGGGGAAGGCGAGGGTCTCCGGGCGGTGCGGGGGCGCCGGTCGCGTCCCCGTGCCCGCCGGTGCCGTCGGCCCGTCCGGTGTCGTCAGTTGGTGTAGTCGGAGACCAGCGCGGTCAGGCCGTAGTCCAGTTCCGAGCCGTCCACGAGCAGCGCCTCCACCGTGCGGGTCGCCGGGTCGATGTCGGCCACGATGCCGTGACCGGCATAGCGCGGATAGCCGGACGCGCCCGTCTCGCCGGTGTACTCGACCGTCGCGGAGCGCACCGCGCTGTCCTCCACCCTTGCGCCGGAGCGGTCCTCGACGTGCGCGGGCACCAGCAGGATCTCGAAGTGCCGCGGAACTGTGCTCATGCCATGACGCTAGCCACGCGCCGTCGTGGGCGCATGTCAGGTGGTCCGGGCCCGCACACGCACTCCGCTCATGTGGACTCCCGCCGGACGACCTGGGCCCCCATCAGCTCCTGCCGTCCGGGGATGCCGCCCGGATCGCGCACGGCGCGGTCGACCAGCTCGGCCAGATGCTGCCCGGTGACCATGTCGATCCGGACCGTGCTGAGCCGGGGCCTCAGCAGCCGGCCGAGCAGCCGATCGTCGGCACCGATCACGGCGGTCTCGTCCGGGATGCCGATCCCCGCGTCCTGGAGGGCCCGCATCAGGAGCATGGCGTACTCGTCGTTGTACGCGTACACGGCATCCAGGCCGAGGTCCCTCCAGCGCCCCGCGAGCGCCTCCGCCGCGCCCTCGTCGTAGGCGAGCGGGATCGGTCTGACCGTTGCGCCGAGCGGTTCCGCGCTCTCCCGTACGCCCGCCAGCCGGCGCTCGGAGGAGAGGACGAGCCCCTGCTCCTCGGGCATGATCACACCGATCCGGCGGTGGCCACGATCCAGCAGGTGTTCCGCCACGCGGGCGCCGACCTGCCGCTGGTCCATCACCAGCGAGTGGGCGCCCTGGACGTACTGCGGGCCGAGGGTCAGCACCGCTTTCGCACCGGAGCGTTTGAGCACCCCGACGCCCCGGGGGCTGAGCGCGGTCTCGCCGAGCGACACGACGGCGACGGGGCGCAGCTCCGCCCAGGCGCGGGCCGCGGCGTCACCGTCCAGGCCGAGGCTGCCGTACTGCACGACGGTGTAGTCGAGGCGCCGCAGCGCCCACTGGAGTTCATCGATGAAACGGCCGCAGAGCGGGCCGACCGGGATGTGCGCGGTGGGCAGCAGCACGATGCGGCTGTGTCCGGCGCGCAGACTGCGGGCCGCGGCATGGGGTACATACCCCAGTTCTTCGGCGGCCTCGCGCACCCGGCGGCGGGTGGGTTCGCTGATGCGTACCGCCGAGGTGTTGTTGAGCACGTACGAAACGGTGGCCCGGGAGACTCCGGCAAGCCGGGCGACATCGGCACTGGTGGGAACGGAGCGTTCTGCTGACTGTCTGGGTGTCTGGCTCATCGCGCTCGGCATCCTTCCAGACACGCCGTGCAACGATGGTGCTTCCGGCTGCCGGATGGCCTGAATTGAACGCCGCCCGCCGAGTGTGCGGGCCGTCCGCCGGACCGGCGCATCCGCGGGGTCCTGTCGGGCGGTCCGTCCGGCGGCTCGTGCCCCGGAGCCGTGCGTCCGGTCATGCATTGCGTTGGCGAACGGCGCCCGGCGCCCGGGCCGGCCGCGATGGACAACCGCCGGACGCTGCCCGGCGTCACGCACTGCGTCGGCCCCCGCACCGGCCGTGTGCGCTTTCGGCGTGATCGTGGCGGTCGGCCGGCCCGCTCCCCGCGGGGCGGGAGGGCGCAGCGGCGTGGGCCGCGGCCCTCCGGGCGGTGTGCGGCGTGTCAGGGCGCCGCGGCCGTGGACGACGGCACCTCGACCGCCACGGGTTCGGGGGTGGCGGGCCGGGGACGGCGGATCCACAGCAGTGCTCCGGCCAGCAGGACGGTTCCGCCGAGCAGCCAGGGCAGCGGTCCCGCGGGCAGCCGGCCGGCGACCAGACCGATGAGGGCGCCGATGAGTTGGAGGGCCAGGGACTGTACGGACAGGGCGGTGGCCCGGCCCGCGCTCTCGACGCGGCGGTGCAGCAGTTCGTTCTCGCTCGGGCCTGCCGCACCGATGCCGAGATAGATCAGCCCGTAGCCGGTGGCGGCGAGCACCAGGGCGGCCGGGCCGGTCCACAGGACCGTGACGCCGAGCAGCAGCAGGCCCGTTGCGCTCAGCCCGAGCGCCGCAAGGAGGGCGCGCTCGCTGCTCCCCGCCCGGCGGACGGCGAACGGCGCCGCGTGGCTGCCGACGGCCGTGCAGACGAAGCCCGCGCAGGCCAGGGACGCGAAGAGTACGGCGCCGGACTCGGGCGCACCGGTCAGCGCGGCGGCACGGCCCGGGGTGAGGAGTTCGACGACGCCCAGGGCGGCCCCGGCCGCGCCGGCGGTGAGCACCACCCGGCGCACGACGAAGTCCCCCGCGCCCAGCCGCAGCCCGCCGAGCACGGTGGCAGGGACGCCGCGCAGCACGTCGCGCAGGGCGGCGCGGGCCCGGGGCGGCTCGGGCAGCCGGGTGAGGACGTACGTCACGAAGACGAGTCCGACGGCCGCGCCGAACAACGGCGGTACGGAGAGCGGAAGTACGAGCCCGGAAGTCGCTGCGCCCAGCCACGCGCCCCGGTCCGGTCCGAGGCCGAGGAGCCAGGGCAGCGCGCCGCCCGCGAGGGTGCCGGCCGCGAGTGCGGCGGCGGCCGCGCTCCCGGCGCGGGCCAGTCCGGTGTGCAGTTCGGCGCCGGGGCCGGAGTGGGCCTGCACGGTGTCGACGTACCAGGCCTCGGCGGGTCCGCTGGACAGGGCGCGGCCGGAGCCCATGAGGAACATCGCGAGCGCGAGTGTCCAGACGCCGGTGCCCAGGGCGAGGAGGACGAGCGCGGTCAGATTGAGGACGCCGGCGGCGGCCAGCACGGGACGGCGGCCGATGACGTCGGAGAGTCCGCCGGTGGGCAGCTCCAGTGCGGCGACGGTGAGCGAGTGCACGGCGAACAGCGAGGTGATGGTGGCGAGGCTCATGCCGCGCTCGCCGATGAGCAGGACCTGTGACGGTATGTACAGGCCCACGGGCAGCCAGAAGAGGAAGGTGACGGCGGCGAAGCGGCGGCGGGCGGTGCGGGGGTCCAGCGGCGCGCTCACCGCGCGTCGTCCTCACCGGCAGCCTCGCCACGCGGGGCGACGGGCAGTCCGGCCCACAGCAGGACGACCTGCTCGGCGCGTGGGTCGTCCGCGTCACGCGCCACGAGCTCCTCCGCCTTTCCTTCGACCTTCTCTTCGAGCCACTCCCACAACTCGGCCAGGGACTCCGGCGTCAGGCGCAGCACCAGATCGGTCATGCCCGACGGCTCGGTCCACTCGGGGCCGAGGCGCCCCGCGGTCACGTCCTCCTCATGCTGGGCCAGCGTCCGTTCGAGGTGAGCGAGCTGCGCCCGGCGCGCGACGCCGACGAAAGTCCGGCTGGTGTCCGACGCCCCCATGGCTTCGTTGCTCCACGAGGTGACGTCATGCACCGCCCGCCAGCGGCGCTCGCGCCCGTCCCGCTGCTCCGCCTCGGCGATGAACGCGTACTTGGCCAGCACTCTGAGGTGATAGCTCGTGGAGGCGGAGGACTCGCCCGTGCGCACGGCGAGTTCGCTGGCCGTGGCGGGGCCGTCCATCCGGAGCATTCCCAGGAGCCGGATGCGCAAGGGGTGGGTGAGGGCTTTCAGGGCCGCGGCGTCGTGCTCCGGGTCGAGGACGCGCTTGCGCTCTTGGCTGACCATGGCGGCAGCATAGAGCGGATCAAGGACTTTCCAAAAGTTCTTTTGCAGAACTTCTTTGGGGAAGTCCCGGGGGTCATGGAGTACCGGCCGCACCCTTGGGGAACACCGCCCGGAACGCTCCCAGCGTGCGTTGCTCCCGCGTGCGGTCCAGGACCGCGAAGACGATCTCGTCGAAATGCCCGCCGAACCGCCCTTCGCCGCCGAGCAGCGCACGGAACGCCTCCGCGACCCGCGCCGGATCGTTGCGGAAGACCCCGCACCCCCAGGCACCGAGCACCAGCCGCCGGTAGCCGGCCGCGGCGGCCGTCTCGAGGACCCGCTCGGCGCGTGAGGCGAGCGCGGCCGGTATGCGGGCGGCCTCGCCCGGCGTACGGCTGACGATCACGCCCGCGTTCGGCGCGGGGGACGTCAGGAACCCGACCGTGTACGGGGTGTCGAGCAGGCTGCCGCGGTCGTCGCGGAAGACCGGCACACCGGGAGAGTGGATCACCCGGTCGGAGTAGAACGGGCTACGGTCGGAGCGGTGGTGCGCATAGAACTCCGGGGCGTGCAGCAGCGTGGCATGGAGCGCGGAGGCCCGGCAGAGCGCCTTTTCCTGGGCCTGCGCCCCGTTGAGGTAGCCGCCGCCGGGATTGCGGGCAGAGGCGAAGTTCAGGACCGCGACCGGCCCGGGATCCCGGGCCGTCATCCGCCGCGCGGCCTCCAGGCTGCTCTCCCCCGTGACCTCGCATAGGCTGAAACGGTCCGTGTCGGCGATCACCGGCATGGGCTCGGGCCCGAACATCTGTGTCCCCTCGACCGCGGCGGACAGTTCCCCGCCGATCGTCACCATGTGGCCGCCCGGCGCCCGGTAGCGACCCGCCTCGACGATCTCCTGGGTCTGTCGTGCCATCCCCCGCAAACGTGCACTCATGCCCGGAATCCTGAGCGATCAAGCACGGTGACGGCAAAGCAATTACGTCTCCCTTACGCCCCGCAGGGGCACTCTTGTGCGAAGCATCGACAGTGGCTTTAGGTGGACGGAACGTCTGCGACAGGAGGAGTCGACCATGGCAGCACCCGGGTTCGGGGGCAGCGACCCGCCGCTCACCGAGGACGACGCCGAAGATCTGCTTCGATGTATCTGCTTCAAGACGGGCCCGCCCCGCAAGATCGGGGTCGAAGTCGAATGGCTCGTACACGAACTGCACCACCCCACGCTGTCCGTCGCACCCACCCGGCTCGACCGGGCGTTCGCCGGGCTGCGGGACCTCCCGCTGGCCTCCGCGCTGACCTTCGAGCCCGGCGGTCAGCTGGAGCTCAGCTCGCCGCCCGCCGCGTCCCTGATGGAGTGCATCGACACCACAGCGGCGGACCTCACGGCCGTCCGGACCGCGTTGCGGGCATCCGGACTCACTCTGACCGGCTTCGGTCACGATCCCTGGCATCCTCCGCGCCGGCTCCTGCGCGAGCCCCGGTACGACGCCATGGAGGCCAGCCTCGACCGCACGGGCCCCTCGGGGCGGTCCATGATGTGCTCCTCCGCCTCCGTCCAGGTGTGTCTGGACGCGGGGTACGAGGAGCCGGGACCGCTGGGGCTCGGCAGACGCTGGCGCCTGGCGCATCTGCTGGGCGCGGTGCTGGTGGCGGCCTTCGCCAACTCTCCGGCGGGGGCGGGGAAAGCCACCGGCTGGCAATCGACCCGCCAGGCCCTCTGGGCGGACCTCGACCCGAGACGCGCCCTGGCGCCCGCCACGGACATGCCGCCGCGCGATGCCTGGGCGGCGCATGTACTGGACACGCCGGTGATGTGCATCCGCGCTCCGGAGGGTCCCTGGCCGGTTCCGGACGATCTCACGTTCCGTGAGTGGATACGGGCCGGGGCGCCCCGGCCGCCCACGCGCGCGGACCTCGACTACCACATCACCACGCTCTTCCCGCCCGTGCGTCCGCGCGGCCATCTCGAACTGCGCATGATCGACGCACAGCCGGGAGAGGACGGCTGGATGGTGCCGCTCGCCGTCACGACGGCGCTGTTCGACGACCCGGAGGCGGCGGAGACCGCCTACCGCACGGTCAAGCCGCTCGCCGAGATCGCCGGGCCGCTGCCCGCACCGCGCAATCCGCTCTGGACCGAGGCCGCCCGCCATGGTCTGGCCGACCCGGAACTGCACAGCGCCGCGGTCACCTGTTTCACCGTCGCGCTCGAGGCGCTGCCCCGGCTCGGGGCCTCCTCGGCCGTCCAGGACGCGGTGGCCGCGTTCCACGACCGCTATGTCCTGCAAGGCCGGTGTCCGGCCGACGACTTCTCGCTCCACCGCAAGGAGATCCGCACATGAACGAGTCACCGGTGGCGGCCGACGACGTGCTCAGGAAGCGCGCCCTGGAGGCGCTGACCACCGCTCGCGCACGTACCGCCCTGCTCACCACATGCGTCGACGACCACGAACTGACGGCACAGCACTCGCCGTTGATGTCACCGCTGGTGTGGGACCTGGCCCACATAGGCAACCAGGAGGAGCAGTGGCTCCTGCGGGCAGTCGCGGGAGCCGAGGCGATACGCCCCGAGATCGACTCGGTGTACGACGCCTTCGAGCACCCGCGCGCACAGCGGCCCACGCTGCCGCTGCTCTCCCCCGCCGAGTCCCGCGCCTACGCCTCGGACATCCGGGGCCGGGTTCTCGACGTCCTCGACAGCCATCCGCTGCACGGCGGCCCGCTGGTCGACTCGGCCTTCGCCTTCGGCATGGTCGCTCAGCATGAACAGCAGCACGACGAGACCATGCTGATCACCCATCAGCTACGGCGCGGCCCCGCGGCGCTCGACGCGCCAGAACCGCCCAGGGGCAGCATGAGCGGGCTGCCGGCCGAGGTGCTGGTTCCCGCGGGCCCGTTCACGATGGGCACCTCGGCCGAGCCCTGGGCGCTGGACAACGAGCGGCCCGCGCACGACCGCCACCTCCAGGCGTACTTCATCGACACCGCACCGGTGACCAACGGTGCCTTCGAGGCCTTCATCGCGGACGGCGGTTACACCGACGAGCGCTGGTGGGCGGCCGACGGCTGGGACCAGATCCGCAAGCACGACATCGGCGCGCCGCTGTTCTGGCGGCGCGAGGGCGGCCAGTGGCTGCGCCGCCGGTTCGGGGTGACCGAGCCGGTGCCGGAGGACGAACCCGTCCTGCACGTCAGCTGGTACGAGGCGGACGCCTACGCCCGCTGGGCGGGCCGGCGCCTGCCGACGGAGGCCGAGTGGGAGAAGGCGGCGCGGCACGACCCGGCCTCCGGGCGCTCCCGGCGCTATCCGTGGGGTGACGAGGACCCGACCCCCGTCCACGCCAATCTGGGCCAGCGGCATCTGAGGCCCGCGCCCGCCGGCGCGTACCCGGAGGGGGCCTCGCCGCTCGGCGTCCGCCAGCTGATCGGCGACGTCTGGGAGTGGACTTCGAGCGACTTCCTGCCCTACCCGGGCTTCTCCGCGTTCCCCTACCGCGAGTACTCGGAAGTGTTCTTCGGCGGCGACCACAAGGTGCTGCGAGGCGGCTCGTTCGCCGTGGACCCGGTGGCGTGCCGCGGCACGTTCCGCAACTGGGACCTGCCGGTGCGCCGGCAGATCTTCTCCGGATTCCGCACCGCCAGGGACGCCTGATGTGCCGCCACATCGCGTTCCTGGGACCCAGCACGGCGCTGGGCGAGCTGCTGGTGCGGCCGCCGCACGCGCTGCTGCGGCAGTCCTGGGCGCCGCGCCGGCAGCGGTACGGGACGGTCAACGCGGACGGTTTCGGAGTCGGCTGGTACGCGGAGGGCGACCCGGTACCGGCCCGTTACCGCCGCTCCGGGCCGGTCTGGGGCGACCAGTCCTTCGCCGACCTGGCCCGGGTGGTCCGCAGCGAGGCGCTGCTCGCGGCGGTCAGGGACGCGACAGAGGCGGGCGCGGACGGGGAGGCCGCCGCAGCGCCCTTCGCCGCCGGTCCCTGGCTGTTCAGTCACAACGGTGCCGTCAGGGGCTGGCCGGACTCGGTGGCCCTGCCCGCCGCCGGCCTGCCCGCCGCCGAGCTGCTCTCGCTCGAGGCACGGTCCGACTCCGCGCTGGTGTGGGCGCTCGTGCTGCACCGGCTGCGGGACGGCGACGAGCTGGGCCAGGCGCTCGCAGAGACCGTTCTCCAGGTCGCGGAGGCGGCCCCGGGATCGCGGCTCAATCTGCTGCTCACGGACGGCACGACGGTCACGGCGACCGCCTGGGGCGACACGCTCTGGTATCTCGCCGAGCCCGGCCGCCGCACGGTCGTGGCATCGGAGCCGTACGACGACGACCCCCACTGGTGCGAAGTACCCGACCGCACGCTGCTCGCGGCCACCCGCACCGATGTACTGCTGACCCCGCTCAAGGAGCCACTTGCGTGAGCCCGTACCAGCTGACCCGCACCCTGCCCGACGACGCCATGGCCGCCGCGTTGCGCGCCGATGTACTGCGCGGGCTGTCCCGTATGCCCAAGGAACTGCCGCCCAAGTGGTTCTACGACGCCCGCGGCAGTGAACTCTTCGAGGAGATCACACGGCTGCCCGAGTACTACCCGACCCGCGCCGAGCGGGAGATACTCATCGACCGCGCGGACGAGATCGCGTCGGTGACCGGGGCCCGCACCCTCGTGGAGCTGGGCTCCGGGTCGTCGGAGAAGACCCGGCATCTGCTGGACGCCCTGACCGGTCTGCACAGTTATGTACCGGTCGATGTCAGCGAGAGCGCTCTGGCCGGCGCCGCAGAGGCACTGCTCGCAGAGCGCCCGGGGCTGCATGTCCACGCGCTGATCGCCGACTTCACCCGCGCGATGGACCTGCCGGAGACACCGGGCCCCCGGCTGGTGGCGTTCCTGGGCGGGACGATCGGCAATCTGCTGCCCGGCGAGCGGAGCGTGTTCCTGCGTTCCGTACGCGCGATGCTGTCGCCCGGTGACGCGCTGCTGCTCGGCACGGATCTGGTGAAGGAGGAGAAGGTGCTGGTCGCGGCGTACGACGACGCGGCCGGTGTCACCGCCGAGTTCAACAGGAACGTGCTGGCCGTGATGAACCGGGAACTCGGGGCCGACTTCCGTGCGGACGACTTCGCCCATGTGGCGCGGTGGAACGCGCAGGAGGAGTGGATCGAGATGCGGCTGCGCGCCCGCGATGCGCTCACGGTGAAGATCCGGGAGCTGGATCTGGTGGTGCCGTTCGAAGCCGGTGAGGAGATCCGTACGGAGGTGTCGGCCAAGTTCCGTCAGGAAGGCGTCCGCGCCGAACTGGCGGAAGCCGGGCTGAAGCTGTCGCAGTGGTGGACGGACACGGAGGGCAGATTCGCCCTGTCGTTGTCGACGGCGGTGTGAGCGGAACTCGTGTCCGCGCCGCCGGCCACCGCGGCCTGTGCGGCGCGAGCGAGTGAGCGGCGGTCGGTGTGGCGGCCCGCGGATATCGGGGGAAGGATCCTGATCTCCGCGGTGAGCCCGCCGGCGGTCGCCACCCGCCACAGCGAAGCGGCGAGCGGATCGTCACCCACGAACGCGGCCGCGCCGACGGGTCCGTAGGTTATCCGTACCGGCTGTACGGTGGCGCCCGCGTCGATCGCCGCCTGGAACGCGGCATTGCGGAAGCGTCCCTTCTCGCGTCCGCACCAGGTGGATCCCTCGGGGAACACGATCACCCGCGCCCCGCCCCTGAGCGAGTCCGCAACGGCCCCGACGACGCCGGGCAGCGCACGCAGCCGGTCCCGGTCCACGAACAGCGTTCCGCCGAACCCGGCGAGCGGCCCGAGCACCGGCCACTGCCGCACCTCCTTCTTGGCCAGCATCCGCCCGGGGAGCACGGTGGCGACCAGCGGGATGTCCAGCCAGGAGATGTGGTTCGGGACGACGAGCGTGCCGGGTCCCGGCCAGGACCCGGCTCCCGGCGGACCGGTCTCCTCGGGGACCACGATCCGGACCCGGACGCCGAAGGCGCGGATCACCGTCCGGCACCATAGCGCCACGAGGCGTGCCCGGCCCGGCGGGCCCAGCGGGATCGCCAACGGGGAGAGAACGACGCCCGCGAGGACCGCCGCCGTCCCCGCGATCAGGCGGGCGAACGCCGTGAGACGGCCGGCCGTGGGCCACTGGGGCGTCGCACAGCCGGCCGGGGTGCAGGGTGCGGTGGGAAGCCAGGCGCTCATTTCACCGGCGCCAGTGAGAGGAAGTGGCGGAGGTAGCGGGGGTTGGTGCGGCGCAGCGACAGCAGCACGTACAGGTCGGCGACTCCGAAGTCGGGGTCGTGGGCCGGCGCGCCGCAGACCCAGGCGCCGAGCCGGAGGTAGCCGCGCAGCAGCGGGGGAAGCTCGGTACGGTCCTCGGGACGGGCGATTCCGTCGGCGCTCCAGAGCTTGTGCGGGGTGACCCAGTACTCCTCGGGGGCGAGGTGCTTGGCCTTGACGGTGTCCCAGGTGGCGGCCGCGAGGGTGCCGCCGTCGGCGAGGGGGATCGAGCAGCAGCCGGACAGCCAGGTGTGGCCGGTGCGGGTCATGTAGCGGGCCAGGCCCGCCCAGATCAGCGCGATGACGGCGCCGTTGCGGTGCGCGGGGTGGACGCAGGAGCGTCCGACCTCCACCAGGTCGTCGCGGATGGGCTCGAGCCGGGCGAGGTCGAACTCGGTCTCGGAGTAGAGCCGTCCGGCGATCTTCGCCCGCTCGGGCGGCAGGACCCGGTAGGTGCCGACGACCTCGCCGGTCTCCTCGTGCCGCACGAGGATGTGGTCGCAGTACGCGTCGAACGCGTCGATGTCGAGACCGGGCTCCGGTCCCTCGATGCGGGCGCCCATCTCCCCGGCGAACACCTGGTGACGCAGCCTCTGCGCGGCGCGCACCTCGTGCTGGTCGCGGGCGAGGGAGACCACGTAGCGCGGCTCCGCGGACACGAGCGGGGCGGGGATCACGGCGGGCGATGCGGGCATGGCGGCTCTCCTCTGCGGGACGGAAGCACCGGACCGCGCCTGCGGCGGCCCGGCTCCTAACTAATTCCGTGACCGGCTGGATTCGACATGACGGGGGTGCGGAGCGCGGATGTGCGCCATCTGAATGCCGGGCAACTCAGGACGGCCTGTGGGTGGCCCCGGGGCGACTCGACCGCAATTGGTCAGCTTGTAGCATCATGATCGGAGCGGCCTCTGGGGAGGGGCTGGGGGCAAGAGGGAGACACGTCCGTGGGCACGACAGTCGAGGAAACCGTTCAACCGTGCCCGCGGTGCCGATCGCGCGGCGGGTCGTCCGGGACGGGTTCGGCGACTGACCGTCGTCACGCCTCTGCACGCGGAGCCGGGCCGTCCGCGGACTCACGCACGCCTTCAGGGGCCGGGACGGAGGACTCGTAGCCTGCTGTCGCGGCCGGGCCCGGCGTTCAGCCGGCGAGCGTGGCGGTGATGCGGGCGGAGGCGGTCTTCGCCGCCTTCTCGGGGTCCGCTCCCTGGAGCACCGCGGTCATGTACGGCTTGATCGGGTTGTCCGCCTCGACGGCCGCCCACTCCGGCGAGTTCGGGGTGGCCCGTCCCCGCGCGGCGCCCGCCGCCATCGCCGCCGTGGCCTCGTCGCCCTCGATGGCGGATGCGAGCGTCGTCTTGTTGGGCACATAGCTCATGGTCCGCGCGAGGTCGGTCTGCCAGCGCTCTCCGGCGAGGGCCTTGACGACCTCGATCGCGGCGCCACGCTCGCGTGCCTTCTCGGGGATGATCAGATCGGAGCCGCCGGTGAAGACGGCGCCGGGTCTTCCTGCCGTCTTCCCCGGGATCGGGAAGTAGCCGAGCCTGCCCTTCAGCGCGGGGTTCGCCTTCTCGATCGCCTTCGAGGTGGACGGCGTGGCGATGATCTGGGCGACATGCCCCTGGGCGAACACCCCGGCCTGCGGCGGCGTCTGTTCGTCCGCGTTCTCCGGTCCGTCGCCGAGGGCCTGGAGCTTCTTGTAGAACTCCACGCCCCGGATCGCGGCGGGCGTGTGCAGGATCCCCTCCCAGGCGCCGCCGCGTTCGGCGGCGAGTTCCCCGCCCTCCTCCCAGATGAAGCCGGCGAGGGTGTACCAGTCCTGTCCGGAGAGGTAGATGCCCTGGTTGCCGCCGGTGTTGAGCTTCTCGGTGTCCTCGAGCCACTGCTTGCGCGACTTCGCGGGCCGGTCTATGCCCGCCCGCGTGTAGAGGTCCTTGTCGTAGATGACGACGCGGTTCGCCGCGTACCAGGGAATCCCGTACTGCGACCCGTTGATGCTGCCGGGGTCCGCGAGGCCCGGCAGCCAGTCGTCGCTCCCCAGGTCGCGGATGGACTCCAGGGTCAGGTCGAGCAGCCCGTTGCTCCGGGCGTACTGCGCGACCTGGGTGTTCCCGACCTCGATGACGTCGGGTGTCCGGTCGCCCTCCAGAGCCGCGGTGACCTTTTCGCCGATACCGGTCCAGTCCTGGAACGTCACGTCGAGTTCGACACCGGGGTGGGTGTCCTCGTAATCACTGGTGAAGCGCTCCAGGAAGTCGTCGGAGACGCTGTCCCGCATCAGCCAGACGGTGACCGTGCGCTCGCCGGAGCCGCCGCCCGGCAGCATCGCGCATCCACCCAGGGCCGCGGCGGACACGACGGCCGTCGAACAGGCCAGGAGACGGTTCTTCACGTAGGTCACCTTTGCGTGATGGCACGGAGAGTGAACCCGACGTGGGGGGAGCGAATGTTCGCGCGGGCGTTGGCTGGAGTTTGGTATATACCAATCGAGGGGTCAACCCCCGACGTCGCGCGGACCGCCCCCGGTTGGGGCACGGTGGAGAGGAACCGTCGGTACGGCGAAGAGGAGAACGGCCCCATGTCCCAGCACACCTACCGGGTCACCGAGATCGTCGGCACCTCGCACGAGGGGCTCGACCAGGCCATCCGCAACGGCATTTCCCGCGCCAAGCAGACCCTGAGGGGCCTCGACTGGTTCGAGGTGACACAGATCCGCGGGAACCTCCTGGACGGCGAGATCGACCACTACCAGGTCGGCCTGAAGGTCGGTTTCCGACTGGAGGACTGAGGGGGTCAGGGCCGGAGCTCACCCGTTCGGCCCATCGCGGGGCAGAACGTGCCCCACGACGGGCCAGGTCCACCACGGGTCAGGTACGGCCCTCGCGCTCCTGTGCGGCCTTCATGGCCTGGTATGCAGTGGCCCAGCGGGCCCGTACGACCCTGAAGCCCGCCCTTTCCGCGGCCTCGCAGACGAGCTCGTCGTCGTCGACGAGCATCCGGATCTCACGGGTGCGGCCGAGGCGGCGCAGGATCTCCAGTTTGGTGGTCCGGGCGGGACGACGGTCGTCGTTGCGGCGCATGAAGATGCGGCCCGTGGGCAGGCCGTGCCGCTCCAGCCACTCCACCGTGGCCGCGCGGCAGCGTTCGGGGCGGCCGGTGAGGTACACGACCTCGCACTCCCCGGCCGCCTCGACGGCCATGCTTACGCCCTCGGTGAGCGGTGTGTCGTCGGGGGCCGCTGCGAAGAAGCCGTCCCAGTCGCGCGGCTTGCGCTCCAGGAAGTGCTGGCGGTGACCGGTCTCGGCGATGGTCCCGTCCAGGTCGAACACGGCCAGCGGCCTGCCGCTCTGCTTCGTCTGCGTCACGTCCCCAGCCTATGGGGGCCGGTGAGCGAAGGGAGACCGGGTAGCGCAGGACCGGTGAGCGCTCAGGACCGGGGAGACGCCGTCCCGGGAATCCTGGAGTGGCGGACGCGTTGAACCCTGTGTGACCTCAGTGATCGCTTCTACCCGGTTCTCCGTGCTGGACCGCTCCCGCACCCGCGAGGGGCAGGAGGGCCCGCAGGCCCTGCGTGACTCCGTGCGCCTCGCACAGGAGGTCGAGGCGCTGGGCTACCACCGTTTCTGGGTCTCCGAGCATCACGGCGTGCCCGGCGTCGCCGGTTCCGCGCCGACGGTACTGGCGGCCGCCGTCGCGGCGGCGACCTCGGCGATCCGCGTGGGCACCGGCGGTGTGATGCTGCCCAATCACCAACCACTGGTGGTCGCCGAACAGTTCGGGGTACTCGAGTCCCTTTTCCCGGGCCGCATCGACATGGGACTCGGCCGCTCGGTCGGCTTCACGGACGGGGTCCGCAGGGCTCTGGGCCGTGACAAGGACGACGCGGAGGACTTCTCGGGGCAGCTGAGCGAGCTCCTGGGCTATTTCGAGGGCACACACCCGCGGGTGCGCGCCCGGCCCGCGGAGGGGCTGCGGGTGCCGCCGTTCGTCCTGGCCATGGGCGAGGGCGCCGGGATCGCAGCCGCGGCCGGTCTGCCGCTGGTCGCCGGGGACCTCAGAGGCCGGGAGCGGCTGCTGCGGGCCGTCGAGCGCTACCGTACGGAGTTCCGGCCCTCGCGGTGGGCCGCGGAGCCCTATGTCGTCGTGGCGGGCACGGTCGCCGTCGCCGGCAGCGAGGCGGAGGCCCGGCGGCTGCTGCTGCCGGAGGCATGGTCGATGGCGTACTCGCGTACGCACGGCACGTTCCCGCCGCTCGCGCCGGCCGCGCGGATCGAGGCGCTGACGATGACGGCGAAGGAGCGTGAGTCCTACGAGTCGGGACTGCGCGGCCAGCTGCACGGTACGGAGGATCAGGTCACGGACGCGCTGGAGGCCGTGATCAAGGAGAGCGGCGCGGACGAGGTACTGGTGACCACAAGTTCGTACGACCGCGACGCACTGCGGGACTCCTATCGGCGGCTCGCCCGGATCGCTGGGCTGACCAGCGTGGACGTCCGGGCCGCTGCCTAGAATCCGGGTATGCAAGGCCCCCACGACCCGTATGTCCGCGTCCGCGCCGCCCGCGAGCACAACCTCAAGAACGTCGACGTCGACATCCCGCGCGACACTCTGACGGTCTTCACCGGGGTGTCCGGGTCGGGCAAGTCCTCGCTCGCCTTCGGCACGATCTACGCGGAGGCCCAGCGGCGCTACTTCGAGTCCGTCGCCCCGTACGCCCGCAGGCTGATCCACCAGGTGGGAGCGCCGAAGGTCGGCGACATCACCGGGCTGCCGCCCGCCGTCTCCCTGGAGCAGCGCCGCTCCTCCCCCACCTCGCGCTCCTCCGTCGGTACGGTGACGACGCTGTCGAACTCGCTGCGGATGCTGTTCTCCCGCACGGGCGACTACCCGGAGGGCGCCGAACAGCTGGACTCGGACGCCTTCTCACCGAACACGGCGGCGGGCGCCTGCCCCGAGTGCCACGGTCTCGGGCGGATCCACCGCACCACGGAGGAGCTGCTGGTCCCCGATCCCTCGCTGTCGATCCGTGAAGGCGCGATCGCCGCCTGGCCGGGTGCCTGGCAGGGCAAGAATCTGCGGGACGTGCTGGACGCCCTCGGCCACGACGTCGACCGGCCCTGGCGCGAGCTGGAGCAGAGGGCCCGCGACTGGATCCTGTTCACGGACGAGCAGCCGGTGGTGACGGTCCATCCGGTGCGTGAGGCCGGCCGCATCCAGCGTCCGTACCAGGGCACGTACATGAGTGCGCGCCGCTATGTGCTCCACACGTTCTCGGACTCCAAGAGCCAGACGCTGCGCACCAAGGCCGAGCGGTTTCTGACCAGTGCCCCGTGCCCCGTGTGCGGGGGCAGCAGGCTGCGGCCGGAGGCGCTCGCGGTGACCTTCGCGGGGCGGACGATCGCAGAGCTGGCGGCGCTGCCGCTGACCGGGCTGGCCGAGGTGCTGCGCACGGACCGGCAGGACGAGACGGCGCGGGTGCTGACCGGGGATCTGCTGGCCCGGATCGCAACGGTCACCGAGCTGGGCCTCGGGTATCTGAGCCTGGACCGGCCCACACCCACCCTCTCCAGCGGTGAGCTGCAGCGGCTGCGGCTGGCGACACAGCTGCGGTCCGGTCTTTTCGGTGTCGTGTACGTGCTCGACGAGCCGTCCGCGGGCCTGCATCCGGCCGACACGGAGGCGCTGCTGGTGGTGCTGGACCGGCTGAAGGCGAGCGGCAACACGGTGTTCGTCGTGGAGCACCACCTGGACGTGGTGCGGCACGCGGACTGGATGGTCGACGTGGGACCGCGCGCGGGCGAGCACGGCGGCCAGGTGCTGCACAGCGGGCCGCCGGAGCAGCTCAGGGAGGTGAAGGAGTCGGCGACCCGGCGTTTCCTCTTCGGAACGGAAGCCCTCCCGGCGCGCGAGCCCCGGGAGCCGTCGGGGCAGCTCGTGCTCGGCCCGGTCACCCGGCACAATCTGCGTGGCGTGACGACCCGGCTGCCGCTCGGGGTGTTCACGGCGGTCACGGGGGTGTCGGGCTCGGGCAAGTCGACGCTCGTCGGATCCATCACGGAGGAACTGCCCGGCGTGGAACGGCTGGTGACAGTTGATCAGAAACCGATCGGCCGCACGCCCAGGTCCAACCTCGCGACGTACACGGGTCTGTTCGATGTCGTGCGCAAGCTGTTCACCGCGACCGACGAGGCCCGTGCGCGTGGCTACAGGGCCGGTCGTTTCTCCTTCAATGTCGCGGGTGGCCGGTGCGAGACCTGCCAGGGCGAGGGCTTCGTCTCGGTCGAGCTGCTCTTCCTTCCGAGTACGTACTCGCCGTGCCCGGACTGCCACGGCGCCCGCTACAACCCGGGAACCCTCGAAGTCCGTTACAGGGGGCGCAACATCGCCGAGGTGCTCGACCTCACCGTGGAGGCCGCCGCCGAGTTCTTCGCGGGCACTCCCTCCGCCGCACGGAGCCTGCGGGCGCTGCTCGACGTCGGTCTCGGCCATCTGCGGCTCGGGCAGCCCGCGACGGAGCTGTCCGGCGGTGAGGCGCAGCGCATCAAACTCGCCTCCGAGCTCCAGCGGACGCTGCGCGGCCACACCCTTTACGTCCTGGACGAGCCGACGACCGGCCTGCATCCCGCCGATGTGGAGGTGCTGATGCGGCAGTTGCACGGTCTGGTCGACGCCGGGCACTCCGTGGTGGTCGTCGAGCACGACATGGACGTGGTCGCCGACGCGGACC
The DNA here is from genome assembly GCF_042802855.1 of Streptomyces sp. NPDC057445. Taxonomy (NCBI): domain Bacteria; kingdom Bacillati; phylum Actinomycetota; class Actinomycetes; order Kitasatosporales; family Streptomycetaceae; genus Streptomyces; species Streptomyces sp. NPDC057445. Next base: position 700,390 of record NZ_JBHVDH010000002.1, on the reverse strand, counting down.
GGGTGATCGACCTGGGCCCCGGCGGCGGCGACGAGGGCGGCAGGGTGGTGGCCGAGGGCACCCCGGCGGAGGTGGCGCGGGCGGCGGGGAGCCGCACCGCGCCGTATCTCGCCAGGTCCCTCCGGCGGGGTGCCACCGGTCACAGCACCAGCGCCTGACTCGCCCCGGCGGCACCCCCGAAGTGCCTCAGGCCGCCGTGTCGTAGGTGTAGTGCGGCGTGTGGTCGAGCATGTCCGCGGGGGTCACGTCGTTCCACGGGCGCATCGTGTCCCGCAGGTCGACGACGTTCGCCGTACCGGCGGCCGGGAGATAGGTGGAGCCGGGGTGGCGGGCCTGCCACTGGGCCCAGAGCTTGTCGATGAAGGCGTGGTGCATCCAGAAGACCGGGTCGTTCGGGGAGACGCCGGTGGCCATCTGTCCGCCGACCCACACGTGCACACGGTTGTGCAGGTTGACGCCGCGCCAGCCCTCGAGGTGGTTGCGGAAGCCGTCCGAAGCGCTGTTCCACGGCGGGGCGTCGTAGGTGGACATGGCGAGCACGGAGTCGACGTCGGCCTTCGTCGGCAACTGCCGTCCGCCCGCGCCGAGGTCGCGCCGCAGGAAGGTGCGCCCGTCGACGCGTACGGTGACCGCCCATCCCCCTCGGGCGGCGGCGAACGGGCCGTCCATCACCTGTCCGTCCCTGGCCCGGCCGGTGCCACCCATGAAGTCGGCGGCCCACAGCGAGGAGGCGGTGGTGCGGTCGGCGGTCCAGTCCCAGTACGGGAGCGCCACGGACGGGTCCACGGACTGGAGCGCCTGCTCGAACTCGATGAGGAATCTGCGGTGCCAGGGCAGGAAGGACGGGGAACGGTGGCCGACCCGGTCTCCGCTGTCCGTGTCGCTCATGATGAACGCGTTGTGGGTGGTGACGAAGGTGTCGTACCGGCCGTTGCGCTTGAGCGTGAGGAGGGCGTTGACGAAACGCCGCTTCTCGTCGGAGGTGAGCTGGGCCTGGTTCTTGCGTACGGTCATTGCGGGTGTGCTCCGGATCAGGAAAGGTCGAGCGGGACGAGGGCGGCGCCCTGGAGTTCCACGACGGCGGCGCGGGCCACGGCGCGGGGCGTGGCGTGCGGCTCGTAGTGGTTGACGACACTGATCCAGGTGCCGTCGGCGTTCTGCATGACGTGCAGTTCCTTGCCGTCTATGCGCACGGAGTAGCCACCGCCGTGGTGGTCGTGGTGCCCCCCGCCGTGGGAGGGCGTCCCCTGTATACGGCGGCCCTTGTAGGTCTCGTCGAAGGAGTCCGGCGTCGCGGGAGCGGCCGAGGGCCTGGCGCTGTGCGCCGGAAGCGCCTGCGCGGCGCCGGTGACCGCGAGGCCCGCGGCGACGCCGGCGGCGGCGCCCAGGGCTTGGCGGCGGGTGAGTCGGGACATGCGTAACCCCCAGATGTGGCAGTGATGGGACGGCGGTCCGGTGGTCGGCCGGTTCGCCGTGGCCATGACTACAGGCCGACCCCCGGCAACAAGAAGTCGCCGGGGGCCGGTTGGTCACTATGAGGACATGTCGCCATACCAAGTGCAGGGTTGAACAAAGTTGATCTTGTTGCGACCCGAGGAATCGGGCGCCTTGAACGCAAATTCTTCACACAATGTGTCAATCTCGTGAAGAACTTGCGGTCCAACCGGCCATCCAGTGCCGGACCTCACATCGGAAACATGGCCGAAACATGGGCTGGGCACTGCCCGTGTCAGACCATCACATGCTTGACCTGTGTGTAGTCCAGCAGGCCGGCCAGAGAGAGATCGCTGCCGTAGCCGGAATGCTTCACTCCGCCGTGCGGCATCTCGGAGACGGTGGTGCCGTGGGTGTTCACCCATACGATCCCGGTGTGCAGCGCCCGGGTCGCGCGCATGGCCCGGTCGTGGTCCGTGGTCCAGACACTCGCCGCGAGGCCGAACCGCACGCCGTTCGCGAGACGCAGCGACTCCTCCTCGTCGGCGAAGCGCTGCACGGTGACGACCGGACCGAAGATCTCCTCCTGCACTATCTCGTCGCTCTGGCCGACCCCGATGACGACGGTCGCCTCGTGGAAGTAGCCGGGACCGTCGAGCCGGGAGCCGCCGGTGACCGTCTCGGCATGTTCCGGCAACCGGTTCAGCAGCGCTTCGACCGATGCGAGCTGCGCGGCGCTGTTGAGCGGGCCGAAGTCGGTGGCAGCCCGCAGTTTCGCGGCGTACGAGGCGAACGCGGCGACGAAGGCGTCGTGCACCCGCTCGTGCACCAGGTAGCGGGTGGGCGCGGTGCAGTCCTGACCCGCGTTGTAGTAGGCCACCGCGGCGAGTTCGGCCGCCGTGGCTTCGACGTCCACATCCTCGTGGACGATCACAGGTGCGTTGCCCCCGAGTTCCAGATGGACCCGTTTGAGGTCCGCGGCCGCCGTGGCGGCGATCTCGCGTCCGGCGCGCACGCTGCCGGTGACCGCGATCAGCCGGACCGCCGGATGTGCCACCAGCGCCCGGCCGGTGTCCCGGTCGCCGCAGACGACGTTGAGGACTCCCGGCGGCAGGTGTTCGGCGGCGATCCGCGCCAGAAGTGCCGTGGAGGAAGGGGTGGTGTCCGCCGGTTTGATCACGGTCGCATTGCCCGCGGCGAGCGCGGGGGCGATCTTCCACACCGCCATCATCAGCGGATAGTTCCACGGGGTGATCTGCCCGCAGACACCCACCGGTTCGCGGCGGAGAATCGAGGTGCGGCCCTCGGTGTACTCGGCCGCGGCGGCGCCCGGCAGACTGCGCGCGGCTCCGGCGAAGAACCGCAAGGTGTCGGTGATCGCGGGCAGTTCGTCGGTCCTGAAGAGATCCACGGGCTTGCCGGTGTCCCCGGCCTCGGCGGCCACCAGTTCGTCCGCGTGCGCCTCGAGCGCGTCGGCGATCCGCAGCAGTGCGCGCTGACGGGTCGCGGGGGTGGTGGCGGACCACCGTTCCTGGGCCGTTGCCGCCGCGGTGCAGGCCGCGTCCACTTCCGTGGGTCCTGAACGGGGGGCGCTGCCGTTCACCCGGCCCGTCGTGGGGTCGGTCAGCTCCATGGTCTCGCCGGAGGCTGCGGGTCGGCCGACGCCGTCGATGTGGTTGAGAGCGAGCGGTTCAGCCACGGCGCAGCGCCTCCTCGGCGGCGGCGCGGCCGGTGCGTACCGCGCCCTCCATGTACCCGGCCACCCACTGGTCGGAGCCGCATGTGTAGAACGGCGGTTCATGGGTGCCGTGCAGGGGGCCGACCGCCATGACGTCACCGGGGGTCCAGTGGGTGACGTACCCCTGGGTCCAGGGGTCGGTGCCCCACATCCGCGTGAATGTGCTCAGCGGCCGGTGCGCGTCGTCGCCGTAGAGGCGCGCGATGTCGCCGAGCAGTTCGGCGTCACGGCGCCCTTGGGGAATGCCGAGCAGCACCCCGTAGCGCTCGGGTGGCACGAGGGCGGAGAGGATGCCCTCGTTCTGCGGCCAGGTGCTGCCGAGCAGTCCTTCGCATTCGGACAGCCCGTTCAGACCGCTGTCGCGCCAGAAGGGTGTGTCGTAGGCCGCGGCGAACTTGGCCGCGACCGCATGGCGCTGGCGGTGCAGCGAGGCGAGGCGTTCGTCGGACACTCCGGTGACGGTGACGGAGCGGAGCGGACCGACGGGCAGCGCGCTGACGACGGCGCCCGCTGTCAGCGTCTCGCCTCCGGCGAGGCGTACGGTGCAGCGGCCGGTCCGTACGTCGACGGCTTCAACGGGCGTGCGGAGGCGGACGCGCTCCCCGAGCGCGTCGGCCATGCGCAGCGCCACGGTGGCCGATCCCTCCGCGACCCGCAGTCCTTCCCAGTCCTCGTAGTCGTAGTGGCCGGAGTGGTCGCTGCCGGGGACGGCGGCGTTCTTGCGCAACGCGGCGAGCAGGGAGGTCCGTTCGTACGAGCCGTCGGCCAGGGCGAGCTGACCGATCTCCCAGAGCCGGACGACCGCGGGGCTCGCGCCCTCCGAGCGCAGCCAGTCCCCCACCGACAGGCGGTCGAGCCCGGCGGCCTCGGGGTGGCCCCAGGGGTCGTCGGGGTCGACCGAGCCGGCGAGCGCGGTGAAGGCGGCGGTGACCTGCCGGTGGACGGCGTCGTCGCCGGGGCCGAACCAGTGCGGAGTCTCCCCGGCGGAGACGTCTTCGGGGGTGGCGCGGGCGATGACGCCGGGTTCCGCGACATAGCTCGGGACCAGTGTGAGGCCGAGCTCCGCGGCGAGTGCGAGATAGGCGGTGTGGGCCCGGCCCACCACCTCGCCGCCGAGCTGGACGAGCCTGCCGTCGGGGAGCCGGGTCTGTTCGACCCGGCCGCCGACGCGGTCGCGGGCCTCGACGACGAGCACATCGGCTCCGCCTGCGGTGAGGTCCCGTGCGGCGGCCAGCCCGGCGAGCCCGGCGCCGAGCACGATCACATCGTGGTTCATGAGGGCGTTCCTTGGATGCGGGGGCGGCGGGCTGTCAGTCCAGGACCAGGCAGTGCTCGGGCTTCCAGCCGATCTCGACGGTCTCGCCGCCGCTCCAGCGGTCCTCCATACGGGAGCGGTCGGTGTTCTGCTCCAGTACGGACACGGTGACGCCGGGGGCGAGTTCGATGAGGTAGGTGGTGGTCGGGCCGGAGTAGACGGTCTCCCGGACCACACCGCTCACCCGGGCCATGTCCGGCTGGAACTCGGAGAGCCAGATCTTCTCGGGCCGGATGGAGAGGCTGACCCGGCTGCCGTCGGCGACATCGGTGCGCGCTCCGACGGGCAGGGCGGGGCCCTGGTCGACGACCACCTCCCCGGCGCGATAGGTGCCGGGGACCAGGTTGGACGTACCCATGAAGGAGGCGACGAAGCTGCTGGCCGGGCGCTCGTACACGTCCTCGGGAGTGCCGCACTGCTCGACGTGCCCCTCGTTCATCACGGCGACCCGGTCCGACATGGTCAGTGCCTCGTCCTGGTCGTGGGTGACGAAGACGAAGGTGATACCGACCTCACGCTGGATCTGCTTGAGCTCGACCTGCATCCGGCGGCGGAGCTTCAGGTCCAGGGCCGCCAGCGGCTCGTCGAGAAGCAGCACCTGGGGGCGGTTGACCAGTGCGCGGGCGAGCGCGACCCGCTGCCGCTGGCCGCCGGAGAGCGTACGGGGCTTGCGGTCGCCGAGGCCGCCGAGCTGAACCCGCTCCAGCATGGTGGCGACCCGTTCGCGTATCTCGGTGCGGCCGACGCCCTTGCGCTTGAGGCCGAAGGCCACGTTGTCGGCGACCGAGAGATGGTCGAACAGGGCGTAGCTCTGGAAGACGGTGTTGACGTTCCGCCTGTCCGGCGGGAGCGCGGTGACGTCCTCTCCGCCGAGCAGGATCGTGCCGTCGGTGGGATCGGTGAAACCGCCGATCATCCGCAGCGACGTGGTCTTGCCGCAGCCCGAGGGGCCGAGGAGCGAGAAGAACTCGCCGGGAGCGATGTCCAGGGAGAGTTCGTGCACGGCATAGGAGTCGCCGTAGCTCTTGCTGATGCCGTCGAGGCGGACGGCGGGGGCGGGGTCCGTCACTTGCGGGGCGGTCGTGGAGGTCGTCGAGGTCGTCGAGGTCGTGGACGTCACGGTGTCACTTCCCGGAGAGCAGATCGAGGCCGCCGCGACGGCCGAACAGACGCGGGATGAAGAGAGCGAGGGCGATGAGGGCGATGGATCCGGCGAGCATGAGGGTGCCGACCGCGTTGATGGTGGGCTGGACCCCGAACCGGATCGCCGAGTAGATGCGTACGGACAACGGCTGCGGGTCGACCCCGGTGGTGAAGTAGGCGAGGACGAAGTCGTCGAAGACGAGCGCGAAGATCAGCACCGCGGAGGCCAGGATGCTGGGGAACAGGGCCGGCAGGGTGACCAGGCGCAGCGCCTGCCAGCGGGTGGCGCCGAGGTCCATCGCCGCCTCCTCGACCTCCGGGTTGAGGGCGGCGATCCGCGAACGCAGGATCACCGTCACATAGGAGATCGAGAAGGTGATCTCCGCGAGCGTCACCGTGGCGGTGGACAGGGTGATGCCCATGCCCTTGAAGAGCAGCATGGCCGCGACGCCGGTGACGATCTCCGGGGTGATCAGTGGGATGAGCATGATCAGTCCCGCGAGGGAGCCGAGCCGGCTGCGGCACCGCACCAGGCCGAGTGCGAGGGCCACACCGAGGATCAGCGAGCCGGCCATGGCCACCAGGGAGACGCGCAGGCTCATGCCGAGCGATTCGAGCAGGGTGTCGTCCTGGAGGAAGGCCGAGTACCAGCGGAGGCTGAAGTCCTTGAAGACGGTCAGCGACTTCTGGGAGTTGAACGAGAAGAGGATGACGACGCCGATCGGCAGATAGAGCAGTACGAAGAACGCCGCGGTGACGGCGATCGCCACGCGGGGTCTGCGGTCGGTGCCGCGTCGGTGGCGGCGGGAGGCCGGGCGTGGGCGGGCGGCGGAGGCCCGCCGGGAGCCGCCCCGGCGGGGGCCGGGAGTGCGGGCGGCACGGGGTTCGGGTCGGCGTTGCGGGTTGAGGGCGGGGCGCAGGGTCATCGGACCGCCTCCGCCTCGTCCTTGCGGGTGCGTCGCAGATAGCCGAGCATCCCGAGGAACAGGACGGCCATCATGAGCATGGTGAGCGCAGAGCCGAGCGGCCAGTTCTGGCCCTGGAAGAACTTGTCCTGGATCAGGTTGCCGATCATGATCTGGTCGGGACCTCCCATCAGCTGGGCACTGACGAAGTCGCCCATGGCGGGCAGGAAGACGAGAACGCAGCCCGCGGCCGCGCCCTGCCGGGTGGCGGGCAGAGTGACGTAGAAGAACGTCCTGAGCGGGCCGCCGTAGAGGTCGCGTCCCGCTTCGATGAGGGAGACGTCCATGCGCTCGAGGGCCGCGTACAGCGGAATGATCATGAACACGATGAACCCGTAGACGAGTCCGGCGATGACACCCGCCCCCGTCTGCAGGATCTTGGTGCCCCCGTCGGCGAGCCCGACGGCGCGCAGCGCCTTGAGCAGCGGTCCGTCGTCGGAGAGGACGACCGACCAGCCGTACATCCGTACCAGGTAGTTGGCGAAGAACGGGACGACGATGGCGGCGATCAGGAGGTTCTTGAAACGGCCGCCGTGCAGGGCGATGGCGTAGGCGACGGGGTAGGCCACGACCAGGCAGATCACACAGGTCAGCAGGGCGTAGCCGAGCGAGCGGAGCAGCACGGCGCGGTAGGCCGGGTCGGCCATCGCCGCGATGTTGTCGAAGTTGAACCCGAAGCGGGGATTGCCGAGTGGGTCGGTGGTGCCGAGCGCCAGGGTGGCGACCAGAAGGAGCGAGGCGAGGAGGAAGGCCGTCATCCAGAGGGTGCCGGGGATCATCAGCCAGGTCCAGAGCCGGTTGCCCGCGGCGGAGGGACCGCGCGTCCGCGAGGCGCCGGCACGGGTGCCGGAGGTGGGGGTACGGAGCTCGGAGGTTGAGACGTCGGGGGTAGGGACGTCAGAGGTCGGGACGTCGGGGGTACGGGTACGGAGGTCAGGGGTGTCCGGTGCCATGTCATCCCGCCTTCACATGGGTCCAGGCGGTGTCGCGTGCCTGTTCGCCCTTGGGGGTGCCGTTGCGGAAGAAGCGGTCGTCCTTGAGGTCCTGGGCGGTCACCAGACACTCCGGGAAGGGCTCCACCAGCGCCGCGTACGTGTCCTCGCTGCCACCGACCGGCATCGGATAGCCGATGTACTCGATGTTTCTCTTCACGTTCTCCGGGCGGAGCATGTAGTCGATGAAGAGCATCGCGGTGCCCGGGTGCCGGGCGTCCGAGGGAATCGCGTAGCAGTCGGAGTTGACCGGAGCACCCTCCTTCGCGACCTCGAAACCGAGGGCGGAGGGGTCCTTGGCCTGGCCGAGCATGGCCGCCATGTCCCCGCTCCAGGCCTGGGTCATGGCCGCGTTGCCGTTGAGCAGGTTGTTGTAGCTGTCGCTGGAGAAGCCGCGCAGATGGGGGCGCAAGGACCGCAGGGTCTCGGTGATGCGGCCGAGGTCGCCCGCGTCCGTCGTGGAGACGTCGAGGCCGAGCTTGAGCGCGGCGAGGCCGAGGACCTCGTCACGGTCGTCGAGTACGAAGACCCTGCCCTTGGCCCGGGCGTTCCACAGGTCGTCCCAGGAGCCGCTCAGTCCGTCGCCCAGTCGGTCCTTGCGCCAGCCGATCCCGGTCTTGTACATGGTGAAGGGAAGCGTGTGCCGGGAGCCGGGGTCGTACCAGGGATCGGAGAAGTAGTCGTAGTGGCCGAGGACGGCCCCGGCGTTCCTGAGCCGGCTGTGATCGATGCGACGCAGCCTGTGCCCGGCGGTCAGCCGCTCGGCCCACTTGGCGGTGGGGAAGATGATGTCGTAGCGGTTGCCGGCGTTGAGCTTGGCGACCATGCCTTCCATGGAGTCGAAGTTCGACTGGACGACCTTGACCCCGTACTCCTTCTCGAATCCGGCGAAGACAGCCGGGTCCACGAAGTCGGCCCAGTTGAAGTAGACGAGGTCGCCGTCGACCTTGACGTCGATGGGCTCTTCCACGGCCCCGTGTGCGGCCGGATCGGCGGGGAGGAAGCCGCATCCCGCCGTGGTCAGGCCGAGGCCGAGGCCGACGGCAGAGGCGGCGCCGGTGCGCAGGAGGGAACGGCGGGACAGTGGGGGTGCCTCGGGGGACATCGGGGTCCTCTCCGTGGGGTTCGTACGGGGACGAACACTGCTGCGGGGACGGTCGAGGGTGCACGGAGCCCTGACTCCGTGCCCGACCGGGGGCCGTGCGGGGTGCGGGGACACCGTCTGCGCGGCTCGACAGGGGGTGGTGGCTGGGCGGACGCGGCTCACCGCCGCGCACCGCGGGATCCTTACGGGTCTCCTCCGGGCGCCGCGGCGCCGGGACGGATCACTCGCGGCGCCGGTGGGGTGCGGCGGCTCAGTGCTCCGGGTCGTCGAGATCGGCCCGGACGCGCCCGGCGAACCAGCCGACCGCCGACTCCCGCCGGGAGAGCGGGCCTGGCTCGAACCCCGGGGTGGTGAGTCCTTTCTGCACCCGGGCCACCAGTTCTGTGTCCTCGTCGTTCGTGATCCAGCCGATGTGGATGTTCAGCCGCCGGGCGATACGGGTTCGCAGCCCGGCTCCGCGGCGGGTGTAGAACGCGCCGGGTACGGCCACGCGGTCCACGGCCGTGGGTATGGCGGTCCAGGCAAGCACATGGTCGGGGTAGAAGTCGATGAGTGTGTTGGGATAAATCACGGCGTACCGCCAGACCCGGCGGTCGGCCTCCTTGAGGCCCGGCATGGGGGCGGCGATCCGCTGGTAGAGACGTTCCGCCCAGTTCGAGGACGGTTTGTCGCGCAGCGGCGAGGCGAAGAGCGCGTAGGACTCCCCGGTCTCACAGGTGTAGCCCTGGTAGTCGAGCAGTCGCATCAGCCCGGGGTGGGCCACCGGTACGTGGTAGCCCTCCAGGTAGTTGTCGACGGCGACCTTCCAGTTGGCGTGCTGGACCTCTGCGCCGTCCAGGTCGTGGATCCGGCTGCGCCCGACGGGCACCAGATCGGTCCCGGCGTAGTGGCCGACGGCTTCCGCGAGTCCGGCGCACTGCTCGGCGAGCGGTACGGCGTCGGGATCGTGGTTGACGAAGACGAACCCGAGGAACGATTCGACCCGGACAGGGAAGAGACCGAGCTTCGGCTTGTCCAGGCAGGGGATCTGACGGGCCTCGGGCGCGCCGACGAGGCGGCCGTCGAGTTTGTACGTCCAGCCGTGGTACGGGCAGCGGATCGCCTTGCCGGCCGGTTCCGGGGCGGTGACCAGGCGGGTGCCGCGGTGGCGGCAGACATTGAGGTGGGCAGCGAGACCGCCGTCCTCTGTGCGGACGACCAGGACCTCCCGGCCCGCGGCGGTGGCGGCGAGCCGGGCACCTGGGCCGGGCAGGTCCGACTCGTGGCAGACGAGCTGCCAGGACTTCTCGAAGATGTGCCGGGTCTCGGCGGCGACGGTGTCCGGGTCGGTGTAGTAGCGGGCCGCGAGTGCCCGGCCGGGAGTGCTGTCCTGGTCCGGCGCGCCTTGCGGATTCTGCCGGCCGAGCCGGTCGTGCCGGTCGAGCCGGCCGTCCGGGCCCGGCGGGCCGTGCGGGGTGAGCGGGGCTGCGGTTACGGGGGCTTCGGGCTGCATCGGATGACTCCTCAATGCCGCCTTGCGCGGCGATCGGTGCTGAGGCGGCCCTGGGGCTGTCGGCGGGTTCGGTGAGACGCCGAAGCCGCACTGACTAATTGGCCAGTCAGATTGCTGGTGGGTTTCCGCAGTGTCAAGACTTGCGGACTGACTAATTGATTAGTTAGCGTAATCCTCATCGCCGCCCCCTGCGATCCGGTGCCCATCGTCCCGGGCCGGGCGCCGCGGCTTTCCCCCGGGCGGTCCCGCCCGGGACCCCTACCGCCGAATCCCCGTCGCACGGCGCACCGGCCCGGCAGCCGGTCGACGACAGCACTCCTCGCATCCGGTCCCCCGGTCCGGTCCGTGCCGTGACGACTCCCACTCCTGTCCCGGAGGCACGCATGAGCGGTCATCGGCGTCTCGTCTGGCTCGGGCTCACCCCCGAACCCGAGCGGGAACTGCCCCTCACCGTCGCTGCCCTGCGCAACCGAGCGCCGCACACGGCCGTGGCGCCGCCGGAGCTCGCGGCGGCCGAGCGGCGCCGCGTGGAGCGGCTCATCCTGCACGGCAACGAGCGCGGCTGGCTGCGCTATCTCGCCGAGGTCACCGAACTCGTGACCGCTGTCGCCGCCGGCACACGGCCGGGCGACCCGCGGGCCGCGCTGATCGCGGGTGAGGTCGTGCTCGACCACCACCGCATGCTCATCGGCCTGCCAGGGTCCGGATACGGCCGCACGAGCGCGGACCGGAGCGCGCTGGAGACGGCGGTACGGACCTTGCGGGACGCCGCTCCGGCGGCAGGTGCTCCGGAGCGGCCCCGTGACGGCCTCGCGTCCGGCGGCGCGGCCGGGACCGGCCCGGCCGGTCGCGCCCACCGGTCCGTGTCCGGCCGCACAGGGGACGGAGGGCAGGGATGACCGTCATTCGCTCACTGATGCCGTACCCGACAGGCACCGTGCTCGGCGCGGTGCCGCACATGGTGGAGAGCGGCGAGGCGTATGCCGCCGGCGGCGGATACCGCGGTGCGGGCGATCCGGACCGGCTGCTGAGCCACCTCGCCGATGCCGGGCTCCGCGGCCGCGGCGGCGCGGGATTCCCGGTCGCCGTGAAGCTGCGGGCCGTACGCGACGGCGGCGGCGCGCCCGTGGTCGTCGCCAACGGAGAGGAGGGCGAGCCCGGGTCGGTCAAGGACCGCTGGCTGCTGCGGGCGCGACCGCATCTCGTGCTCGACGGGCTGGCCCATGCCGCGGTGCTCACCGGTGCCGCGCAGGCCTACGTCTATCTCTCCGACCCCTACGCGGCCGCGCGGGTCCGCCAGGCCCTCGCCGAGTCTCCGCCACAGGTGCCGACGGAGGTGGTCGAGACCGGCCACACCTACGTGGCCGGCGAGGAGACCGCGGTGGTACGCCGGATCAACGGAGGGCCGGCCCTCCCGGCCGCCAAGCCGCCCCGGCCGTACGAGAGCGGAGTCGGCGACCGGCCGACCCTGGTCTCCAACGTGGAGACGCTCGCCCGTATCGCCCTCGTCGCGGCCCGCCCCGAGCACCGCCACGAGATCTCCGGCAGCACCCTCCTCACGCTCTCGTCGGCAGGCGGCCCCGCGCTGCTCGCAGAGGCGCCCTACCGGACCCCGCTGCGCACGCTGGCCACCGTCCAGGGCACCCCGGAGGCGTCCGGGGCCCTCATGGGCGGACTGTTCGGCGGGCTGGTCGGCCCCGGTTCGCTCGATCTCGAACTCGACCGCTCCGCTCTCGCCGGGGCGGGTACGGCGCTTGGCTGCGGGGCCATCCGGTTCCTCGACCCGGGCACCTGCCCGCTCGCCATGGCCGCCGACGCCGTCGACCACCTCAGGGCCGAGAGCGCGCGCCAGTGCGGTGTCTGTGTCTCGGGCACCGCGGCGCTGGCCGACACGCTGCGGCAGCTGACCGCGAACGCCGCGGTGCCCGATGCGGCGGAGCGGCTGCAGCGCTGGTCGTCCGGGCTGGCCGGGCGCGGTGCCTGCGGTCTGCTCGACGCCGCCGCCGGTACCGCGGGCAGCCTGCTGCGGGCCTTTCCCGGACTCGTCCGCGCGCATCTCGAAGCGGCCTGCACCGCATGCGCCGCCAGCCCGTCCAGCGGCGGCCACCGGCTCGTGGTCGCCGTCCCCCAGGTCATGGACCGCCCGGCCCGCGAGACCCGTCCCTCCGCCGAGCCCTCGCTGAAAGGATCACCGTGAAACTCCTTCTGGACTCGACCCGCTGCCAGGGCTACGGCCTCTGCCAGGAACACGCTCCCGACCTCGTCGAGCTCGACGAATGGGGATACGCGTCGGTCGTCGCCGTCGCCGTGCCGGCCGGCGGCGAGGACGCCGCCCGCGCATGCGCCGACGCATGCCCCAACTCCGCCCTCCGGCTGGAGAAGTGAGATGGCCCGCGACCTGACGGCGCTCTTCGACCCCAGGTCCGTCGCCGTGGTCGGCGCGAGCGACGACCCGGCCAAGTACGGCCACGCCGTGGCCGCCCAGGCGCTGCGCGCCCCTGGAAGGCGGCCCGTCCATCTGGTCAACCGGCGTGGCGGCACGGTGCTCGGGCGCCCGGCCGCCACCTCGCTCGCCGCGATCGGCGAACCGGTGGAGCTGGTGGTGATCTCCGTGCCGGGAAGGGGGTTCGAGGCCGCCGTGGACGACGCCCTGGCCTGCGGGGCCCGGGCGATCGTCGCCATCACGGCCGGGTTCGCCGAGACGGGCGCGGCCGGCCTCGCCCGCCAGCGTGCGGTCGCCGAGCGGGTGCGGGCAGCCGGGGCGGTCCTGGTCGGCCCCAACTGCCTCGGGATCGCCGACAACACGACCGAGCTGTATCTGGCCTCCGACACCTTCGCGCCCGGCCGTGTCGCCCTGCTGAGCCAGAGCGGCAACCTGGCACTCGAACTCCAGCTCCGCTGCGCCCCGCACGGCCTGGGCTTCTCCCGTTTCGTCTCCCTCGGCAACCAGGCCGACATCACCCTCACCGACCTGGTCGAGGACTGCGCCCGGCACGAGGCGACCGCGGCGATCGCCGTGTACGCCGAGGACTTCGGAGACGGCCGCGCCTTCGCCCGGGCCGCCGCCGATGCGGGCAAGCCGGTCGTCCTGCTCACGGCCGGACGCGGCAGTGCCTCTGCCCGCAGTGCCCAGTCGCACACCGGCGCCCTCACCACATCGGCCGATGTCGTGGCCGCTGCCTGCCGGGACGCCGGGGTCGAACTCGTCGCCACACCACGGGAGATGACCGTCGTCCTGGCAGCGCTCGGCGCGGCGCCCCGCAGCTCCGGACGGCGTACCGCCGTGTTCACGGACGGGGGCGGCCACGGCGTGATCGCCGCCGACGCCGCCGAGTCGGCGGGGCTGGAGGTCCCCGAACTGGGCGAGAAGACACAGGCGCGGCTGCGGACGCAGCTGTGGGAGCAGTCCGCCGTCGGCAACCCGGTGGACCTGGCCGGGATGGGTGAGCAGGACCCGGGCTCGTACGCGAGCGCAGTGGGGGGCCTGCTGAGCGCCGACGAGGTCGACGCGGTGCTGATGACGGGCTATTTCGGCGGGTACGCGGCCTCCGACGGCGGCCTCGGCGGTGGGGGTACCGAGCTCTCCGAGGGCGAGGTACGGGCCGCGCGGGACATCGTCCGGCGGCACGCGCAGAGCCCGAAGCCGCTGGTCGTCCAGTCGATGTACCCGCAGTCGCCGAGCTGCCGGACCCTTGCAGGCGCCGGAATCCCGGTGTTCTCCGCGACCGAGGACGCCGCCCGCGCCCTGGCCGCGATGACGGTGGACGAGGCGGCACCGCCTACGGGCATCGCCCCGCTGCCACCGCCCGCCGCCCCCCTGGGGGAGGCCGGGTACCACGGTGTGCGGGCGCTCCTCGCCGCCGCCGGGGTGCCGTTCCCCGCGGCCCGCGAGATCACCGGTGAGGCCGAACTACTCGCCGCCGCCGATGAGTTCGACGGCCCGTATGTGCTCAAGGCCCTGCATCTGCTGCACAAGTCCGACGCGGGCGGGGTGGCGCTCCGGCTCGCGGACCGGGACGCGCTCGTGGCCGCGTACCGGGAGATGCACGCCCGGCTCGGCGCGGCGTCCTACTCGGTCGAGGCGATGGCCGACCTCTCGGACGGCGTGGAACTGATCGTAGGAGTCAACCGGGACCCGCGGTTCGGTCCGGTCGCCATGGTCGGTCTCGGCGGTGTCCTCACCGAGACCCTGCACGACGTGGCCTTCTCCCTCGCACCCGTGCCGGCCCTTCGCGCGGAGCACCTGCTGCGAGGGCTGCGCACCGCAGGGCTGCTGGCGGGCGTACGCGGCCGGCCGGCCGTCGACGTGGCTGCGGCGGCGGAGGCCGTCGCGCTCATCACCGAAGTCGCCGCGGCCCACCCGGAGATCGCCGAGCTCGAGATCAATCCGCTGCTGGTGCGCCCGGGCGGTGTGCTCGCCCTGGACGCACGGGCCGTACTCGCCTGATCCGCACGCCCCCTGCCACTCCCCGCCCCCGTCACCACACCCCGGAGGACACCACCATGGACTTCCGCTACACCCCTGAGCAGGCCGCCCTCAAAGCGCGAGCGGCCTCCTACTCCCAGCTGCTGATGCGCTACGAGGACCGGTCGGAGGAGGCCGGCGGTCCGCTGCCCACGGAAACGGTCCGCGAACTGACCCGGGCCGCGATCGACGCGGGCGTCTACGCGATCAACATGCCCGCCGAATGGGGCGGGGCCGGTCTGTCGCTGCTCGACCAGGTCATCGTCGAGGAGGAGTTCGGCAAGGTCACCAACTGCCTGTGGGACATTCCGTGGCGGCCGGCCAACGTCCTGGCGTACGGCACGGAGGCGCAGCGGGAGAAGTATCTGCTGCCGGTCATCCGCGGCGAGCGGTTCGACGCCTTCGCCGTGACGGAACCGGGTGCGGGGTCGGACCCGGGCTCGGGCACGAGCACGGCCACCCGGACCGACGGCGGCTGGCTGCTGAACGGTGAGAAGTGGTTCGTCACCTGCGGCGACATCGCGGACTTCCTGCTGGTGCAGGCGGATGCCGGCCCCGAGCGGGAGGCGACGCTCTTCTTCGTCGACAAGCAGGCGGCGGGCGTGGAGATGACCCGGGTCCCGCGCTTCATGCACTCCGCCGTGAACGGGCATCCCGAGTTCGTCTTCACCGATGTGTTCGTTCCAGAAGAGGACGTGCTCGGCGGGGTCGGCGGCGGCTACGAGCTGACCAAGGAATGGTTCACGGACGAGCGGCTGATGATCGCCGCCAGGACCGTCGGTGCCGCAGAGCGGGCGCTTGAGCTGGCCCGCGACTGGGCCGTCGAGCGCCGCCAGTTCGGCTCCCGCATCGCCGACTTCCAGCTCGTCCAGGGCATGCTCGCCGACTGCGCCGTCGACATCGCCGTCAACCGCGCCTACACCCACCAGGTCGCCTGGGAGGCGGACCAGCCGCACACCGACCGCAAGACCCTGCACGCCAAGGCGTCGACGGCCAAACTCGCGGCGAGTGAGGCGGCAGGGCGGGTCATCGACCGCTGTGTGCAGATCTTCGGCGGACGCGGATACGACCGCTCCTACCCCGTGGAGCGGATGTACCGCGAGCTGCGCGTCGACCGCATCTGGGAAGGCACCTCCGAGATCCAGCGCCTGATCATCGCCAACGAGCTCATCAAGCGGGGCACCCAGGCGCTCGCGCTCCCGCTGTCCTGACACCGCCCGCCGTCCCGTAGGCCCCAACCCCGAGGAAATGCCATGGACTTCCGTCTCACCGCCCGCCAGGAGGAGCTCAGGAGCTCCGCGCGCGGACTCACCGACTTCATCATGAAGTACGAGGCCGACTGCGAGGAGAACAACGGGCTGCCGCCGCAGGCCCACGCCGCGATCCGCGACGCCGTGCTCGGCAGCGGACTGCAGGCCGTCAACATGCCGGCAGAGTGGGGCGGTGCCGGGCTCACCATCCTGGAGCAGGTGACCGTACAGGAGGAGCTGGGCCGGCTCACCGGCGCGCTGTGGGACACGGTGTGGCGTCCCGCCAACGCGCTGCGGTTCTGCACTCCCGAGCAGCGCGAGCGCTACCTCGTTCCCGTCATCCGGGGTGCGCGGCGCGACTGCTACGCCGTGACAGAGCCCGGGGCGGGCTCCGACCCGCAGAGCATCAGGACGACGGCGACCCGGACCGCCGACGGATGGGTGCTGAACGGCGAGAAGTGGTTCGTGACGGTGGGCGACCACGCCGACTTCATGATCGTGCTCGCCGCGGCCGGGGAGGAGGGGGAACCGACCCTGTTCCTGGTGGACAAGGACACGCCGGGGGTGGAGATGACGCGGGTGCCCCGCTTCATGCACACCTTCGTCTACGAACACCCGGAGTTCACCTTCACGGATGTACGGGTCCCGCACGACGCCGTACTCGGCGGGATCGGGAAGGGGTACGACATCACACGTTCCTGGTTCACCGAGGAGCGGCTGATGATCGCCGCCAGGACCACCGGCGCGGCAGAGCGCGCGCTGGAGCTGGCCCGCGACTGGGCCGTCGAGCGCCGCCAGTTCGGCTCCCGCATCGCCGACTTCCAGCTCGTCCAGGGCATGCTCGCCGACTGCGCCGTCGACATCGCCGTCAACCGCGCCTACGCCCACCAGGTCGCCTGGGAAGTGGACGCGGGACTCTCCGACCGCAAGACGCTGCACGCCAAGGCGGCCATCGCCAAGCTGTCGGCGAGTGAGGCGGCCGGGCGGGTCATCGACCGCTGTGTGCAGATCTTCGGCGGACGCGGATACGACCGCTCCTACCCCGTCGAACGCCTCTACCGCGAGCTGCGCGTCGACCGCATCTGGGAAGGCACCTCCGAGATCCAGCGCCTGATCATCGCGGGTGAACTGGTCAAGCGTGGCACGGGCGTACTGCAGTTGCCGCACGCCTGAGGGCGTCGGCGCGTCCGGTCCGGTCGGGGGGCGGGCGGGGGGCGCGGCCCCCCCGGCCCGCCCGAGCCCAGGGACAACA
>NZ_JBHVDH010000002.1:533208-683229 GCF_042802855.1 Streptomyces sp. NPDC057445 | reverse complement strand
GGGGCCGGGCGTTACGGCTGGGCCCCCCGGCGGGCGGGGGGCGGGCGGCCGGGGCGGGGGGGCCCCCGGCGGCCGCCCGCCCCCCCCCCGGACGACCGAATCCACTGAACCACTCGGGAAGGAGAGCCGATGGCCGGAGCCGAGCGGTACCGCATCGAGCGGGTCGGCGTCGTGGGCTGCGGACTGATGGGGTCCGGAATCGCCGAGGTCTGTGCGCGTGCGGGGCTGGACGTCGTGGTGGCCGAGGCCGACCGCGCGGCGGCGGAGGCCGGCCGGGCCAGGATCGCCGGCTCGCTGCGGCGTGCCACGGACAAGGGCAAGCTGTCCGCCGCCGAACGGGACGCGGCCCTGGCCCGCGTCGACGTGGTCCCTGGCCTGGAACCACTGGCCGACCGTGATCTGGTCGTGGAGGCTGTCGCCGAGGACGAGGCCGTGAAGCTGGATGTGTTCGCCCGGCTCGACGCGGTGGTGGACAGCCCGGACGCGATTCTGGCGACCAACACGTCGTCCATCCCGGTCATCCGGCTCGCCGCGGCCACCTCCCGCCCCCAGCAGGTGGTGGGTCTGCACTTCTTCAATCCGGTGCCCGTGCTGCCGCTGGTCGAGCTGGTGCCGTCCCTGCTGACCGGGGAGGAGACGACCCTGCGGGCGGAGGCCTTCACCTCCGGGGTGCTGGGCAAGCAGGTGGTCAGGGCACGGGACAGATCGGGGTTCGTCGTCAACGCGCTGCTGGTGCCGTATCTGCTGGCCGCCGTACGGATGGCGGAGGCGGGCACCGCGTCGGTCGAGGACATCGACCGCGCGATGACGCTGGGCTGCGCACACCCGCTCGGGCCGCTGGCGCTGACCGATCTGATCGGTCTGGACACGACCAGGGCCATCGCGGAGTCGATGTACGAGGAGTTCCGGGAGCCCCTGTACGCGCCGCCGCCTCTGCTGTCCCGGATGGTCGAGGCGGGACTGCTCGGCCGCAAATCGGGCCGCGGCTTCCACACGTATCCATGACCGCAAGGGGCCCGGCCCGCGGACGGCGGGGATACGCGAAGATGGGAGGCGGCGCCGCATGGGATCACCCGGTGGCGCCGCGGGGACACCGCACGAACGACCGACCGGATCGACCGACCCCAGGGAGCACCGACGTGGCCATGGCCGAACGCACTCGCGAAACACGCGAGCGGATCCTCTCCGCGGCGTGCGAAGTGATCGCCGAGGTCGGCTTCGAGAAGATCCGTATGCGTATGGTCGCCGAGCACGCCGGGGTCTCGACCGCACTGCTCCACTACCACTTCGAGACCCGCGAGAAGCTCTTCACCGAGGCGATGAAGCACTCCTTCGCCCAGACGGGGACGGAGCTCGAGCGGGACGCCGATTCGGTGCCCGCGTCGGTCATCCTGGCGCGCATTCTGCACAGTCTGCTCCCCACCGACCCGGAGCTGCGCCAGGACTGGCGGCTCTGGCAGGAACTGTGGGTGCGGGCACTGCGTGACGAGACGGCCCGGAGTTTCGCCGTGGACCTCTACGACCAGCTGCACACCTGGGTCGGCCAGGCAATGCGGCGCGGCATCGACTCGGGCGAGTTCGCCGCGTTCGACGTCGACGCGACAAGCACACAGCTGCTGGTGATGTGCGACGGGTTCGGTATCCGCCTCATGCTGGGCGACCCGAAGGTGGACCTGGCGACGGCGCAGTCCGCGATCTGGGGGGCGGTGGCACCGGCGCTCGGCGTGCCGGCGGTGTTCCCCGAGATCTGACCCCGGCGCCGCCTGACCGTCCTGCCTGTCCGGCCCGCCCGGAGCCGCACGGGCGGGCCGGCGCGAGCGGCTACCGCCCGGCCTTCCGCGTCGCCCGCAGCCACTCCTTGTTCATCGCCGCGATCGAGGGCAGCGGAATGCCCTTCGGGCAGGCCGTGGCGCACTCACCGGTCAACGTGCAGCCGCCGAAGCCCTCCTCGTCCATGGTCGCGACCATGTCGAGCACCCGGGTCTCGCGCTCCGGCGAGCCCTGCGGCAGCACATTGAGGTGGTTGACCTTGGCGGAGGTGAAGAGCATCGCGGAACCGTTGGGACAGGCCGCGACGCAGGCTCCGCAGCCGATGCATTCGGCATGCTCGAAGGCGAAGTCGGCGTCGGCCTTGGGGACCGGGGTGGCATGCGCCTCAGGGGCGGCGCCGGTCGGTGCGGTGATGTAGCCGCCGGCCTGGATGATCCGGTCGAAGGCCGATCGGTCGACCACCAGGTCCTTCACCACGGGGAAGGCCGAGGCCCGCCATGGCTCGATGTCGATGGTGTCGCCGTCCCGGAACGACCGCATATGGAGCTGGCAGGTGGTGGTGCGCTCCGGGCCATGGGCGTCGCCGTTGATGACGAGCGAGCAGGCGCCGCAGATGCCTTCGCGACAGTCGTGGTCGAAGGCGACGGGGTCCTCGCCGCGCAGGATGAGTTCCTCGTTGAGGGTGTCGAGCATCTCCAGGAACGACATGTCCTGCGAGATGCCGTCCACCTCGTAGGTGGCCATGGCACCGGGGGCATCGGCGTTCTTCTGGCGCCAGACGCGCAGTCTGAGCTTCATGCGTAGCTCCGCTGAGTGGGGTGGACGTACTCGAAGACGAGGTCTTCCTTGTGCAGGACGGGGGCCTCGCCCGTACCGGTGAACTCCCAGGCGGCGGCGTACGAGAACTCCTCGTCCTTCCGCGCGGCCTCGCCGTCAGGGGTCTGCGAGTCCTCGCGGAAGTGGCCGCCGCAGGACTCGGCACGGGCCAGTGCGTCGAGACACATCAGCTCGGCGAGCTCCAGGTAGTCGACGATCCGGTTGGCCTTCTCCAGCGACTGGTTGAACTCCTCGCCGGTGCCGGGGACCTTGATCCGGCGCCAGAACTCCTCCCGGATCCGCGGTATCCGCTCCAGTGCCTTGCGCAGGCCCTCGTCGGTGCGGGCCATTCCGCAGAACTCCCACATCAACTCGCCCAGTTCACGGTGGAACGAGTCGGGCGTGCGGTCGCCGCCGACCGCGAGAAGCAGGTTGAGGCGGTCCTCGGTCTCGGCGAGCGCCTCGGCCACGGCCGGGTGGGAGGCGTCGACGGCCTCGGGGTGAGGGTTGCGGGCGAGGTAGTCGTTGATGGTGGACGGCAGTACGAAGTAGCCGTCGGCGAGTCCCTGCATGAGGGCTGACGCGCCGAGCCGGTTGGCTCCGTGGTCGGAGAAGTTGGCCTCCCCGATGGCGAAGAGCCCGGGCACGGTGGTCTGAAGGTCGTAGTCGACCCAGAGGCCGCCCATCGTGTAGTGCACGGCCGGATAGATCCGCATCGGCACCTCGTACGGGTTCTCCGCCGTGATCCGCTCGTACATGTCGAAGAGGTTGCCGTACTTCTCCTCGACCTTCGCCCGGCCCGTCCGGGCGATGGCATCGGCGAAGTCGAGGTAGACGCCCTGGCCGCCTGGGCCGACTCCGCGGCCCTCGTCGCAGACGTTCTTGGCGGCGCGGGAGGCGATGTCGCGGGGCACGAGGTTGCCGAAGGAGGGGTAGATGCGTTCCAGGTAGTAGTCGCGCTCGTGCTCGGGGATCTCGTTGGCCGGTCGTGTGTCGCCCTTGGCCTTCGGCACCCAGATCCGGCCGTCGTTGCGGAGCGACTCGCTCATCAGCGTCAGCTTGGACTGGTGGTCGCCGGTGCGCGGGATGCAGGTGGGGTGGATCTGGGTGAAACAGGGGTTGGCGAAGTACGCGCCACGCCGGTGGGCGCGCCATACGGCGGTGGCATTGGAGTTCATCGCGTTCGTCGACAGGTAGAAGACGTTGCCGTAGCCGCCTGAGGCGAGCACGACCGCGTCGGCGAAGTACGTGTCGATCCTGCCGGTGATGAGATCGCGGGCCACAATGCCCCGGGCCCGGCCGTCGACGACGATCAGGTCGAGCATCTCGGTGCGGGGGTGCATCTCGACGTTGCCGGCGGCGATCTGCCGGGAGAGCGCCTGGTAGGCGCCGAGGAGCAGTTGCTGTCCCGTCTGGCCGCGGGCGTAGAAGGTACGGGAGACCTGGACGCCGCCGAACGAGCGGGTGTCGAGGAGACCGCCGTACTCACGGGCGAAGGGCACGCCCTGGGCGACGCACTGGTCGATGATCTCCACGGAGATCTGGGCGAGACGGTGGACGTTCGACTCTCGGGCGCGGAAGTCGCCGCCCTTGACGGTGTCGTAGAAGAGACGGTGGACGGAGTCGCCGTCGTTGCGGTAGTTCTTGGCCGCGTTGATGCCGCCCTGGGCGGCGATCGAGTGGGCGCGGCGCGGTGAGTCCTGGTAGCAGAACTGGACTACGTGGTAGCCCTGTTCGGCGAGTGTGGCTCCGGCGGAGCCGCCGGCGAGGCCGGTGCCGACCACGATGACGGTGTGCTTGCGGCGGTTGGCCGGGTTGACGAGTTTCGCCTCGAACCGGCGGCGGTCCCAGCGTTCCGCGATGGGCCCTTCCGGCGCCTTGGTGTCGGCGATCGGCTCGCCGGTCTCGTAGGCGCTGTGGTCGACGTGGTCGTTCATGTCAGCTCACCAATCCGGTCATGACGGCGACGGGTACCGAGATGAAGCCCACCGTCAGCGCCAGTGCGAGGACGTTGGCGGCGGTCTTGAGGGCGCGGTCGCGATGCGCGTTGCCGACGCCGAGGGTCTGAGCGGCGCTCCAGAAGCCGTGCCGGACGTGCAGGCCGAGGGCGAGCATCGCGGCGAGGTAGACGGTGTTGCCGTACCAGGTGGAGAAGGTCGCGACGACGTTCTGGTACGGGCGCCCGTGCTCGGCGTTCTCGTTGACGGTGAGCGTGGTCAGGTCCAGCAGATGCCAGACGATGAACAGACCGAGGATGATCCCGCCCCAGCGCATGGTGCGGGTTGCGTAGCTCGCGCGCGGCCGCTTGTGGACGTACTTGCTGGGGCGCGCCTTGATGTCCCGCCGGCTGAGCTGGTAGGCCGACACGCCGTGCAGCACGACGGCGGCGAGCAGCACCACGCGGACGATCCACAGGGCCCACTCGTGGTGGAGGAAGGGCTCGCCGAGGGTGCGCAGCCAGTGCGCGTAGCCGTTGAACTCGTCGGAGCCGAAGAAGATCTTGAGGTTGCCCAGCATATGGACGACGAGATAGCCGAGCATGATCAGACCGGTCACGGCCATCACCGACTTCTTGCCGACGGTCGATCCCCAGAGGGTGCGCGTCAAGGACGGTCGTCGGTCCGTCCGCGTTGCCAGAGCCATGGACACGACGCTAGGCCGGTCCTCCCGAGAGGTCCAAGACATGGTGCGGCTCATATCCATAGGCTGTGCCTATCGAGGCGTCTATCGTGGAGGACATGCAGTTCCAGCAGCTCCAGTACTTCGTGGCCGTGGCCGAGACCCGGCACTTCACCCGGGCCGCCGAGCAGGTGCATGTGTCGCAGCCCTCGCTGTCCCAGCAGATCCGGGCCCTGGAGAAGGAACTGGGCGCGGAGCTCTTCAGCCGCGCGCGCGGCAATATCGCGCTCACCGACGCGGGCGAGGCGCTGCTGCCGCTCGCCCGCCGGATCCTGGCCGACACGGACACCGCCCGCCATGAGGTCCAGGAGCTGGCGCAACTGCGGCGCGGGCGCGTCAGGCTCGGGGCGACGCCGAGTGTGTGCACGGGCCTGCTGCCCGAGGTGCTGAGGGCCTTCCACGATCGGCACCCGGGGATCGAACTGCTGATCGAGGAGAGCGGCTCCCACGATCTCGTGCGGGAGCTGGCGCGCGGCGCACTGGATCTGGCGCTCGTGGTGCTCCCGCTGCCGACGCCTTCACCGGCGCTGACGACGGTGGAACTGCTGCAGGAGGACCTGGTGGTGGTGTCGGCCCCTGGGCATGGCCCGGGAGATGCCCGCCCGGCCGCGCCCGCGCCGGGCAGGCCGGTGCGGATCGCGGAACTCCAGGGGGAGCCACTCGTGATGTTCCGGCACGGATACGACCTGCGGGAACTGACCGTCGCGGCATGCCGCGCGGAGGGCTTCGAACCGTCGTTCACGGTGGAGGGGGGCGAGATGGACGCGGTGCTCGGCTTTGTCCGGGCCGGGCTGGGGGTGGCGGTGGTGCCCCGGATGGTCGCGGACAGAGCGGGGCGCGACCTGCGCGTGACCGAACTCGCTCCCCCGGGTCTGCGGCGGACGATCGCGCTCGCGCACCGCAGCGACGTGGCTCCGCCACGGGCGGCCCGAGAGCTCCAGCGGATGCTGCTCGGCTCGCGGCGAGGAGCGGCGGGCCCTGACCCGGACGTGTGATGTCCGGTGGGTGGCGCCGTACCGGCTGCCGTCCGTCACCTGCCCACCCGTTCGCGCACTCCGTCCGGGGGCGCCCCCGCCGCCCCTCGGACCGACTGCCCACGACCCGCGTCCTACACCGCGTCCGCCAGGGACAACGCGTGCAGGCGGTCCGGCGGACCCGGGCGCGCGTAGTACCAGCCCTGGGCCGTGTCACAGCCCAGTTCGCGCAACTGCTCCGCCTGCGCGCCCGTCTCGACGCCCTCGACCGTGACGGCGAGTTCGAGGCTGTGGGCCAGCGAGACGATGCCTTCGACGATCTTGATGTCCACAGGGTCCGCCGGGTGCCGCTGCATGCCCTGGGTGAAGGAGCGGTCCAGTTTGAGGACACTCACCGGAAGACGCCGCAGATTGGCCAGATTCGAGTAGCCGGTGCCGAAGTCGTCGAGCGCGATGTCGACACCCATCTCGGCCAGTTGCCGCAGCGGCTTGAGCAGATCCTCGTCCGCGCCGATCAGCGCGGACTCCGTGACCTCAAGACACAGTGCCCCGGGCTCCAGCCCCGAGCGCTCCAGGACGTCCACCGTGTCGGCGACCAGGCCCGGGTGATGCAGCTGGGTCGGCGACAGATTGACGTTGATCCGCAGCGGCCTCGCGCCGCCGACGAGTGGGAACTGCTCGTGCCAGAACCGGGCCTGGCGCACGGCCTCCTGGAGCACCCAGCGGCCCAGGGGCACGATGAGCCCGGTGTGTTCCGCCAGCGGGATGAAGCGGTCCGGGCCGAGTACGCCGTGCTGCGGGTGGCACCAGCGCACCAGCGCTTCCGCCCCGTGCACGCTGCCGTCGCCGAGATGCACCAGCGGCTGGTACTCGATGAAGAACTCCCCGCGCTCGAGCGCCGCGGGCAGGGCCATGGTCAGCCCGTGCCGGGTGATCGCGCGGGCGTCCGCCTCCGGGTCGGCGAACTCGAAGCGGTTGCCGCCGGCTGCCTTGGCCCGGTACATCGTGATGTCGGCGCTGCGCAGCACCTCCGCGGAGGTCCGCTCACCGGCCACCCCCTCGACGATCCCGATGCTGCCCCTGACGCTGATCTCACGCCCATCCAGCATGACGGGCCCGGACAGGACGCCGAGGATCCGGCCGGCGAGGTCACGCACCTCACGTGCGCTGTCCGGTCCGGTGGTCAGGGCCACGAACTCGTCGCCGCCGAGCCGGGCCACCATCTCGCCCGGCGCGGTGGCGCAGCTCTGCAGCCGGTCCGCGATCTCGACGAGCAGCCGGTCACCGGCCGAGTGGCCGAGGCTGTCGTTGATCGCCTTGAAGCCGTCGAGGTCCAGATAGCAGAGGCCGAAACGGGCCCCTTCCTGGGCGGCGAGTGCCTTCTCCAGCCGCTCGAAGAAGAGCGTGCGGTTGGGCAGGCCCGTCAGCGCGTCGTGCGTGGCCTCGTACCGCAGCCGGAGGTTGAGCAGCCTGCGCTCGGTGGTGTCCTCCATCAGCGCCAGCTGGTACTCCGGGTTCCCCTCGGCGTCCCGCAGCAGCGACACCGTCAGATTGGTCCACAGCACCGTGCCGTCGTTGCGGTAGAACGGCTTCTCGACCCGGAAGTGCTCGCGTTCCCCGCGCACCAGCTCGTCGTAGAGGTCCCAGACGTGCGGCCGGTCCTCGGGGTGGGACCAGTCCTGGACCCTGCGACCGCGGACGTGGTGTTCCAGCCCCCCGAACATCCGGGTGAGGGTGTCGTTGACCTCCAGGACGTTGCCTTCGAGGTCCGCGATGCCGATGCCGACCGCGGCACCCTCGAACACGGCGCGGAAGCGTGTCTCGGTCGCGTGCAGGGCCTCCATGGCGTCGCTGCGCGCCGCGAGAGCGGAGCGTGCGATGGCCTCCTGCTCGGTCAGGGTGCGCTCGCGCAGCGCGTGGGCGTACCCGGCCGAGAGCGCGTGCTGCAGCCGGGCGCAGCGGGCGCGGCTGTCCTCCGCCGGCTCCTGGCTGTTCCCGCAGTAGAGAACGAGATAGGAGTCCACGACGCCGAGTGTGCGGCTGAGCGCGTCCGGATCGGTGCAGTGGGCGTCGACGAGCGCGGCCCCCACCCGCTGGGCGGCCGTGGTGTCGAAGGGACGTGTGTGCAGCGCGTCGCTCAACCTCCGTGCCAGCGGCAGCAGATGCTGTTCGAACTCGGCGCGGGTCAGCGACGTGGCCGTCACCGGGAAGATCGCCCGGCTCCAGATGGTCGCGAACCGCCGGAGTCTGTCCTCGAGGCCGTCCGGGTCCGCCGCGGAACCCGTCGCCTGCGACGGCACCTTCACGCTTTGCGCCCCACCCCTGCGAAGCCGGAGAAGGCGTAAGGGTCCTCCTGCTCGGCCGGGGTGTCGGGCCGCCAGTCGCCCATGGACACCAGTCCCGGTTCGACCAGCTCGAACCCGTCGAAGAACCGCGCGACCTCCTCGCGGCTGCGCATGATGAGCGGGTTGCGGATGTTCTCGTAGACCCCGACGGCGCCGCCGACCCGCTCTTGGGGGACCGGGATGCCGTTGTACGCGGCATGGGTGACGAGGATGAGGCTGCCGGGCGCCAGTGCGTCCCGGAGCTCGGCCACCGCGCGGTGCGGCTCGTCGGCGTCCTCGATGAAGTGGAGGACGGATACGAGCAGCAGGGCGACCGGGCGGTCCAGGTCGAGCAGGTCGGCGACCTCGGGGCTGTCGAGGATGTCGCGCGGCTTGCGCAGGTCCGCCCCGGCGATGCCCGCGTCGTCGTTGCCCTCGAGCACGGCCTGGCTGTGGGCGACGGCGACCGGGTCGTGGTCGACGTACACGACGCGCGCTCCGGGACTGGCCTCCTGGGCCACTTCGTGGACATTGCCGAAGGTCGGAATGCCGGAGCCGATGTCCAGGAACTGGGTGACGCCCTCGCTCACGGCGAAGCGGACGGCTCGGCGCATCACGGCCCGGTTGGACTGCATGATCTTCGGGAGGCCAGGAACGAACTCCATGGCCCTGCGTGCGGCTTCCCGGTCGACCTCGAAATTGTGCGAGCCGCCCAGGTAGTAGTCGTAAATGCGGGACACGCTCGGCACCGATATGTCGATGCCCGGCGGAGCCCAGGCGGGACGCTCCATTGATATCTCCAACAAGTCGCCACGGGACGTACGGCCATGTATATGGCCGGTGTTCGAGCCGAGGCTACTGATCGGCCGCCAAGAGAGCGAGCAGAAACGGAAATTAACGGTCCGTTCTTGGTCACACATGCCTTCGGCACGTGCGTCCGGCCCGCCTTCACGCGGAGGCGTGGAAGACGGGCCGGACGGGGCCGAAGCGCTGTGTGGGGACTACTTGGGCGCTCCGACCGGCTTGCCCTGGGGCGAGACGGCGTACCATGTGCCGCCCACGCCCTGCCCGTTGGTGTCACCGGGCTTGGAGTCGCCGGAGTAGGTGTAGATCGGCCAGCAGTCGATGGTCTGCTGCTTGATCCCGTCGGGACGGTCGAAGGTGACGAAGCCCTTCTTGAGGATGCCCTCGGTGTCGTTCTTGGCGACGGGCTCCACGACCGGCCACTTCTCGAGGCAGGCGCCGGTGCAGGCGGTCTTCATCGGCCAGGCCGAGTCCTTCATGAAGCGGTAGACCGTCATGCCGTTCTTGTCGACGACGACGTCGCCGAGCTTGGGGTCCTTGCGGACGGACAGGCCCGCGAGGTCCGCGGCCTCGCCACCGGCCTCTTCCGCGCCGTCGCCCGCGCCTCCGGCGGCGGCCTTCTTGCCGTCGGGAGCCGAGGCGAACCAAGTGCCGCCCACACCCTGGCCCTTGGTGTCACCGGGCTTGGTGTCCTTGGCGTACCGGTACATCGGCCAGCCGCCGATGGTGAGCTGCTTGCTGCCGTCGGCACGGGTGACCTCTCCGATCAGCGAGGCGTCGGTCCCGGGCGCGGCCGTGACATCGCCCGCGGCCACGACGGGCCAGGCCTTGGCGCAGTCGCCTTCACAGTTCGACTTCGGCGGGCTGACGGTGTCCTTGTCGAAGCGGTAGAGGGTCCATCCCTCGCTGTCGGTCAGTACCTTGCCGAGCTTCTTGCTGTCCAGAACGGCGAGCTGTCCGGCGGTCTTCGGGGCGGACGCCGCCTCACCGGCCCCGCTGTAGTCGGCGCCGTAGCCGCCGGCGGCCGGCTGGCCCGCCGGCTTGGCCGCACCGACCGCCTGACCTGCGGGGGTTGTCGTGCCAGTCTCCTGACCGCACGCCGTCGTCAGCGCGAGTACGGCCGCTGCAGTCACCGCGAGCGAGGCGTTCCGCCAGGTATTCATGTCAACTCCCGTGAGACCTGATCTTCTTGCGGCGCGTAGGTGCGCCGTTCATGGCCCTAGGTACGGGCGGGAGGGCTCGTTGTGTTCAACGGGCCGGAAAAAATCTTGCGGAGCCGCAAACCAGAGCGCCCGACAACCCCTCCATCAGGCGAATCGCCGACCGTTCCGGCGTGTCCGGGGCGTCTGCGGATCATGCTCATCGGCGTGTACGGATCGCTCGTAGGGCGGCTGTTGTCGGCCGCCGCACTCGCCTGGCTGCTGGCGGCCCCCGCGCCTGCCGCCGCCGACAACTGCTCGTACGCCTCGATCGGCCGGGACGGCTCTGCCTCCAACGTCGCTGTCACGGGCAGCGGTCGCTGCTGGGCCGGGCCGTCGCCCGCCCCGGAGCCCCCTCCTCCGCCGCGGCCGGCCCCGCCCCCGCCGGAGCCTCCTCCGCCTCCGCCTCCACCTCCGCCTCCACCGCCACTGCCACCGCGGGTCGAGCCCCGGCAGGCACCACCTCCGCCGCCTCCCTCACCGTCTCCCTCACCGACGGTCCGGCCGAAGCCCCCTTCGCCCGCCCCGGTCGCGATCCCCGACTACCGCCGACCCCCGCGCAAGGAGCCACGGGGCGGCCCCTCCCTGGTCTCGCTCACGCTCCTCGTCACCGCGCCCGCGGTACTCGCCGCGGCCTTTCTGCGTCCCCGCTCCCGCTAGCCCCCGGAGGTACCCGTGTCGGAATGGGCCGTACTCTCGATCGCGATGGCCGCGGCCTGCGCCGTCGTACTGACCATCACCGTCATCAACAACCGCCGCATCGGCGAGAACGACGACCCGACGGAGACCCCCGATGTCATCGAGTACATGACGATGATGATCGGCGTGGTGTACGCGATCGTCCTGGGCCTGGCGATCGCCGGCGTATGGGAGGCGCGCAGCGCCGCACAGGACTCGGTGCGCGTCGAGGCGCAGGCACTCCACGAGGTCTCGGCACGCGCCGAGGTCTACCCGCCGGCGGTCAGAACCCGTATCCGTGAGGACGTCGACGCCTATGTCACCCATGTCGTGGACACCGAGTGGCGCCACATGGTCGAGCGGGGTTCCCTTACGGACAAGGGCGACCGGCTCCTCCAGCAGGTCCGGCGGGATGTGACGGACTATGTACCGAAGACGGACCACGAGGGGCAGGCCTATCAGCCACTGGTCGACCAGGTCGCGGCGGCCGACGATGCGAGAGGGGCCAGGGGGCAGAGCATCGAGGCGACGATGCCCGGGGTGGTGTGGTTCGGACTGATCACCGGCGCACTGGTAACCGTTGGCCTGATCTTTACGCTGCAGATTCGCCGGACTTTCCGGGAGCTGCTCCTCGCCGGGCTGTTCAGCGCCCTGATCGCCTTTCTGCTCTTTCTGATCTGGGATTTCGACGCACCGTTCGGCAGAGGAATTTCGGCCACGGCCGATCCGTTCCTCGCCCTCTTCCCCCAAGCCCGCGGCTGACGACGTGACACCCGGGCGGCGCAGGCTGCGGAGACTCCGATGTCCGCCGCTCGGGTGACGCACATGCCCCATTCGTCCTACAGCGATCGCGGGTGTGATAGTGCGCTCCTAGCGTTTCGGTCATCGAGGTGCATTCCCTGCCTTTGTGGAAACCCGTTCCGCAGCTGCTCCTCGGGGACCCGGAGGATTGACCATGCGCGCGATACCCGTTGCGTCCGCCGCTCTGCTCGGAGCGGCCGCCCTCGCCCTGACCACTCCCCTCGCGACTGCCGCCAGTGCCGCCAGTGCCGACGGCGCGGGCGGCGCCGCCGGCCCGCCGCGCAAGCAGCCGTTCTCGTTCGCCGTCTCCCCGTCGACCGTGGCACCGGGCGGGCAGGTCACCCTGTCCGTGTCCGGCTGCCCCACGTCGGCCACGGCCTCGTCCGGCGTCTTCGACACCGTCACCATCCCGCCCGGCCTCACGGGCACGGCGACGGTCGACCGGGACGCCAGGCGGGGTGCCGTGTACTCGGTGACGTTCACCTGCAACGGCCAGTCGGGAACCACCGACCTGAGCATCTCCGGCGGCACGGCGACGCCGACGACGCAGTCGACGTCCACCGCCTCCCCCCAGGGCGTCAAGGGCGGTCTCGGCGGCGCTGTCAGCGAGATGAACGCCGGCAAGATCGCGACCGGCGCGGTGCTCGTGCTGGTCGCGGCGGGCGGCGTCTTCTACGTGGTGCGCAGGCACCTGGGAAGCCGTCTGCACTGAGCGCCCCGCCCCGTGAATGAAGCCCGTCGCCCCGAGTCCTGGTCCAGGACTCGGGGCGACGGGCGGTTCGGGCCGACCGGGAGGTTCGGCCGGTCATGCCTTTCCGCTGCTCATGCGACGGCGAACGAGGAATACGGCGCCGCCGATCGCCGCTGCGGCGACGAGCCCGCCGCCCACGGCCATCTCCTTGGTGGAGGGTCCGAGAGAACCGCCCAGACCGCCCTGCGCCCCCTGGGCACGCAGCACGGTGAAGGTCCGGGTGGCGACCCGGTTGCTGTCGTTGCACCGGACGGCGAGGTTGTACTGGCCCGGCGTGGCGTTGTCGTAGATCCGGGCCGTGGCCTCGGCAACGCCGTTGTCGAAGTTGTTGAAGTTGTTGAAGTTGTTGAAGTTGTTGCCCCGGCCGTTGTTGCGGCCCCGATCACGGTCGTTACGGCCCCGGTCACGGTCGTTGTTGTTGAATCCGTCACCGTTGAAGTTGAAGTTGAAGTTGCCGTTGCCGTTGCCGTTCCCGTTGCCGTTCCCGGCCCCGTCCCCGGCGACCCCGTTCCCGTTGCCGTTGCCTTCGTCACGGCCGTCCTTGTCACGGCCGTCCTTGTCACGGCCGCTGTTGCCACCGACCCCGTTCCCGTTGCCGTTGTTCTGCCCTCGGCCGTTGTTGTCCCCTCGGCCGTTGTTGTCCCCTCGGCCGTGGTTGTCCCCTCGGCCGTTGTTGTCCCCTCGGCCGTTGCCGTTCACGGTCGCATTCCCGTTGCCGTTGCCGTTGCCGTTGCCGTTCGCGCTCGGACTCGGGGTCGCGGTGACGGTCGCGGTCGCTGTCGCTGTCGGGGTCGGGGTCGGGGTCGGGGTCGGCTCCTGGAACAGGTTCATGTCCAGGCTCGTGTCCAGGCTCGCGTCCGCGTTCGGGTTCGCGTTCGGGTTCGGGTTCGCGTTCCCGACCTCATCAGGACTGTTGCCGGTCGCAGTACCGGCCGGGTCGTCGTTGCGGGCCCGATTCGGGCTGCCGCCCTGGCCGCGGTTCGGGCCGTACCCCCCGCGGTCGCCGAACGAGTTGAGGTTGGCCGTGGGGAAGGCGTTGGACGTGACGACACCACCGCGGTTGCAGCCATCGACATGGATGTTCATGGTGCCGCCCTGGTGGACCGCGGACGGGGAGAGGGAGATGTTCCTCGGGCCGGTGCCACCCCCGGTGCTGGTGGCGGCGACCACGGGCACGGTGAGCCCCATCGTCGCCGCGCATGCGGTGATACTCACCGCGAGAGCGCGTGAAGCACGCATGGTTGAACCTCCAGTGGATGGCGCCCCGGAACGGTGCTCCGGGAGATTCGACGAAAACGCCCTCCATGACGAACACTCACCGAGTTGCACATTCGCCGCATTTCGGGGTTGGTCCACCCCGGTGAGCCGACACGCCGGTGCGCAGTGCCTCGATCTGACGGAGCCGCAGGTCACGGACCCGTCGGACATCTCATATGCCTATGCACTCGTATGGGTCATCCCAAGTGGCCGAACCACCCGTTCGCCCCTCTCAGGTCGCCGCCCATGGCCGGTGTGCTTAACGTGCCTGCAGACGATGAGATGGGAGAACCATGGGCCAGGACTACACCGGCTCGGAGTCCAGAAGACGCTCACCCTGGGGCGTACTGGCTCTCGTCATGCTCACCGGCCTCGCGCTGGTGCGCAATGGCGTCGACATCGGCATGGGTCCGCCCCAGCCCGCGGTGGCCGCGGGCCTGGACAGCCGCCGCCTCGACCAGAACTCGCTCTCCCTCAACGGAACCGTTGAGCCGCTTGCGTACGCCCCCGCGTCCCGGATCTCCGTCCCCGCGATCCGGGTCGACGCACCGATCGTCGACGTCGGCCTGGACCCCAACGGCTGGATCCAGGCGCCTCCTCCGCAGGACACCAACCTGGCCGGCTGGTACCAGAACGGCATCGCGCCGGGCCAGCAGGGCACCGCGGTGATCGTCGGCCATGTCGACAACGCCGGGGGGCCGGCCGTCTTCTACGGTCTGGGGTCGCTGCGCAAGGGCGTGCACATCGAGGTGGCCCGATACGACGGGCAGACCGCCGTCTTCGAGGTGTACGGCGTCGAGGTGTTCTCCAAGCAGAACTTCCCCGGCCCCCGCGTCTACGGCGACACCGGCAGCCCGGAGCTACGAGTGATCACCTGCGGCGGCGGCTACTCCAAGGTCAGCGGCTACGACGGCAACGTCGTCGTCTTCGCCCGCATGATCTCCTCGCGGTGAGCTGTACGAGGGGCCGTGGGGCCGTCGGCCGGGCACGCCGGCGGCCCTGCGTCACGCCCCCGTCCCGGCTCAGCGCACGGGTACCGTGATCCGGTACCCGGAGTCGAGCAACGCCGGCAGATAGCGGCGGAGTGCGGCCACGCTCTGCGACCGGTCGCCGCCCGCGTCGTGCGAGAGGACGACCGCCCCGGGCTCGGCACCCTCCAGGACACTGCTGACGATCGCGCCGGTCCCGGGCTCTCGCCAGTCGAGGGTGTCGATGGTCCAGGCGAGCGGCTCCATACCGAGTTCGGCGCCGATCTCGAACGAATGCCGGTTCCACGCTCCGTACGGCGCCCGGTACCAGAGGGGCGCGGCGCCGAGGGTCCTCTCGATGAGCTCGCTCGTCTCGGCGAGTTCCTCGTGGATACGGTACGGCCGGAGCCTCGGGATCAGCGGATGCGACCAGGTGTGGTTCCCCACCACATGCCCGTCGTCGGCCATCTCCCGCAGCAGATCCCGATGGCCCACCGCCATCTCTCCGCAGACGAAGAACATGGCACGTACGCCGTATCTGCGCAGGGTCTTCAGGATGCGCGGGGTGTACCGGGGGTCGGGTCCGTCGTCGAAGGTCAGCACCATGGCGTGGCCGATGGCCGGGAGGCTCAGAAAGGGCTGTCGGCGTACGGGTGTTGCGGCCCTGGTCATGAGGTACGGCGCGAACGACGTCATGGGCTGCAGGCGGTACGCGGAAGCGTCGTACCGGACGGCCGCCTTCGGGCCTCCGGCGGGCGGGACCGTCGCCGGCCGGTCGGGCGTGCGCGTCCACTCAGGACTCAGCAGGGGTGCGACGGCGGCTGCCCCGACGCAGGCGGCGATGCGCAGCAGCGACCGCCGCCCCGGTGGCATCTGATCCTTCTTCATGAGCAATGGCTGCCATGTGCGCCGTCCGGCGGCCTTCAGCAACACCGGTTCGGAGTACGAAAGCACCCGAAGGGGGTATCGGTTTACACACCGGTTCGATCCGACGGACGGTCAGTGGCGGCGCACGAGCGGGAACGGCAGTGTCTCCCGGATGGTGAGGCCCGTCAGGAACATCACGAGCCGGTCGACGCCGATTCCGAGCCCGCCGGTCGGCGGCATCGCGAACTCGAGCGCGTCCAGGAAGTCCTCGTCGAGTTCCATCGCCTCGGGGTCGCCGCCCGCGGCGAGGAGCGACTGGGCGGTGAGCCGTCGGCGCTGCTCGACGGGATCGGTCAACTCCGAGTAAGCAGTGCCCAGTTCGGTGCCGAAGGCGACGAGGTCCCAGCGCTCGGCGAGGCGCGGGTCGCGGCGGTGCTGGCGGGTCAGCGGGGAGACGTCGGTCGGGAAGTCCTTGTAGAAGGTGGGCAGCTGGGTCTTCTCCTCCACCAGCCGCTCGTACATCTCCAGGACGATGTCGCCGCGGGTGTCCTCGGGGCGGTGCGGGACTCCGGCCGGATCACAGAGCCGCCGCAGCGTGTCCTCGTCCGTGTCCGCGTCGACCTCTTCACCGAGCGCTTCCGACAGGGCGCCGTAGACCGTTCTGACCGGCCACGGCCCGGAGATGTCATGGACGACGAGGTTGCCGTCCTGCTCCGTCCTGTGCGCGACGGGTGAGCCGAAGGCCGCGGTGGCGGCGCCCTGGATGAGTTCGCGCGCGAGGTCGAGCATCACGTCGTAGTCGGCGAAGGCCTGGTAGGCCTCGAGCATCGTGAACTCGGGGTTGTGCTTGTACGAGACGCCTTCGTTGCGGAAGGTGCGGCCCATCTCGAAGACCTTCTCCATGCCGCCGACGCAGAGCCGTTTCAGATAGAGCTCCGGGGCGATGCGCAGATAGAGGTCGAGGTCGTAGGCGTTGATATGGGTGGTGAAGGGGCGGGCGTTGGCGCCGCCGTGGATCTGCTGCAGCATCGGGGTCTCGACCTCGAGATAGCCGCGGTCGAGCAGCCCCTGCCGCAGTGCCTGTACGGCGGTGGAGCGGGCCCGTACGACACTGCGGGCGTCGGGCCTCGCGACGAGGTCGAGATAGCGGCGGCGGACCCGGGCCTCGGGGTCGGCGAGGCCGCGTCGCTTGTCGGGCAGCGGGCGCAGGCATTTGGCGGTGAGCTGCCAGGAGGTGGCGAAGACGGTGAGCTCGCCGCGGTCGCTGGCTCCGATCTCGCCGGTGGCGGTGATGTGGTCGCCGAGGTCGGCGTCCTTGGTGAAAGCGTCCAGGACCTCCGCGCCCGACCCTTCGCGGGTGAAGGCGATCTGCAGATCGCCGGACCAGTCGCGCAGCACCGCGAAGACGACTCCGCCGAAGTCGCGTACGGCCATGACGCGTCCGGCGACGGTGACCTGTTCGCCTGTGCGCGTCCCGGCCGCCGGTGAGGGACGGGCGGCGCGGATCTCGGCGAGGGCGCCCGTGCGTGGCGCGACCCCGACGGGATAGGGGTCGATGCCCCGCTCGCGCAGCCGCTCGAGCTTGCGGTGGCGGACCCGCACCTGCTCGGGCAGTCTGCGCTCCCCCATCGGGCGCACGGTGTCGGGCCCGGCGAGTTCCAGCGCGTCGATCGCCGGAAGTCCCTCGGTGCCCGCCACCGGCCCGGCGCCCGGGCGCGGCCGTCCGTTGCCCCGGAGTCTGCGCATGCTCGGTACGGCGACGAAGCCCTCGGCGATCGCCGAGGCGAGGCCGATGCGGGCGAGCGAACCGGCGTCCCCGTAGCAGAGGAACCTCGGGTACCAGGCGGGCTGGTACTTCACGTTGGACCGGTAGAGGGCCTCCAGCTGCCACCACCTCGAGAAGAAGAGCAGCAGCCTGCGCCACAGACGCAGAACGGGTCCCGCGCCGATCCGGGCACCTTCCTCGAAGGCCGAGCGGAACACCGCGAAGTTGAGGGAGATGCGGCGGACACCGAGCTGCGGTGCCTGCGCGCAGAGCTCGGCGACCATGAACTCCATGACGCCGTTGGGGGCGGTGTCGCGGTCGCGGCGCATGACGTCGAGCGAGATCCCGTCGCGTCCCCAGGGCACGAAGGAGAGCAGCGCGACCAGCCTGGCCTCGTCCTCGGGGCCCGCGTCTGGACCGGGTGCATACGCCTCGACGAGCAGGCAGTCGCCGTCCTCCGGGTCGCCGAGCCGGTCGAGGGCCATGGAGAATCCGCGTTCGGTCTCGGTGTCGCGCCAGGCGTCGGCCCGGTGCGTGATCCGCTGCATCTCCTCGTCGCCGAGCGCGGAATGCCGACGGATCCTGACGGTGACGCCGAGTCTGCGGACCCGGTTGACGGCCTGCCGGGTGACCCGCATGTCCCGGCCGTCGAGGTCGAAGCGGTCCACGTGCAGGATCGCCTCGTCGCCGAGCTGTATCGCGCCGAGCCCGGAGCGCGCGTACGCTCTGGCGCCGTCCTCGGACGCGCCCATCACGGCGGGTGCCCAGGCGTAGCGGCGTGCGACGTCCAGCCACGCCTCGATCGCAGGGGTCCATGCCTCCTTGTCGCCGACCGGGTCTCCGCTGGCCAGGGCGACCCCGGCTTCGACCCGATAGGTGACGGCGGCTCTGCCGCTGGGCGCGAAGACGACGGCCTTGTCGCGGCGGGTGGCGAAGTAACCGAGGGAGTCCTGGGAGCCGTAGGCGCCGAGCAGCGCGCGGATGCGGGGTTCCTCGTCGCCGTGCAGGGCGGCTTCCATGCGCTGGGAGCGGAAGAGGGTAGCCGCTGAGTTCAGCAGGGCAAGGGCTCCGAACAGGCCGAGGAGGAAGAAGAGGGCGCGGGGCGGGGTGCCGTCGAACTGGGCGCTGGAGACGAGTCCGCCGAGAACCCGGTTGGCGGACCAGAGCAGCCGCTGCTGGGGGACGAGGTCGTTCGGGAACAGCTCGACGAGTCCCCAGCCGGCGAGGATCCCTGCGGCGAGCCCCAGGATCAGAACGAGAACGGCCCGGCGCAGGGATCCGCGCCGGGTCGCTGCGTAGAACTCTCGTCGTGCGACGACCAGCAGCGCCAGCGCGGTCAGGCACACGGCGAGGCTGGGGATCCAGAGCCAGTCACGCTCGAAGGAGATCGCCAGGACGTCGCTGAAGGCGATCAGCGCCAGATAGGCGACCACAAGCCACCAGGCCGCCTTCTTCCTGGCGCCGATGGCGGCGGCCAGCAGCAGCAGGAAGACGGCGTACGCGAGGTTGGCGCTGACGGGTACGGCGATCCAGTCGAGGAACGCCGCGACGGGCCGGAGCAGCCTGCGCAGGGGCGCGATCAGCGCGATCAGCGCGCAGAACACACCCAGCAGGGCGAAGAACATCGCGAAGGCGCCCGGCACCTTGCTGCTGAAGCCGCGACGGGCAACGGCTGAGCGCTCCGCCACCGTGACACTCATGTTCCGCACTTTAGGGAGACCGTGGCCGCGCCGCCTGTCGGCGGCGGTGGCGGTGTGCGGTGGACCGGGCCGGTGGATCCCGGAGGACAGGCCCTAACCTCGGTGGTGTGAATGAGCGGCAGCCCCAGGGGTTCGAGCGTGGCACCGACGGTCCGAAGGTGATCGTCGTGGGCCTGGACGGTTCCGACTCGTCGCTGCGGGCGGCGGCGTACGCGGGCGGACTCGCCCGTCGGCAGAACGCCCTGCTGGCGGTGGTGTACGTACAGCCGGTGATGCCGGCGGGCGCCGCGCTGGGCGCCCCGGTCGCCGACACCACCCAGGAGGTCGCGGCGGAGCTGGTCGCGGAGATCCGGGAAGGCGTGGAGAGAGTGCGGGGCATCTGGGACGTACGCTGGGAGTTCCACACCTTCCGTGGTGATCCGTACAGCGGGCTGGTGACGGCAGCTGACGAGCTGAAGGCGGACGCGGTGGTGGTGGGCGCGTCGGAGTCGGCGGGACACCGGATCGTCGGCTCGGTGGCGGTACGGCTGGTGAAGGCCGGGCGCTGGCCCGTCACGGTGGTTCCCTGACCTGCCCGGACCTCTCACCTCGCGGTCACCGCATGTCGTCTTCCGCCACCGGCCGCCCCGGTTTGTCATGCGCCGCCATCGGCTGACAGCAGTCTGCGAAGAGGTGACTCATGGCCGGGCTACGGATGGGGCAGGGCGTGCTGCGCCGCAAGCCCATCGAACAGATCGAAGAAGGCATCCCCAGCGAACAGCTCACCCGATCACTCGGCCTGTGGCAGCTGACGGCCATCGGGGTCGGCGGCATCATCGGCGCCGGGATCTTCACCCTCGCCGGGGCGGTGGCGCACGAGAAGGCGGGCCCCGCGGTCCTCCTCTCGTTCCTGATCGCGGGCGTGGCGAGCGCGGCCGCGGCGTTCTCGTACGCCGAGTTCGCGGGGCTGATCCCGAAGGCGGGGTCGGCGTACACCTACGGGTACGCGGTACTCGGTGAGCTGGCCGGCTGGTTCATCGGCTGGGATCTGCTGCTGGAGTACACGGCGATCGTGGCGGTCGTCGCGATCGGCATCTCCGGGTACTTCAACTTCCTCCTCGGCGAGACGGGGGCGCAGCTGCCTTCGTGGATGCTGGGCGCGCCGGGAACGGGCGAAGGGCACGAGGTCGACCTGTTCGCGATGCTGTTGTGTCTGTTCACGGCGTATCTGCTGACGCTCGGCATCAAGAACGCGGCCCGGTTCGAGACGGTCGTCGTGGGGCTGAAGGTCCTGGTCGTGCTGCTGGTGATCGCCGTCGGCGTCTTCCACATCGACACCGCCAACTACAACCCGTTCTTCCCCTACGGCGTCAGCGGGGCGTTCGCGGGTGCGGCGACGGTGTTCTTCGCGGTGTTCGGGTACGACGCCATGTCGACGGCGGCCGAGGAGGCCAAGGACGCGCAGCGCCATATGCCGAAGGCGATCATGTACTCGCTGGCGATCTCGATGGTGCTGTACGTGGCGGCCTGCCTGGTGCTGACGGGTATGCAGAACTACACGGAGATCGACCCGGAGAGCGGCTTCTCCTCGGCCTTCAAGGCGGTCGGTCTGAGCGGTCTCGCGAACGTCATCGCGGTCGGCGCGATCATCGGCATTCTCACCGTCATGTTCACCTTCATGCTGGGTGTGACCCGGGTGTGGTTCTCGATGAGCCGGGACGGGCTGCTGCCCCACTGGTTCGCGAAGACGCACCCCACGCGGCATGTGCCGGTGCGGGTCACCTGGATCGTCGGCTTCGCCTCGGCGCTGATCGCCGGGTTCCTGCCGATCGGCGAGGCCGCGGAGCTGACGAACATCGGCATTCTGCTGGCGTTCGTCGTGGTGTGTGTCGCCGTGACCGTGCTGCGCTACCGCCGGCCGGATCTGCCGCGGGCGTTCCGCTGTCCGGGCATGCCGTACGTCCCGGCGATCGGTGCGCTGTTCTCCCTGTGGCTGATCACGTTCCTGTCCTGGCACACCTGGGTGCGCTTCGCCGTGTGGCTCCTGATCGGCCTGGTCATCTACTTCGGGTACTCGTACCGGAAGTCGGAGCTGGCGAAGGCGGAACAAGGGGCCGGCACCGGGACGCAGTGACCCGTGTGCGTACCGCGCGGCGCGTCAACGGCCCATGACGAGGCCGTCGTCGGCCGCCCCGCGGCTCAGGACGGCCTCGCGGATCCGGTCGCGTACGGCCCTGTGGTGGGCCGCGCCGCCGGCGATCTCGGCGTTGAGGTCGACGACGCGGCCGGCGTCCGTGTCCATCCACTGCGGGACGAACTCGGCCTTGGCCACCTCCCAGCGTCCACCGGTCCTGGCGGGCGGGGCGAAGGTGAAGCGCGCGAGGGTGCTCTGGTTGCCACGTGGGTCGTAGGCGCCGTCGTGGTTGGTCATCGGTCCGGCGATCTGGTCACCCATGCCGTACACGACCCAGGTCCCGTTGACCTTCTCGTAGGCCTGCGGGACATGGGCGTGCGTGCCGAGGACGAGGTCGATGTCGGGCCGCCCCGCGGTCCGTGAGGCGGTCAGGGTCCGGCCGAGCCGGAGCTGGCGGGTGTCGGGGGCGGTCTGCCATTCGGTGCCCCAGTGGATGCTGACCAGGACGACGTCGGCACCTGCCCGCCGGGCGGCACGCGCGTCCTCGACGATCCTGCGTTCGTCGATCATCCGGACCGCCCAGGGCTGCCCGGCAGGGAGCGGGTAGCCGTTGGTGCCGTACGTGTAGGCGAGCTGGGCGACCCTCGCGGTGCCGGCACGCAACCAGGCGGGACGGCGGGACTCGGCCTCCGTGCGGGCGGTGCCCGCGTGCTTGATGCCGGCGCGGTCGAGGACGTCGAGCGTGCGGCGCAGACCGGCGGCGCCGTCGTCCAGGGAGTGGTTGGAGGCGGTGGAGCAGGAGTCGTATCCGGTGGCTCGAAGGGCTTCGGCGACCTGAGGCGGTGACTTGAAGGCGGGGTAGCCGGTGTAGGGGCCGCCTGCTTCGCCGTACACGGTCTCCATGTGGCAGACGGCCAGATCGGCGCGCGACACGACGGCTCGGACCCCGGCGAGCATGGGCCGGAAGTCGTAGCCCTCGCCGTCGGCGTCCGCCTTCGCCGTACGGATGACCGAGGCGTGCGGGAGTACGTCTCCGCTGGCGACGAGCGTGAAGCCACGAGGTGCCGGACGGTCGGCCCTGGGTGCCGACGGCCGGCTTCTGGCCGCGCCGGGATCGAGCGTGGCGGGAGCGGCGCCCGGAGTCCGCTCCGGTCCCCCGCCGCAGCCCGCCAGGGCGCCGAGGAGGGCGGTGGCCGCGGCCAGTGCCGTGCGGCTTCTGCCTGTGGTCATCGGCGTGCTCCTCCCGGGGGCGGGGCGGGCGTGCCCGTCCGGAAGCCACAGGACACAACGATCATTCAAGCACCAAGCAGACCATATGACTTGTCGACGGATATGGGACGGCCCTTTCCGGCCGACCGCTCGGCGCACCATTCGCCGCCCAGTGCGACCGCTCGGCGCAGATCCCCGGACAGCGCCTGTCACTTCGCGCCCCGATGCGCTCGGATACGCCACGTAGCAGCGAATTCTCGGGAAACCACGCGCGAAAGGATGCCGACGATGGTGACGGCGACGGCGACGGCGACCACCGACGAACAGGCCCTGGCGGAGCTGAAGCGCGAACACGGTCCCGCCTTGCTGAGCTTCCTCCTCGGCCTGACCTACGGCGACCAGCAGCGCGCCGAGGACCTCCTCCAGGAGACGCTGCTGCGGGCCTGGCAGCATCCCGAGGCGTTCGATGCGCCGTACGAGTCGATGCGCCCGTGGCTCTTCACCGTCGGGCGCCGTCTCGCCATCGACGCGCGCCGTTCCCGGCTGGCCCGGCCGGCGGAGATCGGCGACGACATCCTCGCCACCACCGCGGACCCCGCGGACGTGACCGATCGCGCGGTCGCCGCGCTCGATGTGCGCGCCGCGGTGCGGACGCTGAGCCCGGAACACCGGGCGGTGCTGGTGCAGATCTACTTCCAGGGCCGGAGCGTGGCCGAGGCCGCCCTGGCACTGGGCATACCCGCGGGGACGGTCAAGTCGCGCTCGTACTACGCACTGCGTCAGCTGGCCCGCTCCCTGCCGGGCTACAGCCGCGCGGCGGCCTCCTCCGCCGCCTGACGGACGCCGTCGCGCGGGGCACTGCCGGAGACCTCTTCCGCCTCGGGGGCCCCTTCGGGAACCTGGTCTCACTGGGGCCACGAAGTCGCGTCCCCGCGATTCGAAATCGGCCGCTCGAGTTGAGTAAAGAGGAACCCTGACACGTGTTCCCCGGTGGAGGCTCGTCGTCGACAGTCGCACCGAACACGTCCGGGAGAAGGTGGAGAGAGTGCTGCCGGAGAGCGGTAACGGGACCAGCGGAGGCGGTCTGGCGGTTCCCATGGCCTGGCTGTGCGCCGAGTACATGGCCGATGAGATGCTGCGCACCGGAAGTCTTGTGCAAACCGGTTCGCTGGAGTTCAGAGCGGGCAGATCGACGCTGGCCCTGACGATCTATCTGAGCGGTGGCTCGGACGAGCCGGACGTGGTCCGCACGGTGTCCTTCCTCGACGAGTGGCTGTCGCGCACCGCGTACGGACACCCCTGGCCGGAGTGGGTACGCGATCGCATCGCCGCCCGGGAGGCGTTCGACGGTGACGGCACCCGTCCGGACCCCGATCTGGCACTGGCGAGGGACGCCTGGCGATGGCTCGAGCGCACCGAGCTCCTCGCCGCCGATCTCGGTGACGACGACGGGTTCCTGCCCCCGGTCCTCCCTCTGGATCCGGAAGCCGACGAGGCGCAGGTGTGGACCCCGGCGTGGCGGCTCGGGCTGCCGCTGGGGCACCTCGCGATCCATCTGTTCTGAGTGGGGATCGGGCCCTGGCCCCGGCAGCCGGTCCCGCTCAGCGCAGAGCCGCCCTCAGGAGGCCGCACACCCGCTCCACCTCCGCAGCGTCCGGGAGGCGGCCCGCTGCGAACATGGCCGACTGAAGAGCGGGCCCACAGGCGTCGTGCTCGGCCATGTCCCGCGCGAGGGCAGGCTGCACGACGAAGTGGATGTGTCCCGCAACCCCCTCGGCGTGCGACCAGAGACACACATACACCTGCTCGGGCCGCATCACCGAAGTGACGGCCTCGCTGACGAGCCTCAGCAGCGGCCCGATCTCGGCGGACTCGTCGGGAGAGAGCTCCGCGACATGCACCACGTGCCTGACCGGCTTGACCACGACGGTCCCGAGCCCCAGCGGGCCGATGCAGTGCTCGACGACCCAGTGCGCGGTCCGGTGGATCGCCCCGCCGGGCAGCGGCGCCGTGCCTGCGGCGAGCTCGCATGCCAGGCACCCGCGCCCGGTCTCGCTCTCGCTTCGATGCGGCATCGCCACCCCCCGCGCCCGGCCCCCACCGGCCCGCACCCTACCGGAGCGTGGCGACGTACACGGCCGGCCGCGCCGGAGCCCGGCCTCAGCGCCCGCCGGCGTTCTTGTGCACGCCCGCACGGTACTTGGGGATCCGTGCCGTGATCTTCATGCCGGCCCCGACACCCGTCTCGATGACCAGGCCGTAGTCGTCGCCGTACACCTGCCGCAGGCGTTCGTCGACGTTGCACAGCCCGATGCCCGACGACCGGCCGGCCTCCCCCGCGAGGATCCGGCGCAGCTCCGCCGGGTCCATGCCGACACCGTCGTCCTCGATGGTGACCACCGCCTCGGCGCCGGCGTCCTGCGCGGAGATGGAGACCCGGCACTCGTCGCCGGAGTCCTCCAGGCCGTGCTTGACGGCGTTCTCGACGAGCGGCTGCAGGCAGAGGAACGGCAGGGCGACCGGGAGGACTTCGGGAGCGATCTGGAGGGTCACCTCGAGCCGGTCGCCGAATCGGGCACCGGCCAGCGCCAGATACTGCTCGATGCAGCGGAGTTCGTCGGCGAGATGCGTGAACTCACCGTGCCTGCGGAACGAGTAGCGGGTGAAGTCGGCGAACTCCAGCAGGAGTTCACGTGCCCGCTCCGGGTCGGTGCGCACGAAGGACGCGATGGCCGCGAGCGAGTTGAAGATGAAGTGCGGGGAGATCTGCGCGCGCAGTGCGCGGATCTCGGCCTCGATGAGCCGGGTACGGGAGCGGTCGAGTTCCGCGAGTTCCAGTTGCACGGACACCCAGCGGGCGACCTCCGTGGCTGCCCGGACCAGCACGGCAGATTCCTTCGAACCGTAGGCGACGAGTGCGCCGAGCACTCCCTCCTCGCCGGTCAGCGGGGCGATGACGGCCCAGCGCAACGGGCACTCCAGATCGTCGCAGTCGGTGCGGACGCTCTGGCTGCGTCCGGAGTCGAGTACGCCGGTGACGCGCCCCATGACCCGCTCCTCGTGGTGGTCACGGCCCGGACCGTCCCAGGCGAGGACCGTTTCTCGGTCGGTCAGGCACAGCGCCTCGGTGCCGAGGAGGGAGCGCAGCCGCCGAGCCGCCTTGCGGGCGGTGTCCTCCGTGAGCCCGGCGCGCAGCGGCGGGGCGGCGAGCGACGCCGTGTGCAGGGTGTGGAACGTAGCCCGCTCGACCGGCGTACCGAGGTCGAGGTCGGGTCCGGTGCCGCGCCGCGCGGTGAGCCGTCCGAGCCAGAAACCCACCGTGAGCAGCACGGCTGCGGCGGCGCTCAGGGCGGCGAGCGCCATCCCGGTCATCCTTGCCCCGCTGTCATCGTTGCGCTCCTTCGGGCTGTGGCCGTCCGACGAGGTCCTCCGGCAGATGGAGGCGGGCCAGGATGGCAGCGGCCCCTGGCGGTATGTGACGGGGGGTCGCGAGCGAGACCAGCACCATCGTGAGGAAGCCGAGCGGCACCGACCAGACCGCGGGCCAGGCCATCAGGGTGTGGCCCCAGCCCTGGGGGGCGAGTCCGGCGCGGGTCGCCATGACGGCGGTCAGCGCCGCCCCGCCGCCGGTGACGAGTCCCGCCGCGGCTCCGGGCGGGGTCAGCCGCCGCCACCAGATGCCGAGGACGAGCAGCGGGCAGAAGGAGGAGGCGGAGACCGCGAAGGCGAGGCCCACCGCGTCCGCGACCGGCACGTTGGTGGCGACGACGCTGACGGCGAGCGGCACGGCCATCGCGGCCACGGTCGCGAGCCGGAAGTGCCGCACCCCCCGCGAGGGCAGCACGTCCTGGGTGAGGACCCCGGCGACCGACATGGTCAGTCCCGAGGCGGTGGACAGGAATGCGGCGAAGGCGCCGCCCGCGAGGAGGGCGCCGAGCAGATCCCCCGCAATGCCGCCGATCATCCGTTCCGGGAGGACGAGCACGGCGGCGTCGGCCTCGCCGGTGAGGGAGAGTTCGGGCGCGTAGATCCGGCCGAGTGCGCCGTAGACGGGCGGCAGCAGGTAGAAGGCGCCGATCAGCCCGAGTACGACGAGGGTGGTGCGACGCGCGGCACGCCC
The DNA here is from genome assembly GCF_042802855.1 of Streptomyces sp. NPDC057445. Lineage (NCBI taxonomy): Bacteria > Bacillati > Actinomycetota > Actinomycetes > Kitasatosporales > Streptomycetaceae > Streptomyces > Streptomyces sp. NPDC057445. Next base: position 656,434 of record NZ_JBHVDH010000002.1, on the reverse strand, counting down.
GTTGGGGCTGGTGTAGAAGCGGACGGCGACATGAGGTAGTCCCATGGTGCCGAGGAACGTCGCGAGGATCAGTCCGTACGTCGCGTACAACTGGTAGCCGTCCCGGCCGCCGGCGAGCGGCTGGGACCAGCTGGACGGGTCGTCTCCGGTGGCGGCGCGTCCGGGAACCTCGGCGCCGCGCGGAAAGGTGAGACCGGTTCCGGCGTCGATGCGGTGGGTGCCCTCGCCGAGGCTGACCCGCCCGCCGTCGTGGCGGGTGCCGTCGACGCTGCCGACGACACGGACGGTGAGGGGTTGCCGCAGCTCGACCCGTACGGTGTCGTCGAACCGTACGGCCGTGTGCTCACGGAAGACGGCGGGGGCGTCGAACCGGGCGCGGGGGGCCTCGTCGCCGAACCAGGCGGCGACCAGGAAGAGCACCGGCACCAGCAGGGCGGTGAGCTTGAGCCAGTACTGGAACGCCTGCACGAAGGTGATCGAACGCATCCCGCCCGCCGCGACCGTGCCCGTCACGACGACCGCGACGACGAGTCCGCCGACCCAGCCGGGCGCGCCGGTGAGGATCTCCAGGGTGAGTCCGGCGCCCTGGAGCTGAGGCAGCAGATACAGCCAGCCGATGCCGACGACGAAGAGGCTGGCGAGCCGGCGCACCGTGGCCGACTCGAGCCGGGCCTCTGCGAAATCGGAGAGCGTGTACGCCCCCGAGCGGCGCAGCGGGGCGGCGACGAGGACCAGCAGGACGAGATAGCCGGCGGTGTAGCCGACCGGGTACCAGAGCATGTCGGGGCCCTGGAGAAGGACCAGGCCCGCGATGCCGAGGAAGGAAGCGGCGGAGAGGTACTCGCCGCTGATGGCGGCGGCGTTGAGTCCGGGTCCGACGGACCGCGAGGCGACGTAGAAATCGGACGTCGTACGGGATATCCGCAGGCCGAGTGCGCCGATGAGGACCGTGGCGAGGACGACGAAGGTGACCGCCGTCACCGCGTAGGTCTGGTTCACCGGTTGATCCCCACTGGCGTGCTCAGCGGCCTTCGACGAGCCCGGTGAAGTCGCGCTCGTTGCGTTCGGCCCTGCGCACGTACCAGCGCGCCACGCTCCACATCACCGGGTAGACGACCACGCCCAGCGCCACCCAGACGAACGGGCCCGGCGAGGAGAAGGACCCGAGGACGGCGGCGGGGAAGGCGAACAGCAGCGGCAGGGTGCCGACGAGGAGGACGAGCGTGCCCAGGGCGTACAGCGCCGCGCGCAGCTGGCTGCGCATCAGGGAGCGTACGTAGACGTCGCCGAGCGGTGTCTGCTCGCTGATCTCGGAGCGGGCCGGGGCATGGCCGGGCGGGCGGCGGGCGCCACGCGGCACGCCCGTGACCACCTCGCGGCGGGGAGGCTGCTGTGCAGACATCGTCGTCCGCTCCCGGCGTCTCTCGGCAACTCCTTCGGACGCATGTCCGAAGGATCTACGGAGTCTACGCACCAGCCATGACGGAGGGTAGGCGTCACATGGTCTCGTCCCGGTCTCGGCGTCGGGCCGGACCCACCGGCCGGACGGGGCTCACGGCCTGCGCCGTCGATCCGCCGGGCTCATCGCCCGGCGTCGCGCGGGCGGGCACAATCCGCGAGGGCGATCTCCAGTTCCACGTACGACTCCTCGGCGCGACGGAACGCGACCTCGAGGGCGGCTTCCGCGCGAGGGCCGACGAGTCCCCGTGCGGAGTCGCGGATCTCGTACAGCACATCGGCCCAGCGCCCGGCGGCGCTCTTGGCCGTGGCCAGGAGCTCCTCGACGTCGCCGGGGGCGCCGGGACCGACTGACCGCAGACCGCCGATCTCCCGGAGCAGCGCTTCGATGTCGGACATGAGGCCCCTTCCCCCTTCCTGATCAAGGGTAGGGCGGGCATGGGGCACGGGGACGCCGATCCAGGGGGCCGCTCGGCCGGCGGACCGCGGGCATCGCCGTGCGGGCAGATGGAGCGACGAACGGTTCGCCCCACGCGCCGAGCGGTTCACCGGCGGGGGCCTTCGGCCGGCTGCGGTCAGCCTCGCGCGTGGCGCATCAGCAGCTCGCGCAACTGGCGGGCGTGGCGACGGCTGACCGCGAGTTCCGCGTCGCCCACCCGGACAGTGGTGGTCCCGGCGTCCAGGCGCAGTTCGTCGATGCGGCCGAGGGCGACGAGATGGCTGCGGTGGATGCGTACGAAGCCTCTCGACGCCCAGCGCTCCTCCAGTGTGGAGAGGGGGATCCGGACGAGATGGCTGCCCTCGGCCGTGTGCAGCCGGGCGTAGTCCCCCTGAGCCTCGACGTACGCGATGTCGTCGATGGCGACGAACCGTGTGACACCGCCGAGTTCCACCGGGATCTGCTCGGCCATGCCACCGGGCGCGGTCGCTCCGGTCACGGCCGGTGCCGTCTGCGCGGGCACGGTCGCCGGCAGGGCCTGGAGGGATTCGCGCACCGGCACCGCCAGATCGCTGACCCGGCGTACCGCCTCGGCCAGCCGCTCCCTGCGCACGGGCTTGAGGACGTAGTCGACGGCCTTGAGGTCGAAAGCCTGGACGGCGAAGCCCTCATGGGCGGTGACGAACACGATCAGCGGAGGGCGTGCGAAGCCGGCGAGCAGCTTGGCCACGTCGAGTCCGGTGAGCCCGGCCATGTGGATGTCGAGGAAGACGACGTCGATGGCGTCGTCGCCGTCAGGTCCCGCGTCGAGGGCCCGGCTGATGCGGCGCAGCGCCTCGGTCGCGTCGGTGGCCCCTTCGGCGCTGCGTACCCGCGGATCGGATCGCAGCAGGTAGAGGAGTTCCTCGAGCGCCGGTTTCTCGTCGTCGACAGCCAGTACGCGCAGCATGTTGCGGAGTTTAGGCGCGGGCGAAAGCCGGGACCACGGGAGTCCGGCAGGCTTTTCGCCCGCGCAGATGAGCAGGGCGGCGCCGCCGTGCGTATTCCAGGTCGACACCACGGTACGTACGACTCGTATGGACCGTTCGTAGCCGACGAGCCGAAGGATTGGTCCATGAATCTGCGGGAGCGGCACAGGGATGTGGCTGCCTATGCGCTGGGCGTCCTCGATCCCTCCGACGCGTTCCGCTTTGAGGAGCATCTGTCGGAGTGCGTCGAGTGTGCGGTACGGCTGGCCGATCTCGCCCCCGTCGCATCGGCGCTGGGCGCACTGGCCGGTCCCGAAGGTCCCGAGGGTCCGGGCGGGCCGGGCCCGGAGCCGTCGCCGAAGCTGCTCGACCGCCTGCTGCAGGAGGTGGCGCTGCGGCGCAGACGCAGCTCACGGCGGCGGCTGCGGCTCGTCGCGACCGCGGCGGCGCTGATCGTCGCGCTCCCCGCCCTCGCGGCGGGACTGACGGATCGCGCGGGGGGAGACGGCGGCCCGGAGGACCCCGAGGTACGGATCACCGCGACGGACGCGGCGACCGGGGTGTACGGGGCGGTCGACCTCCGCAGGAAGGCCTGGGGTACCGCGGTCGCGCTCCGCGTCTCGAAGCTGACCGGGCCGCGGACGTGCAAGCTCATCGTGATCGGCAAGGACGGCGAGGAGCACGCGGTGGGCAACTGGTCCGTACCGGGCGCCGGTTACGGCATGAAGGGCTCGCCCTCGGACGGACAGCCGCTGGACATCGAGGTGGCCACGGCTCTGGCACCCGACGAGATCGGCCGCTTCGAGGTCCGTGGCACCACCGGGGAGCACCTCGTGTCGCTGGACCGCTGACCGGCCCGCGGCCGCTCATTTGAGCAGCCGGGACATCCTGCGGTCGGCGAGCGGCTTGCCGCCCGTCTGGCAGGTGGGGCAGTACTGCAGCGACGAGTCGTGGAAGGACACCTCACGGACGGTGTCCCCGCACACCGGACACGGTTCGCCGGTCCGGCCGTGCACCCGCAGTCCGCTCTTCTTCTCGGACTTGAGCTTCCCCGCGGCGACTCCGAGGGAGCGTTTCACGGCCTCCGTGAGCGTGCTGCGCATCGCCTCGTAGAGCCCGGTGATCTCGTCCTCGGTGAGTTTCGAGGTGAGTTTGTACGGCGACATCTTCGCGGCGTGCAGGATCTCGTCGCTGTAGGCGTTGCCGATTCCGGCGATGAGGCTCTGGTCGCGCAGGGCGCCCTTGATCTGACGGCGTTCGCCGGCGAGCAGCGCGGCGAAGGTGTCCCGGCCGAAATCGGCGGCGAGCGGGTCCGGACCGAGCCGGGCCACGCCGGGTACCTCTGCCGGATCGCGTACGAGATGGACGGCGAGCCGCTTCTGCGTACCCGCCTCTGTCAGGTCGAAGCCGTCGCCGCCGGTGAGGGCGGTCCGCAGGGCCAGCGGGCCCTTGCCGGGTCTGGGCGCCCCCGAGGGCAGCACCTCCTTCCACTGCAGCCAGCCGGCGCGGGCGAGGTGGAAGACCAGATGGAGTCCGCCCGACGTGACGATGTCGAGGAACTTGCCGTGCCGGTGCACGGCGACGACCTCGGTGCCCTCGACCGCGCCGAGCGGCGGGTCGTACGTCTTGAGCACGCTGATCGCCACGGGCAGCACCCTGGCGATCTCCTTGCCGACCAGATTGTCGACGAGGAACTCTCGCAGCGCTTCGACCTCGGGCAGTTCCGGCATGCGTCCAGAGTGCCGCACCGCGCCCCTGGCCGCAGGCGCGGCCCGGCATCCCTCCCCGCGGCGGCCCCCGGGCCTCTTCCGACCCGGAGCAAGACGGCACGATCCGCGGCCCTGGGGTCTTTCGTTCGGATCGGGCCGGATCGGTCAGCGGGTTCCGGCGGCGTGCATCGCAAGGCGGAGGAAGGAGCCCAGGGGGCACCTCCCAGCGGTGGCCGGGGCGACGTCGACGACCGGCGACAACGCAGCGAGGTGCGCCGCAAGGGCACACGAGCCCGGCAAGATCCGGACGAGAGGCGCTAACGGACCAGTGCCAGGAGCGCGGCCAGTTCCTCCTCCATGCTGCGGGCGAGCCGGTCCACGTCCGGGAGGGCTTTGCCGTCGGCGACGAGGCCCACGTGCACATGGCCGCCGTACGTCGACATCGCGACGGCGAGCGACTGCCCCCGGGCGAGCGGCGCCATGGGGTACACCTCCCGCAGCGGGCAGCCGCCGAGCGAGAGCGCTGACCGTGGCAGCGGCACGCTCGTCACCAGCACGTCGAAGAGCATCCGGGCGGCGTTCCCGGCGATGGGTGCACCGAAGCGGTGGGCGAGCGGCGGCAGTTGGTCGGCGAGAACGGCGACCGCGCCGGCGCCGCGCAGGGGGCCCGCCGCCTTGTTGCGGTCCATTCCGGTGCGGACCGTGTAGAGCCGGGCCCAGGGGTCGGGCTGGGACACGGGTAGCCCGAGCAGATACGCCGAGAGTGTGTTGCCGGATCCGGGCGTGCTGCCTGGCCGCCGCCTGGAGACGGGGACCAGGGCGCTCGGGTCGCTGAGCGGCAGGTCGTCTCCGCGTTCGGTCATCCACCGGCGCAGCGCCCCTGCGACGGTCGCGAGGAGGACGTCGTTCGCAGTGCCGCCGGCCACCCTTCGCACCTCCTGAACGTCGTCCACACGCAGGACGGCGGTGGCGAGGCGGCGCGTGCCGCTGGACGTGGCACTGAGCGCGGCGGCGCCGCGCGGGTCGAGCCGGCCGGCCCGGGCGAGGGACGCGCCGACGAGCGAGGCACCGACACCGACCGCACGGCCCAGTTCCTCGATCCGGCCGCGGGCCATGCCGGCGACCTGCCAGGGGCCGGGCAGCCAGGACCGGGGCGGCACGGGACGCGCCCCCCGGCCGGCGTTCATCCGGCCGAGCACCGTCCTGCCCGCGCGGGCCGTGCGGGTGTCGGCGATCTCGTCGAAGATCCCGGCGCCGATGGCGACGGCCCGCATCCCGTCGGCGAGGGCATGGTGCAGTTTGACGAGTACGCCGAACGGGTCACCGGGCCCGCCGGTGAGGAGGTACATCTCCCAGGGCGGAAGGCCCCGTTCGAGCGGACGCTCCATCAGCTCTCCGGCCAGCCGGGCAGAGGCCGCGGCGAAGTCCCCGGCCGGCAGCCGCACCTGACGCAGGTGGCGGCGCACGTCGAAGTCCTTGTCGACGGACCAGGCCGAGCCCCCGACGGGCAGGAGGACATCGCGCACCCGCATCCGCAGCCGTGGGATCGCCGCGGCACGCGTGGCGAGGAGTTCGAGGATCTCCGCGCTGTCGCACTCGCCGGTGCCGGGCCGGGCGAAATGGGCGAGCGCACCGAGGTGCATGGGGTGGTCGGCGGACTCCAGATGCCAGAAAGCCAGATCCAGGGGTGCCAGAAGCTCAGTGCTCAAGGGGGTCCTCATGTCCTTGAAGGCCGGAACACAGGATTATGCAGTCAATCGCTTGCGATCGGTTACGGTCAAGTGCAGTTGGGTTACATACGGTTACCATCAGGTATTGGTCAGGTGACCGGCCTTTCGACGACACGTTCGGTGACGACGAACTCGCACCACACAGATTTGCCGCTGCCGCGCGACTCCACACCCCAGACGTCCGCCAGCTGGTCCACCAGCATCAGCCCCCGGCCGGACACACCGGACTCCCCGGCCTCCCGGCGTCGTGGCAGCGCGCTGGACAGGTCGTCGACCTCGACCCGCAGCCGCCGTTCGGGCCCGGAGAGCACGCGCGCGGTGACGATCGCTCCGCCGTCGGTGTGCATCAGGGCGTTGGTGATCAGTTCGTCGGCGGCGAGCTCGATCTCGTCGGACCGCTCCCCCGCACCCCATGCGCGTACCGCCGCCCGGATCATGTGCCGCGCGGAGCTCAGCGCCTCCGGGTCGTTCTGGGCCACATGCTGCTGCAGCCGGCCGCCGGCCTGGGACGCGTAGGCACCGTGGCGGCGCAGCAGCAGCAGCGCGACGTCGTCCTCGCCCGCCCGCTCGTCGACCTCTTCGCAGAGCCGGTCGGCGAGCAGCTGGAGATTCCTGGGGCCGCTGTGGATCAGGCAGGTGAGCTGCTGGAGCCCCTCGTCGAGGTCGGCGCCCGGCTGTTCCACGAGCCCGTCGGTGTAGAGCAACAGGGTCTCTCCCGGGTCCAGTTCGAAGGTGGACACGGGGTACTCGAGCCGGCCGAACTCCGCGGAGAGGCCGAGCGGCAGCCCCCCGCTCACCGGCACACGGTGGCTGTCCCCGTCGGGCGAGATCAGCAGCGGACCGACATGCCCGGCGCGGACCATCTGGACCACGCCGGTCGTCAGGTCGACCTCCGCATAGGTGCAGGTCGCGAAGCGGTCCGTGTCGAGCTCATGGAGGAACACGGAAGCGCGGGCCATCACGGTCGCCGGGGTGTGGCCTTCGGCGGCGTACGCGCGCAGCACGATGCGCAGCTGGCCCATCACGGCCGAGGCATGGGTGTCATGCCCCTGGACGTCACCGATGACCGCGCCGACGCGCCCGCCGGGCAGCGGAATGATGTCGTACCAGTCGCCGCCGATGTCCCGGCCCAGCCGGGCGGAACGGTAGCGGACCGCGATCTGCGCCCCGGGCACGGCGGGAATCCGGCGCGGCAGCATGGCCTGCTGGAGTCCCTCGGCGAGGTCGTGCTCCTGCTCGAAGAGGACGGCCCGCTGCAGGCTCTGGGCGATGCTGCTGCCGAGCGCCACCAGCAGATTGCGCTCCTCCGTCGTGAAGCCGGTCTTGTCGCTGTAGAGCAGGCCGAGCGCCCCGATGGGGCGGGCCTGGGCGATCAGCGGCATATAGGCCGCGGAGGTGATGCCGAGCCCCTTGATGTGCGGCCACAGCCTCGGATAGGACTCGGCGAAGTCCTCCTTCGACTCGATGAAGCGCGGTGCGAGCGTGCGGATCACCTCGCTCATCGGGTACTGCTCGTCGACCCTCGTGTACCGCGTGCCGGGTACGAAAGAGCCCTCGGGCCCCTCGGCGACGAGATGGATCCTCCCCGACTCCAGCAACCCCACCACCATGCTGGTGGCGCCGAGGCGCTCGAGGCCGTGCGAGTCCTTGAGCACGTCGATGACGTCCCTGACCGTCCTGGCGTGGGCGAGCGCCGCCGTGGTGCTCTCGACGACGCTCGTCTGGCGGCGACGTTCCGCGTCGAGGTCGGCGCGGGCGGAGGAGTCGGCCAGCTCCTGGGTCGCGTCGCGGACGATGCCGATGATGCGGTGGGGGCGGCCGGCGGCGTCGCGCCTGACCGCCCCCTGGGTGTGGGTCCAGCGCAGGCTGCCGTCACGGCACCGGATCCGGAAGTACGCGCCGTAGGTGCTGCTGCCGCTCTTCAGCGCCTGTGAGACCAGGCCGTCCAGCCGGGTCGCCTCGCTCTGCGGGACGCGGAGCGACAGACTCTGGGGGCGCCCGTCGTACTCCTCCGCCGCCACGTCGAACACTTCGAGCGCCGACTGGTCCAGATGCAGCAGTCCGCTGTCGAGATCCCAGTCGAAGCTGCCCATGCGGTTGAGGGACAGGCTCAGATCCGGGTGGGCCGGCCAGTCGTCGGGAAGCGACACGGCACCCGCTGCCCGATCAACCATGGTGACACTCTGCCATCATTTATCCGATATTTCGAGCGAACAGATGATCCGTCCGCCCGGCGCCCTCAGCCCCGGAGGGCGCCACCGCCCTGTGCGGGCGATCCGGCGCCGCGGCCTGCGCCGGCGGCGGGAGCCTTGGACATGTTGCCCGCGCCTGCCGAAGGCGCTCCCGACGTGTTGCCCGCGCCGCCGTGGCCACCGATGCCGCCGATGCCGCCGTGGCCGCCGATGTTGCCCGGGCCGCCCCGGCGGGTGGCCTCCGGAGCGTTCGCGCCGGAGTTGCCGCCGGGGCTGTTCTCAGGACCGAAGAGGATGTCGGAGTCGCTCTGGGAGGACTCGTAGGTGTTCCCGTCCTGCGTCTGGGGGTCGACGCCGTTCGGGTCGGCGGAGCCGGGGTCCGTGCCGTCGGGGAAGTCGGGCACCGGGGCGGGCTGGGGGTTGTTCTCCAGCGTGCCGGACCCGGACCCCGGCGCGTCGGGGGCCGGCACCTTGCCGGAGCCCGCGCCGGTCCCCGCCGCGGACCGGGCGGGGTCGGGGACGGCCGGCACGCCCTGGCGGTTCGTGTTCGGGCTCGCGCCGGCCCCCGCGTCCGGAAGGATCGGCTTGGGGCTCGACGTGTCGGGGCCCGCCGGCTGGCTGTACGGCATCTCCGTGACGGGGACCCCGGGGTCGTAGGCCGGGAGCACGTCCGGCTTGCGGTCGGCCTCGCCGTCGCTGCCGCTCGTCCGCGCCAGCCAGGAACGGCCGGCGATGTCGGCGATGATGAAGCTGTTGATCACATCGGGCGAGCGCGTGATCACAACGACACGCTCACGGTCGTAGCCGGGCCACGCCCTGCCCTGCTCCTCGGGCACACCGGCGTCGATCACCGGCGAGGCCAGCGGGCTGCCGGAGGCGCAGCGGACCCTGGGAGAGCCGTGCTGGTCGACCAGGACCGCGGTGCCACCCTGAAGGACGGCCTGGAAGCGCTGGGCCGCGCCGTCGCGGTAGCTGTGACCGGTGAGCCGGGCGTCGGCGCGCAGGATCATCGGCGTGAGTCCCCGAAGGAACTCGGGAAGGTCCGTCTGACCGACGCCCACGCCACCGGCGAACGCACGGCCTCTGTTGCCGTCGGACATCAGGAAGCGGATCTGCTGCTCGACGTCGCAGCTCGCGATCGAGCGCGTGCCGCCGTACAGACCGGGCGTGGAGCCCAGCACCGTACGGACGGACCGGATGCTCGGCTCGGAAGCACGCGGGGACGCGGAGGCACGTGGCGAGGGCAGCGATCCGGCCGCGCCGGCGATCGTGGCCGTCGAAGGGGTGAAGGGATCGGGACCCTGATCCGCGGCCGGCTGCAGATGGACCACCTGCTCCTGCTGCTTCGACTCCGTTCCGGACCGGCCGGAATCCGTCAGCTTGCTGCAACCCGTAACCAGAAGTGCGGCCGACAGGACTGCCGGCAGCGCGGCGAGCCTGGCGTACCGGCGATGCATCGGTGAGCACACGAACATGTCCCGCCATCTCCCGCCTGTGATGAAATCCGGAGTGATCACTCTTGTCTTGCCGCATTCCGGCCGGACCCGCGACCCGACACGACCGGCCGGTTCACCGGCGCCGGCTTCGGACGTCCGGGCCGTGGCCCCGCTGACCTGGCGGAATATGCGGACGGACAGCGCCGAAAGGCTGACTCGCGCATTGCGCACGCCATCCGCGTCCGTTCGTGGCGGCGACGAGACGCTCCCTGCGCCCGGCCGGGCGGCGGGACCCGGCAGCGGATCCGCGGGACCGCGCTCCGGCGGACCGCGAACAGGGACCGATACTGGAAGTACCGGAGGTCCGCGATGGAGTGGTTCACGGCACCCGACTACTGGATGAGCAGGCTGGTGTTCCAGCGGGCTCTGGCGGGCGTGTATCTCGTCGCCTTTCTGGCCGCCGCTCTCCAGTTCCGCGCGCTGATCGGGGAGCGCGGCATGCTTCCGGTGCCCGAGTACCTGCGCCTCGTACCGAAGCGGCGGACGCCGAGCGTCTTCCAACTCCACTACTCGGACCGGTTCTTCGCAAGCTGCGCCTGGACCGGGGCGGCGCTGGCGGCCGCGCTGGTGGGCGGAGCCGCCGATCAGCTGCCGTTGTGGGCCGCGATGCTGTGGTGGGCGGTGCTGTGGGCGCTCTATCTGTCGATCGTCAATGTGGGCCAGACGTGGTACGCCTTCGGCTGGGAATCACTGCTGCTCGAGACGGGATTCCTCGCGATCTTCCTCGGGAACGAGCGCACGGCGCCGCCGGTGCTGGTGCTGTGGCTGTCGCGCTGGCTGCTGTTCCGGGTGGAGTTCGGCGCGGGCCTGATCAAGATCCGCGGCGACGAGTGCTGGCGCAAGCTGACGTGCATGTACTTCCACCATGAGACCCAGCCGATGCCGGGGCCGCTGAGCTGGCTCTTCCACCGTCTGCCGGGGCCGCTCCACCGGGCCGAGGCCGGAGCCAACCACGTCGCCCAACTTCTGGTCCCGTTCCTTCTCTTCACCCCGCAGCCGGTCGCGAGCGTGGCGGCGGGCGTGATCGTGCTGACGCAGCTGTGGCTGGTCCTGTCGGGAAACTTCGCCTGGCTCAACTGGCTGACGATCGCGCTCGCGCTCTCCGCCGTCGACCTCTCCCCCCTCACCGGCCCGCGTCCGCTTCCGGCTCCGCCGCTCTGGTACGAGATCCTCGTGATCGCCGTGACCGTGCTCGTCGTGGCCCTCAGCTACCGCCCGGTCCGCAATCTGCTCTCCCGGCACCAGACGATGAACCGCTCGTTCGACCCCCTTCACCTCGTCAACACCTACGGCGCGTTCGGCACCGTCGGCCGGGTCAGGTTCGAGGTCGTCGTGGAAGGTACGGACGAGCGGGAACTGCGCCCCGGCACGGTATGGCGGGAGTACGAGTTCCACGGCAAGCCGGGGGACATCCGGCGGTGGCCGCGCCAGTTCGCCCCGTACCATCTGCGCCTCGACTGGCTGATGTGGTTCGCGGCGCTCTCCCCCGCCTACGCCCGCCCCTGGTTCGGCGGCTTCGTCGAGCGGCTGCTCGACAACGACCGCGACACGCTGAAGCTGCTGCGCCGCAATCCGTTCCCCGACGCCCCGCCCCTTTACGTACGCGCCCGTCTCTACCACTACGAGTTCACGAACTGGCGGCAGCTGCGGGCCACCGGCGCCTGCTGGCAGCGGCGCTATCTACGGGACTTCCTGCCGCCGACCCGGCTGAACACGACGACCGATGTGACGGCCGAACAGGTGTAAAAAGGGGAGCAAACAGATGGAAAAGCCCCATACCCCCCGTCCCGTCAGGGAGCAGGGGGTATGGAGATCGGCGAGCGAATCAGTCGACGCCGGGGAGGATGTGCGGCTCCTCGAGGTCGTCCTCGTATCCGGCGAGCCGGATCGGGGCGGACCTGGCCCAGACTTCCAGGCTGCCGAGCTCACCGGCGCGCCCGGCCCGGCGTTCGCCTCGTTCGGCAGGCCGCTTCTCCGGCTTGGTCACTTCAGTTGTCACCGCGCACTCCTCTGCGTCGCGTAACAGGGGGACTAGGGGCATTCGGTCGCGGTGGCGCCGTTCTCTGGCGGGATCGCGGCCGTGGTTGCGGGCCTGTCCCAGGGCGGCCGAGGGGTTTCGTGGGCCCTTGTTGGCCGTCCGTGCGCTCCAGCGTAACCAAATGAGCGCTCCTGCGCTCGATGGGGAACGTCACATTGGGTGTTTCTGTACAGGAAAACGTACAGAGATGACGGCCCATCGGGTACAGGAAACCCCCGGGCCGCCCTGCACGCCCGGGGGTTACGGCCGACCGGGTTACCAGTTGGCCGGCGCGTAGTCCTTGAGGAAGCAGCCGTACAGGTCCTCGCCGTCCTCGCCCCGCACGATCGGGTCGTAGACACGGGCCGCGCCGTCGATCAGGTCGAGCGGGGCGTGGAAGCCCTCGGCCGCGAGCCGGATCTTGTCCGGGTGCGGGCGCTCGTCGGTGATCCAGCCGGTGTCGACAGCGGTCATCAGGATCCCGTCGGCCTCGAACATCTCCTGGGCACTGGTGCGGGTCAGCATGTTCAGCGCGGCCTTGGCCATATTGGTGTGCGGATGGCCCGCCCCCTTGTAGCCACGGCTGAAGACGCCCTCCATGGCGGACACATTCACGACGTACTTCCGCTTCGCGGAAGAGGCGATCATCGCAGGGCGGAGCCTGCTGATGAGGATGAACGGCGCGGTGGAGTTGCAGAGCTGCACTTCGAGCAGCTCGACCGGGTCGACCTCGGAGACGGTCTGGATCCAGCTGTTGGTGTCGTGCAGATCGGGCACCAGGCCGCCGGCGTCGATGGCCGTGCCCGCCTCGATCCGGGCCGGCGAGGCCGAGCCGGAGACCAGCGCCAGATCGGTGACGTCCTGGGCGGTCAGCGCCTCTGCGGACATCTCGGAGCGTGCGGCGGGCAGGGCGGCGACGCGGTCGACGCTGCCGCTGCCGAAGGTGCCGATCACCTGCGCGGAAGGGAGCTCGCCCGCCGGCAGCGGGGCGCCCTCGGCGGTGAGGAGCTCGCTGTACGCCTGGGGCGAGCGGCGCACCGTCTGAGCGGCGTTGTTGATCAGGATGTCGAGCGGGCCCTCTGCGGCGACGGAGTCGGCGAGGGCGACGACCTGCGCGGGGTCGCGCAGGTCGATGCCGACGATCTTGAGGCGGTGGATCCACTCGTCACTGTCCGGCATCGCCTTGAAGCGGCGGATCGCATCGTTCGGGAACCGCGTGGTGATGGTGGTGTGGGCACCGTCACGCAGCAGCCGCAGTGCGATGTACATCCCGATCTTGGCGCGTCCGCCGGTGAGCAGTGCCCGCCGGCCGGTGAGGTCGGTGCGGGCGTCGCGGCGGGCGCGGTTCTCGGCGGCGCACTTCTGGCAGAGCTGGTGGTAGAAGGCGTCGACCTCGACGTACCGGGTCTTGCAGATGTAGCAGGACCGCGGACGCCGGAGTATGCCCGCGACCTCTCCGACGACGGACGAGGAGGGCAGCAGGCCCTGCGTCTCGTCGTCGATGCGCTCGGCTGAGCCGGTGGCGGTGGCCTCGGTGACCATCTTGTCGTGCGCGGTCTTGGCGGCCCTGCGCTCCTGACGGCGGCGCTGCTTCACGGTCCGGTAGATCCCGGCCGTGGCCCGTCGGACCGCGATCGCGTCGGGGTGGTCGACCTCGAGCCCGTCGAGCTCTTCGAGAACGCTCAGGCAGACGGCCAGGCGCTCCGGGGCGATGCCCGGACCGTACTCCTGGACCGGCCCGCACTCCTGGCCGGGGCCGTCCTGTGTCACCGTCATCGCCGCTGCCGTTCCGTTCCCTGTGTCCCGCGTGGATTCCCAAAAGCGGAACTTTACGTCAGTCAGTAGCACGGATGCCAAACCGCGCTCCCGCAGGGCCTCGGGCGGGCACCGGCCGGGTGCTCCGGATCGGGCGCCGACCGGCCGAACGGTGACCCTCCGTCTCCCGGCAGCGGCACGGAGCGACGGTCCCGGCAGTGTTGTGCCTTCTGCGGGGGCGGGCCGGTCCCGTCAGGAGCAGCCACCGCCGACCGGGTCAGAGCACCTGCTGTCCCTTACCCAGGGCGATCACCCCGCCCTTCGACACCGTGTACAGCTCCTGGTCACGTTCCGGATTGACGCCGATGGTGGCTCCCGGCGGGACGTCCACGTTCTTGTCCAGGACAGCTCCGCGCACCACCGCACCCCGCCCGACCCGGACGTTGTCGTGCAGGACCGAGCCCTGGACGACGGCGCCCGGTTCCACGGTCACTCCCGGCGAGAGGACGGACCGCGTCACCTGGCCGCGGATCACACAGCCGGGGCTGACGACCGACTCGCTCGCGATCCCGCCGGCACAGAACCTCGCGGGCGGCAACTGCCCGGGGTGCGTGTACATGGGCCAGCGGCGGTTCTCGAGGCCGAAGACCGGCTGGTCCGCGATCAGGTCCATATGGGCTTCGTAGTACGAGTCGAGGGTGCCCACATCGCGCCAGTAGCCGTGCTCGGCGGCACTCGCCCCCGGCACATGGTTCCCGTCGAAGTCGTAGAGCTGCGCCATACCGCGCTCGGTGAGCATCGGCAGGATGGAGCCGCCCATGTCGTGCACCGAGTGCGGGTCCTCTGCGTCCCGGTGGAGCGCGTCGACCAGCACCTTGGTGGTGAAGACGTAGTTGCCCATGGAGGCGAAGACCCGCCCCGGGTCGCCCGGCAGTCCGGGAGGGTCGGCGGGCTTCTCCAGGAAGCGGTCCACGCGGATGCCGTCCGACGCCGGGCCGATGACCCCGAACGACGAGGCGTCGGCGCGCGGCACCCTGATACCGGCGACGGTCACCCCCGCGCCGCTGTCGATATGCTGCTTCAGCATCTGCCGGGGATCCATCCGGTAGACGTGGTCGGCGCCGAACACCGCGATGTGGTCGGGCTGTTCGTCGTGGACCAGATTGAGGGACTGCAGGATGGCGTCGGCGCTGCCCAGGTACCAGCGCGGGCCGAGCCGCTGCTGCGCGGGCACGGGTGTCACATAGTTGCCCAGCAGGCTGGACATCCGCCACGTGGTGGTCACATGGCGGTCCAGGGAGTGCGACTTGTACTGCGTCAGTACGCAGATCCGCAGGATGTCCCCGTTGACCAGGTTGGACAGGACGAAATCGACGAGCCGGTACGTACCGCCGAAGGTGACCGCCGGTTTCGCGCGGTCGGCGGTGAGCGGCATCAGCCGTTTGCCCTCCCCGCCGGCCAGGACGATCCCGAGCACCGAAGGTCCACCGCGCATCGTGCCCCCTCACACCGCCGGCTCATGCCGTCAGCTCGACTTGAGCGTCTCCTCGTACACGTCGTACGTACGCCGGGCCACCTGGTCCCAGCCGAACTCGCGGACCGCGCGCTCCCGCCCCGCATCGCCCATCCGCGTGGCGGCGGCCGGGTCGTCGAGCACCCGGTTCAGGGCTTCCGTGAGGCCCGCCTCGAACCGGTCCGGATGCCGGGCGTCGTACGGAACGAGGAGCCCGGTCGTCCCGTCCTCGACGACCTCCGGAATACCGCCGACGGCCGACGCGACGACCGCCGTACCGCAGGCCATCGCCTCCAGGTTCACGATGCCCAGCGGCTCGTACACGGAGGGGCAGACGAACACGGCTGCCTGGCTGAGGAGTTGGACCACATCGGGCCGCGGCAGCATCTCGGGTATCCAGACCACCCCCTCGCGCATCCGCCCGAGTTCTTCGACGAGCTCCCGGAACTCGGCGCCCGTCTCCGGCGTGTCGGGGGCTCCCGCGCAGAGCACCAGCTGGGCGCCGGGTTCGAGGGCACGGGCGGCGCGCAGCAGATGCGGGACGCCCTTCTGCCGGGAGATGCGGCCGACGAAGAGCACGTAAGGGCGGTCGGGGTCGATGCCGCGGCGCCGCAGGACGTCCGTGCCGGGGTCGGGGCGATAGAGACGGGTGTCGATGCCGTTGTGGACGACATGGACCCTGGCCGGGTCCACGGCGGGGTAGCAGGCGAGAAGGTCGGCACGCATCCCGTGCGAGACGGCGATGACGGCGTCCGCGGACTCGATCGCGGTCCGCTCGGCCCAGCCTGACAGGGCGTATCCGCCTCCGAGCTGCTCGGCCTTCCACGGACGCAACGGCTCCAGCGAGTGCGAGGTCACGATGTGCGGGATGCCGTACAGCAGCTTGGCCAGATGACCGGCGAGGCTCGTGTACCAGGTGTGCGAGTGGACGACGTCGCGGCCCTTCAGCGCGGCCGCCATCGAGAGATCGACCGAGAAGGCGCGCAGTGCGTCATTGGCGCCCTCGAGCCCGGGGAGCGCGTCGTGCCGCAAGGCTCCCCCGGCCGCCGGGATCCCGCCCCAGGCATGCACCTCGAGGTCGAGCAACGCCTCTAACTCACGCGCCAGGAACTCCACATGGACTCCGGCGCCGCCGTAGACATCCGGCGGATACTCGCGTGTGACCAGTCCCACCCTCATTCCTTGATGGTCACTCAGATCCGCGCCGCGCGGAAGACCGCTGCGGCGTCCGGCGTCCGGGCGGCCGGTCGAAGACACAGTCGCCGCACAGCCCGCCGCCGGGGGTGCGGTAGTAGAGGCAGCAGCTGGTCCTGCGCAGTTCCGGGCCGCTCACGGTGCCGGCCAGATCGGGATGGTCCAGCAGCCCGGCGGTGAGCTCGGCGGCGCGCCCTGCCACGTCGGGGCGGCCATGAGTGCGTGCCCAGCGGTTCAGTTCGCGCGAGGCTCCGGCGAGGGCGGATCCGGCGTTGCCCCACAGCAGCCTGGGCGAGACTCCGACGTCGCTGCGCAGCGCCAGTGACAGCGGTTCGAGATGGCCGTACTGGACGGCCTCGCGGATGGTGTCGACGGTGCCCGGCAGGGGCTGTGCGCGTGTCCAGCGCAGGTCGTCGGGCGTGGTGAGGTCAGGGGCCCAGTGCAGGTCCCCGGCCGCCGGGTCGGGGAACTCGCCGTACAGTGCGGCAGGCCCCAGCGCCGTGGACCAGAGCCGTGCGGTGAGCCCCAGGTGGGCGACGGAGGCGGCGACCCTGCGCTCGGGGGTGCCGAGCCGGGCCCCGACCCGGTCCACGCGGGCGGTCAGCGGCGCGAGGTCCCCCGCGTACAGGCGGGCGAGCGGAACGTGTCCGGTGCCGGGTTCGCCGGTACGGACGGCGAAGAATCCGCCCACGGATTCCAGCTGCTCCAGCTCCACCCGCCGCCCCGATCCGCTCGCGCTCCCGGCCTCATCGAAGCACACCCGGGTCCTGCCGGTCCGCCCGGGGGACGACGTCCCCGGGCCTATTCCCGTAATCGCGTACTCCGTCGGCAGTACGGCCCATGGCCTGCTCAAGGACGACGACGGAGGTGGTCCGCGAGGGAGATCGTGTAACCCATGAGGTCCCTCGCACTCTCCGTGCTGCTGGCACTGGTCTCGGCGGTCGCCTACGCGGCCGCTGCGATCGTGCAGGAGCGCGTGGCCGCGGCCGAGCCCCGCGGTCCGTACGCCCTGCTGCGCAGCGTCCGGTGGTGGCTCGCCGCCGCGCTGACCGGCGCCGGCGGGCTGCTGCACGTGGGAGCGCTGGCGTACGGGCCGCTGAGCCTGGTGCAGCCGCTCGGCGCGCTGACGATCGTGTTCGCCCTGCCCATGGCGGCGATGTCCGGGCGCAGCGGCGGGGCGTCCGCCTGGCGGGGTGCGCTCCTGGCGACGGCGGGACTCGCCGGGCTGCTGGCGCTGACCGGGTCCACGGACTCCCATGTGCCGGGACGCGAGGGGCGGCTGGTGCTCACCACGGCTGCGTTCGGGGCTGTCGCCGTGCTGTTCCTCGCGGCCCACGCGGTGCGACGGCCGGTGATGCGCGGTGTGGTCCTGGCGGGTGGCGCGGGGGCCGCGTTCGGGGTCGCCTCGGTGTTCACCAAGATCGTCGCGGAGGACCTGGGGAACCTCCGGGATGTCACCGTGGCCCCTCTGCTGCCGAGCGTGCTGGTGACAGCCGGTCTGGCTGCCACCGGGCTGCTCCTGTCGCAGGCGTCGTACCGCGGCGCGGGCCTGGCCGCCCCGCTGGCCACGGTCACCGTGGTGAATCCGGTCGTCGCGGCGGCGGTCGGGATCGCGCTCTTCGGCGAGCGGTTCCGGTACGGCGCGACCGGGGTGGTCCTGGCCCTGGTGTGCGCGGCGGTGACCGCCGCGGGCCTGGTCCTGCTCAGCGCGGAGCGCCGGTACGGAGCAGGAGCCGGCGCCGTCTCAGACCGTGACGCCGCGCGCCCGCAGGTAGGCGAGCGGATCGACGTCGGAGCCGTACCCCGGCCCCGTGCGCACCTCGAAGTGGAGGTGCGGTCCGGAGCTGTTGCCGGTGGACCCTGAACGGGCGATCCGCTGGCCGCCGTTGACCTGCTGACCGGCGCGCACATTGAGTGCCGAGAGGTGCGCGTACTGGCTGTACCTGCCGTCGGAGTGGCGGATGACGATCTCGTAGCCGTACGCGCCCGCCCAGCCGGCCGAGACGACGCGGCCCGGGGCGACCGCCTTCACCGAGGTCCCGGTGGGCACCGGGAAGTCCACGCCCGTGTGGTAGCCGCTCGACCAGGCTGCACCGGCCCTGCGGTACGGAGTACCGGGGCTCGCGTCCACGGGCGCGGTGAAGCCCGTGCGGGTGGTCTGGCGCTCCTCCCGGTCGCCGCGGTCCTTCGGCTGCTGCTTGCGCTTGTGCTGCTCCTGTGGCTTGTGCGGAGCGGGCTTCGACAGGCGCTGCTGCGATGCGGCGGGACGGGAGCTGTCCTGCTCGGCCGTGGGCGGCCGGCGCTTCCCGGGGCTCTTCGGCTGCGCGGGGCTCGACGGGTGCGTCGCCGTGACCTGGATGCGCAGCCGCTGGCCAGGGAGGATGAGGTCGGGATCGTCGCCGACGACGGTGCGGTTGGCTTCGTAAAGGGCCTGCCAGCCGCCCCTGACCTGCTGGATCCGCGCGATCCCGGAGAGCGAGTCGCCGCGCGCGACCGTGTACATCTCACGCTGGGTGGGAACGGTGGTCGGCGTCGCCTGCTGCTGCGGGGCCCGTGCGGGCGTGGCCTTGGCGGCCTTCACCGCGCGCTGCCGGTCCGGCTCGACGGCGGGCGCGTCCGCGCCGCGGGTGAGCCCGGCGCGTAAGGAACAGGCCGGCCAGGCCCGGGGGCCCTGTCCCTCGAGCACCTTCTCGGCGACGGCGATCTGCTGGTCCTTGGTGGCGAGATCGGCACGCGGGGCGTAGGCCCTGCCTCCGTACGCCTCCCAGGTCGACTGGCTGAACTGCAGCCCGCCGAAATAGCCGTTGCCGGTGTTGATCTGCCAGTTGTTCGTGGACTCGCAGGCCGCGACCTTGTCCCAGACATCAACGGGCGCGGCCCCTGCCGTACCCGCCGCGATCAACGGCAGGGCCATTCCGGCGCCGCCCGCGGTGACGGAGAGCGAAGCCCGGTTGATACGGCTCGGCTGGTAGCGGCGGTGCTTCCCGCGAGCGGCCATGAGTCCCCCTTGAACGCTTCAGCAGCGTGTGAACGCGTCAGCAGCGGCCAAAGCTAAGCGCTCCCGACAGGATGTGACAAGGGGCGCGGACGGGGCGCCACATCGCATGTGATGCACGGCCGTTCGCGGAATCCTGCGTTCCTGCGCCGGCCGGGCGACCCCGGCCTCCATGAACACCGCTCTGCCCCCACACGTATACATACTGGCCACGGGAGGGGCACTTCCGACGGCCTCGACGGATTCCAGGAGCACACGTATGAGTGGTAACGCCCAGATCGGCGTCACCGGGCTTGCGGTGATGGGCCGCAATCTCGCCCGGAACTTCGCACGCAACGGCTTCACGGTCGCCGTGCACAACCGGACAGCCGCCAGGATGCGCGAGCTGATCGAGGAGTTCGGCGACGAAGGCACCTTCGTCCCGGCCGAGAGCGCCGAGGAGTTCGTCGCCGCCCTGGAACGGCCGCGCCGCCTGATGATCATGGTCAAGGCCGGCGATCCGACGGACGCCGTCATCCAGGAGTTCGCGCCCCTTCTCGAGCCCGGCGACGTCATCATCGACGGCGGCAACGCGCACTTCGCCGACACCCGGCGCCGCGAGCGCGAACTGCGCGAGCGCGGAATCCACTTCGTGGGCGTGGGCGTCTCGGGCGGCGAGGAGGGCGCACTGCACGGACCCAGCATCATGCCGGGCGGTTCGAGGGAGTCGTACGCCTCGCTCGGCCCCATGCTGGAGAGGATCGCGGCGAAGGCCCCTGACGGCACGCCGTGCGTGACGCACATCGGCCCCGACGGCGCGGGCCACTTCGTGAAGATGGTGCACAACGGCATCGAGTACGCGGACATGCAGCTGATCGCGGAGGCGTACCACCTGCTGCGCTCGGTCGCCGGATACTCCCCGGCGCAGATCGCAGAGACGTTCCGCGGCTGGAACACGGGCAGGCTCGACTCGTACCTGATCGAGATCACGGCCGAGGTACTGGCACATACGGACGCCGCGACCGGGAAGCCGTTCGTCGATGTCGTCGCCGACCAGGCCGAGCAGAAGGGCACCGGCCGCTGGACGGTACAGATCGCGCTGGATCTGGGGGTTCCGGTCTCCGGTATCGCGGAGGCGGTGTTCGCCCGCTCGCTCTCCGGTCACGCGGATCTGCGCGAGGCCTCGCGCGACCTTCCGGGTCCGGTGCCGCAGCCGCTCGAGGGCGAGGAGGCTGCGCGGTTCGCCGAGCGGGTCGAGCAGGCCCTGTACGCGTCGAAGATCGTGTCGTACACACAGGGCTTCCACCAGATCCAGGCCGGCAGCGACACCTACGACTGGGGTGTCGACCTGGGCGCGGTGGCGTCGATCTGGCGGGCGGGGTGCATCATCCGGGCCGCGTTCCTGGACCGGATCCGCGCGGCGTACGACTCACAGCCCGAGCTGCCGAGCCTGCTGTCCGACAAGCAGTTCGCCGCGGAGATCGGCGCGGCGCAGGACGACTGGCGTGACGTGGTGGCGACCGCCGCGCGGCAGGGCGTCCCTACGCCCGGCTTCTCGGCCGCGCTGGCGTACTACGACGCGCTGCGCGCACGGCGGCTCCCCGCGGCGCTGACCCAGGCTCAGCGTGACTTCTTCGGCGCGCACACCTACCGGCGGACCGACCGCGACGGGTCGTTCCACACGCTGTGGGGCGGCGACCGGTCGGAGGTCCCCGCCGGCTGAGCCAGGGCCAGGGCGGATCACTCCAGGGGGCCGGGCCCCGGTTCCGGTTCGGGAACCGGGTCCGGTCCCGGCGGCTTGGGGATCGGGTCCGGTGCGGGACCAGGAGGCGGCTGCGGAGGGGGCACGGGGCCGGGTGCGGGGCCCGGTCCCGGCCCGGGCGGCGGGGTGGGCACGGGAGGCACGGGATCGGGGCTCGGGTTCGGGTTCGGGTTCGGGCTCGGGCTCGGGTTCGGATGCGTCATGGCGGGCTCCCGGGGATCGTTGGGACCGTACGGCTCCAGGCTCTCCCGACGCGGGTGCCCACGCTCGACGGGTCCAGTCATCCGTGTACGGCGGCGGCAGCGGCCGCGAGGCCCGGACCGGGGCTGGCGAGCACGGGGACGGCCGTCCCCGCGCGGGCCGCGGCGCCGGCCATGGAGGCCTGGGCCAGGACGATCACCTCCGCGTCGCGTACCCCGTCGACGGCGGCGGCCACGGCATCGAGATAGCCGTCCTGGTCACCGGCCTCGAAGAGCTCCCAGGCGCCCTCCACCACATGGGCGCGAACCCGCGGTGTGCGCTCGCCCGCCTCCTGGCGGATGAGCGCGACCGTCGGTTCCACGGTGCTCGCGAGCGCCGCGAGGACGGCGACGCTGCTGTGGGCGGCGGCGGCCGCGGCCATCGGCCGGTCCACCCGCAGCACCGGGACACCGACGGCCCCGGCGCACTCCTCCGCCACCGTGCCGACGGTGGAGCAGGTGCACAGGACGGCGTGCGCCCCCTGCGCGACCGCCTTTGCGAGCGCGGCCTCGACCGCACCCGCGACCGCCCGCGGGCCCTCGGCGACCGCCCGGACCAACAGCTCCTCGTCCACCACATGCCGCAGTCCGAGACCTGGGTGGTCCCGGTCCCGCAGTGCGTCGAAGACGGGGACATGGACGGGGGACGTGTGCAGCAGCGCGAGCACGGCCGAGGCGCCTTCCGACGAGGGCGTCACAGATCCGGGTGGCTCTTCAGCTGTCGTACGGCCTCTTCCACCAGTTCGGCGGGGGGCACGGGCGCCTCCTCGGGATGGCGCAGCGCCCACTTGGCCGCGTACTGGCAGAGCGGCACGACCGGAACGCCCTCACGTGCGGCCATCGCGTAGAACCCACCCACGAGCGAGCCGGCGACGCCCTTGCCCTCGTACTCGGGTTCCACGACGGTGTGCACCGCGACGAGCGCCGGGGGCTCACCCTCCATCGTGAAGTAGGCGATGTGTCCGGCGAACACGCCGTCCTCGTACGCCTCGAGCCGCCCCTTGTCCCGGTGGTCGCGGATCTCGCGCTCTGCCATGGCTGTCTCCTCGGTCGGATACGCCGAACGGTAGTTCACATCTCAACGACAACAGTTCAGGCCCGGCGGTTCATGCCCGGTTCAAGCCTGACCGGTTCAAGCCTTGGCCACGACCGCCGGGACGGCGTGCGGGCTGCTCTCCGTGTCGCTGCCGGGCACCGGCCGCGACGGGTCGGAGCCGAGCTCGACGATGCGGTTGTCCGCGTCGACGTGGACGACCCTGGGCACCAGCGTCCGGGCCTCGGAATCGTCGACCTGCGCGTAGCTGATGAGGATCACCAGGTCGCCGGGGTGCACGAGGTGGGCCGCGGCACCGTTGATACCGATGACGCCGGAGCCCCGTTCACCCTCGATGACATAGGTCTCCAGCCGGGCGCCGTTGTCGATGTCGACGATGTGGACCAGCTCGCCCGGCAGCAGATCAGCGGCTTCCATCAGCTCGGCGTCGACGGTGACGGACCCGACGTAGTGCAGGTCGGCCTGGGTGACGGTGGCCCGGTGGATCTTGGACTTGAACATGGTGCGCAGCATGAAGAAGCTCCCGGTTTGTCGGCTCCCTGCCCGCTTTCCGCAGGTCAAGGGCGATATTCGGAGCCTACAACGATTCGCATCTCCGGTCAGCTGTCCCCAGGTGTTCCAGGACTCACACTGACCCGTTGCTGACTTTGCTGACGAATGTTCACGTTGTGGCGGACTCCGATCTGCGGGCCGGAAGGAGCCAAGGGTAGTGATCCGTAAGGCCAGCTGGTCAGCGTCCATGGTGTCTTCCCCGGCGCCGACCCATGCTCACAATCACCGGCCCCACTTACACAGACTCTGGGCCCCCGCCCGATCAGACCGCGAGCACGGTTCCGTGGTCAGCCGGGAGCGTGATGTGGCGGGAAAAGCCTGAGTATGCCGAGACGCTGCAGTTCGACGATGTGCTCTGCCGCGCGCCGTGGTGCTTCACCGCCGGTCACCAGCACACCCGCCTCGATGTTGCGCCGAGCAGCGGACTCGGTCAGGTTGGCGCTGCCGAGCAAGAGAGTGTGACGGTCGGCGACCGCCAGCTTGGCGTGCTGGCGTGAGCGGCCCCGTTCGGCCGGGTCCCGTGCCCAGGCCCACAGCAGCAGGCCGGGCACGGACGCGAACGCTTCGGCCGGTTCCCTCCCCGCGAGCAGGCCGCCTGCGCCGGCCAGGGTTTCGACCACGATGTGCGTCTGGACACCCCTGCCCGCAGCCTCTGTCAGGGCCTTCGTCAGGGCGGGAAATGGACGAGCCGCGTAGGTCATTGCCAGCAGTTCGTGCTGCGCCTCATTGATGACCTCGACCAGCACCTGGGCTGTGGCACGCACCGGTACGGCCGGTGTCGAAGGGCCGCTCCACACGGTGCGGACCCGGACCGTGTCCCTGGCCTGCCGCCGGGCGGCGACATAGCCGCGCACATAGGCAGCCGCCTCGGAGGCAGGCACCGACTCCGACTCCATGGCGTCGTGCAGCGCTGCGACAGCCTCGCTGACTCCAGGTGTCGCCAGTTCGGTCAGTATCCGTTCCCTGGTGCGTCCCTGGGCGAGCAGGCCGGCGAGGTCCTTGCTGCGTGAGAGGCCGAGAGCCGCGACGGCGGTCTCGGCAGCACCCTCGAAGGCGGGTCGGCTCACGGCAACAGACCGACCGGGGTCAGCACCGGATCCTGGTCCCCGGTCAGCGGAACGAGGAACCGACGGTCCAGGAACCGGTTTCCGCGTTCGCACGTAGTTTCCGACACGAACAGGCAGACATGACATGCGGCCCCGTGAAGGAAGTCGGCAGGGTCCTGCGGCAGGCGCTCGGCGCAGAGCGGGTCTGCCGAGCAGTGGCGTGCGTCGGTCAGAGCCCGACGCACGATCCGGTCGAACTCCCGCTCCTCGGCCAGGGACACCAGACCTCCCAAGGTGCCCTCGGAGTCCGGGACGGCGGTGTAGATGAGGATGCCCGTCCTCGGATTCTGGTCGTCCCCCGCGTAGATCCGCTCGGCGAGCGAGGCGGAGTTGTAGCCGCACTCCAGGGCGATGGTGCGGATCAGCAGGTGGGAGAGGGTGTGCAGAGCGATGTACCGCGCTCCGAGCCAGCCGTAGTAGGGATCGAAGTCACTGGTCTTGCGGTCCGACTTCCGGTTGGCGCGGAACCGCGCGTACGCCTGTCTGTGCGCCTCCATCTGCGGTGACTTCTCCATACGAGCGGTCCACTCGGCCATCAGGCCGTCCCGCACACGCAGGAAGACGCCCTCGCCACGCACCTCACTGGCCGGCACCCAGTTCCGGATCCCGCGGGACAGCTCGACGCGCGTGGCGATCTCCGGTGATTCGGGGTCAGGCGCGTCGAGCCGGCTGAACCCGATCAGCGCTCGTGCCTCACGCAACCGCTCGACCTGCCTGATGTCGGCGAAGAACTCGCTCAGACTGGCCGGCACGGGCATCTGCCGGAGTGCGAAATCGTCGCTGGGGGTGGGAACGGGACCGGAGAGCGCGTCCCATTCGGGTCCGAAGAGGTCGGCCTGGACGTCGGGGGCGGAGGGGACCGGCCCGGTGATTCCCTGCTTCCGGGCCGTAATCGCCCCCACCACTGCGTCGGCGTCGAACTCCTTGAGGAAGGTGAACTTGGGCATGCGTGCCATGAAGTCGAACTGCCCTCGGTCCTCGATCAGTTCGAGGTCGGGCCAGTGGTCGTCCAGGAGCTTGCCGATGTCTCCGCCCTGCGCCTTGGGCAGTGCCAAGGCGCTGAGGGTGAGCGGGAACCACTGGTTGGACGCCCCCGCCACCATCAGGACCGACTCCTGGTCACAGCCGTTCGTCTCGTAGGTGCCGAGATGCGGATGCCGTCCACGACACCGGGGCAGGTTGCGCCGGCCTCGTTCGCCCATGGCTTCCCGGATGTTGCGCTTCACGCCGCAGGCGACGCATTCGATGGTGACGTTGGCGGCCTGGTTGCCGCCATGGTCCTTCATGCGCAGCTTCGGGCGCGGTGTCTTGCCGCAGGCCTGCCCACGGTGCACGTACGCGGTGTACGGGAACTCGTCCAGATGGCCGGAGGTGCACACGAGGGTGAAACGGGCCGCCACGGCCAGCGGCTTGCCCTGCTTGCAGTCGTGGACGAATTTCGCCTCGTGCGGTGTCCGTGGGTTGGCGTTGACGAAGGCGAACTCGCCCGAGTCGATCGCGGCCAGCACATTGCACGCGGTGCAGCGCAGCCACTGGGGGAACGGCGTGACGGGCACTCCGACCCCTTGCGCCGCCCAGCCCTTCGGGTCCGTGTCGGCGCCCTCCAGCCAGGGAGCAGCACGCAACTGCTCGACCTGGCCGCGTCCATAGCGCTGGAGCGACCGGTTGACGGCGGCGCGCAGCCGGGGTTCGTCGATGTCGTAGTCGGTGACACCGGAGTGACTCCAGGAGTCGATTCCTCGGATCAGGACGGAGAAGTTGGGCAGGTCGACGAGGGCGCCGACTCCGGCGGTGAACATGAGGTGGCTGGGCCGTACGGCGCCGACCCTGCGGTTGCTGCCGTGGCTGCTCATCGCTGTGCCTTCCTGACCGTGCCGGCCGTGACGGGGCCGTACTCGTCGCTGTCCACGGTGCTCGCCGTGTCCGGGTCGTTGTCGGAGTCGGTCGCGGGGGCGCCGAACGTCCAGTCGGGACCGTCGCCCGAGGGTTCTTCCAGGAAGGCGCCGCCGCCGGGGAGGAGCAGATTGATCTCGTTCTCCGTCTCGCGCATCGACATACCAACGGTCAGCTCGGTCCACCGGGATCCGTCCGCCCGCCGCAGCAGGCCGTTCACGACGGTCGTCTTGTGCTTCTCCTTGCGGTAGGCGAGGGCCGAACTGCTCTCGTCGCGTTTGCGGCGCCATTCGTCCTTGAGCCGGTCCAGACGTTCGCTCAGGTACTGGCGGGGCCGGTCGCCTCCCACCCTTTCGGCACGTTCGAGGAGCCGCCGTTCGACGTCCTGGGCGAGCGGTCCGTCGAGGTCGACGTGGTGGGCGTCGAGGTTGCGGGAGGAGTCGTAGGCCGCGTGGCGCAGCGCGGCGACATAGGTGGCGGCGACACCGCGGTCGAGCGCGCGGCGCGTGTACGGGGTGACGGACAGGGCCTCCACCTGGCGGTAGAACGTCGCGTGATAGTGCTCGAAGTCCTCGTAGTGGGCGAGGTCGCGGGGGCGCGACCAGTTGTAGAGGGTCACCACCAGGCCCGGACGAGCGGGGTCGCGGCCGACCCGCGAGGACGCCTGGATGTACTCAGCGGTGTTTTTCGGCTGACCCACGACAAGCATCAGGCCGAAGCGGGAGACGTCGACACCGACCTGCAGCATGGAGGTGGCGAGTACGACGTCGACGGCCTGTCGCACGGTCGGTGCCATGGACGCGCGGGGTTCGCGCTTGTCCTTCATGGCGGCGGCGTACTCGCGCAGGAAGGCCCGCCTGCGCACCGAGGTGTCCCGCTCGGGGTCGAACTCGATCTCCAGCCGCTTCAGGGCCGCCCCGATGTCCGAGGAGGAGATGCGGGAGGTCAGTTCCTGGATGCTGAGCATCCCCGCTCTGCTGACGATGCGGTCCGACAGCGTGTCCTGGCCCTTGCGGCTGCCGTTGGATCGCACACGGGTGGTGATGTCGTCGTCCATGTACCGCCGCATGCCGGCGAGCTCGCGGGTCGCGTTGAAGTAGCCGACGAGGGTCATGTACGGGTCCGCCGGCCTGCCGTAGTCGTCGAGGAGCTGCTGCGCCGCGAGCAGCAGGATCTCCGCGACGCGGATCTCGGCGGCCTTGAGGCGGGTGCCGTGCGCACATACGCCGAGGTAGCGGCGGCCGGGATTCTCCCGGCTCAGTTCCACCTGCCGGGAGAAGAACGTGTCGCCGACGTCCAGCACCTGGGGCGGGAAGACGGCGACCTTGCGGCCGAATACACCGCGTACCTGGTCGGCGGCCCGCTTGGTGGTCGCGGTTGAGGCGACGATCTTGGGGCCGACTTCGTGACGTCCTCCGTGAACGTCGGTGAAGCTCCACGTGCACAACTGGTCGACAGCCGCCTCGAAGAGGCCCACGGTGGTGCCCAGGGCTCCGGAGATCAGATGCAACTCGTCCTGGATGATCAGGTCCGGAGGTCGCAGGCGGGTGACGGGCTGGGCGGTGACGCCGGGCAGGTCACCCCTGGCGTTGTGGCGGCCACCGCAGCCGGTCTTGGTGTCCAGGTCGTCGTGGCGGTAGCCGTGGCGGGGGCACAGCTCGGTGACCCTGCCGAACAGCAGGCCGGAGTAGCCGTTCCACGGAAGCTGGGCGAACTTGTCGACCGTGGCGATCAGCAGCGAGGGCGCCAGCCGGTAGATCTCCTCATCGACGGTGAGCACGGGAATGCCCTCGCCGAGCGCTTCGCGACGGGAGAAGGGGCAGCGGTCCTCCCCCTCGCCGCGAGGACAGTAGAGCAGGACTCTGCGACGCCCTTCGTCGTACTCCATGTTCGAGCGGGCGGTCAGCCCGCTGCCGCACCAGGGGCAGGTGAGGACTTGCAGGACCCGCGCGTGCTTGTCGCTGGCGTTCTCCTTGGCTTCGGCGATCTGTTCCTTGGCCTCGTCGAACCAGTTCGGGGAGACGGAGGTGCCCACCCAGAGCCCGATCCGGAACGGGGTGGGTCCCCACCGCCGGTCCCGCGCCAACTCCTCGCGGCGCAGGACTTCGCAGGCACTCACCAGGGCGGCGGCGCGCTGGAACTGCTGGGCGGTCAGCAGCCGCAGGGTGTAGCGCATGAGCACACCCACGCCCGCCTCACCGCTCCGGGCTTCCGTACCCGAGCCCATGGTGCCCTGGAGGCGCCTCAGGGCGAAGGTGTAGGCGGCGAGGCCGAGATATGCCTCGGTCTTGCCACCACCGGTCGGGAAGAACAACAGATCGACGAGGGCTTCACGGCCGGTACCGCGGTGCGGGTGTCCGGGCTGGGTGAGGGAGTCGATGTTCAGCAGGACGAAGGCGAGCTGGAACGGACGCCAGCTGGCCGCCGCTTTGCCCTTGCCGTGTACCTCGTCGTAGGCCTCCCGGTAGGACCGGGAGTCGTTCTCGCGGCCGGTGCGGGCGGCCGCGATGGCCGTGTTGCGGCGCTGCAGGGCCATCGCCCGGTTGGCGAACCGGAAGGCCAGCAGGGCCGTCTCGTCGGCCACGAGCCGGTCGATGCCGAGGGTGATGCGGTCGCAGACCTCGAGCGCCTGCTCGATCGCGGTCTCGGCCGCTTCTCGCAGATCCTCGGGGAGTGAGGCGGCACTGCGGCGCTGCTGCTCCAGCCACGTGCCGTACCCGTCGGCCATCGGGGCGAGAGCGGCGCTGAGTTCGGCCCGGCGGCCGGGCACGGCGAGTGCCGCCAGCTCGTCCATGCCCAGCTCCAGCCCCTGGAGGAGGTCCTGCTCCTCGAGTGCCGGCGCGGTGGTCGCCCTGACGTCGTACTCGGGAAGCCAGACGGTGGTCAGGCGGTGCGCGTTGCGCTCTCCGTCGCGGACGTGCGCGTGAACGGCGACGTTGCGGCCCTTGGCGTGGCTGAGGCTGTCCCGGTAGAGCAGGCGCAGTCGCCGCTCCTCGGCGTCCTCGGGAGCGTTGTCGTGGCTCGCCGGGTCGAGGGGGTCGTCGACCGGCAGGAAGACGGCCGCCTGACCGTCGGGAAAAGCGGTGACATCGATCTCGGTCTGGAAGAGCCAGTGTGCGTCGCGTGCGTCCGCGCTGTCCGGCTGCCGGTTCACCAGGGCCAGCTCGACTATGCGCAGGTCCTCGGCGCCCGTGCGGCCGGTGTGCCGGCGTACCTGCACGTCGAGGACGACGGTGTCGCCGTCGAGCTGAACGGTGCGGTCGGCCCCGTCGGTCACGTCGATGTCCACCAGACGCTCGACCGGCTCACGTGACCAGACCCGGCGCGTCGTCCCCCGCTCGGTGGCCTCGTCCGACTGGCTGTAGCGACCCCAGCGGACGGTGGCGCTGAGCGTGCCGACGGAGGCCGGAGCAGTGAAGGACAGCCCCATGGAGGATGCCCAGATGTGTCCGGCGGCCTGGGGACTCAACCGGTCCTGCAGGTCGCTGTCGTCACCTTCCTGCTCGTCACCCGACTCCCCGTCCGCGCCTTGGGCGGCCGCACGGGCGATCCGGTCCGCGGTGACGGCCTGGGGACGCGGACCGAGCATGCCGACCAGGTACCGGTCACGGGGACCGGAGGAGGCGCTCGGCAGCGTTTCCGTCTCACCGTCCCAGGGGCCCAGCAGATCCCTGCGGACGTAGTGCACGAGTGCGTCCCGCACCGCGTAGGAGTCCCCGGCACGGAACGTCTGGGGAACTTCGTCGAGCGGGTGCGGAACAGCGGCCTGGTCAGGCTGGGCCGGCATGCGGTGGGTCCTTTCGGACAGGGCCGTCGGAGCACGGATGTGCACCGGTGGAGTGGCAGCACGAGAAATATAGACTCGTTGACTCAGTTCACACAACGAATACGGGGGGTCCGTCGCTCGGCATCGCGTCAGTCTCTAGGCTGGTGTCTGCCCACCGCGCGCCCACCGCCCGCCCGCGACCCGAGGACTCCCATGCCCCGCCTCGCCCTCTCCGACGACTTCGTCGCGGATCTGATCTCCCTCCAGAGACCTGTCCAGAAGGAGGTCAACGACGCGATCCAGATGTTCCGGAGCCTGACGGTGCCCCAGCTCCATGCCAGCAAGGGAATGCATCTGGAGAAGCTCGCGGGGGCGCGCGACCCCCGGATCCGTACGATCCGGGTCACCAGGTTCTACCGGGGCGTTCTCCTCGCCCCGGACGACGGCGGCGAGTTGTTCACTCTCCTCAGGGTGGCCCCCCACGACGAGGCGATCAACTGGGCCTGCAAGCGTGCCTATTCGGTCAACGGCGCCACCGGGGGCCTGGAGGTCCGCAATGTCGAGGCACTCGAGCAGATGGAGACCTACTTCGAGACGAAGGCGGTCCAGACCCCGGCCCGGCTCTTCGCGCACCACTCCGACACCGTGCTGCGTGACCTCGGCATCGACGAGCAGGTCCTGCGGCTGGCGCGCGTGTGCGTCACGGCCGACGATCTGACGGTGATGGCGCCCCCCATGATGCCTGCCGATCAGTACGAGGTACTGGAGTACCTGGCGGCCGACTACTCGCCCCAGGACGTCTGGGAGCAGGTGATCGCCCCGCGCGGGCAGACGGTGCGCACGGCGGAGAATCGCCCGGCCGTCACGCTCAGCGAGGCGATCCTCAACACGCCCAACCGCATCGTGGAAGTCACCGGCCCCGGTGAGCTGGAGCGGATCCTCACAGAGGACTTCGTTCGCTGGCGCGTCTTCCTGCACCCCGCCCAGCGCCGGCACGCCTACCACCCGGGCTTCAACGGACCGGCTCAGGTGACGGGCGGCCCCGGCACCGGCAAGACGGTCGTCGCCCTGCACCGGGTACGGCACCTGCTGCGCACCGGACGCGAGGGCAACCGGATCCTGCTCACCACGTTCACCAACGCCATGGCGGGCGCCCTGCGGGACAGCCTGGCCCTCCTGCTCGGCGATGCCGACGCGCATCTGCTCGACCGTGTCGACGTCACGACAGTGGATTCGCTGGCCGCCCGGGTTATCCGGGAGACCAGGGGCAGCTCGCCGAAACCCCTGTCGGCGGCAGCGGAGAAGAGCGCGTGGACCCGTGCCTCCGCGCGCGAGGACCTTCCCTGGTCGGAGCGCTTCCTGTCCCAGGAGTTCCGCAACGTCGTGCTGGCTCAGGGACTGCGGACGCCTGAGGAGTACCTGAGATGTGTACGCAGAGGGCGCGGCACACAGGTGGGGCGGGTGCAACGGGCCCGGCTGTGGCGGGTCATGGAACGGTTCACGGGGGATCTGGCCTCGCGCGACTCCGCGACGTACACCATGGTGTGCGACCAGGCCGCCCGGATTCTGGCCGAGCAGGGGCCGCACTACCGCCACGTCGTGGTGGACGAGGCACAAGACCTGCATCCGGCCCAGTGGCGGGTGCTGCGTGCCTGCGTGGCCGAGCAGGCCGACGACTTGTTCCTCGTCGGTGATCCCCATCAGCGCATCTACGACTCCCGGGTCTCGCTGCGGTCCCTGGGCGTCAACGTGCGCGGACGCACGTCCCGGCTGCGCCTCAACTACCGCAGCACGGAGGAGATTCTGCGCTGGTCCGCGTCCCTCCTGGACGGGCAGCCGGTGGGCCGACTCGGTGAGGACGACGAGGACGACGGCGGCCAGGACTCGCTGCGGGGCTACCGTTCCGAGCTGCACGGCCGCGTTCCGGTGGCTCGCGGCCATGGCAACCAGGACGATGAACTGCGCGCACTGGTGGAGCAGGTCCGCACGTGGGTCGACCAGGACGGTGTGAAGCCGTCCGAAGTGGCGGTGTGCGCCCGGTTCAACACACTGGTCGACGCGGTCATCGCCCGCCTGCGCCGGGAGGGCATTCCCGCGGTCGCGGTCAAGGATGACCCGGGGCCGACGGTGTCGGGCGTGCGCGTGGCGACGATGCACGCCATGAAGGGGCTGGAGTTCCGCTGTGTGGCCGTGGTCGGCGTGACGTCCAACGTGCTGCCGTTCGCTCCACAGGTGACGCCGGCCGACGAGGACGCCGTGCAGCACCGTTCGGATCTTCTGGCTGAGCACTGTCTTCTCTTCGTTGCCTGTACGCGGGCGCGCGACGCTCTGGCGATCTCCTGGAGCGGTGAGCGGAGCCGCATGCTGGACCCGGTCACCGGCTGAGCCACACCGGGCCCTGTCCCGCGGACCGAAAGGTGGGTCCGCGCGACAGGGCTCGTCTTTCACAGTGCCGTGGCTGCGGTCAAACGCGGATCTCCCGCACGACGACCGTGCGTGTCTTGCCCTGGGACGCGTCGTACGTGATCTCGCGTCCTGTCGGCTGCCAGGTCAGCGCGTGGCCGAGTGGAGAGGACGGAGAGACGATGTCCGCCTCCTCCGTGGGCAGTTCGGCGATCGTGTACAGAGTGTCCTCGTCCACCTGGCCGTCGAACTCCAGGCGGAGCAGCGCACCCGGGATCACGACCTCGGGGACGGCCCCCTCCCTCCCGAGGCTGACGGCGTCGAGGAAGGTCCGTAGGAAGGCGAGGCGCTTGGCGCGCCGGTCGCGCTGTTCGGCCTGGGTCTTCCTGAGGAAGACCAGCTGGGCCGCGTCCGCTCCTGCGGGGGTCTCGTAGGGAGCGTCGACTGCCGCCTGCAATTGCTGCACTTCGCGCACCAGCCGCTGGAAGGCCCCGGCGGGGATCTCCCTGACCGGCAGGAGGCTCGGCGCGATCGGGGTGCGCACCGCTGACCGCCCTGAGGCCTCGGACGGATCGACCTGCCCCGCCGACCGAGCCGGGCCCGCCTGCCGTACGGCGGGCGTCGCCTCGGACACCGTCGCCCCCGCCGCCCCTGCAGCAGTCGCCCCGCTCTCCGCGGTCACGGCACGCGGCCGGGTCGGGGCAGGCATCACCTGTGGAGCCTGACCACGCAGGGACTCGCGCGGGTCCCTGGCCCTGGGCGCGGGCACCGCTCCCAGGGCGGCCGCACTCCCGGTCGGCGCTTGCGTTCGCGCCGCGTCCCGGCTCCCCACATCGTGGCTCGATGCACCCCGCCTCTCGGACGGCACGCCGTCGCCGACGGCAGCATCACCGGCCCCTGCCCAGGCAACGTCACCCGCCCCGGCAACGCGCCCCGCGCGGACAACCTCACCAGCCGCCTCCACGCGCCCCGCCTTGGCCACGTCACCGCTGGCCGCCGCTTCACCGCCGGCCGCCGCATCACCGGTCGCCTCCGCCCCGCTGGGCGCGGCGTCGGCTGCACCGGAGTCTTCCGGCTCCCGCCCGACCGGTTCGATGCCCAGCCGTTCCAGCTCGGCCCACAGCGGGGCCAGCGCTTGCTCGCGGTCGAGGTGGAAGCGACTGCCCCGGATCCGGACGAACGTCCAGTCGACGCGTTC
The DNA here is from genome assembly GCF_042802855.1 of Streptomyces sp. NPDC057445. Lineage (NCBI taxonomy): Bacteria > Bacillati > Actinomycetota > Actinomycetes > Kitasatosporales > Streptomycetaceae > Streptomyces > Streptomyces sp. NPDC057445. The sequence goes on along the minus strand of NZ_JBHVDH010000002.1, from coordinate 623,016 downwards.
CAGGTCGCGCTGTCTGGCGGCCGCGGTGGAGGCGTCCTCGCCCTCGGCGAAGGCATCCCCGTCGCAGGCGACCGCGAGGCGACGCGTTCCGCCCTCCACCACGAGGTCGATCGTGTGGCGGCCCACCTTGTATCCCGGACGGACCCGGTGGCCCCGTTCCGTCAGTTCCAGGTACACCTTCTGCTGGAACAGGCTGTCGAACGCTTCGTGCCGGACATCGGGCAGAACCTCGCCCTCGACCGCGACGACGTCCTCCTCCGCGGGCCGGGTGAGGTGGTCGAGCCACCGTCGGCGCAGGTCGTTCTCGTGGAACTGTTCGGCCCGCGCGCTGTGGAACACCCATACCTGGTCCTGAGCACGCGAGGCCGCCACGTTGATGCGCTGCTCGTAGGTCTTGCCGTTGAAGCCGCCCGGGACCGCTCCGGCGGCCGTGGTCGCCGAGTTGACGAACGAGATGAACATGATGTGCCGCTCGTCGCCCTGGAAGTCCTCGGCGTCACCGACCCGGATGCGCCGCTCCTCGCGCTGCTCGTAGTCGAGACGCTCGGCCAGCAGGTTCTCGAGCTCCGTCAGGTGCCCCTTGCTGGCACGGAGGCTGACGACGCCCATGGTCTTCCCGTCGTAGGCGGGGTCGGCACAGCAGCGCACGATCTCGTCGACGAGAGCCTCGGCCTCGGCGGCGTTGGTCAGCCGGGTGTTGGCGCCGATGGCTTCGCCGGTCTCGACGTACACCGTGCGGACCGGGGGCAGCCGGTCGGCGCCGTACTGCCGCAGGGGCAGCAGATCACGGTTGTAGCAGAGGTCGTTGGAGAAGGAGATGATCTCCGGCATGCACCGGAAGTGCTCCTTGAGCATGAGCGTGCCGCGGCCCGCCGAGAGGGCTTCCGTGAGGTCGAAGAAGCTGGACTCGGGGCCGAACAGGCTGCGGACATCCGGTTCCAATGCGGTGAGCAGACGATCCCTGAGGTGGAAGTACTCGTCCTGCTTGAGGCCGACGTTGGACGGACTGACCTGCTTGCTGTCGCCGACGACGACCATCCGGTCGGCGAGCCAGCTGAGCAGCATGGCCTCCAGGCCGGACTGGCTGGCCTCGTCGACGATGACGACGTCGAACAGACCCGGCCGGTCCATGGGCACGGTCTCGGCGACCTGGTGCAGGGGCATGATCCAGGCCGGCACCGCCGTCTGCGCCTTGCGCAGGGCGGCCTGCGCGTCGCGCCGGTAGCGGTGCTGGTACTTGCCCTTGATACGCCGCGCCGCCTGCTGGTAGGCGCTCAGTGCCCGAGACTGATCGCCGGTGAGCAGGCCGAGGCAGCGGTGCCAGGCACGGGCGGCGGCGAGCCGCGCGAGCATGATGCGGGCCTCGTCGTCTGCCTCCGTCAGCCGTCGGCGCAGGGCACGCTCGGCCTCGGGGTCGGTCAGCCGCTCCATGCGGTCGCGCCACGCGGACCAGGCCCAGGCCTCGCCGAGCGAGGGCAGTCTGACGTCCCAGGCGCTGTCCTCGTGTGTGGCGGTGATCCGGTCGGCCAGGGCCGGAAACGCCTCGCGGACACGAGCGAGGGCCACGTCGTGCTCGGCTCGCAGCCGGGCGGCCTCGCGCACCTCGGCCATCTCGTCGCCGAACGCGCGGTAGCCATCGGGGTCACGGTCACGGACGGTGCCGAGTGCGCGCCCGACGGCGGGCGATACACCGGGCCGGTCGCCCCAGGCGCGTAGCAGTTCCTCGGTGTCCGCGATGACCTTGCGTGACTGTTCGGCGGCGCGCAGGGTGGTCGACGCGCGGAGAAGTGTGCGTACGGCGTTCTCGACGGACGGGTCGTGCCAGGTGGCGACCGCGAGTTCCGGGGAGGTGGCCGCGGCGGTCAGGACGTCGGTGCGGGCGGCGGCGACGGCGAGCAGCGCGTCCAGGACCTCCGCGTCCTGACGCAGCCGCGCGAGGCGCGGTCCGTGCCCCTGCCAGGCGGCGACGGGCGTGCCCCACTCGGACTCCACCTGGGCCAGGCGCAGTTCCAGCTGGACGCGGGCGAGGACGACGGCCGACGTCGGAACGTCCTCCGGCGCGCGGCCGTCGACTCGTACGTTCTCCGCGAACGCGCCGACCGTCTTCGCCAGCTTGGAGCGCATACCGAGGGGGCCGCGCAGTTTCTGTCCCTGACCGAGACCGTCGTGGAGTGCGGTGACCTGGGCGAGCGCCGTGGCCGGGTCGTACTGCTCCAGGCCGCTGACCATGGCCGTGCCCAGGACGGCGAGCGAGCTGTCGACGGCTGCCAGGGTTTCGACGACGGCGGCCCGCCGGCTGCGTGCCTGCCAGTCCTGTCCCTCGGTCACCTGCCTCAGGAGCGCTGCGGCCCAGTCACCGGCCGCGGCGGCGAGAGCCGTGGCCCGGGCGCGGGTGGTGGCGAAGGCGTCGAGCGCAGAGGACAGCCGCTGCTGTTCCCTCTCGCCGAGGCTCCTCACGGCCGTGTCGTACTCCGCGCACAGCGGGTCCTGTCGCGCGTCCGTATGTGCTTCCTCGGCCGATCGTACGATGCGTACGGCCTCCTCGAAGTCGCCGGGGCCCGGGAGTTCGGAGGGGCCGGGCACCTCGGCCGCGAGGGCCTGGTGGTGCGGGGTGTACGCACGGGTGGTGTGCAGCAGGCGCAGGGCCTCGTCGGCGCTCAGGGCGGGCTGTTCCTGCGGGACCGGGCCCAGCCAGTCGTACCGTCCCGCCTCCGCGGTGAGGCGCTCGGCTATCTTCTGCAGACTGCCGCTGTAGTCGCCGATCTCCGCCTCGAAGCGGTGGGTCTCCTGTTCGCGCAGTACGGCGAGGTCGCGGAGCATGGCCTGCTGAGCGGCGCGGGCCTGGGCAAGGCGCGTCTGGAGGGTGCGGATCCCGTTGCGGGAGGCCTTCTCGTCGTAGCCCGCGTACTCGCCGAGGATCCGCTGCACGGACGCCTCCAGCTCCCGCTGGGCGGCCGCGCCGTCCTCGGTGCGGCTCACGCACAGGTCACGGACGGACTCGGGCAGCTTGTCGCGCAGCACGCGCAGCGCGCGCGGGGTGTGGCTGGTGATGAGGACGCGCTTGCCCTGGGCGAGCAGGTCGGTGACCAGGTTGGCGATGGTGTGCGTCTTGCCGGTGCCGGGCGGCCCCTGGACGACGACGAGCCGGTTGGCGCGCAGGCGTTCGGCGATCGTGCGCTGCTCCTCGTTGGCGGGCAGTGCGAAGTACATCTCGTCGCCGCCCTGGGCCGTTCCGTCGTCCTCCGCCGCCGCGAGGTCCGCCGCGGTCAGCGCGCCGTCCCGGCCGGCGATGTAGGCGAGCAGTGCGGTGGGCGGCGTGCCCGCGTCGATCTGCCGGGCAATGGCCTTGAGAGCGTCCATGGTGGAGCGGCGGCTGCGCTCACGCAGGACGAGTGCGGGGGTGAGCCCCACCTGCGGGACGTCAAGGCTGCGCGGCTTGGCGCGCTCGACGGTCGGAGCGTAACTTCCGGCGCTGTGGGCGGCGTTGACCCAGCTGCGCAGGGCGGTGTGTACGGCGTCGAGGTGTTCGGGGTCGGTCACGTCCAAGGCGCCTTCCAGCACCTCGACGATCGTCTCGCGCACGGCGCCCGGCACGTGCTGGGCCCCTTCGAGCATGCCTTCTTCGAGTTCCAGGCCCGCGCCCGTGGGGTCGGGAGCGGCGGTGAGCGTGCCGGTGGACGGGTCGAGCTGGATGGTGGCGCGGTGCGTGATGAGGTGCCGTTCCACCCGCTGCCCGGACGTCGTCTGCCACGTGAGCCGGCCCAGCCCGAGCACGAGTTCGTACGCCTCACCGAGGCCCGCGGCGTCCTCGTGCATCTTGTGAAGCCGGTCGTACAGCCTGACCACGGGGTCGATCGCGCGGCGCCGTTCCGCCCACGCCAGCCATTCCTGCTCCCAGGCGGCGTACAGCTTCTCGATCTTCTCCCGCTGGGGGTGTTCGTCCAGCTCGTGGTAGGTCTTGTCGAGCGGGATACCCCGCGACCAGTCAGGGAACTCGGGTTCGATACGCCGGCGCAGGTGCGGGGCGCGAGGCTCCTTGAAGTCACGGATACGGGTCTCGTCCACCCAGGGCGCGAGCAGGGCCTTGAGATGTGGCACGTCCTCGCGTTCGGGGCGAGCGACGGTCAGCCAGGCCGGGCCGTCCCCCGCGAGAGCGCCGTCGATCATCACCTCGACACCGTCGTCGTCCGGCAACTCGTCGAACCATACGGCGCCGGCCGCCCCGTCGAGCGTGCGCACGGGGCGCGTCTTCGACTCCTCGGCCTCGGCGAGGAACCGGAAGATCTGCCGGACGCGAGCAGCGTCCAGATCGTCGGCGGAGGCCTCCGGGACCAGCGACCGGCCGGTCCGACGCCCGGGGCCGGTCGACTGAGCCGGGACGCCGTCGAGCCCGGCAGGTGCGGTCGCTCGCTGCCCATCCGCGGCCGGGGCCGCGTGCCCGGCCCCGGCCGCGGGCCCCGGGGCGTCGTCCGGCTCCGCGAACAACGACTGCTGCCGCTCACCGAACAGTACGGACTGGTCGAACGCCATCGGTACGGGGCGCTCGCCGATCACCGTTGCAGCGGCCGACGCCGTGCTGAACGTGACGCTCCCCCGGTCGCGCGCCGGGAAGCGGACCTCGATGTCGAGGTCACCGGCGGTGCCGGCCGGGATGCTGTAGGCCCACGTGGCGGAGACCCTGCGCCCCGCACGCAGGGTGCCCTCGAGCTCGTCGTCGAGCACGTCACTCCGGTAGTCGAGCACCTGACGGGCCGTCTTGCCGTACGGCCCTCCCCGCACCAGCAGGGTGACGCCGTCGAGGTCAAGCGGCCGCCCGGTGCCGTTGCTCAGAGACAGGGTGCACCGCACGAGGTCGTCGCCCTGCCGGTACCCATGGCTGTCCTCGGGGTCTGCCAGTACGTAGGGCACGACGTCGTCCACCCTCACATACAGGCCGTCGTCGTACTGGTAGACGGAACCGACCGGCTGCAGACCTTCGCTCAGCCCGCGCTCATCCTGACTCACACGCCCCACCCCACTGCTGCTGAGGGCCATCCGGTGGCCCGTCCGGTCATACCGCCCCGACCACCACGAGTTCGATCACAATTGCACCCCCCGGCGCACGAACTCGAGTGTGAACTGAGCACACATCGCGAGCGTATCAGCAAACCCGGACACCCATCACGCCATGACTCCCACCCCGCACGGATCGCCACCAACGAGTGATCGCCGACGACGTCGGCCGCCCTCGAGGACACCTTCGAGTCCGACCTTTCGCGATATCAGTGTTGACTTAGTTCACAAGGAGCGAGAGGCTGTCCTCGGCGTCATCCCAGAGGAAGGCAAAGGTGCCATGCACATGCAAGTGGTTGACGTGTCGCCGCAGTTGGCGGCGCAGTGGCTCACCCGCAACACCAGCAATCGGCCGCTCAGCAAGAGCACGGTGCAGCAATTGGCCGGTCAGATCCAGCGCGGGGAATGGCAGCTGACGCACCAGGGCATCGCCTTCGACGAGGACGACGTTCTCATCGACGGACAGCATCGCCTGGCCGCCATCGTCAAGGCGGGCATCACCGTGCCCCTGACCGTCACGCACGGCGTGCCGCGCACCGCGTTCACCGTGATGGACACGGGCCGTAAGCGCACCGGCCGGGACGCGCTGGCTCTCGCGGGGGAGGCCAACGCGACCCACCTGGCGGCAGCCCTGCGCGGACTGCACCTGTATCGCAACGCCCCCAACTCCGCGTGGAGCGGCGGATCGTCGGTCACCAGCAACGACCAGCTCCTGAACCTGCTCGGCGAACACCCCGGTGTCCGCGACGCCCTGCACCACGGCATCGCGCTGAACCGGGGATGCCGTATCACCGTCACAGCCGCGACGATCGGCTGGTACGTCACCAGCGAGGCCCGGCCCGACATCGACCAGTCCGACTGGGAGGCGGGGGTCGTCACCGGCGCCCGCCTGGAGCCGGGCGATCCGCGTCTGACGTTGCGCAACACCATGCTCAACCTGGCCCTGGGCAACACGCACCGGCGCCGCGACGACTCACGCGAGCACCTGCTCTACTACCTCAAAGCGTGGAACGCGTGGGTCGAGGGCCGCACCATCAAGCTGCTGCGCCGCTCCCCCAACGAGACGATGCCGCGCATCTCCAGCCGTTCGTCCCTGGCATCGGCAGACAGCGATGCCTGACGAAGCATGGATTCAACGGACAACTGCCTCTGGGCCGTGATACATCGGACATGAACGGGATCGGTTTGTACACCCGTCAAGGTGCCGTGGGAAAGGGAGGCGCATGCGCGCCCAGGAGATCACCTTCCTCAAGCTCGTCCAAGGGGACAAGCAGTTCCAGGTGCCGCTCTACCAGCGCACGTACAGCTGGGGCCGGGATCAGCTTCAACGACTGTGGGAGGACATCGGGGAACTCGTCGACCAGCATCTGGCCGGCGAACCGGCCGCGCCGCACTTCCTCGGCTCTGTGGTGCTCGCACCCGGTCAGATCCAGGCGGGCGGGGTTCAGAGATGGCTGGTGGTGGACGGGCAACAGCGGTTGACCACACTGATGCTGGCCTTCACCGCCCTGCGCGACCACCTGAAGGAGACGGGTGATGCGCGCGGGGTGGACCGGGTGCACCGCCAGATACTGGTCAACGAGTTCCACGAGGGCGCGGACCACTATCGGTTGCTGCCCACTCAGGCGGACCGGGACGCGTATGCCGCCTGCGTCCAGTCCCGCGCGGACGCCGGCGGAAGCGACAACATCGGAGCTGCCTACCGGTTCTTCCGCGGTGTGCTCACCGAGGGCCATGAGGCGGGCAACGCGCAGTGGACTGCCACGGTCGAAACGGCGCTCAAGGACCTGCTCTCCATCGTGGAGATCACCGCTGAGCCGGGCGACAACGTGTACCGGATCTTCGAGTCGATCAACAACACGGGGGTCGGGCTCAGTCAGAGCGACCTGTTGCGCAACTACGTGTTCATGCTGCTGCCCAAACGAGGCGAGCGGATCTATCAGGAACTGTGGCTGCCCATGCAGCAGAGCCTCGGCCCGAAGAACCTCGAACTCCTGGTCTGGCTCGACCTGGTGGTACGCGGCCACTACAAGACCAAGCAGAGTGAGATCTATCGCGAGCAGCAAAAGCGCCTTCAGCCGCTGGCCGGCGACGAGGACGCGCTGCAGCGCGAGATCGAGCAACTGGCCGAGCGGGCCGGGAGGTTCCTGCGGATCATCGACCCCTCGCGTGAGCGGTCCCCCGCCCTTCGGGCGGTCCTGGAACGTCTGGCCGCCTGGGGTGGCCAGACGCACTACCCGCTCACGCTGCACCTGCTGGACCTTCTCGACGCCGGCGGGACGACGTCGGACGACGCCGCCCAGGCATTGGGCTACGTCGAGTCGTATCTGGTGCGACGCCTGATCTGTCAGACGCCGACCACCAACCTCAACCGCATCTTCATGGAAGCGCCGAAGGAGCTGGAGACCGACCGGCCGGCCGCCGAGGCGGTGAGGCGGTTCCTGTCCGGCCGGCGCCGACGGTGGCCGAGCGACGAGGAGCTGCGCGAGGCGGTCCGCACCAAACCGTTCTGGTGGTCCGGGCGCCCTCCACAGCGCAGCTACATCCTGCGCCGCCTGGAGGAGAGCTACCGCGCCTCCGAACCCGTGGACTTCGCCAAGGCTTCCCTCAGCGTGGAACACGTCCTGCCGCAACGCCCCGCTCCCGCGTGGTTCGACCTGCTCGCGGAGGAGACGGAGCCGAACCAGACTCCGCAGGAGCTGCACGACCTGCTGGTACACACGCTCGGCAACCTGACGCTGAGCGGTGACAACGCCAAGCTCTCCAACCACCCCTTCGAGCGCAAGCAGCAGATCCTCGACTCCAGCGCGCTGCGCATGAACCTCGAGATCGCCTCGGCACAGCGCTGGGGCAAGGCGCAGATCCTGGAGCGTGCCGACCGCCTGGCCAACCGCGCCGTGGAGCTGTGGCCCGGTCCAATCGGGGGGGTCAAGCCGACCGGTGAGGAATCGCCGGGCTGGGCCGAACTGCGGGCCGCTCTGACGGCGATGCCGAGCGGCACCTGGACGACGTACGGCGATGTCGCCGAGCTGATCGGCAGCCATCCGGTACCCGTGGGGACCTACCTGGGCGCCAACACGAGCGTGCTCGGCGCCTACCGGGTACTCACCGTGGAAGGCAGGATCTCCCCGTCGTTCCGCTGGGCCGACGGCAGTGACCGGCCGCCACCGCAGGAGCTGCTGACGAGCGAGGGAGTGCGCTTCGACTCGCTCGGGCGGGCTCACCCCTCCCAGCGCCTGTCCGCCGCCGAGCTGGCCACCCTGCTGGGCAAGGACGTGACGCAGCCCACCGCGCACGACCCGCTCCCCGAGGGGGAGGACGCGGTGGCCGCCGAGCGGTTCCGTGCGCAGTTGCGGGAGAACTGGCCTGACACGTACGCCGGAGTGGTGGCGGCCCTCGACTTCTGGCGCCGCCAGGGCGGCCATGTGACCTACGGCCGGCACGAGGAGACGAGCTGCTTCCCCATGCTGGACCTCGGGACCAGCCGTCGGCCGCACCTGATGTGGCCGGTCGGGATCTACCCCGTCAGCGGAACGGTCGAGGTGGTCTTCCAGTACCTGAAGACCCGCAGCCCCTTCGACGACACGGAGCAGCGCCGGGAACTCCTGAACCGCCTCAACAAGATCGAGGGCATCGACCTGCCCGAGGCGAAACTGGAGCTGCGTCCGTCCTTCCCGGTCAGGGTCTTCGCGGAGCACGGGGACGAGATCTGCGAAGTGCTGGACTGGTTCGTCGGGGTGGCGGCGCTGGATCTGGCACGGAGGGACTGAATGCGTGGTGGGGATTTCCCAAAGGAGGCATCACTCGTGCGGTTATTGAACGACCTCACGCTGGTCCGAAACGCCGGAAGGGGCATCGAGAAGAGCGGAACGACCTGTTCCGGGGAAATGTCCAGGGCCACCGCCGTCGAGTGGGAGCTACGCCTCCCCGGGCAAGCGTCGCTGACGGTCCATGACAATCACTGGGTGAACGGCGAGCGCGACGTGGTGCTCCACAAGCCCACGGTCGTCCCCGAGATGCCGGCGGCCCTCTCCAATCTGCACAACCGACTGCGCTCCGGAATATGCGCATCTGCGAGGCCTGGGGAACTGCGCATCATGGTGTTCCCCACGTACGTCGACGTTCATGGCAGACCACGGATCAAGAAGTCCCTCACCACAGTGGACCTCGCGGACGCCATGGGACTGCACCATCTCAGAGAGCTGACCGCTCGGGAGGGTGTCATGTTGGAGGCCGCGTTCGACCGACCGGATCTGCCTCCGGTGGACCTGTACGACCCACAGCACGAGAAACCCCTCCAGCACGCTTTGTTCTTTCCCGCCGCGGATGACGAGACACCGGTAGTCGCCTTCGTCCGCTTCCGGATCGTGCCCGTGCTGCGGCATATCGGCTGGCTGTCGCGGGACGGCGACTGAAGGAGGCAGTGTCTGTGCCGGTCCGACCGTGCCGAGGAATTGTTCGCAGGCTCAATGGCCAGACGATCTGCTTCACAGGTCGAGTCCTCGTCGACGACGAGTGGAGGGTCAGAACGCACTGCGCCGAGAGGGCCAGGCAGGAGGGCGCGACCCCTAAGACCGACTTCTCGCAGAAGGTCACCCTTGTCATCTACGGCGATCTGGCCAGCAAGGTCGTGACCGACGACAGCCGCACCTACAGCAGCACGCTCGTGAACGCCGAGGCCGAGCGCCGCCGGGGACGGCACATCTGCGTCGTCGACGGAGACGGCTTCTCGGCACTGCTCAAGGGGCGTCCCGCACCGTGTCTGGAGCTGAGAAAGGCACGCACTGGACGCGTTACTCCCGTCGCGGCCGCTACGACGGAAGCACACATTCTCGGCGGCCCTCTCCGGGTACGAAGGACCGGCCGACGCGCCTCCGGTGATCTCACGCTGGACCTCAGCCGTCTCGACGAGGCGACGGCGGTGCACGAGGCGACGGTCGGAGCGCTCATCGCCCGCCTGTCCCGCCAGGGCATCGAGGCATGTACGTATGCTGCCGACGCTCCGGAATTCGACGCCGGGTGGTCACGCGGTGGGGGGTCTTTCGTTCGGATCATGCCGGCTCGTGTGCCCCGGCATGACGAGTGAGACCTTGCTTCACGGCTACCGGCGCCGACCTGGGAAGTCAGAAGGTTCCGTAGCGGCGCACGGGGGGACCTGCCGTGGGACGAGGTCATCCGACTTCATCAAAGGGGGCATCGTGGACGCCAGTTGGGCGGGGATGTTGATCGCCATGGTGGGCGTGGCGGGAACGCTGGGAGCAGCGCTGCTGACACAGAACCGAGCGGACCGCACCAAGCGCATGGAGCTCGAGGCCGCAGCTGAACAACGGCGCGAGGAACGCAGTCATGCCGAGGAGCTGCTCAAGACGGAGCAGGCCAGACAATGGCAGCTTGACAGCCTTGAACGGCGGCGCACCTGCTACATCACACTGAACACTGCCTCACGCCAGTACCTGACGGCAATGACCAGCTACCTCTACGCACTTCAAGGCAGTGAAGACGTTGCCACGTCCCTCGAGAATCTCGAGGCGGGCAGGCTGGCCTATCGGGACAGCTACGCGGAATCCCAGCTGGTCGTTCCGGAGGCGGTGTCGCGCGCCTCCAGCACGGCAAAGACGCGTTTGAACGCCGCGTACGGCAAGCTCAGGAAGTACGGAGCGGCACCCTCCACATACGCGGAGGAACTGGCGAACCTGGAGAGTGAACTCCACAGGGAGGTCTGGCCTTACCTGGGGGCACTGAAGCGGTCCATGCGCGCCGATCTGGGCGTCGACGACTAGTGCTTCGTGAGGATCAGCCACTTGTCTGTCCGGGTGCGCCGTTGAGTGATGCGCAATGGGCGCGGATCGAGCCGTTGCTCCCGGACCGCACGCCCAAGCGAGGTGGCCGGTGGCGTAGTCACCATGAGGTGATCGATGCGATTGCCTTCAAGCGGTGGTTTTCTCAACACGCTCCAGGGCCACGGCTCCATCCGGCTGTGCTGTGGGGCGCATCGCCACCTCGGCCGAACTCCTGCACACCCCTGCCCATTTGGGATGTTGCTGTCCCATACTTCACCAAGGGGCTGGTCCCGTATCTCGTCCGGGACCGGGGGGATGGGGGGACGATCATGGCTGACGCACGTCTTCAGTGGCTCAAGGAAGCTGTTTCCGTCTTCGGCGCCGAATGCAAACGGAACCTGCTGGGCCCGGGTGACCGCGAGGCGGCCATCCGCAGCCCTCTGGAACAACTGTTCCTCACCATAGCCGCGCACCATGCTCGCCACGAGATCGGCTGGTACCCGGAGACCCGCATCCCGCACCTGGGGGTACGACCCGACTACGCCGTACGCGTCGACAAGGACGTGACCGGCTACATCGAGGTGAAGCGGCCTGGAAAAAGCATCGACCCCGACTCCTTCACCGGTCACAACAAGAAGCAGTGGGAACGCCTGCGCGACCTCCCCAACCTGCTCTACACCAACGGCACCCATTGGCGTGTGTTCCAGTACGGCGTGCAGATCGGTGAGGAGGTCGTGCTGTCGGGGGCTTTGAAGAGCGCCGGGGCGAGACTGACCGCCGTCGACCTCGCCGCCTTCGACGCACTGGCACAGGCTGTGCTGTGCTGGGATCCGCCGGAGATCCGTCGTGTTTCGGTGCTCGTCCAGCACATCGCTCCGCTGTGCCGTCTGCTGCGCGAGGCCGTAAGGGAGCAACTGCGAGCCGAAGCCGGGCTGAACGCCGCGGACTCCGCCGCCGACCGCCCTTTCACCGGCCTCAGAAGCGACTGGCGCCGGTACCTCTTCCCCACCGCGGACGACGCGACCTTCGCCGACGGCTGTGCCCAGACGATTACCTTCGCGCTGCTCCTCGCCCGTACCGAGAACATCCCGGTCACCGACACGAGCTTCCACGAGATCGGCCGCCGCCTCAACGCGGGCCACGCCCTGATGGGCAAAGCCCTCCAGCTGCTCACCGACAACGTCAACGAGCGGTTCGAAGTGACCTTGAACCTCCTCGCCCGTACCGTCGCGGCCGTCGAGTGGGAGACCATCCGGCAGGGCAACCGGGACGCCTACCTCCACCTGTACGAGTCGTTCCTCTCCGTCTACGACGACAGCCTGCGCCAGCGCAGCGGCTCGTACTACACCCCGCACCAGGTCGTAGAGGAGATGGTCCGGCTCGCCGAAGAGGTGCTGCGCACCCGCCTGGGCAAGGCGCGCGGCTACGGCGACGAGAGCGTGCACATCGTCGACCCCGCGATGGGCACCGGCACCTACCTGCACACCGTCATCGAGCGGGTGGCGCGCCAGGCGGCCGAGCGGCACGGCGAGGCCATGGCACCTGACGCGATCGGCCGGCTGGCGCAGCGACTGTACGGCTTCGAGCTCCAGATGGGCCCGTTCGCGGTCGCCGAACTCCGCGCGGCCGACCTGCTGAAGAAGCACGGCGCCCCACTCCCGCCGGGCGGACTCAACCTCCACGTCACGGACACGCTCGACGACCCCTATGTCCAGGAGGAGCAACTCGCCTCGACGTACGCGGCCCTCTCCGTGTCACGCGCCCGCGCCAACCACGTCAAGGCCAACGTCCCCGTCACCGTGGTCATCTCCAATCCGCCGTACGACGACAAGGCGGAGAACCGCGGCGGCTGGATCGAGAAACGGGTAAAAGGTCAAGGCCGTCCTCCCCTGGACGACTTCCGGTATCCGGGCAACGGCCGTTATGAGCACGCGCTGAAGAACCTGTACGTCTACTTCTGGCGCTGGGCCACCTGGAAGGTCTTCGACGCCCACGCGGACGACCGGCACGGCGTCGTCTGCTTCATCACCCCGTCGGCGTTCGCCACCGGTCCCGCCGGGCGGGGCATGCGTGACTATCTACGCAGGACGTGCGACGAAGGGTGGGTCATCAACCTGTCGCCGGAGGGGCAGCGGTCGGACGTGGCGACCCGCGTGTTCCCCCACGTCGCCCAGCCGTTGTCGATCTGCGTGTTCGTACGGCGGGCGGATCACGACTCGGGCCGCCCGGCCCGCGTCCACTACCGGGCTCTGCAGGGCAGGCGGGCGGAGAAGTTCGCTCAGCTCCGGGGGGTGAGTCTGGATGACGGGGGCTGGCGGGACGCGCATGCGCGGGGGGTGCGGCCGTTCACTCCGGCGACCTTGTCGGGGTGGGACGACTATCCGGCGCTGGATGACGTGTTCCCGTGGGGAAGCCCCGGTAGCAAGACCAATAGGTCATGGGTGACCTCTCCTTCCGCGGCGGTTCTTGAACGTCGATGGGCTCGTCTCATCGGTGAGACGGACCCGGAGGCCAAGGCCCTGCTGTTCAAGGAGACGCGCGACCGTCAACTCGACAGGCGGGTGGCCTGCTTGCCGGGATTCCCACATCCCGACCGGAGCATCGGCGAGGAGGCCGGCACCCGCCCACCACTGTTGCGGATTGCCCTGCGCAGTTTCGACCGCCAGTGGCTCATCGCCGACAACCGGGCACTCGACTTCCCACGGCCCGACCTGTGGGAGTCGCTCCAGCCGGGGCAGGTGTTCCTCAATCAGCAGAGCAGCCATGAGATAAGCGGTGGTCCCGCGCTGGTGGCGACCGCGCTGTTACCGGACACGCACCACTTCAACGGCCGAGGCGGAAGGGTGCACCCCGTGCTCCATCCCGACGGCAGCGCCAACGTGCCCAGCGGGCTGCTCCGGTACCTGGCCGGTGCCCTCGGCATGGACGACCTGACCGTGCACGACCTCGCCGCCTACGCCGTGGCCGTCGCCGGGCATAGTGCCTTCACGGAGCACTTCGCCGAGGAACTGCTCACTCCCGGCGTCCGGTTACCCCTCACCCGCGATCCGGTGCTCTGGAGCGAGGCGGTCCGCGTCGGCCGCGAGTTCCTGTGGGCGGCGACCTACGGCGACGCCGGCGCCCCTCCCGCCGGGCAGGAGTCGGGCCGGGAGAGCGTCGCCTTCCCAGCGGGAGACCCACGGCAGGTGCGTTACGAGACCGGGATCGGCTCCACCGTGCCCGACACGCTCGCCTACGACGCGGAGACCGGCACCCTGCGGGTGGGTCCGGGCACCTTCACCGGTGTCCCGCCCGAGGTCTGGAACTACGAAGTCGGCGGGATGAACGTCGTCAAGAAGTGGTTCGGTTACCGGAAGGCCTCCCCCACCAGCCGGAAGACCAGCCCGCTCGACGACATCCACGTCACGTCCTGGCCGAGCGAGTGGACCGAGGAACTGATCGACCTGCTGTCCGTCCTGCGGCGGTTGGTCGACTTAGCACCTACACAGCAGGCGCTCACCACGAAGATCGTGGGTTCGCCGGTCGTCACCATCACCGACCTCACATCGGCGGGCGTGCTCCCGCCGCAGCCCGGGGCGACTCGTGCACGGCGCCGCGTCGTCCTGGACTTCGGCCAGCCGGACGAGTCATGAGCGGTCGGCGCCCGTCTCACCCGTGCGGACATAGGACTTCGCCTGCTCCAGGGTCCATGTCCCCTCCGCGAGTCGTCTCAGGGCGAGTCCGGCGGGGCGGGGCACCGCGCCCGTGGACACAGTGTCGGCGAAGGACGCCACCGCGCTCAGGCGAGCCGTCAGCTCGTCGCACTCCGCCGCACGCAGGGTCGCCGCTCCGAGCGGGGTGAGGCGGAGGGTGCCCCGGTCGCCACCGCGCTGTTCGACCAGCCCGGACCACAACAGGGTCGGCAAGGCGTCCCGGACCTCGTCCGTGTCGAGGTCCCGGGCCGCGTAGGACTCCGGCGCCGTCTCGGGAGCCGGGAGGTCACAAAGGTCCATTTCCCGCAACAAATGTTGCTGGAGCGGCGACAGTTGACCGCTGGGAACAAGCATGCCCCCAGTATTGCGCGCGGCGGCGCCCCGGCGCCCCAACACAGAGGAGTTGATACGGCGATGCGGAACACTCAGAGCGTGCCGGCGGCCAAGGTGGACTTGATGCCGACCGGGACTCCCGTCCCTGACCGTGGCGAAGTGCTCGGGCAAGCGATTCCGTTCGACCGGGCCCGTTGGATGCCCCTGCTGCCCAGCGCCGACTGGTGGCCGCCGGAGCTCGATGACTGCCCGACGGTGGCCGGTCGGCGGAGAGTCGACCGCAACACGGTCTTCGGTGTCGCGCGTCGCTCGGACACCGTCGAAGGCCGTCGGCATTTGCTGATCGCCGCCCTCGTCTGGGGCACGGGTACCAAGGCCCGTTCGGTCACACGTCGCGCTGACATCTTCGCGGCCGCCTCCGCCGGGGACATCGACGCGCGCCTGGAGGCAGGGTTGGGCACGCTCCGGGAGGAGGGCCCCGTCGCGGCGTACTACGCCTTCAACAACGACCAGCACATCAAGTACTTGGGCCCGGCGTTCTTCACAAAGGTGATCTACTTCGCCGGTCACGAGCAGGGCGAGGGAGCGTGGCGTCCGCTGATCCTGGACCGTTTCGTCGCCCTGGCGCTGCGGGCCGCCGACACCGGCGAGATGTGGCCCACAAGCGGTTGGACGACGCCGTGGTACCGCCGGTACCTGTTCCTCGCCCACGAGTACGCGCAAGGAGTGGGTGTCCTCCCGGACCAGATCGAAGCCGCGTTGTTCGCCCGTGGCAAGAAACTTGCGTGATCTCCAGGAAGCGCCTCGTGCGGTAGTACGCCGAGCTCAGTTGTCCGGCTGATCCACGGAGTCGGACGGGGTGGACGTCGGCAGCGCATCCTCCTCCCGGAGCAGTTCGAACACGCCGATCGCGTCATCGTCCTGCACGAGGTCGGCGTCGCCGTAGTCAAGGTCACCGGTCAGGTCGCCACCCGACTTCTCGATCAAGAAGCGTTCGCGATACGCGTCGCGCGCCGAAACGGCGATCCGATCGATGAGCATGTAACTCAGCCCCGCGCCGACAGCCATGCCGGCGATGGGCACGAGCTGCCCGAGCTTCTTCTTCGGTAGCTGCTGCGTGAACTTCGCCGCGAAGGCCTGGGCGATCTTGGTGAGAACCTTCTCGTTCAACTTGGCCCAAGGAGCGTTCCTCACCAGCAACTGGGTGAGTTGAGACAGTTCGGCGTAAGCGGCCGTCTTCGCCGATGTGCCCGTGGACATTCCGAGAGCGATCACGGACATCACGAAGATTTCCTCT
Source organism: Streptomyces sp. NPDC057445 (assembly GCF_042802855.1). NCBI lineage: Bacteria > Bacillati > Actinomycetota > Actinomycetes > Kitasatosporales > Streptomycetaceae > Streptomyces > Streptomyces sp. NPDC057445. The sequence goes on along the minus strand of NZ_JBHVDH010000002.1, from coordinate 606,862 downwards.
TCGGGATCGCTTGGGTCGTAGCCGTAGTAGAGAGCTGTGGCGGCGACCGTTCGAGTGGAAAGGGCAAGCATCATCGCGGTGTCGGCGGCCATCGCCCCGGCTACGGTTCCGAATCCGGGTGCGGCACCCGCGCCTGCGCCGGCGATTGTTCCGGCGCTGGCGAGCACCTCGCCGCCTGTCACGACCGCGGCGGAGCCGAGGCCGGTTGCAGCTGCCGAGAGCGCGTGGCCGTACCGAAGCAGGTTGTGCCTGGTGACCTCATCGACGACGCGCAGGTCGAGCTCACGGATCTCGTCCAACCCGGCGACGTCATGTCCGGCACGTCCATACTGTACGACGACACGCTTCTTGCTCACGGTCCGGCTTGCGGTGTCTCCCACAGCCTTGCCGAGACCCCTTGCGGCTCCGCCATAGGCGGCAGCCACTTTGTCGGCGCCCGGGGCGCTCTTCACCTTCTGGCCGAGCGAAGCGAGTCGGTCCCGGGCCGACTGCGGAAGGATCTTCCTCGCCTCCTTGCTGAGGGAGGCCGCCTTTCGCTTTTGGAGTTTGTCCCACTCCTGTTGTTCGTAAGCAGAGAGAGTCATGTCATCGCCCCCAAGTATCAAAGTGTCTGAAAGCAGTCCCGCATGATCGCGGCCATGAGTTCACGCCGCTGGACGAGGAACTTGTCGCAGCTTCCCTCCGTGACCTCAGCCGGATTCGCCGGGCCTGCACGGCTCCGGAGGCCCCGAGGGCGGCAGTTCGCGGTGAGAACGGCGCTCACTTCGGCCTCGTCTTCGGTCGGGCGTCGCCGACTCCGGGTAGGGGACGTGCACCCAGCAACGGGTTCTTCGCCTTCTTCCCCTGCCGCGTCTTCTGCGCTCGCGCCGTCTGCTTCGCGGCCGCGGTCTTCTTCGCGTCCGCCGTCTTCTTGGCTCGCCGGCTCTCCTTCGGCTTGCGCGCCGGAGTGTCCGGTCGGCTGTCCAGCCAACGGCGGGTGGTCACCATCTCCGCGACCAGCTCGGTGCGTTGCGGCTCCGGCAGCCTCGTCATTGCCTCTTCCGCCCGCGCCATGAGAGCCGCGGCGTACCTGGGCCTGGGGCCGCGCCTCTGCCGTGCGCTGCGCAGAGCATGCCGAATCTCCGTGTCACGGAGCAGGGGAACACCGGCGTGCCCCTTCGGCTCCGGCTTCGGCGGGGCCGCGGACTGTCGAACCAGACCGCCCTTGACATGGACGATGGTCTGGTGCTGAGCGGGGTCCGCACTCTGCTGAGCGGCGATCTGACCGTCCACGGTGAGCAGCAGCCGCGGCGGAGCCGTGCGGGACGGCACCCCGTGCACGGCGAACGCCCGGTCCGCCTCACGCTGGCACCATCGTCTGAGTACCGCCGCCGTCGCGGGAACCCCGCAACCGACAGCGGCGACCACGTTCCCCACGTAGGGCGGCGGGTCGCTCTCCCCGGTCCTGATCAGCGCCGACAGCAGGGGGCTCCCCTCACCGCCGCCGGCTTGCTCTACAGCGACCAGCAAACCGACACGGTCCGGGACGGACAGCCCGAGCAGGTCGCTGCCGGCGGTTCGGGCCAGCGCCTCCCAGGTGGGCCGTGTTCGGAAGCTTGCGGCGGTCAGGAGCGCCTCCTTCAGCGCGAGCGCCTGCTCCTCGCGGGACCGTCGCACCGGCGCCGCGCCACGCTCGGCTCGCGCCTCGGCGGCCGGGCCGGGTCCCGAACGTCGTCGCGGCTCCGCTCCCGGGATCCGGAGCCCCGCAGGGGTCATCGCACAGGCGTCGAGGGGCACCCAGTCGGTGCTGCGCCGGGGGTCCTCCGCCCTGAGACGGATTCGCCGTACCGCACCGTGCGTCTCGAAGTGGAAGCGGAGCAGGTATCCGTACTCGTCGTACAGCTCCTCCATCGTCTCCGGCTGGGCGGTGCCCGGACCGAAGACCCAGTCGAGGGTGGCCGATTCACTGGAGAGCCGCTGGCGGGCCTGATGCCACCCGGCGTGCGCGAGCCTGCTGAACTGGAATCGCACATGCTGCCTCGCCGCGCCCACTCGGAAGTCGACGGCGTCTCCGGGTCCGGAACCGAGGTCGCGTGAAGTGGCCCGCCCTTTCAGTCTGTTGCGTCCGGCCCATGCGGCGAGGTCGTCCTTGATGAAGAGGTGGTCCGCGCTGGCTGCGCCTGTGGCCGTACGGTGGCAGGAGGTGTGGGGTCGGTGAGCGAAGTGGCAGACCTTGTCCCGGTACAGGCGGTCCGAGAGCTCGTTGCCGCAACCGCCGAGCTGGGTGCCGCACCAGTAGGTGTAGGAGGGGTGGCGTCGGCGCCAGCGAGTCAGTTCGTCGGCGTCCGTCGGCAGGATGACCGCGCGTCCGGAGTTCCGGCTCCCGATCACCGCGGTCTGCACGAGTCTGCCGTCTGAGCCGATCATGAATTTCCCCCCGGGGTCCGCGCGCCTGCCGGGAGGGCGGGTAGCGGTTGATCGCCATCAGTATGCGATCCATGCACTCAGTTCACAAGAGGTTGACGTCTACTTCGAGCATTCGGGCCTCGGTCGGGTGGCCGGTTGCGTAGGTTCGGCGATCGTCGGAATCCGAGGTCGGGAGGGCATATGCACAAGGGCACCCTGGAGTACGAACAGGCTCTGGACGCCGTGATCGAGATCCTGCGTTCGCGGGCACGCCAGGGCGCGGCACCCATTCCGTACGGCGATCTCAGCAGCGAACTGGCACGGCTCGGTCAGCACGTCCCCGCCCACGAGGGCCCCATGCCTTACCTCTTGGAGGACGCGTCCGTCCGGGAAAGCCCGGACGGATCGCTGCCCCTGCTGTCGGCGCTCGTGGTACTGAAGGACAGCGGCTGGCCGTCCGGCGGCTTCTTCAAGCTGGCCCGGCGCTCACCGTACAAGCGGCCGGGCGACGACATGGTGCTGTGGACCCGGGAGATCGAGAAGCTGGCGGAGCACTACGCCGATCACTGACGGTCCTTTTCGTCGGCGTTGCGGCGGCTCTCGCCAGGGCCGTCCCGGACGAGGGGCGGGCCGGCGTCACGAGCCCGTGGTGCGGAGTTGCACCTCCGCCCAGACCGTCTTCGTGTACGCGTCGCGGACCGTGCTTCCCCAACGGTCGGCATAGGACTGGACGATGAGCAGTCCGCGGCCCGACGTCTCGTCGGCGGGCTGTGGCGTCACGGGCGGCGGAGGCAGGCGCTCGGGGCGGGTGTCCGTCACCTCGACGCGGAAACGGTCGGGCAGGAGCAGCAGCGCCAGGCGGAAGTCCCGGCCCGGGAGGCTGCCGTGGCGGACCGCGTTGGACGCCAGCTCGGCGGAGACGAGGGCGACGGCGCGGGCGGGGTCGGAGTCGTACGGGAGGCCGGTCCACTCGGTGAACTGCTGGACGGCGAGCTGGCGGGCGAGGCGAGCGCCACGTCTCGTGCTGCTGAAGCGCAGGGTCAGTTGGCGGACGGGCGTGGGAGGCGGCTTCGCCTCGTCGGTGAGCTGATGGTGGGTCACGGGGTCAGCCTGGTGGGGTGAGTAGTCGGCTGACCAGGTACGACGGCCGTACGTCGTCCTCGTCGTACGGAGTGGGCGGCCTGCTGTGGGCTTGGTTGTACGGGGTTTGTACGGGCGTTGTACGGGTCCGGCGCGTGTCCCGGTTCCCGCCCGTCGCGTTGGACATGGACCGGCGGCGAGCGCGGCCGTGGGCGGGGCGTGGAGCGGGATGGGAAGGGCGTGGGACTGTGAGGACGGTACGGGGCGTACGGGACACGCGGACGGGGCGGGGCGCGAAGACGAAGGACGAGGGGCCCGATCTGCCGGGCGTGTGGTCGGCGTACGGCGTGCTGTTGCAGTACCTGCGGAAGCGGTCCGGGTTGAACCAGCAGCAACTCGGGGACACGATCGGCTACTCACTGGAGCAGGTCGCCTCGGTGGAGCAGGGGCGGCGGCCGGCGAAGGCGGCGTTCACGGTGGCGGCGGAGCGGGTGCTGGAAGCAGGCGGGGTTCTGGAGGCGCTCCAGGAGGAGGTAGATCGGGCCAAGTTGCCCCGGTTCTTCCGCAACGTCGCACTGCTGGAGGCGGAGGCATTGAGCAGATTCTCGTACGATCCCCTCCTCATTCCTGGTCTGTTGCAGACGGAGGCCTACGCGCAGGCGTTGCTCGAAGCTCACTTCCCGCCCTTGGACGACGAGACCATCGAGCAACGCGTCGCAGCCCGTCTGGCACGGCAGAGCCTGTTGACTCGCAAAAGCCCGCCCGTGGTCTTCGTGTTCGTGGTGGAGGAAGACGCACTTCGGCGTGTGGTGGGCAACAAGGCGGTGACGCGCGCACAGTTGGAAGGCCTGCTGACATGCTCGCGTCGGCGTAACGTCGAACTTCAGATCATGCCAACCGCCCGAGGTGCCCACAGCGGACTCAACGGGCCCATGGTGTTGCTGGAGTCAATGGATCGCACGCGACACGTCTACATCGATGCGCAGGGCGTGGTGACCGTCAGGTCCAATGAGGATGAGGTCAGCGAGTTCTGGCTGCGGTATGGGATGCTGCGCACGCAGGCCCTCAACACCGAGGAGTCCTCCCGTCTCATCGAGCGCATGGCAGGGGAGCTATGAGCACCGACCAGCACACTTCTCAGGCCGCTGAACTGAATTGGTTCAAGAGCAGCTACAGCGGGACGAACGGTGGCGACTGCGTGGAGGTGGCTGCCGGCCTGGACGCCGTGTACATACGGGACTCGAAGGTCGTCGGTGGTGGGCCAGTGCTGCGGGTCGGCCGGGGCGAGTGGGCGGCGTTCGTGGCGCTCACGGTGGAGTAGGGTCGAGTACGGCTTCTGAGCGGAACAACGGGCTCGCTCACGTCACTTGGGTGACGTGAGCGAGCCCGTTGTCATGCCGACGGCTCAGAAGAGGGCGCCCTCGGCGCCCTCACCGAAATCCGACCCACCTCGCGCGGCGAGCTGTTCCTTGCGCTTCCGGACGGCCTCGGGCGACGGCGGGGGAAGGTCGGGGCGCTTCTCCCTCGCCTTCTTCTCCGTCACGCCTTTATGCAGCCCGAGGTGAACCTCGTCGGCATAGGCCTGATGATTCAACTGACGCAGGCGATCAATGATCTCGGTTCGAGCAAGTAGACCGATCGTGTAGCGGGTGCCTTGGTCGGTCTCATGGAAGCCATGGTCAAGGGGAAACGTCTCGTGGGTCGGGTCGACGGGTGGCGTCCGCTCGGGGCTAACCAGGAGGTCGTGCCACCCATAGGCGGCCACGGTATCGCGGTCGATGCCCTCATGAATTCGGCGAAGTTCAGCGATATCGTCGGCCTGACACGCCGGGTCGTGGAATAGGTTGTAGATATCAGTGAGGCCAATGTCGCGACACAGCATAACTTCGCGACGATGACTCTCCAGCCGAGCACCTGCCGCACGAAGGGAACTGACCATCGGAGGAAGTCGGAGCGTTTCAAAAACGTCAGTGGTCGTGTAGCGAACCCGCGTTTCCAGAGTAGAGGCTCGATCGATGGCCCACCAGTAGTGTGGGCTACTACTCAAAAGGGCAAGCAACGCCCGGTCATCAGAGGCGAACAACGCGAGGGCATGAGAGAAAACTTGCCCGGTTGGCACGATCACAGGCATGACAGAATGCGTATGAATTGTAATAACGATACACTCTTGCAACCGAGCCAACGCCTCAAGCATGGCAGGACGCTTTTCTGCGTACTGCCACCAATAATCCCGGTAGACCTTGCGGTTGTTGCGGTCCCGCTCCGGCTTTACATCACGCAGGACCTGGTCGTACGCGCGAGGATACTGTCTGGCTCGCGCTTCGGACCAGTCATGAAAGTTGATCACCCAGCGTGCAGTCTTACAGTCGGGGTGATGATTGACATCTCTCCCGTTAAGGAATGGAAACAGGACATCCTTATACTTGCCGTCTGTAGAAATCCAGTCACAGGCTTCTGATTCCGGCAAGGTGAAACCGATGCCATCGATCTTGCTGCCTGTAAAAGACAGACCACTATTCCTCCGTAGAGACTGCGCCCAGGGTGCCTCACGAGTTTCAGGATTGAGCGAAGTAGAGATACCATTCGCTACGACATCACCATTCAGCACCCTAGCCGCCCCAGCACCTACCTGAGTGCTACTCGTCCACACTGCACAATACTCGAGCATCGCAGAATTAGACGGCCATGGAGCACTCTTAACGGCGCGCCGAATCTTCGTACCTACGGAAGCCAGCTGATCGAGACCGACTTCACGACTGTCACCCTGCGCCAGCGTGTTCGTGGCAATCAGGCCCGTCTGTCCGGCCTCATTAAGCAACCGGTGGACTCGCAATGTGAAATACGCCACGAGGTCGGCGTTTCCTCGCCTCCCATCTGCGATGTAATCGACGAGCCACTCTCGATAGCCTTCTCCCGCCGCGCCAGTAATCTTGCTTCCTCCCAAGAACGGCGGATTCCCTACAATGGCGTCGAACCCACCCCTCAGTGAGAACACTTCCGGAAACACCAAAGGCCAATGCACCGGCCGCCGCTCCAACACCCCCTCCGGCAGCTCCGCCCCCAACCACTCCTCCGCCGTTTCCCGGGCCGCCCCCACCACCTCGGAGTCGTCCTCGACCCCGTCCTCCATGATCCGCTGCACGATCCACGCAGCCCGAGGGAACAGGTCCCGAACCCGCTCCCCGCCCTCCTCCTCGTACCAAGGCACCCGCCCCGAAGCACAAGTGGCAATCGCCGCCCCCGCGATCAGGTCCCCCACCAAACGCAGCCACCGCGAGTGCCGGTTGACCTCCTCCAGCCGCTCCCGCTTCTCCTGGAGCGCCAGCAAGTCCACGCCCTTGATGGCCGTGATGGCCAACCGCTCGCGCGTCAGCTGGTCCACCAACTGCCGGGTCTGCTCGGCCAGGATGTCGGTCTGCTGGCCTGGCTTCATGTGGACGGACTGGATCTGCTCCATGTTGTGCACGCCGAGCAGTGAGTCCCCCGCGACCAACCGGTCGTCCAGGAACGTGAACGGCCGTCCCGGGTCCATCGACACCAGCCACAGCGACAGCTTGGCCATCTCCACCGCCATTGGGTTGATGTCCACGCCGTACAGGCAGTGCTCGATGATCTGGCGTCGCGCCTCGACGACCACCGGGTCCTGCTCCGCGTCCGCCGCCGTCACCGCGTCCACGGCCCGGCCCGCCCGGTACGCCATCGCGTCCGCGCGGCCCTCGGACTCCCATGCCTCGATCAGGCGATCGCCCAGGTAGCGGCAGGCCGCGACCAGGAACGCCGCCGAGCCCATCGCGATGTCCGCGACCTTCAAGTCGAGGATCTGGTCCGCCGACTTCAGGCGCCACTCCCCCGTTTCCGCCGTCTGGAGCGGACCCGGCTCGTACACCAGCGGCTCCAGCGCGTGCAGCACGACCTCCTCCGCGAGGAACCGGGGCGTGTAGTGCGTGCCCGTGTTCTTCCTCAGCGAGGACTCCGTGACGTACAGCGCGCCGTTCGGGATGACCGTCGGCAGGCCCCGCAGGTCGTCCCGGAGCATGCCGACGAACGGCAGGAGCCGCTCCGTCAGTGCCGGGTCCTTCGTCACCGCGTTCAGCCGGCGACGGGCCTCCGCCGACTCCTCCGCCCCGAGCGGAGCGAGCTTCTTCTCCAACTGGCCCGCCGTCGCCGGGGGCTTCGGGTCCTTCCACTTCTCGTGGACGGACTTGGCGAGCGTCTTCACGGAACCGCCGGCCTTCGCCGCGAGCGCCTCCAACTCCCGCAGCGTGACCTCGTGTTCCAGGCCGTCGGGGCCGATCAGGCCCACCATGTGCTCGGTGGCCCTGCGCCCGTCGAACGACAGGAGGCCCTCGTACACGTAGCCGATCTGCTCGACGTCCAGCGCGCGGAAGCTGAGCGTGCGGACCTCGCGGTCCTTGCCCTTGCCGACGCGGACCTCCTGGACCGCCTGGAGCATGTGCAGGGCCGTGCGGTCGTCGATGGGGAGGAGCGGGGTGGTGCGCTCCAGCCACGGGTACTTGTCCGGGTCGAAGATCGAGCCGTCGTATGCCGGGAGGTGGAAGCCCGAACCCGGGTGGTCCACTCCCCCGTGCACGGCGTGGAAGAGGGCGATCAGGCGGTGCCACGCGGACGTCGTGTGCTCCAGTGACGTCTCGCCCTCCTCGTCCGCCCGCGCCTTCAGCTCGTCGCGCAGGAAGCGGGCCGAGTACGAGCGGGCGTACACCTCGTTGTCCGCCGGGAGCAGGCCCCGCTCCTCCGCGAACAGCAGGAAGACGACGCGCATCATGACCGCCACCGCGCCGCGGTAGACCTCGCCCGCGCTGACGCCGGACGCGTGCAGACCCGGCGCCCCGTGCTCGACCGCCCGCACATCCGCGCGCCCGATGGCGTCCACGAGGAGTTCGACCGCCTGGCGGACCTGGACGCCCAGCGCCTCGGTGACGTCCTCGCCCGCCGCGAGGCTCGCCTTCAGCAGGCCCACCAGCGTCTCGGCGTCGTCGTACTCGAAGAAGCGGCGGCGGCGCAGCAGGGACACGAACGCGCGGACGACGTTGCGCTCGGCCCGCTCGTTCCAGCCGATGGAGTCGAAGACGGCCGTGGTCGTGACGCCGCCGAGCGGGGCCCAGACCAGGCACCACCAGCGGCCGTCGGTGATCAGGCCGAGCGGTACGCCGTGGTGGCGCAGGAGGCGGGCCAGACGGTCGGCGGGGGCCGCGGACCAGTCGCCGCCACCGCCGAGGCGGGCAGTCGGCGCCGTACCGGCCGGGACCGTCATGCCGAGGAGGCGTACGCGCTTGGCGGCCGACTCCGCGTCCGGTTCGACCGCGAGGTCCGTGCCCGGTTCGACCAGCGCGAAGTCGGGGCGCACCTCGGTGTTGTGCTCCGCCACGCGCAGGGTGAGGCGGTCGAGGCCCTGGTGCTCCGACTCGCCCTGGCGGAACGCCAACGGGTCGTCCCAGCCCAGCAGGCGGCCCAGCACGTAGGCCACCCACTCGTCGCGGCCCGCCGTCGTGTCCGTCTGCCAGTCGGCGTGGCGGGCCCGGAGGCGGGCGCGCTCGTCCTTCTCCAGGGCGTCGAGCTGGGGCCAGGCGCGCAGCAGGACGGGCATGGTCAGGAAGGGGCCGGAGACCTCGGTGAGGTCGAGCCACTCCTGGTGCTGCCGGCGGCCGTCGGCGGCCTGGGCCTTGGCGGCGGCTACTCCGGAGCTCACGGGGCGGCGGGGGCTCATCGGCGGGCTTCCTTTGCGGGGATCACGAAGACGACGGCGGCGGGGAAGAGGTGGGAACGGGGCTCGCGGTAGCGGGCGGCGATGGCGGCGAGTTCGCGTTCGCGTTCGGCGGGGAGGCCTTCGAGGCGTTCCTGCCAGCGGCGGCGGTCGTCCTCGAACTGGCGGCGCTCGTGGCCGGTCAGCTCGTGGGTGGACAGCAGCGCGAGCTGTTCGCCCTCGCCGTCACCCTCCTCCTTGAGCTTGGCGCGCAGGGTGGCCTCGAAGCGGTCGAGGGTCGCGGTGATACGGCTCTCCTCCTCCGTCCGGCGGTCGGCGAGCCTGCTCTCCAGCTGGCGGCCGAGTTCACCGGCGCGGGTTTCCAGGGACCGGTAGAGGGGGTCGCGGAGTTTCGACCAGGCCTCGGTGAGTTCCTTGCGGAGGTGGGGGGCCGCCTCGACGCCGTCGGTGAGTGCCCGGGAGAGGACCCTGCCCTGTTCGTTCACCGACTCCCAGCGGCGGAAGCGGCCGGTGTCGCCGAACCAGCCGCCCGCGTACAGCACTTCCTCGTGCAGGCGGGTGCCGTCGGTGCCGACGAGGACGTACCGCGCGTACGCGGAGACCAGCGTGGTGGTCACGGCGGGGTCGTCGGAGACGACGGCGGTGACGCGGTGGAGGTCGATCAGGTCCGCGTTCCAGACGGCGGCGGTCAGCAGGCGCGTGGAAAGGGCCACGAGCGGGTGCTTGAGGTGGGCGAGGACCACGTCGTCCCTGCCCTGGGCGGCCACCGCCGGGGAGAAGGTGAGCGGCCGCTGCTCGCCCTCGCGGAGCTTGTGCGCGAGACCACGGGTGGCCCGCTCCCAGCTGCCGGACAGGGGCTGCACCTCGAAGAGGTCGCCCGGCTCGAAGTCCTCCGCCCGGAGCGTGGACTGCAGCAGAGGCGGCTGGTTGTCCAGCGCCAGCGCGGTGTCCACGACGCGCTTGACGTTGTCGGGCGTGAGGCCGAGCGCGCTCACCGTCTCGTCGTACTGGTCGGCGAGCCGCTTCGTCTGCGCGGTGACGTTCTGCTCCGGGGCGACCTCGCCACCCGTGCGGCGGCCCTTGATCGGCTTGGGTTTGGCGTTCTCGATGTCGACCGGTGCGGTGTCGCCGGTCATCCGGCGCTGGACGGCGTCGGCGAGGACGGCGTTGACGGAGCCGAGGTCGGCCTCCATGCGCGCGACCTTCTTGGCCACTCGGGAGAGGAACTCCAGGTCAGCCTCGTACGAGCCGGCCTGTGCCTGCTGCCAGCCGGAGCCGATGAAGTGGGTGATCTCCGGATCGTGCTTCTGGCCCCAGCGGTCGATACGGCCGATGCGCTGTTCGAGCTTGTTGGGGTTGAAGGGGATGTCGTAGTTGATCAGGCGGTGGCAGTGGTTCTGGAGGTCGATGCCCTCGCCGGCGGCGTCGGTGGCCAGGAGGATGCGGACCCTGCCCTCCGCGCGGGACGGATCGGTCTGGAAGCCGAGGCGGATGCGCTCGCGCTCCTCGGCGGACAGGCCGCCGTGCAGGCGCTCGACGCGGCCCCCGTCGGTGAGTTCCTCCTGCTGGAGGAGGTCGTGGAGCCACTTCTGGGTGTCGCGGTACTCGGTGAAGACCACGACCCGGTTGTTGGTCCAGTGCTTGCCGTCGGGGCGGCAGACGGCCTTGAGTTCGGCGATCAGCGCCTCGGCCTTGGAGTCGGGCGCGGCCTCGTGGGTGAGGGCCCAGCGCTCCATCTCCTGAAGCAGGTCCAGTTCCCGGCCGTCCTCCGCCGGGGTGAGCGAGGTGGAGCGGGTCAGCGCGTCGTCCTCGGCGTCGACCAGACCCGTGTCGTCGAGATCGGCGACGAGGTCGGCGAACTCCTCCAGCCACTCGGGGACTTCGGCGGCTGCCGTACGGCCGCGCGCGGGGCCGGTGTCCTCCAGGTGGGAGAGGTAGACCTGGACGGTGTGGAGGAAGGCCGCCGGGGAGGAGAACAGCCGCTTCTTCAGCAGCAGGGTCACCAGGTCGGCGGCGCGGCGGCCGCCCCGGGCCTTCGGGGTCAGCTTCTTGCGCCGCAACTCGGCGAAGGAACCGAGCAGCTGGTGGATCTCGCGTTCCTGCTGGGTGTAGTCGACGGAGAGTTCGAGGGTCTTGCGGGTGCGGAAGCGGGGTGTGCCGTCGGCGTTGGTGACCGTCGACTTCAGGCGTCGTACGACGGTGTCCTTGAGGGCTTCCTTGTCGGGGTCGACGCCGCGTGCGAAGCGCTGGTCGTCGATGAGTTCGAGGAGCGCCGTGTATGACTCGGGGTAGCCGTTGTGCGGGGTGGCGGAGAGGAAGAGCCGGTGCTCGAAGTGCGGGACGAGGCGCCGGATCAGCTTGGTCTGCTGGGAGTCGACCGCGTACACCTGCTTGGGCGCGGCGGGCGCGACGTGGTGCGCCTCGTCGAGGACGAGCAGGTCGAAGAAGCGCTTGTGTTCGCCGTCGGGGCTCTCCTCGGGGGCGCCGATGACCTCGTCGAGGAGGCGCTGGGCCTTCTGGCCGCGCAGCCAGGGCAGGGAGACGATGGTGAGCGGGTGCACCCGGAAGGGGTTGGCGGCGGTGCCGTGGGTGCGGCGCAGGCGGGCGCAGTGCTCGGAGTCGACGATGGTGAACTCCAGGCCGAACTTCTCAGCCATCTCGTCGCGCCACTTGAGGGTGAGGCCGGCGGGGCAGACGACCATGGTGCGGCGGGCCCGGCCGCGCAGCATGAGTTCCTGCACGACGAGGCCGGCCTCGATGGTCTTGCCGAGGCCGACGTCGTCGGCGAGGAGGAGGTTGACGCGGGGCGCGCCGACCGCCCGGGAGACCGGTTCCAGCTGGTACGGCTCGACGGCGACGCCGGAGCGGAACGGGGCCTGGAGGGTCCTGCCGTCGGCGGAGGCGACGGCGGACCAGCGGACGGCGTCGAGGAACGCGGCGAGGCGGTTCGGGGAGTCATAGGAGCCCGTGGAGGCGTCGGGCAGGGAGCCTGCGGGCAGGACGCGGCGGCCGGGTTCGACCTCCCAGATCACGGCAAGGGTGTCGCCGAAGCGGCCGTCGGCGACGGACTGGAGGTGGACCAGGGTCGCGGGGCGCCGGTTCTCCTCGCCGTCGGACGCGGCAGGGGACGGCTCGACGCGGGCGACCACCCAGGACTGGCCGCGCACCTCGACCAGATTCCCTTCTTCGGGGAGCGGCTGCGCCCCCGTCCGCTCGGTCTCGCGCTGAGCTGCTGGCGTCATGGGCGCTGTTCTCCTCGGTGTTCACCTGCCGTCGTCCGCAGACAGTGTCCCGTGTCCTGTCTCCCCTCCGGAACGACGTGACGGCAGATTAGCACGAGCCATATCGTGTGAACAGAGATTACAAACCACCGGATCGGCGGTTGGGATCACCGGTGGCCCTCAGCCCATGCGACGCAGCCGCCCCAGCAGCGTCCGGCTCCGTCCATGCCCGTCGTCGGACGCGGGCAGGACCGTCTCCTCCTCGTCGGCCAGACGGCGCAACAGCTCCTCGGCGGCATGCCGTTCCCCAGTACGGATCAGCAGAACGGCGATCTCGTAGCGGGTGTCCAGCACGGCGGGGTGGCCCGGACCGAGCAGGCTGCGCTGTTCGGCGAGGACGGACTTCAGCTCGTCCAGGGCCTCGCGGGTGCGGCCGAGTGCCCCCGCGCACAGGGCGGCTCCGGCACGGGCGGCGAGCGTGCCCGCGCGGTCGAGGCCGGGGTCGGCCATCAGCTCGCGGTACTCCTCCAGAGCGCGGGCCGGACGTCCCGCCCGGCGCAGGGCGGCCAGCTCGTCCAGCCGCGGGTGAGCGGGCGTGGTCCCGGCGACGCGAGCCGGTCGGGGCGTCCAGGCGGCGAGCAGGGCGGCCACCTCCTCGGCGGAGGCGGGCCGGTCCTCGGGCTTCTTCAACAGCAGCCGCTCAACCAGCGCCCGCAGGCCGTCCGGTACGCCGGGGCGACGGTCGGCGAGCGGCGGGACGGGGTCGTTGGCGTGCCGGTGGTACAGCATGAACGGGCTGGCGTCCGTGAAAGGGGGCGCGCCGGTGAGCAGTTCGTACAGGACGCAGCCCAGCGAGTACAGGTCGCTCGCGGGCACGGTCCGTCCGACGGCTTGTTCGGGCGCCATATAGACGACCGTGCCGGGAGTGGCGTTGGCAGCGGTGAAACGGGTCTCCCCGGGCTCGGGCTCCAGAGCCGCGGCGACCCCGAAGTCCAGGACCTTGATCCCCCCGTCGGGGGTCAGCATCAGGTTCGACGGCTTCAGGTCGCGATGCACGACCCCCTGACCGTGGGCGTAGGACAGCACCTCGGACGTGCGGCGGGCCACGTCCGCGGCCTGCTCGACACGCAGAGGGCCATCGTTCTTGAGGACGGCGTCCAGGGCGCGGCCCGGGACGAGATCCATGACCAGGAACAGCTCGCCCTCGTGATTGCCGTGGTCGTGGACGGCGGGGACACCCGGGTGCCGCAAGCGACCGGTCAGGCGGATCTCGCGCAGGAACCGGCGCTCCAGCGTGCTCGGTTCGCCACCACGGCCGCGGGTCGCGAGGAGCTTGACGGCGACCTCGCGGTCGCGATCGCGGTCGTGGGCCGCCCAGACGACGCCCATCCCGCCCCGGCCCAGCTCGTGCGTCAGCTCGTACCGCCCAAGGCTCCGCCCCATCGCGCCCCGCCCTCAGTTCCGGTGCCTGCCGCGCCCGCCGCCGCCCGCGACCGGGAGCGTCGCGGCGCCCCGGCCGACCGGGCCATTCTGTCACCGGTCACGAGACTGATGTGCCGCGCGTGACCAAGAAAGTGCGGGCTGCAACGATCAGAGCCCTCTGGAACCGGGTGGCTCTGTCGCTCACAGCGGCACCGGGCCCTGGGGGACCAGGAAGGGACGGCGCGGGTCCTCGGGCGGAGTCCGCCTGACGGCCAGTCCGGGATCCGGCTTCGGCAGGTGGGGTGCCAGAGCGGCGTAGACTTCGGCCGCCGACGCGGGACGGTCGTCCGGCCGCTTGGCCAGCAGGGCCGTGATCAGGTCCTGGAGATCCCCGGGCACACGCACCCCCGCGTCGGCGACGAGGGGTGGGGGCGAGGCGAGATGGTGGGAGGCCAGGAGCGCAGGCTGATCCGTGGGAAAGGGCGTCTCACCGGTGAGCATGTGGTGCAGCAGGCACCCCACGGCGTACAGGTCGCTGCGGCCGTCGAGCCGGTCCCGGCCGGCCAGCAGTTCGGGAGAGGCGCAGATGAGGTTGCCGACGCCCTCGCCGGTCGTCGTCAGCCGCGGGTCGGTGTCACTGAGCAGCTTGACCAGGCCGAAGTCGAGGATCTTCACGACGCCGTCGCGGCGGACCATGACGTTCTGCGTTTTGAGGTCACGGTGCACCAGGTCGGCCGCGTGGACCGCGGACAGCCCCGCGCACAGCTGGGCGGCGACGGCGGCCGCCGAGGGCACGTCGAAGCGGCCATCCTCCTGCTGGTCGAAGAGGTACTCGAGCGTGGCGCCGTCGATCAGTTCCATCACCAGGCAGCACGTGTCGTCCGTGATCGACGCGTCGAAGACCGTGGCGACGTTCGCGTGGTCGAGGCGCGCGGCCGCCCGCGTCTCCCTGCCGAACCGTGCGAGTGCGGAGTCGCGGCTGCTCGCCACGGCCAGCAGTTCCGTGGCGACGGTCTTCACCGCGACGGGCCGGTCAAGAGGCAGGTCGCGTCCCTGCCACACGTGCCCCATCACTCCGCGGCCCAGGATGGACTCCAGCCGATAGCGGTCATGGATCACCACTCCCGGCGTGAGACTCCACATATCTGCCGACCTCCACATTCCCCACACAACAACATGGAACGTACACGCTGTGAACAAAGTCAATGAGGGTAGTAGCCTTCCCTGCATGAACGGCCGCTGGGAACGCCGACCAGCCCAGCCGCCAAGTACCTCGGAGACTGAACCATGAGTGCCCATGACGCCGTCCCCGTCAGCCTGGCCGAGATCGCCCGGATCGCCGGCGTCGGGCGAGCCGCCGTGAGCAACTGGCGCCGCCGCCACGACTCCTTCCCCACCCGGATCGGGGGCACCGACGTCAGTCCCCAGTTCTCGCTGGCAGAGGTTGAGCGGTGGCTGCGGGACAACGGCAAGCTCAGGGTAATCGGCGGTCGGGAACTCCTCTGGCCGCGCTTCGAGGCACTCGGCAGCCGGAACGAGTCGGGGCTGGCCATCGCCGAGGCGGCTCGCCGGATGCGTTCCTCCAAGGCGCGGGTCGCCCATCCCGAACTCTCCGCGCGAGCCCGTGACCTGGTGGCCGAAGCGGCCAGGGTGGGACGTGAAGAGGGACCGCGCGAGACCTTCGAGTTCCTGCTGCAGCGGTGGTTGGAAACCCATGTCCGACAGCTCAGTACCACGCCGCCGCAACTCGCCGGGCTGATGGCCCGGATCGCCCTCGCCGTCCGCCTCGGCCCGGCACAGGGTGGACTGACCCTACTCGATCCGGCGTGCGGTACCGGACACCTGGCCGCCGCGGCCGTGCAGGAGTACGACAGCCCTGGGCTGGAGGTGCTCGCGTGCGAAAGGGACCCGGCGCTGGCCGCGTTGACGGCCGGCCGGCTCGAGTTCCTCGCGGAGGACCGCGACATCCGGACGCGGATCGCCACCGCCGACACACTGCGAGACGACCCCTTTCCCGGAGCGAAGGCCGACATCGCACTGTGCAACCCCCCTTTCAACGAACGCGACTGGGGCTACGAGGACCTCGCCACCGACCAGCGCTGGACGCACGGCCTGCCCCCTCGCACCGAGCCCGAACTGGCCTGGGTGCAGCATCTGCTCTCCCACCTCAAGCCGGGCGGAGCCGCCGTGGTCGTCCTTCCCCCGGCCGTCGCGTCACGCAAGGCGGGCCGCCGTATCCGCGGCTCGCTGCTCCGCACCGGAGCGCTCCGCGCGGTCGTCTCCCTGCCTCCCGGCAGCGCACAACCGCACAGCGTGTCACTACAGTTGTGGATCCTCCGCGCGGCAACGGACGGCCCTGCGGTCACTCCCCCGAACCAGGACGCCCTCCTGGTAGACGCCACACGTTTCGCGAGGGCGGGAACGCGCGAGCCCAGCCCCGACTGGGACAGCCTCGGTTCGTTCGTACTCACCGCGATGGCGACCCTCGACCGAGTGGACCAGGAACCGCCGAAGAGCGCCGTGCGTGTCCCCCTGCTCGACCTTCTCGACGACGAGGTGGACGTCACTCCGGGGCGATACACCGCGGCTACGGCCGAGCCCTCCCGTAAGGAACTCGCCGGGAAGTGGGACGAGTTCGGGTCGGTGCTGACCGATCTGGCAGATCATGCTCAGCGACTGTCCGCACTCGACTTCGAGGCCGAGACTTCACAGACCACCACGACGGTGGGGGACCTCGTCAAAGCCGGGGCACTGACACTGCGCGCCGGCCAGCAGCCGCTGGAATCAACTACAACGGCTCGCGGGGCCGCCCTTCCACTGCTCACCATCGCCGACCTTCTTCACGACGGCACTCCCAGCGGGGTGGTCCCCAGCGGCTCGGCCCCAGCCATCGCCGAGGAGGGCGACGTCGTGATCGCCGGAGTGGCTCGAGCCTTCAAGGCGTGGGTCCACGAAGGACCACCGATCGCCCTGGGCCCTCAGCTCTACATCCTGCGGGTCGATGCGCAGAAGCTGGAAGCCCACTTCCTCGCCGGCTGTCTGCGCGCACCGGCCAACGGGCGCCAGGCAGGCACCCACGCCTCCAGTTCGTCGAGGGTCGACATCCGGCGCCTCCAGGTGCTCCAGCTTCCCCTGGAGAAGCAGACGGTGTACGCCGAGACGTTCCGTCGTCTTCGGACGTTCGAAGGGTTGCTCGCCTCAGCTGACAGTTCGGGCAAGGGGTTGGTGAGCGACATGAGTGATCGACTTGCGGCAGGCGGGCTAACCGCTTGACCTTCTCCCGCCGGGGCGGCACACAGCGTTCCGGCTCCCCCTGTGGGGCCGCCGTGCCGGGGAAGAGCATCGCCAGGATCTGGACGGCCTGGGTGATAACGGTCGCCGCGGTCTTCGGGTCCTGGCGGGCGAGTGTGCCGCCGCGTCGTATCTCCTCCAACCACTGTGCCGTCCAGGGCTGGGCCCAGCGACGTGACTGGGTGGTGTCAGAGATGTCACGGCGTTGGGCGTCCAGACGGCGACGTACGGCATCCGCCAACAGACGCAGCGCTGCGATGCGTTCCCTCATGTCGTGGTGGACGGGGTCCGGGGCCTTCAGGGCTCCGTCAGGGTCGTGTACCTCGGTCAGGTCCCTTCGCGTGTGCGGGAGTTGGTGTCCCACGGCGTCCAGGCGGCACGTCGCCGCGGCCTCGCGGGCGAGGATCTCCTACTCCGTGGCTCCGAGGGCCTGTTCCATGGCCTGGACGGTTCGGCGGGCGGCCTCCAGGCGGCCGAGCGGCTCGGCGTAGTCCTGGACGCTTGGCCGCGAGGGCGTATGCCTCCGACTCACGCGCGGTTACCTGTCGGCGCCGGTCCGCTCGGGCCCGCGCCTGGTCCGCCTGTTTTCGAGGACCTCGGCGGCGGGCGGGGCCGCGCGGCTGATCCGGCGGGACGCGGCTGCGCGGGCCGCCCGGTCCTCGGCGTCGGTCAGCTCGGCGTCCATGTCGTCCATGGGGAGGGAGAGGAACACCGGACCGCGGGCGGGGGTGTCGGCGATCTGCACGGCGCGGGCGAGCGCGGGCGCGACGTCGGCCGGGCGGCTCGTACGCCCACTTCACGGCAGGCTTGCGGGTTGGCCAGCAGCGCCTCCATCGTGAGCATCGCCCGCACCAGCTCCCCTGCGGTGACAACCATCGGGGTGCGCTGGTGCGGGCGTTTCCGCAGATACGAAACAGCGCGTCCCGCGACGGTGGATCCGACGCGGGACGCGCTGTCATTCATGCGGGACCGGGGCTACAGACCGGCCCACGGATTGTCTTCGTCGAAGAGATCGGCCTCCTCGCGCCAATGGACGAATTCCTGGGGGATTTCGTTCCAGAGCGTCTCGTCACCGAAGGGATTCTCGTCCCACTCGCCGGCAAACGTCCGGCGAAGGAACTCCGCCATACCGCAGTCGTATTCCCTCCAGGGATCCCGCTTTCGGTTCTTGAAAACGGCCACCGTCCAGTCGTCCGGCTTCGCCGCCGAAGTGCGCCAACAGGCGATGTCTCCGACGACGGTGACGCCCCAGGCAATGACGGGCGGTCTGAGATCGCTCGGCTCGGAGGGGATGCCGGAGGCCGGCCAGTCCCCGAGGGCGTTGGCGGTCTCCTGCCCCATGCCGCTCGTGCCGTCCAGGACCGGCGTGTTGGGCTGGATCACCTCGAAGGAGTCACTGATGGCGCCCGATCCGTACTCCGCCATGAAGGCGACGTAGTCGGAAGGGAAGGCGGTGCCCCACGCGGCTTCGATCGCCGGCCAGTCCACCTGCTCGTTCTGTCCGCGGTCCGACGGCATGAGCCGGCGGAGTGATGCGATGGCGGGGTGTTCGCTGCCGGATGCACTGGGATCGGTACTCACGGGGTGGCTCCAGTGGGTATGGGATTGGTCGTTCCGGGCTCGTTCCAAGTCCCGAGGTTGCGCCATTGATTGAACCTAGGACTGTAGATGGAGTTCGGCACGATGCCGGCCTTCCCCTTGATCCGAAGTCCGGGCCGGCCGTCCTCGTACCATCCCGATGCCTCGATCGTGAAGGACGTGGGTACCGTTCGGTTCCCGGAGTAGTGGGGCTCGACGGTGTACCGCACGATCTGGCCGTCATCGACTGCCTCGCGCACTTGCTTCTCGATGCTGCGCATGTGGTCCGTCATGTGCCCTGGGCCCTTGACCTCTGCATTGGCCTGGCGGGAACAGGTCGCGAGGTTCGCGAGGTCGGTTCCGGAACCGCCGAGGTCGGCTCCGATCAGGTGGCAGGCGTTGATGCTGCTCCTGGGCTTGAGTCCCAGGTACAGGGCCGTCGAGCGGGCCCAGGAGTAGCCCGGCGGCTTGATCCCCTTCTCCGTCCCGGTTCCGCCCTCGACCTCCTCCGGGTCGAGGCAGGCCTCCGCCTTGGTCGCCCGGTTCCCGTTTGCGGCGTCGGGGTCACCGAGGCGGGTCCAGCCCCTGCCGTTCTCCCTGCAGTCACGCGGTTCGTCGTCGGTGTCGGTGCCTGCGCCCGGGCCCGGGTCGGCGCCCGGCGCTCCGTGCGTGTCCGGGACCTGGTCCGGGGTGAGGGTGTCCTCGCCGGCGAGCATGGCGAGGAGGTTGGCGCCGCTGACGACCATGTCGACGGCCTTGGTGGCGCCCCAGACGGCCTGGGTCGGGTTCCAGTCCGGCTTGGGGATGTGCTTCGGGGCCGGAATCGGGTTCGGGCCGCTGTAGGGGTTCTGCGGGACCTTCGGCTTGGGGGGTGCGGTCGGCCGCTTCGGGCGCGTCAGGGTGGAGGTGCCTCCACGACCTCCGCCTCCCTTGTTGTAGTTGTTGCCGCCCCGGCTTCGATTGCCTCCCGAGTAGTCGCCGCGTGACGGTGAAACGGAATCCATCCGCTGCGGGGCCGAG
This sequence comes from Streptomyces sp. NPDC057445, assembly GCF_042802855.1. Classification (NCBI taxonomy): domain Bacteria; kingdom Bacillati; phylum Actinomycetota; class Actinomycetes; order Kitasatosporales; family Streptomycetaceae; genus Streptomyces; species Streptomyces sp. NPDC057445. The sequence continues at coordinate 587,143 of NZ_JBHVDH010000002.1, read as the reverse complement.
CCGCTGCCGCACATCCAGTGGTTGCACGCCTTGCCGAAGTTGCGTGTTGCAGCGCAGGCCGCTCTCTCGGCAGGGGTCGACTCGCAGCCGGAGCCGCTCTTGCCACCGCTGTCGCTGCCCTCGTTCCAGGCTTCCCATCCGACACACCACGGGCTGGCGCCCAGCCTGAGCCACCCGAGCTTCGTCCGCCAAGGCTTGAAGCAGTCGATGACGGAGTGACCCGAAGGGTCGGTCCCGTTCATCGGGCTCGCGTTGGCGTACGTGTAGCGGTTGGCCTGGACGGAGGGGTCCGGGTCGAGCTGCCAGGTGTCGCGGCTGGTGAAGCCGCCGGTGCCGGGCTGGTACCAGCGGGCGGCCATGTTGACCTCGCCGGTGGACGAGTCCGTCCAGCCCGACTGGTAGCCGACCGACGGGGTGGTGCCGTTGCTCGCGGTCACCTTGCCGGAGGCGTCGTAGGCGCGGGAGGAGGTGACCGTGGTGCCGTCCGGGGACAGGCTGGCGACCAGGTCCGTGTGGCCGTCGGTGACGGCCAGGCGGGCCGAGTCCGCGGTCCCGGTGGTGGCGCTGGCGAGCAGCGTGCCGCCGGGGGTGCGGCTGTAGGTGGAAGTGCCGTCCTTGACGAGGTTGTTGGAGCCGCCGTCGTAGCTGAAGGCGGTGCCGTTGTGGGTCATGACCCGGTCGAGCGAGTCGTACGTGAAGGTGCTCGTGCCGTTCGACACGGTGCGCTCGAAGGCGTCCGAGTTGATGGTGCGGGCGGGTCCGGCGGTGTCGGTGATGCCCTTGACCGTTCCGCGGGCGGAGTAGTCGAAGGTCTGCGTGCCCCAGGTCTGGACCCGGTTGCGGGAGTCGTACGTGCCGGCGATGTCCCCCTTCTTGGTCAGGTTGCCGGCCTTGTCCCACTCGTAGGCGGTGGTGGTGCCTCCGCCGGTCTCGGAGGTCATGCGGCCGGCGAGGTCGTAGGAGTACGTCTCGGCACCCGCTCCGGCCGTGCCCGTCGCGGTCTTCTTGACGAGGCGGTTGTCGAGGTCGTACTCGTAGGCCGTGCCCTGGACCTGGGCGCCTCCACCGGTCTTCTTGACGCTGTCGTCGGCCACCCGGCCGAGGGCGTCGTAGGTGTACGAGCGCTTCGCGCCGACCGTCCAGGTCCCGCCGGCGGCGGGGCGTGCGTACTCGTCGGCGGTCGGTCGTCCGGCCGCGTCGTAGTCGCTGCGCACCTGGGTGCCGGTGAGCGGGTCGGTCGTGGTGTCGAGGCGGCCGGCCTGGTCGTAGGTGAAGGCCGTGGAGCCCGCCGCGTCCGTGCGGGAGGTCATCATGCCGTCCGCGTCGTACGCGTAGGACGAGGTGCCGCCCGGGCCGTCGGTGGACAGCAGCTGGCCGCGGTCGTTGTAGGTGTACCTGTTGCCCGCGAGCACTCCGTCGCCGCCGACGCCGGTCAGACGGCCGGCGAGGTCGTAGGAGAGCGAGCGCGGACGGGTGGCCACGGCGGTGCCGGAGCCGGTCTCACCGGTGAGGCGGTCCAGGTCGTCGTAGGTCTTCTGACGCTTGACGTTGCCGGGGAGCAGCTCGGTGACGAGCCGGCCGGCCGCGTCGTAGACGTTGGTCCACGTGCGGTTGGTCAGGCCCGGGTGGAGGGTCGTGCTGGGTTCGATCGTGGACTCGGGCAGGCCCCACGTGTTGAACGTGTAGTACGTGACCTTGCCGCGTCCGTCGGTCAGGCGCGTGCGGTGGCCCGCCGCGTCGTAGCCGAAGGTCGTCGTGATCGAGTCGGTGCCCGTGACCGGTTCGACCTGCTTGGTGAGCCGGCCGAGTGCGTCGTACGTGTACGTGCGGCGCGCGCCGGTCGCCGAGACGGATGCAGTGACGTTTCCGTCGGCGTCGTACTCGGTGTTGGTCGTGCGCAGGGCCGTCGTACCCGTGCCGTAGTCCGCCACGGACAGCGGCTTGCCCATGAGGTCGTACGCGGTGACCGTCTTGCGGCCGGTCGCGTCCGTGCTCTCGATCGTGCGGCCGAGGCCGTCGTGGACGGCACTGCTGACGCCGCCGGCCGGGTCGGTGACCGTCAGGGTCTGGCCGGCCTTGTCGTAGGTCGCGCTGGTGACCCGCCCGCCGGGCGTGGTCGAGGAGACCTGGTTGCCCGCGTCGTCCCAGGTGAAGCGGGAGACGAGGTTCTGGAGGGCGGGCTTGCGCTCGACCGTGGTGGCGGTGAGCTTGCGGCCCAGTTCGTCGTAGGTGGACTCGGTGCGCGCTCCTGTCGGGTCGGTCGCGGAGAGCGGCTGACCGGTCGGGGTCCAGGTGTAGGTGGAGACTCCGCGGCCGGACAGGTCGGTCGAGGTCTTGTTGAAGGTGGTGGATCCGGGCGCCTGCAGCGTCGCTCCGGTGCTGACGAGCGGGTCCGTCTTGCGGACGAGGTTGCCCAACTGGTCGTACGCGTAGTACGTGGCGAGGCCCAGCGGGTCGGTCGTGGAGGCCGTGTTGCCGAGGGCGTCGTACGTCGTGCGCGAGACGGCCGTGATGGCCGCGGTCGCGCCCGGCGGCGTGTAGCCGGGCAGCGTGACCGCGACGGGGCGGCCCAGCTTGTCGGTCTCCGTACGGGTCACCAGGCCGCGCGCGTCACGCGACTCGGTGGCCTCGCCGAAGGTGTTGTAGCCGACGAGGGTCTTGGGGGTGACGGCCGCGGCCGCACCGCCGTTCTCCTCTGCCTGCACCTGCGGCGCGGTCGTCTCGACCAGGCGGCCCAGCTCGTCGAACCGGCCCGCGCTGGTGATGCCGCGCGGGCTGGTCCGGGTCAGCGGGAGGCCCCGCTGGTCGAAGGTGGCGGAGGAGACCCGGGTCGTGGTGCCGTCGGTGACGGTCGTCTTCTTCGGGTTGCCCACCGCGTCGTACTCGGTGGTCGAGGTCACCTTCTTGCCGGTGCCGTCGATGGACTGGGTCTGCTCGGTGAGCCGGTCCTCGGCGTCGTACGCGAAGGTGGAGACCCGGTTCAGCCCGTTGGGGTCGAACACCGAGCGGGTGGTGCGGCCCAGGGCGTCGATCGTGTTCACGGTGGTGGCCCCGCCGTTCGCGGTGGCCGAGACCGCGTTGCCCGCGCCGTCGTAGACCGTCGACCCGAGGAGGATGTCCTTCTTGGAGCCGTCGGCCTGGGTGACCTGCTTCGCCGTCGTCGTGGCCTTGAGGCCGTCGTCGTAGTAGGTGAAGGCGGTCGTGGCACCCATCGCGTCGGTGACCGTGGCAAGCCGGCCCGCGGGGTCGTACGCCTTGGAGCCGAGGACCAGGTCGCGGGTCTGGCCGGACGGATCGCCGGTCCAGTTCTTCAGGACCGACTCGGCCACCTGGCCGCGCTTGGTGTACGTGGTCGTGACGACGTTGCCCGCGGGGTCCGTCGTACTGATCACGCGGCCCAGGGCGTCGTGGTTGTACGTCGACTCGTTGCCGGCCGCGTCCGTCACGCTGTCGTTGAGACCGCGCGTGTTGTAGCGGTAGGTGGTGGTGCGGGTGGCGTCGCCGCCGGTGGTGTCCTCCGTGGATTCGGTGAGCAGATGGCCGTCCGCGTCGTACGTGCGGCTGATCCGGGCGGTGTGGGTGACACCGGTGATTTCGTTCTTGACGCCCGGCCCGGTCTCCGCGGTAACGCGGGACATGGCGTTGTAGGCGTAGGTGGTGGTGACACCGGCAGGGGTGGCGTCGGAGACCTGGGTCTCGGTGGCCTTCCGGCCGATGCCGTCGTAGGTGTACGTCGTCACCACGCCCGAGGGCGCCGTCGTCCTGGCCAGGTCACCGCTCGCGAAGTACGCGTACGAGACCGTGACGCCGCCGGTGCTCTTCTTGGCGGCGACCAGCCCGGCCGGGGTCGGTCCGCCGCCCACCGCGGGCTCGGTGCCCGTGGTGTAGGTGGTCGTCGCCGTACGGCCGTCGACCGAGGTGACCGTGTCGACCATGCCGAGCGCTGTGTACGAGGTCGTCGTCCGGTAGCGGTTGTCCGCAGGTCCCGAGGAACGGCCGTCGCGGAGCGCGATCTGCTTGCCGTTGCGCAGGTCCAGCTTGTCCGCGGGGTTGTCGTAGTACTCCGCGAAGGAGGTCCAGCAGGAGTTGGCGTCCCGGCAGGTCGTGGTCGAGACGGTGTTGCCGCGCTCGTCGTGACCGGTGATGGTCGCGTGGCCGTTGGGGTCGGTGACCGTGTGCAGGAAGCCGCCGGTGTCGTACGCGTACGTGGTGACACCGCCGTCCGCGTTCGTCGAGGCCGTACGGCGCTGGCCGCGGACCGCGTCGAAAGTACTGCTGGTCTTCGCGCCCGTCGGGTCGGTGACCGTCACCGTCGCGGTGAGGGAAGAGCCCGACGCGTAGGTACGGGCCCCGTAGTGCCGGGCGACCTGGTCGGCGGTGAGGGTGCGCGGGTAGACCGCGACCTCGTCGATCTGGCCGGTGAAGTACTGCACGCCGTCGCCCGGGGACGCGGGCCACCACTTGGTGTAGCCGGCACCGATGTACGCGAGCTGGTTGGTCTCGTGGGTGACCGGCACGGTGGTGGTCTGCGCGACCTGCGCGCCGTCGAGGTACAGCGTGTGGGTGGACCCCTGCGCTGTCACCACGGCGTGGTGCCACTCGTTGTCCGTGACCGTGTTCGGCGAGGTGTTGGTCGCGCCGACGCCGCGGGTGAAGTACTGGCCGTGGAGCTTGTTGTCCGAGCCGACGTACAGGACCGGGGCGTACGCGACGGCGTCCGGGAGGGGTTTCTCCTGGTCGCTGAAGAGCACGCCCGGCTTGGTGGTCCTGAACCACAGCTCGGCCGACAGGTCGGTGTTCGGCAGGTGCCCGCCGGTGAGCTCGGCCCACCCGTCACCCGAGAACTCGGCGGCGGAACCGTCGCCCGTCCCGAACGCGCCGGGCTTGCCCAGCGTCGCCTTGGTGTAGGTGCCGTTGGCACCGGCGGCGGCGACCTTGTTCAGGACGGTCGTGCCGCCGGTCTCGTTCAGCTGCCAGTAACCGGCCGGGGCGTCCGCCATCACGACGCCCTGGTACTGGTTCCCGTTGCCGGAGACCAGGCGGTTGCGGGCCTTGAAGTGGTCCGCGACGGTCCGGGCGTCCAGCTCCTTCGTGTAGAAGGCGGCCTCGTCGAGCTGACCGTTGAAGTGGCGGGTCGCACGGGCCTGCCCGTCCCACTCCTCGCTGGAGTAGCCGGCGCCGAGGTAGGCGTGGACCAGGGTCTCCGGCTTGACCACACCGGACTTGGAACCGATCTTCGCGCCGTCGAGGTAGAGCGACTGACCGGCGGAACCGCCGGTGATCACGACGTGGTGCCACTTGTTGTCGGTGACCTTGGCGCCCCCCATGACCGGCCAGCCCGCGGACGGACCGTCCCACAGGTGACCGCGCAGCTTGCCCTCACCGTCGACGAGGAGACTCGCGTTCCACATCGTGGGGGTGGTGCCGAGCTCGGTGTTCTGCAGACCCAGCAGGACACCGCTGGGCTTGTCCGTCCTGAACCACAGCTCCACGGAGAGGGAGGTGGCGTCGCTGATCGTTTCGGACGGTACTTCGACGACGCCCTTGGAGCCGTCGAGGGTGATCGCGCCGTCGTCGCCGTCGAGGAACGCCCCGACGCCGCCGAGTGCGACACCGTCGCGGTACGAGCCGTTGCCTCCGCCGGATATCTCGTCCGCCGCCGACGCGCCGCCGCTGTCACCGAAACGCCAGTAGTTGACCGGACCCGACGCGCGCACCGCATCGCCGTAGGCCTGCGAGCCGGCCGCGTAGCGCGGCTCGGAGATCTGCCAGAGGCCGCCGTTCTCGTCGGTGACCTTCGTCGCGCGGCCGGTGTCACCGTCGTACTCGACCAGTGCGCTCACCCGGCCGGACGGCAGGGTGGACTTGGTCAGCTTCGACGCTCCCGTACGGGCCTCGAAGCGGGCCTTGATCGCGCCGGCGTCGAGCGCGCGGTGGTAGACCGCGACCTCGTCCATGGAACCGGTGAAGCGGCGTACCCCTGCGGGTCCGCCGTCCCAGCCGGGGTTGGAGTAGCCGGCGCCCAGGTAGGTGAACGTCTTGCCGAAGTGGTCGACCACGCCGGGAATGGAGCCCAGGCGAGTGCCGTCGAGGTAGAGGATCTGCTCGGTGCCCGTGGTGGTCAGGACGGCGTGGTGCCACGCGTTGTCGGTGACCGTGCCGGGCGAGGTGACGGGGGTGGTCCCCATGCCCTTGAGCTCGAAACCGCCGTGCAGCTTGCCCGCCTGGTTGATGCCCAGGACCGGGTTCCACCGGTTCGGTTGGCCCTCCGACAGCTGCTTGTCCTGGAAGCCGACGAGCGTCCCCGGCTTGTCCGTCTTGAACCACAGTTCGACCGACAGCACGGTCGAGGCTGACAGGGCGGTTCCCGGCAGCTCCACGGAGGAGTTGGTGCCGTTGAACGAAGCGGCCTTGTTGCCGGTCGCGCCCAGCGCACCCGCGGACCCGAGGGTCACATCGCGGTAGTGGCCGGCGTTCATGCCCGTACGGGAGACCGCCTCACTGGCCGCGGACTCGCCCTCGGCCTCGTTCAGCCGCCAGTACCCGACCGGGCCCGCGTCCTGCACCATGCCCCGGTAGTACGAACCCGCGGTGTACTCGTACGTGGAGCACGCCGTGGCCGACGACGGCGGGCACACCTTCACCAGGCGGTCGCCGTCGTACGTGTACGACCAGGTGAGAGCCGGGGCGATCGGACCGACGGCGTCCGTGGACACCGAGGCGACGTGCGCGCCCGACCACGTGAAGGACAGCGCGCGCTTCGACAGCGCGTCCGTGGCCTTCGTCAGCTTGCCGGCCGTGTACGTGAGGATCTGCTCACGACCGTGACCGTCCTTGACCTTGGTCAGGCGGCCCGACGCGTCGAAGGTGTGGACCGCGGCCGCCGCATCGCGCAGCGTCCAGCCGCCTCCGGCGACCTCGGTGAGCACGCCCACCGAACCGGACGGCGCACTGTACGTACCGTCGGCGTTGCGGCCGAAGCGGACCTGGCTGCCGCTGTCGAGGGTGATGACGACACTGCCGTCGGGCTCGGCGACGGCCCGCATGTCCCAGCGGGTCGCCCAGCCGGCACCGAAGGCGTTCGCCTGCCGCGGGTCCTGCGAGTTGTACGTACGCGTGACCGCGAGCTCCGGGCCCACGCTCGGTACGGCGGCGTCGGTGGCGGCGGTGGCGTAGTTTCCGGCCCGCTCACCGAAGCTCCGACCGCTGTCCGCGCCGCCCAGGTGGGAGGTGATGACGGGCTGCGGGACCTGCGTGGTCAGGATCGACGGCGCGGTGCGCGAAGACTGGTCCTTGCCGTCGTTCGCGTAGGCGTACCAGGCATACGTCTTCGCCCAGTTGAGCCAGCCGGACGGAACCGTCCAGCTCTCGGAAGCCGCATGCGTGTTGCCCCGGCAGTTCTTCCGGACGTCCTTGCCCTCGACCTCGCACATCTCGAACTGGTACGTCAGCGCACCCGGGGACTTGTCCCGGTCGGTGGCCGTCGCCCACAGCGTCGGGGTCAGGGTGTCGACGACCGTACCGCTCGGCGGAGCCGCACCCGTCAGGTACGGCGGCGCGTTGACCGCGTCGAAGCGCACGGTGGGACCAGGGACGCCGTCGTCGACGAAGCTCCGCACCTGGAACTCGTCCATGGTCCACTGGAGCGTGTACGTTCCGGGCTCCAGCGGGGCGATCTTGGCGTCGAGGGTGACCGTGCCGCCCGGCGCGATGTCGTACGGCATCGGCGTCCACCGGATCTTGCTCCAGTAGTCACCGCCGACCTTGTTGCCGTTGGCGTCGAACAGGTCGTAGCGCAGCTTGTAGTTGCTGGTCGCGCCCCAGGTCTGCTGACCCTGGTTGGTGACGGTGACCTTGAAGGTGCCCTCGGTGGTGGCCGTCGGAGGCTGGACGAAGCCGCCCAGCTCGTACGTGGCCCCGTACTTCGACCAGGTGACGTCGAGGCTGGGCTTGCCGCCGGGGTAGTTGTCGGAGCCGAACTTCTTCCAGGTCCTGGAGTCGTCCGTGGCCGCCTTCACGGCCAGGCCGTAGTTTGCCTTGCGGCCGTGCGTCCAGTCGTCGACCAGCTTGCGGCCCGAATCGCCGAGCGGGATCGACTCCCACGTCCCGGCCCCGCAGGGCCAGCTGGTCGAGCCTTCCGGGCGCCAGGCGTGCGCGAAGGACTTGGAGCCCAGGGCGCCGCCGGTGGCGGGACCGGGGTAGCTGGACGTGCTGCCCTCGGACCAGTTCGAGGTGATCTCGTGGACCGTCACCGGCCGTGCGGTGCACGAGTACGAGAAGGTGTTGAAGAGGCTCAGGTTCGCGTTGATGACGAATGCGTTCTTGAGCGTGGTGTCCAGGCCGTTGAACTTCAGGAACGAGGCCGCCTTGTGGCCGCCGTTGTCGTACGTGCCGACCTTGAGTTCGTTGGAGCCGGAGAAGTTCTGGTTGTACGGCGACTCGACATACGTGCCGGAGGCCGCCTCCAGACCGTTCGCAGAGGGGTCGACCTTCACGGGGAAGACCCGCTCGGGATCCGACAGCCACTTGCGGTCCAGCTTCACGACCAGGACCTGGCGGGAGCCCTCCCGCACGATGTCGTACGTGACACCGGAGGAGATGACGCCCTCGTCGGAGTTCGGCGCCTTCTTCGAGTCCTCCATCCAGCCCGCCGGCATCCAGCCCTGCTGACGACCCGTCCGGTCGACGAAGGAGACACCGCCGTGCCCGTCGAGCTTCGCCGTCAGCCCCTTCAGGGTCAGCGGGAAGCGCCACTCGGTCGGCGCGCCCTTGTCCTTGAGGATCAGCGTCTCCTTCACGGAGTCACTGCCGGCGATCAGTTCCACGTCCGTCGAAGGGCGGACCTCCGGATACGTGATCACACTGCCGTTCACGCGCCCCTGCGAGTGGGACGCGCCCTTGATCGAGTAGCCGATCGCGGCGGTGTCGCCGACACCGAGACGCACCAGGGTCTGCGCATCCGCGAATTCGGAGAAGTAGACCTTGTCCTCGGTCGACCGGGCCTGCCAGCCGGATCCCGGGACGGGCTCGGTCCCCGATCCCGCGGAGGCCTTCCCCAGCCGGGTGTCGATCACCTTCCACTTGCCGTCGTCGCCGCGGAAGTTGACCTGCTCGTTGTAGAAGCGGGTCGTGAAGGTACCGTCCGGGTTGGCGAACGTACGCGCCTTCTCGGCACGCTTGCCGGTGACTTCGGAACTGGCCTTGGCGTCGAAGCCCTTGGGCGCGGCCCGGCGCGGCGCGGGCACCTTGCGGTAGGAAGGCACGGCCGTCTTGGGCACGTTGCCCAGCTTCAGACGGGTGGTGCCTGAGTCGGGCGCGAGTTCGCCGGGCGCCCTCAGGGCGCCGCTGCGGCCGCCGGCCGCAGCCGCGTCCGTGGCGTCACCGGACGCCTTGTGGCCACGCCCGCGGGCCGATCCCCAATTCTGTTCGGGTAGTTCGCCGGCCTCCGGGCCGGATCTCGCCTCGCCCCAGCGGTTGACCGCCAGGGCTGTCTGTTCCGTGCCTGCAAGCACGGCCATGATGAACGCCATGAGTATGACGAGTGGACGCGTGATACGCACCTGAAGCCCCCACGAAAATGATCAGTGGGGGTAGTCCTATCCGGATTCACAGGGAACGCACAAACTCCGCACAGGATCTGACGAACCGGATCTCGGGCAGGGAGGTGGTCATATCACTCATGTCATGATGGACTTATCAAACTCACCACCGGCGAGCAGCAACGCCGTGACCGAAGTCACGCCACCTCATTCCGGACTCGAGGCACTCCAGGAACTTGGCTCCCCGCCCGCGTTCTTGCGGGTCAAGAGCGGTTTCCCTACCGACTGTCTGTGATCACGACGACTACCGCGCCCGGGTCAAGCAGCTGCCGCCGCGCGGCGGATGGCGTCCAGCGCCCGGCTCACGTCGTCGTCGGTGGTGGACCAGTTGCTGACCGAGATCCGCATGACGCGGCGGCCGTGCCAGGTCGAGCCGCTGATCCAGGCCGTGCCGTCGTCGAGCAGCCGGGCGAGCACCCGCTCCGTCCGCGTGTTGTCGCCGAACGCGGCGCAGACCTGGGTGAAGACGACGTCGTTCAGCACTTTCGCACCGTCCACGCCCTCGATTCCGGAGGCGAACGCCGAGGCATGCCGGCACAGGCGCTCGACGAGCGCGGCGACGCCGGACCGGCCGAGGGATCTGAGCGCGGCCCAGACGGTGAAGGCCCGGCCGCGCCGGGACAACTCGGGGACCGTCTCGAAGGGGTCGCCCCGTTCGTCATGGATGAGGTAGTCGCCGCGGTGCCCCATCGAGGCCCGGACCGTCGACGGGTCCCGCACGACGGCGAGGCCGCAGTCATAGGGGACGTTGAGGGTCTTGTGGGCGTCGGTGGCCCAGGAGTCCGCCTGCCCGCAGCCCGTCGTCAGATGTGCGTACGCGGGGGACGCGGCGGCCCACAGTCCGAACGCGCCGTCGACGTGCACCCACGCGCCGGCGCTGTGGGCGGCCTCCACGGTGTCGCCGAAGGAGTCGAAGGCACCGGAGTGGATCTCTCCCGCCTGCAGGGCCACGATCGTCGGCCGTGCGTTCCCTGTGGTCAGGGCGTGCTGCAGCGCGCGCGGGTCGATACGCCATTGATCGTCCGCGGCCACCGGTTCGGGCTCGCCGAGTCCGAGATAGCGCAGCGCCAGGTCGATCGCCATGTGGCGGCCCTCGCCGGCGAGGACCCGTACTGGGGGGCCGCCCGTGAGCCCGTCGCGGGCGGCGTTCCAGCCCGCCCGCCGCAGGACCGTGTCACGCGCGGCGGCGAGGCAGGTGAAGTTCGCCGTCGTGGCGCCGGTGGTGAAACCGACGGCGCTTCGCGGGGGCAGACCCAGCAGTTCCAGCAGCCACGCCCCGGCGATGTCCTCCACCGCGCTGTGCGCGGGCGTGACCAGGCGCATCGCGCAGTTCTGGTCCCAGGCGCCGACCAGCCAGTCGGCGGCCAGTGCGGCCGGCAAGCCGCCGCCGACCACGAAACCGTAGAAGCGTCCGCCGGGGAACGCGGTGAGACCCGGCTCGCAGGCCGTGGCCAGCAGTTCCACGACGTCCGCCGGCGAGCTGGGGTCGTCCGGCAGGTCGGGGCCGAGCGCGCGCACGACCTCGTCGACCGAGGCACGCGCCGGAACCGGGCGATCGGACAGGCTCGCCAGCCAGCGGACGGCATGGTCGTGTGCCCGCTGCAGCGCTGCCTCGCGCGCGTCCATGTTTCGGACTATGGACCTGCGGGCGGGGCCTCGCAACAGAACCCCTGCAGCCGCTCCGCGTCAGGTCGCCGGAGCCGGTGACAGGTGTTCGTGCAGGCGAGCCGGCGGCCGGAGTCCCCACGGCGGGAGACGATCGTGTCGCGCTCCCGCAGGGTCTGCTGCCGTCGGTGCGCACCTGAGGGGGCGCGACCACGTACGGACGAGGCCAACCGCCCTCCACGTCCACCCTGACACGCACTCCTACCGCCCGCGCCGCATCGGCGAGCCCACGTGCCGAGACCTGACCACCTCCGGCGCGTTCGCCGGGGTCCGGCCGGCGATCCGGGCCGCGGGGGGAACCCGGGCTGCGCCTGCGGGCCGCCGGTACCCGGCGGCCCGCAGGCGCACACGGCTCCTTTCCCTTACCGTCGGTGAGGGAAAGATCAATCCACCGAAGGACCTGCCATGGATCTCCAGCTCAAGGGCAAGGTCGCCGTCGTCACCGGAGGCAGCAAGGGCATCGGTCTGGCCGTCGCCGAGGCGTTCGGCCGCGAAGGTGCGCACGTCGTCGCCGGGAGCCGGAGCACCACTCCCGAGCTCGACGCCCTCCACGAGAAGTACGGCGTCGGCATCGTCACGGTCGATCTGTCCACCGCGGACGGACCGGACACACTCGTCCGGCATGCCATGGACCAGTACGGCAGGGTCGACATCCTGGTCAACAACCTGGGCAGCGCGACCGGCCGTGCGAGCTTCCTGGACGTCGACGACGCCGAGTGGCAGCGGATCTTCAACATGACCCTGTTCAGCGCGGTCCGGGCCAGCCGCGCGGCGCTCCCCCATCTGCTCGACGCCGAGGGCGGCTCCATCATCAACATCAGCTCCGTCAACGCGCGACTGCCGTTCCCCATGGTCATGGACTACTCGGCGGCCAAGGCGGGACTGACAAGCCTGACCAAGTCCCTGTCGGAGGAGTTCGCACCACGCGGCGTACGGGTCAACGCGATCGCCCCGGGCCCGGTCCGTACTCCCTTCTGGACCGCCCCAGGCGCCTTCGCCGACGCCACGGCCGCTGCGGCCGGCACCACCGCGCAGGAAGCCATCGACGTGGTCGTGCCCCAGAGCATGGGGATCTCCACGGGCCGGGTCACCGAGGCCCGCGAGGTCGCCGATCTGGCCCTCTTCCTCGCCTCCCCGCGTGCCGGCAACATCACCGGCGCCGAATTCACCATCGACGGCGGCCAGATCAAGACCACGTGACCCGGTCTCCCGTCGGGGCGCGGACGGCCGCGCGTACCGGCTGGTTCCGGGATGAGTCCCACTCCTTCCCGTATGCCCGGCATCGGGAGTGCCGGACGGACGCCCACCGGGGAGTGAACGGCGCCCTGCGCGGAGCGGAGCCGGCGCAGCCCGCGGCAAGTGGCAGTCGCACCGGATGACCGTGAGGTGCGGCAGATCTGTGCCGTGATGCTTTGTCACCTTTGCGCCCGGAGACCGCACCCGCCGAACGCCGATGTGGTCTCGGTCCCGTAACGCCCTGTCATGCCTTTACCACGCAGTGATCACTGACACAACCTCTCGCTTTCTCGGCGTGTCTGGTTATGATCGGCCTCCCCCACGTCCCCGAAGCCGGACCGGCCGTCCTTGTGTCCCCACCCCAAGCCCGCGGCCGGGCCCGGCCGCCGGCCTGTCCCCGCCAACCCGCCCGAGGACTGATGTCTCCCACAGAACCCGCAGGCACACGAGCACCGTCGCCGGCCCGTCGTCGGCGTCCCGTGCGCCTGCGTACCCTGCTCGTCTGGCTGGCGGTCGTACCCATGCTGGCGATGGGTGCCCAAGTCGTCGTGACCGCCGACCGGTTGCTGGAGCAGTCGAGTCACCTGCGCGCAGATGTGGCTTCCGGTGAGCGGCTCGGCGTACCCCTGTACAGACTGATGGTCGAGATGCAGGCCGAGCGGACGGCGACTGCCGCGCGTTGGGCGGACCCTTCCGTACCCGAGAACGAGATCCTCGAACGCCGCGCAGCCACGGACCGGGTCGCGGCCGAGTTCCGGCGGTCGTCGGCCACCGTGCGTCCGGTGTCGGAGCTGGCGTACCTCCGCCTCCAGGAGGTCGTGGCAGGCCTCGACGACCTGGACGCCTACCGCGAGCGCGCGGACGTCCGCGCCGGCAACCCCAACAGCACGGTCGCCTTCTACACCAGCATGATCAGCCAGATGATCCGCTTCTACCAGGACGAGCTCAGCCACACCGAAGACGTCGGGCTCACCCAGGAGAGCCGCGTGGTCGTCGCCATGTTCTCGGCGTCCGAGATGGTGGCGCAGGAGGACACGATCCTCGCGCAGGCCGGGCCGTCCAGGGAGCTGACCGCCTCGAGGTTCGCCGACTTCGTCAACGCCGTCGGGGCCCAGCGGCACCTGTACGACATCTGGATCGTGCCGTATCTGCCGGACGCGGAGCACGACCTCTACGCGCAGATACGCGGCTCGGACGCGTGGCAGGCCAAGTCCCGTATCGAGAACGCGGTGCTCTCCGACCACTCCGACGTCAAGTCAGGCGTGAAGCTGCCCCAGGAGATCGGAGGCTGGAAGCCGGCTCACGAGGCATGGGGTCCGCTGTTGGGCAAGATGAACGCCGAGCGGTCCCGGGGGCTGCTCGCCGGTGCCGCGGAAAAGGCGGCCGAGCTCGAGACAGAGGTCACCTGGCTGATCGTGGGAAGCTTCGGCGCGCTGCTGTTCGTCGCCGGCGTCGTCGTGTTCACGACACGCACGGTGATGCGGCGCCTGCGCCGTCTGCACGAACGCACCGTGACCCTCGCAGAGGACACGCTGCCTGACGTCGTCGACCGGCTGCAGCGTGGGCAGTCCGTCGACGACGGCGCGCTGCCGACGGTCCGCGGAGAGCAGGACGAGGTCGGACGCATCAGTGACGCGTTCGCCCGGGTCGTCGCCGTGTCCGTCGAGGGGCACAGGCAGCTCGCGGACGAGCGTCACGGCTTCGGGATGTTCGCCGCGGGCATCGCCTCACGCACAGGAAACCTGGTCAGCCGCCAGTTGAGCCTCACCGAGGACCTCCAGGACACCTTCGGCCACGACGAAGCGCTCCTCGCCCAGCTGATGAGGTCCGACCAGCTGACGGTCGGCATGCGGCGGCAGATCGAGAACCTGCTCATCCTGGCAGGTGGTGAGATCCCTGACCCGCACACCGAGCCCATGCGCGTCGCCGACCTGCTGCGCGAGGCCGCCGCGGAGGTCGAGGACTTCCGGCGGATCGAGCGGCAGGCCCTGGACGAGATCAGCGTGGAACCGGGCGTGGTCAGCCAGATCAGCCACCTCCTGGCAGAACTGCTGGACAACGCCACCCGGTTCTCCCCGCCGAGGTCGAAGGTCGTCATCCGGGCCGAGCTGGTGGCCGACGGGCTGTCCGTCGAGATCGAGGACCGGGGTCCACGGGTGACCGCCGCGAGCTACGAGGAGATGAACGGGCGACTGAACTCGGCCCCGCCTTATGCCGTCCTGGCGGAGAACGCTCACCGGCTCGGTCTCTTCGTGGTCGGCCATCTCGCCGAACAACTTCGGGCCAAGGTGACGTTGCGCCGCTCGGTGTTCGGCGGGACGTCGGCCGTGGTCATCGTCCCCAAGGCGGTGCTGGTACCGACCGAGCGGGAGCCCGCCGGTGCGTCGGCGCCGTCCGTCCCGGAGAAGCCCGCCCCGCAGTCCCTCGAATCCCCCGAATCCCTCGAATCCCCGGAAACCCCCGCAGCCGCGCCGCGCCGACCCGGCACTCGTAAGCCCGAGCTCGTCCTGCATGTACGGTCCGGGCTGCCGACGCGTCAGAAGCAAGGACGAGCGGAGGAGAGTGCGCAGCCGGTTCACACCCTGACGCGGGACGGGGACTCGCGTCCGGCCCTGCCCGAGCGCGTCCCGCAGACCCATATGAGCCGACAGCTCCGCGAGCCACGAGCACCGGAGACAGAGGTCGCCCGCGACGCGTCGACACCCGAAGAGGTGGCCGACGCCTGGGCGGACTACGAACACGGAACACAGACAGTGGAAGACGAGCTCCGACAGGATCAGCCATGACGACGTCATCGAACGACATGATCTACAGCATCCTGGACAACAACCTGAGCAGGATCGCCGGCATCGAGGGTGCCGTTCTCCTGTCCAACGACGGGATCAAGCTCAGCGCCTATCTGCTGGAACGGCCCCAGGCGGAGCGCATGGCCGCTGCGTCCTCCGGGATCGCGGCCACGATGAAGGCGATATCCCGGGAGGTCGGTGGCGGCCGGGTGATCCGCCAGCTGGTCGAGATGGACGACAGGTATCTGTGCATCGTGGGGTGCGGCGAGGGCAGCACGCTCATCGTCGTGACCTCCCGCAAGGCCCGGCTCGGAGAGCTGGGCGGAGAGGCGGTGCGGACGGCGCAGGCGCTCGGTGAGTGGCTGGGCACGCCTGAGCGCACCCAGGTGCCCACGTCGTAATGCCGGACGACCCACAGCGAGGAGGCCGTCGCCGGCCACGGCTGTACGCCCTGACAGATGGCCGTACAGCGGTGCCGCACACCGTCCTGACCATGGACACCACCATCACGGCGGCGGTCTCCGCGGACGATCTCGGCGGCCTGCCCACCGAGTGGCAGGCGATCCTCTCCATGTGCTCGCCTCCGAACGGGCAGGCGGTCGCCGAGATCGCGGCCCGGATGCACATGCGCCTCACTCCGATGACGGTCCTTCTCGGCGAGCTCGCGGACCGCGGGCTGATCCACCACCGGCCGCCGCTGGAGGAGTCGGAAACAACGAATGTCCACCTGCTCATGAGAATCAGGGACAGCCTTGCCCGGATATGAGACCCCTGCCCAGGAAGCGGCCCCCGTCAAGATCCTGATCGCCGGCGGATTCGGCGTCGGCAAGACGACCCTGGTCGAGACGATCTCCGAGATCGAGCCGCTGCGCACGGAGGAGCGGCTGACGGCCGCGGGTGTCGGCGTCGACGACCTCGACGGCATCGAGTCCAAGACGGTGACCACCGTGGCGATGGACTTCGGCCGTATCACCCTCACCGACGCCGGGGTCGTCCTCTACCTCTTCGGTACACCTGGCCAGGAACGCTTCTGGTTCATGTGGGACGACCTGTTGAACGGCGCTCTCGGGGCGATCGTGCTCGTCGACACCCGCCGTCTGGACCGCAGCTTCCCGGCCGTCGACTTCTTCGAGAACCGCGGCCTCCCGTTCGTCGTCGGCGCCAACTGCTTCCACGGCGAACAGCCGTACACGGCCGAGGAGATCAGGGCTGCGCTGCATCTGCGCGACCCGAACACGCCCATCCTCATGCTCGACGCCCGCACCCGGGGTGATGTCCGCGACGCCCTCCTCTCGCTCCTCGACATGCTCATCGAAAAGGCCCGGACCACGGCGCCCGTGTAAAGCGGACCGTCTCCTCCCCGGACACGGAGGAGACTCCCCTGCTTCATCACGGGCGCTGCTCGCCCCGCACAGAGGGTGCAGAGTGGACACATGGGCCTCAGGCGGCGCGTTGCGGATCTGTGGCAGCCATGGCAGTCGAGTCGTGCACTGGTAGCGATTCCCCTCGCGCTGATCGTCGCGATCACACTCGTGGATGTTCTGGCCCCGCGCCACATCCATCTCGGCCCTCTGCTGGTCGTCGCCCCCGCCATCACGCCGTCGTTCGCCGGTTCACGACTCACCGCGCTGATCGGCGCACTGGCCGTGATCGCACAGACGGTCATCGCCGTGCTGCGCGGTGGGTTCACCACCAATCACCAGGTGCAGATCGCCGCCCTGGCGGTCATCTCGGTGGTGCTGGTGTACTTCTGCCGTGCGCGGGAGCGCCGCATCCGTGAGCTGGACCAGGTGCGGTCGGTGTCCGAGGCCACACAGCGGGTGGTACTGCGACCGCTGCCCCACCGGATGGGTCCCCTGCGGATCGCCTCCCTGTACCTGGCCGCCGAGGACGAGGCACAGATCGGCGGTGATCTTTACGCGGCGACGCGTACCAAGAACGGCGCCCGACTGATCATCGGCGACGTCCGGGGCAAAGGCCTCCCCTCCATCAGTGACGCCTCTGTACTGATGGGCGCTTTCCGGGAAGCCGCCCACCGGTGCGCCACCCTCCTCGAACTCGCCGATCGTCTGGAGGACAGCATCTGCAGGCATCTGGCGGAGCACGCCGAGCACCATCGCCCCGAGGCTGACGACGACTTCGACGAGCACTTCGTCACCGCCCTGATGCTCGACATCGCCGACGAGGACTCCAAGGCGCAGATGGGCAACTGCGGCCATCCTCCACCCCTGTTGCTGCACAAAGGCCGTGTGACGATCCTGCATACCCGCCACCCCGGCCCCCCGCTGGGCATGTGCGATCTGCCGAGGCCCGGCCGCACCCTCGACGCGTTCGACTTCGAGGACGACGACACGCTCCTGCTCTACACCGACGGAGTGATCGAGGCCCGGGCCACCGACGGCTCCTTCTATCCGCTCGCCGAACGCGTCGTCCGGTGGGCCGGCAGCGGTCCCGAGGCACTGCTGCACCACATCCGTGACGACCTCGTCGCGCACGTCGGCGGACGCCTGGGAGACGACGCGGCCATGGTGGTGATCCAGCGCTCGCGCAAGCTCCTGCCCGGCCACCACCTCATGAGGATCGTCCACTTGAACGGCATGCCCCACGCCGCGCACGGGGCGGATCCCGGAGGTGCTCCGTACCCGCCTCCTGGTCACCCTCCTCCTGGCCAGGACTGAAGTGGTCCCCGATGCAGGTGCGTTCGACCCTCCGACATGTGGTGGGGCCGGTGCGCCTCGAGCCGTTCGGCTATGCCTCTTCGGGTTCCTCGTTCTGCGAACCGGCGGCGCGCCTGCTGAGAACCGCGGCCGCGGCGAGTGCGCTGCCGATGAATGCCGCAGCGACCGTCCACCCCTGGTTCAGCCGGTGCCCGGTGACATGGTCGAGGGAGTAGCGGCCCGGTCCTGTGACCCCCAGGGCCGCCGCGGTGTAACCGAGGAAGGCGGGGTACTCGAAGCCGCCCGCGGTGGCCCAGAATCCGGCCGGGAGGTGCACGGCCACCGCCCCGGCCATCGCGCCCGCCGCCGCGGCTCCGGCCGCCGGAGTGGCGAGCCCGAGGGCGAGCAGTGCTCCGCCGCCCGCTTCGCCGAGCCCGGCGGCGACGGCGCTGTGTTTCCCGGGCCGGTACCCCATGGCCTCCATGGCCTTGGAGGTTCCTTCGACGCCACCTCCCCCGAACCAGCCGAAGAGCTTCTGGGTGCCGTGAGCCGCGAGGACCGCTCCGGTACCCACACGCAGGGCGAGCAGGCCGAGATCACGTCGGTTGAGGCATGCCATCGGAGACTCCAGTAGGTGGGAGGCTGGTTCACCTCCACTCTCCGCGCCATGTGCGGCAGCCCCGCAGCGCTGCTGGGCCATCCGGGTGACACGGCGGGGCGAGGATCGCCGTGGGTCGCGCCGCTGCCGTGCGATACATTTTGCCGCGCCTTGACCACGATCAATTTCAGACACGGAGACTGGCTTCCCAATGACCGACATAGTCAACGGCCTTGGCCGGGCCACCGCCTACGGTGCCCTCGGTGTGGTCCTGCTGATCCTCGGCATCGTCCTGGTGGACCTGCTGACCCCCGGCAAGCTCGGCCGGCAGATCTGGGAGGAGCGCAACCGCAACGCCTCGGTGCTGCTGAGCTCGGCGCTGCTCGGTATCGGCGGAATCGTCTTCACTTCGATCTGGACCACGTACGACGACTTCGGCAAGGGCCTTGCGTCGACTGCCGCGTTCGGTGTGC
The DNA here is from genome assembly GCF_042802855.1 of Streptomyces sp. NPDC057445. Taxonomy (NCBI): domain Bacteria; kingdom Bacillati; phylum Actinomycetota; class Actinomycetes; order Kitasatosporales; family Streptomycetaceae; genus Streptomyces; species Streptomyces sp. NPDC057445. The sequence continues at coordinate 568,129 of NZ_JBHVDH010000002.1, read as the reverse complement.
TGGGCCTGGTACTCATGGCCGTGGCCTTCCTGATCGTGGACCTCGTCACCCCGGGCAAGCTGGGCGCGACGCTGGTCGAGGCGGAGCCGCACCCGGCGGTGTGGGTGACCGCGTCGTGCAATCTCGCCGTGGCGGCGATCGTCTCGGCATCGATTGCCTGAGCTGACGGGGGACCGCTCGCACGGGCCGCCCCGGGACGACGGGCCGGAGTGTCGCGATACGGCGATACCCGGCCCGTCGCCGTCCGGGCACGCACCGTATCCGTACATACGTCCGGGCTGCGTTTCTGGCGATACGGCGTGATGCTGGTACTCAGCCATTCGAGACGGGACTCGCCCGGAGGCACGACATGACCCAGGACAAGAGCGAAGAGCCGGAGCGCACAGGGGGGCCGATCCGGCTCTGGACCGGATCGGAACGCCCCTTCGACCCCGAGGATCTGGTGATGGCGTCCGGGCGTGACGTCACACCCGGGCGCATCGAGCGCGCCCGTAAGGAGATCGCGGAGAAAGGCGCCGCGGCGCTGGAGCGCTACCTGCCCTGACGGGGCAGCGCCGGACGAACACGCACGGTTGACATCCACCACGCAACGCGGACGCGAGAGTCGCGCCGTGGAGAATGAAAAGCATCAAAGCAGGACAAACGGGTATCAGCAGTGTGGAGCTCGACTCGAAGGAGTCTCATGTCCAGCTTCCTGCTCACCCGAGATACCGGCGTCCGTGCCGCGCGGCCGGAGGGGTCGGCGGCACCGGACGGCCTTCTGAAGATCGACGACCTGCCGGAGATCCCGGACCCACGAACGATCAGCACGGTGGACGCCAGGACGTTGTCCGTGACCCTGTTCCGGCGGCTGCGCACCCTCGACGAGGGGTCGGCCGAGTACTCGTACGTCCGTAACACGCTGGTGGAGCTCAATCTCAGCCTCGTCAGGTTCGCGGCAGGCCGGTTCCGTGACCGCAGCGAACCCATGGAGGACATCGTCCAGGTCGGCACGGTCGGCCTGATCAAGGCGATCAACCGCTTCGACGTGGAACGCGAGGTCGAGTTCACCTCCTTCGCGCTGCCCACCATCGTCGGCGAGATCAAGCGTTTCTTCCGCGACACCAGCTGGGCCGTCCGGGTGCCACGGCGGCTCCAGGAACTGCGCCTGGACCTCGCCAAGGCGTACGACGTCCTGGAGCAGGATCTGGAGCACGCACCCACCGCGGCGGAACTCGCGGTCCGCCTCGGTGTCACCGAGGCGGAAGTGGTCGAGGGCCAACGGGCCGCCAACGGCTATGTGGCACGGTCGATCGAGCCCCTCGAGGACGCCGACGCGATAAGCCCGCTCACCCGTCGCCTGGGTGTCGAGGATCCCGCGCTGGACGTCGTCGAGTGTCTGGAGTGCCTGAAGCCGCTGATCGCCGCTCTGCCCGAGCGGGAACGCACGATCCTGTCCCTCCGGTTCGGCGACGAGCTGACCCAGTCGGAGATCGGTGAGCGGCTCGGGATCTCCCAGATGCATGTGTCCCGGCTGCTCGCGCGTGTCCTGACGAAGCTGCGCGAGGGGCTGCTGGCGGACGACGGCGTCCTGGAGGAGTCGCGCCGGTTATCGGCGCCCCCCTTATTACGCGACGACGCCCTTGAGTACGCGGCGACGTCTTGCTTCTGCGGTGTCCGGCCCCCCACCAGGGCCGTGAGAACCGCGACTCCCACCGCGAGCCAACACGTGCAGTCGATGTGACCCGAGTGCAGGCTTCGCAGTGGCACGACGGCATTGTTCGCCACGCGTCCGAGCCCGGGGCCGGACCTCGAAGTTGTGGCGCTCGGACTGCCTCACGGCCGGGACGGCGGTCGGGGCCGTCGCGCTGTGGGCCTGGTACCGCTTGCCCCGCCGGGACGATCGGCGCGGGTCGCCCGGGGTACCGGCACCGGAACCGGGGGTACCAGCACCGGAGGAGGAAAGGAGACCGCCATGGGTGCAGGTGTCTGGGGGTTCCCCGAGTCTGCGGGCTACGCACCGGGGGCGCAGCTCGTGGGGTACAAGGTCGAGGCGGCCGACGGCACCATCGGCAGGATCGACAAGCACTCCGAGGAAGTCGGCCGGTCGTACATCGTGGTGGACACCGGGCCGTGGATCTTCGGCCACCGGGTCCTGGTGCCGGCCGGGGTCGTCTCGCGCATCGACCACGAGAACCACACCGTGCACGTGGCCGCCACGAAGGGCGAGATCAAGGAGTCGCCGGACTTCGAGAGGGGACGGGACGACAAGAGTATGACGGAGATCCACCTCATCGAGCAGTACTACTCGAAGGGGCACATGTGAGGTCTGCGCGAGTCCGTGAGGTCCGGACACAGCTGTCGAGGGCGATACCGGTCCGGTGCCCGAGGCGCCTCCGCGTCGTGCTCAGGCGCCGCTGTTCGGCGGACCGGAGCTGATGCCGGCGAGGACGGAACGCGGATCGCACGCCCTCGCGAGGTCCCCGAGCGTGACGACACCCCTGGGGTGACCGTCCTCGACGACCGCGAGCCGCCGCACCATGTGGGCCCGCATCATGCTCACGGCCTGCGCCGCCTCGGCGTCCGGCCGGATGGTCAGGACATCCGGGGTGCACACGGACCGGACCGGCATGACACGCGGGTCATGCCCCATGGCGACCGACCGCACGGCGATGTCACGGTCCGTCAGCACACCGAGAAGCCGGTCCCCTTCGGCGACCATCACATTCCCGATGTCCTCGTCCCGCATCAGCCGCGCGGCCTCGACAAGAGATGCCTCGGGAGACAGCATCAGCACGCCGGTCGTCATCACGTCCTTCACCAGCATGGCATTCACTCCCCTTTCGCCGACGTACCGCTTCTGCCCCCGTTGATGCCGGTTATCCCGGACGGCTCCGGGAAGCCCCACCATATGGACAGCCAACGAGACCCACGGATACGTGCGGAAGCCCTGCAGGAGAAGGCCGACCAGCTGGCGAGCAGGGCGGAACGCTCCGACGACCCCGGACAACGTGAGCGGCTCCGCCTGCGTGCACAGGAGTTGCGGGAGCGCGGCGAGCATGAGCTGCGGCTCGGCCCCGACGAGACACACGGCGACTTTCAGGAGGATTACCCCAGCTAGAAGGGCTCTTCGTCACAGGGGGTGACGGACACAGCGTGCGGGGGTGACCCTGCCGTGTTTGCCTGGCTCATGGCCCCGGAAGGAGGAGCCATGACGATACCGGGTGAACCGGTCGGGACGCCGGAGGAGCTTCGGGTGATGGCCGAGGAGCTGTTCCGCGGAGCCGAACGATGCAACGATCCCGAGCACAGGGCGCGCCTGCGCCGCAGGGCGCAGGAGCTGCGCGACCGCAGCCGCGAAAGCGCCCGCGCGCCGGGCACCTCCGCGAACGACCGGCCGGGCCGCGGCCCGAAAGGCGCCGGGGACCGGCGGCCCGACCGGAAGCGCGGCGCCTGACGCGCGAGTAAACTCCGGTTCGTCACGCTGGAGAACACATGACGATGCCCGATCAAGGGCGGGACGAACCGGGGCCCGACGAGCTTGCCGCCGCGGTCACGCAGCTCACCGCCGAACTCGCGGACCTGCACCGCGATCTCGCACGCCGTCACCTCGTCGACCTCGCGTCGGGCGTCCTGGTCGCGCAGCTCTCCCTCACTCCGGCCGATGCCGTGGACCATCTGGCCCAGCTGGCCGAGACCACGGGTGTCACACAGGAGGATTTCGCCGCGGACGTCGTCAACGGTGCGTCGGGATCGGCCGGCCTGCCCGGCGGGGTCGGCGAGGACTCGGACCGAGACACGGCGCAGGCGCGCAAGACGCGCATCACGGAGGCCGCCACGGAGACCGGCGTGAAGACCGGCGGCACGGTGGACGAGGTCGCCGAGACCCTGCTGGAGGGTGGGCTTCGCCCGCTCGGCGTGCGAGGACTGTGGCTGTTCAGGCGTACGGAGACGGACTGCCTGGAGCTGGCAGGACAGGCCGGGGTGAACCCGCTGGAGGCCGTCCATTGGCAGTGGGTTCCTCCGTCGGCCGGCGGCCCTTTGCACCGGGCTCTCATGGATGCGGCGCCCGCATGGTTCCCGGGCGGTCCGCCAGAGGGCGAGCGGCTGCCGGGATCCGCACCGGACGCCGCACGTGCCGTACTGCCACTGCGGCAGCGCGGAACGGTCACGGGTCTGGCCGTCGCCGACTGGCCGGGCCCCCGCGAGCTGGGCGAGCCGGTGCAGCGGGCGCTCACAGGACTGGCGGTCCCGGCCGCGCGCATCCTGGACGCGGGGGCGGCCGGGCACGCGGAGGCAGCCGTGCTCGCCCCGCTCCTCGATCTGCTGACGCATCCGGCGATGGCCCTGCGCGCAGAACCGTCGACGGGAGCGCTGCACATCGAGCACCTCAACCGGCCGGCGCTCGACTGGGCGGGTCATGTGCCGGGGGCCTCCGGCCGGCCGCTGGCGCAGGTGTTCCCGGCGGTGGAAGCGGATGTCGTACGACTGGCCCGCGCGGCACGCGAGTCGGCGGCGCCTCAGCGCGCGGCCCGGCTGCCCGTCCTGCACCGACCCGGTGCCTCTGACCCGCTCCACGACGTCCGGGTGCTGCCCGTCGGCCCCGGCAGGACCGTCGTGCTCTGGCACAGCGCCACCGACCCCGCGATGTCGGTCAGCAGGGTGCTGGGCAGGCTCGAGAATCTGGCCGCGTTCGAGGACGACCTGATTGCCGGTACGGCCCGCTGGAGCGAGCAGGCGTACCGGATCTTCGGCCTCGACCCGGCCACTCCCCCGGTACCGCTGCGCCGGCTGGCGCCGCAGCTGCACCGGGACGAGGCCGACAAACTCGACGCCCTGCTGGCCGAGGTGACAGAACGGCACCAGGGCGCGCACACGGTGGTCCGCGTGGTCCGGGAGGACGGCGGTCTGCGTCATGTCCGGATCGCGGCCGAGCCGTTGCTGACGGGCGGTGTGCTCACCGGGATCACGGGGGTGTACCAGGACGTCTCGGCCCAGCACCACACCGAGATCGCGCTGAGCGCCACCTTCGACCGGCTCACCGCCGCGCAGACGGAGGCGGCGCTGCGCCACCAGCTGGTGCTCCAGCTGCAGCAGGCGATCGTGCCAGAAGTGCCGGTCCTCCAGCGCCTGCCGGGGCTGCAGGTCGCGGCCCGCTACCGGCCCGCGGCCGAGGAGTACCGGGTGGGCGGCGACTGGTACGACGTACTGCCGCTGCCGAGCGGACAGGTGCTGGTGGCCGTCGGCGACATCGCGGGGCACGGCATCGACTCCGTGACGGGCATGGTCGCGCTGCGCAACGCGCTGCGCGGGCTCGCGTTCACGGGTCATCCGCCGGCACGGCTGATGGCCTGGCTCAACGAGGTCACCCTGCAGACGCACGGGCGTCCGACGGCCACGGCTGTGTGCGCCCTGTACGACCCGTCGAACCGCTCGCTGCGATGGGCCAGTGCGGGCCATCTTCCGCTGCTGCTGGTCCGCGACGGCCGGGCTAGCTTCCTCGAACCTCCGCGCAACATCCTGCTCGGGGCGATGTCCTCCGCGGAGTACTCGGAGGAGGTGACGGCGCTCGAGCCCGGTGACTCCCTGATGCTGTACACGGACGGTCTCGTCGAGCGCCGCCACACCGGGCTCGACGAGAGCCTGGCCGGTCTGCGGCGCGCGGCCGAGCGGCTCGGCCCGGGTGGCCTGGACGAGCGCACGGACAGGCTGCTTGCATCCGCCACCGGCGACACGGACGACGACACCAGCCTGGTGGTCGTACAGGTGACCTGATCACCGGCGAGCGTTCAGCGCTGGAGCCATTTGCGTACCCGCGCCACGAGGTCGTACGCGTCGACCGGTTTGGTGACGTAGTCGTTGGCCCCGGCGGCGAGGCTCTTGGCCCGGTCCCCCGGCATCGCCTTGGCGGTGACCACGATGACGGGCACAGAGGCGAACCGCGGCAGCTCCCTGATGGCCGCCGTGGCGCTGTAGCCGTCCATCCCGGACATCATCACGTCCATCACGATCACGTCCACGTCCTCGTGCTCGGTGAGCAGATCGATCCCGGAGCGGCCGTCGTCCGCGGTGAGTACCCGCATCCCCTCGGCCTCCAGGATCTCGGTGAGCGCGTACACGTTCCTGACGTCGTCGTCGATGATCAGCACCGTGCGACCGGCGAGTGTCCTGTCGTGGGCGGGCCGTTGCTCCGTGCGGGGCGCAGTGCCGACGGACCCGCGCGTGGCGAGTCCCGGGGGCGGCTGCTCGGGCAGTTCGCCGCCGACGGGTACGTAGAAGGTGAACACGCTGCCCTCACCGGGCTGGCTCTCGGCGACGATCACACCGCTGAGGAGCTGGGCGAGTTCACGGCTGATGGAAAGCCCGAGGCCGGTACCGCCGTAGCGGCGGCCGGTGGTGACCGCGCCCTGCTGGAACGCCCCGAAGATGGAGTCCAGATACTCCGGCGCGATGCCGACGCCGGTGTCACGGACCCGGAAGGCGACCACCGGCAGTCCGCGCAGCGGCGCGGGGAGTTCGTCGTCGGTGGCGTGCTCGACACGCAGTTCGACACTGCCGTGCTCGGTGAACTTCAGGGCGTTGGAGAGCAGGTTGCGCAGGACCTGCCGCAGCCTGGTCTCGTCGGTGGTGATGTCGGCGGGCACGTCGGGCGCCGTGACGACGCCGAAGTCCAGGTTCTGCTCGCTCGCGAGCGGCCGGAAGGTCATCTCGACGTACTCGAGCAGCCGGGCCAGCGGGAACGGCTCCCGGTGGACATCCATCTTGCCCGCCTCGACCTTGGAGAGATCGAGGATGTCGTTGATCAGCTGGAGCAGGTCGGAGCCGGCGGAGTGGATCACCTCGGCGTAGTCGACCTGTTTCTCGCTGAGGTTGCCTTCGGGGTTCTGGGCCAGCAGCTGCGCCAGGATGAGCAGGCTGTTGAGCGGGGTACGCAGCTCGTGGCTCATGTTGGCGAGGAACTCGGACTTGTACATCGAGGTGCGGGATAGCTGCTTCGCCCGCTCCTCCAGCTCCTGTCTGCCCTGCTCGATCTCCAGGTTCTTCCGCTCGATGTCACGGTTGCGGTCGGCGAGCAGGGCCGCCTTCTCGGCCAGTTCGGCGTTGGAGCGCTGAAGCTCCTCCTGGCGGGCCTGCAACTCCTGCGACCGGGCGCGGAGTTCGGCGGTGAGCCGCTGGGACTGGTCCAGCAGTTCGTCGGTACGGGCATGGGCGATGAGCGAGCTGACGTTGACGCCCACCGTCTCGATGAACTGGTCGAGGAAGTCCCGGTGAATAGAGGTGAAGGGGCGCAGCGCCGCGAGCTCCACGGCGCCGAGCACCTGGTCCTCGACCACGATCGGCAGCACGATCAGGGCCTCCGGATCGGTGGATCCGATGCCGGAGGAGACCGTGACGAATCCGGGAGGCAGATCGTCGACCGCGACGGTGCGGCGGCTGAGCGCGGCCTGACCGACCAGGGACTCCCCGAGGCGGAAGCGGGCGGGGCCGCGGTCCGACGGCTGGGCGGGGATGCCGTAGGCGGCGGTCATGACGAGTTCGGGTCCGCTGCCGTCGGCCGCCTCCTCGGTGAGGAAGAAGGCCCCGTACTGGGCCGAGACCAGCGGTGGCACCTCGTTCATGATGACCGAGGCGACCTCGGTGAGGTCATTGCTGGACTGCATCAGTCCGGAGATCCGGGCGAGGTTGGTCTTGAGCCAGTCCTGCTCCTCGTTGGCGCGGGTGGTGGCGCGCAGCGACTCGACCATCGAGTTGATGTTGTCCTTGAGGTCGCCGACCTCGCCCGGGGCCTCGACGGCGATGGACCGGGTCAGATCGCCCTCGGCCACGGCGCTGGTCACCTCCGCGATGGCGCGGACCTGCCGGGTGAGGTTGCCGGCGAGCTCGTTGACGTTCTGGGTGAGCCGTTTCCAGGTGCCCGAGACGCCTTCGACCTCCGCCTGGCCCCCGAGCCGGCCCTCGCTGCCGACCTCCCTCGCGACCCGGGTGACCTCGGCGGCGAACGACGACAACTGCTCGACCATCGTGTTGATGGTGGTCTTGAGTTCGAGGATCTCGCCACGCGCGTCCACGTCGATCTTGCGGGTGAGATCGCCCTTGGCCACGGCGGTGGTGACCTGGGCGATGTTGCGGACCTGGTTGGTGAGGTTGGTGGCCATGGAGTTGACGTTGTCGGTCAGGTCCTTCCAGGTGCCCGACACGCCTCGTACGGTGGCCTGGCCGCCGAGGTTTCCCTCGGTGCCGACCTCACGGGCGACCCGGGTGACCTCCTCGGCGAAGGAGGAGAGCCGTTCCACCATCGTGTTGATGGTTTCCTTGAGCTCCTGGATCTCGCCGCGGGCGTCCACCCGGATCTTCTGGGTGAGGTCACCGCGGGCGACGGCCGATGCGACCTGGGAGATCGACCGCACCTGGGAGGTGAGGTTGTCGGCCATGGTGTTCACGCCGGTGGTGAGCTCCTGCCAGACGCCGCCGACGCCCTTGACCCGGGCGTGGCCGCCGAGCCGGCCCTCTGCGCCGACCTCCCTGGCGACCCTGGTGACTTCCGAGGTCACGAGGGAGAGCTGGTCGACCATGCCGTTGTAGACCCCCGCGATCTCGCCCATGATGCCCCCGGCGTCGTCCGGGAGCCGTGCGGAGAAGTCTCCGTCGCGCACGGCCGTGAGCCCCGCCAGCAGCTTTCTGAGGCCTTCTTCGCTCAGTTCGGCCGGTGGCCGGGCGTCTGCCGCGGCGCGTTCCCGGACCTCTGCCGGGGGGTGCGCCAGCGAGGGGTCCGGGTGGTCCGGATGGTCCCGTGAGTGACCGGATGCGTCCATCGCCGACCTCGTGTCGCTCGTTCGGCGTCTTCTGTTCACTCTCGACTCTCGCACGGGCTCTCCCGGGCGACACCCCGGATGGCGTCGCCTACGGCGTCCCCGAGCCGTCAGGCCCCCTCGTGGGGGTGGCGCGGCGCCGCGATCTCCGCCCAGACGGTCTTGCCGGTGCCGCGCGGCTCCGAGCCCCAGGAACGGGCGAGACGTCCGAGCACGACGAGACCGTGGCCGCCGGGTTTCGCCGGATCGGCATGGGGCCGCGGGCGGGGCGGTACGGGGCTGGGATCGCTGACTTCGATACGGAGCCGCTCCGCCGTGCAGTGCAGAACCAGTTCCTGCGGCCCCTCCGCGTGCAGACAGGCGTTGGTGACCAACTCGGAGACCACCATGAGGACGTCCTCGGAGACAGCCAGCCGCTCGTCGGCCTCGTCGTCGCCGCCGATCCCGCCGAAGTCGGCGAGCTGCTCGAGGTCGTCGGCCTGCTCGAGGTCCGCGGGCTCGCCCGCGGGGCCGCTCCAGACGTACGGATCCTCGTGCGGTCCGCTGTCGGGCAGCCACCCCCAGTCCGCGAGCGCCGCGCGACTGAAGTCACGGCAGCGCCCGACGACGCCTCTGGAGGCGGAGAGCAGGAGCCGGCGGGTCTGACCCCCTGCCGGAAGGGCCGCGCTCACGACTATTCCCGCCGTGGCTCCGCGAGGGCCTCAGCGAGGCTCGCGTACCGGGGGAAGACCGCCTCGGCGCCCGTGATGGCGAACATCCGGGCGACCTGGGGCCGCAGCGCCGCCAGCTCGACCCGGGCGTCGGTGTCCTGCGCCGCGAGGCGGGCGCGCAGCAGCACGTTCAGACCGGTGGAGTCGCAGAACAGCAGATCGGAGCAGTCGACCAGGATCCGTCGCGCACCGCCGGTGATGCCCTCGTCGAGGGCCGTGCGCAGCGGCTCGGCCGTGTCGTGGTCGAGCTCGCCGCTGACGGCGACCACCACGATGCCGGGCTCGGGCCCCGGCCGTACCTCGACGCCCAGCCGCTCGTCTCCGCCGGTGTGCCCCGGCCATCCGTCCCGTGCTGACCCCATGCCCGGTCTCCTGCTCCCTCCGGCCCCCGGTGACACCCCCGACTATGACACCGGGTCCCGCTCCCCGCTTCCGGCAGGACCCGGTGACTAGGCTGAATCACCTGCCCTTCCTTCCCATGAGCGGCGAAAGCTGGCGTACCAGATGAATGCACCCCGCGAGTTCGAGCTGCTGGCTGTGACGATCCAGGTGGAGGGACGACCGGACATCGCCGTGACGGTGCCGCCCGGCGACCTGGAGGATCCGGACGAGGGCCCGGTCCCGCTCACACCGGTGAGCCTCAAGGAGGGCGCGGAGTTCCGGTTGCGGCTGATGTTCCGTGTTCCGTCCAGGAACGATGTCCAGGGGCTCAAGTTCATCGACGAACACATGCGGCAGGGCGTGACCGTGGTGCACACGGAGACCCATCTGGGCGACTACCGGTACGGCGGCCCGTACGAGGTCGTCCTGCCGCCGGTGCACCTGGCGACCGGGCATCTGGCCCGGGACATGTACGTCTGCACCGGCACCTTCGTCGACGGGGACGGCCGGGAGCTCGGCCGGGTGACGTACACCCTCGAGATCACGAAGGACTGGCCGCACTGACATGCCGGGACCGCCGTGTCCCGCCGTCCTGGCGTCCCGGGCCCGGCCGGCCCCTTCCGCTCCGTGACCCGTGCTTGCGCGTCATGGCGACGCCGACGAGGACGGCCACTATGCCCGCCAGTCCCCGCAGGCCGATCCGTTCGTCGAGTACGAGGGCCCCGAGCGCGACCGAGACGACCGGCAGGAGATAGCCGACGGTGGCGGCGCTCGTGGCTCCCTCGTCGGCGATCAGGCGGTAGTTGAGGTGGAACGTCACTCCGGTGCCGAGGATCCCCAGGACGGTGACGGCGATCAGGGCGGTCGCGTCGACATGTACCGGTGCCGGTCCTCCGCCGACGGGCAGGGCGAGCGCGCTCAGGGCGCTCGCGGTCATGAGCTGGGCGGCGGACAGCGCGACCGGCGGGGTGCCGCTGCCGGTGAGTGCCCGGTCCATGTAGGCGAAGGCGACGGCGTAGCTGACGGCAGCCGCCAGGAGCGCGACGGCGCCCCCGGTGAGCAGTCCGGTCTGCTCCCAGGGGGCGAAGATCAGCACGGTGCCGCCGAAGCCGAGCAGAAGACCGCCGAGGCGGACGGGGTGGAGCGCGTCGCCGCGTTCCGTGCCGAGCACTGCGCCGATGACCAGCGACCACAGCGGAGTTGTCGCGTTGAGCACGCCCGCGACGCCCGAGTCGACGGTCTGCTCGCCGATGCCGAAGAGCAGGAACGGCAGGGCGTTGCAGAAGAAGGCGGCCACGACGAGCCGGCCCCAGATCGCCAGGTCGCGCGGCAGCCGCTGGCCGCCCCACCACGCGAGCGCCAGCAGGACGGCGGCACCGAGAACGCAGCGGACCACCGTGATCTGCTGCGGTGTCAGACCGTGGCTCAGGGCCAGTTTGATCCAGAGGAAGCCCGATCCCCAGAGCAGGGCGAGTACCCCCATCCTTCCCCATGTTCCCCGGCCACCGCTGTGCATGTGATCACTCCCCGCCCTCTTGTCGTCGTACTCGTATCGCCAACGGTCACCCACGAAATTCGACAGGACAAGCGAAAAGTTCTGCACGAACGATTAAGCTGAACTACATGCTTGATGTGAGGCGCATGCAGGTTCTGCGGGCGGTCGTCACCACCGGCTCGGTGACAGCGGCTGCCGGCCGGCTCGGGTACACGCCGTCGGCCATCAGTCAGCAGGTGGCTGCCCTGGAGAAGGAGGCGGGCACGGCGCTGCTCGAACGCGTCGGCCGGGGCGTACGGCCCACGGCGGCCGGGCTGCTGCTCACCGAGCACGCCGCCGCCATCAGCCGCCAGGTGAACGAGGCCGAGACGGCGCTGGCCGATCTGCGGGAAGGGCGTACGGGACGGCTGTCGGTCCGCTATTTCGCCACGGTCGGCGCCCCCCTCGTGGCCCCGGCGCTCGCCGGCCTGCGCCGCGACCACCCCGGCGTCCAGGTGGACCTGAAGCTGATCGACCCCGACGATCCCCTGCCGGAGGTCGAGGAGGGCAGGGCCGATGTGGCCCTCGTCGTCCGCCCGCACGGCCCGCCCGGCGGCGGTGTACGCCTGGAGCATCTGCTGGACGACCCGTATCGCGCCGTCCTGCCCAAGGGACACCCGCTGGCCGCGAGACGGAACCTCGACCTGAGCGAACTCGCCGACGAGCGCTGGGTCGGCAGCGAACGGCCGGGGCCGTGTCTCGACGCCGTGCTCGACGCGTGCGCCGCCGCCGGCTTCAGCCCGCAGTTCGTGGTGGACAGCGAGGACTACGCCACCGCACAGGGCTTCGTGGCGGCCGGTCTCGGCATCGCCCTGATCCCGCTGATCGGGCTTCGGACCCAGCATCCGGGCGTGATCGTCCGCAAAGTGCGACGGCCGGAGCCGGTACGTGCCATCCACGCGGCCGTACGGGAGAGCGCGCCGGCCCGGCCCGCGCTGCGCGTACTGCTCGAAGCACTCAAGGACGCGGCCGCCCGGTAGGCGACGGGTGCACGCCCGAGTGGCGGAGCGGCGGGCCGCCGTACCCCGTTCTCGCGCCGGAAATGCACCCACCTAGTGTGGCTTCGCATGTGGCCGGAACAGAACAACCCTCAGGAACCGCAGGCGAATCCGTACCGGCAACCGGGTCCCTGTCAGCAGCCCCAGCCGTCCGTGCGTCCGCCGCAGCCGGGGCCTCCGGGACACCCCCCTGGCAGGCACCGGCAGGCACCGGCAGGCGCCACGGCGGCGTCGCCGGCACGGCGTGAGGGCCACGGAACCGCCGCGGTGGTCGCCGTCGCCGCGGCCACCGCCCTCGTCGTCGCCGCGGGTGTGACGGGATTCCTCGTCCTCGGTGGCGACAGGAACGACACGGTGGCACCACCGGCTCCCACCGGCTCGCCCAACGCCGCTGAGGACGCACGCGCTTCGGGCGACGGGAGGCACCCGACGGTGCCCGGCTGGAAGACCGTGACGAATCCCAAGCGCGGCATCTCCTTCGACGTGCCGCCCGAGTGGGCGCTGAAGTCGGTGAACTGGGCGAGCTTCGTCGCGGACGACAGTGACCCGGAGGAGAAGCCGCTGATCGGTTTCTCGGCCCCCGCGATGCTCAAGGAACAGTGGTGCCGGTCCGATCAGGACATGGACGGCGCCAAGGAGGACACGGCCCTCGCCTCCGCGGGCTCACGCGGTGAGCGGGGCGCCGGGAACACGGAGGAGGCGGCTCGCGACAGCGCGTCCCTCTGGGTCTACGGCGCATACGCCCAACCGGACAGGGCGAAGGTGACGGCCGGAGCGGTGGAGGCATACACCACGGCATCGGGGCTCAGGGGCAGCGTGGCGACCGCCGAGTCGTCGGGCGTGCCGAGGAAGGGCAAGTGCGACACGGACGGCAAGGCGACGACGTTCGCCTTCAAGGACGCCGAGGGCGACATCGTGTCCTGGACCTTCGTCGGCGCGAAGGACGTGAAGGAGGAGGTGCCGGACGAGACGGTACGGAAGATCCTCGGCACGGTCCGGCTGACGGGGGGCGGGGCGGCCGGGGCGTCCTGAGACGACCCGTACCGGCCTCCCGTCCGGGCAACGCACAACGCGTTCCGACGTGCGACGCTTGAGGTGAGCCGGCGCTCGAAACGGAGGCCCAGCGATGAGCAGCTCTTCCATCCGTATGACGGCCGCACTGTCGGCAGAGCACCGCGCCCGGCTGCTGGAGATCGCCGAAGAGGTCAAGTTCCCCGAGGGGACGCGCGTCTTCGAGGAGGGCCGCCTCGCCGACCGCTTCTGGATCATCAAGTCCGGCACCATCACCCTGCACATGGCTGTCCCCGGGCGGCGGCCCGCCGTCATAGAGAGCTTGGGTTTCGGTGAACTCGTGGGCTGGTCATGGCTGTTCCCGCCGTTCGTGTGGCAGCTGGGTGCCCAGGCGATGACGCCGGTACGCGCCCAGCAGTTCGACGCCCGCAGCGTCCGGATGATGATGGAGGCCGACCCGACGCTCGGTTCCGCGATCGGGCAGTGGGTGGGCGGAGTGCTCGCGCACCGGCTCCACGCGGCGCGTATCCGGCTGCTGGATCTGTACGCTCCGTACGGCAGCGGCCTCACGCTCTGACGACCGGACCGTACGACGGCGACCGGACCGTCCGTACCGACGGCGACCGGACCGTACGACGGCACGGACGGCTTCCGGATTGTCGCCGTCCGGCCCTGCGACCGGCTACGTCGCGGCCTCCGGCCACCCGTAGGGGGCCCCGGTCCCGCCCTCCGGTCCGGCGCCCACACTGTCCAGATCACGGTTCGCCACTCGCATCAGCTGGGTCGCGAGGTCCTTCATGGCACGGCTCGCCGCGAGTTCGTCGCCGATCTCCGGGACGTCGACGTCCTGCGGGTTGCACCGGGCGACTCCCCGGCCGGTGTACGTCGTGTCACCGGTGTCCAGGACGGCCCGGACCCGCGTCGTACCGTCCTCCTCGACGAGGACCAGGCCGACCTGCCACTCCAGCGTCCGCGTCATGGCGTACCTCCTCGACCACGGGCCCCGCGGGACGGTGCGCCGCCGCGGAGGGACCCTGCCATCAGGATCCCTCCGCGCGGCGCCGTCCGCGTCCCGAGGCCGCTCAGGCGCCGGCGCCGGGGACCCGGGCGAGGATCCCCGCCCGGTCGACGCCGGTCGGCAGCGTCCCGAAGGCGAGCCCGTGCTCCCCGCCCAGCCGCGAGGCACAGAAGGCGTCGGCGACCGAGGCGGGGGCGTGACGGACGAGGAGCGAGCCCTGGAGCACCAGCGCCATCCGCTCGACCAGCCATCGGGCACGCAGCTGGGCGTCCTCCCCCGTCCGCAGCTCGTCGCGGAGCCGCCGCCAGGCGCCGTCGAGCCGGGAGTCCCCTCCGGCTGCCGCGGCGATCTCGGCCTCGAAGGCCCCCAGGGACTCCGGCTCGCGGGTCAGTGCGCGCAGGACGTCCAGGGCGCTGACATTTCCGGAGCCCTCCCAGATGCCGTTGAGCGGGGCGTCCCGGTAGAGCCGGGGCATGCCCGACTCCTCGACGAAGCCGTTGCCGCCCAGGCACTCCAGGGCCTCCGCGACCATCGTCGGCTGGCGCTTGCACACCCAGTACTTGGCCACGGCCGTGGCCAGCCGCAGGAAGCTCTGCTCCTGGCGGTCGCCCTGCTGCGCCCGGTCGACCGCGCCGGCCACACGCAGGGCCAGTGTGGTTGCGGCCTCGGACTCGAGGGCCAGATCCGCGACGACATTGCGCATCAGCGGCTGGTCGACGAGCTTCGCTCCGAACGCCGAGCGATGGCGCACATGATGCGCGGCGAGGGTGAGCGCGGTGCGCATCCCGGAGGCCGAGCTGAGGATGCAGTCCAGCCGGGTCATGGTGACCATCTCGATGATCGTCCTGACACCGCGCCCCTCGGGCCCGACGAGCCAGGCCACGGTGTCGTCGAACTCCGGCTCGCTGCTTGCGTTCCCGCGGTTGCCGAGCTTGTCCTTGAGCCGCTGGATCCGGAAGGTGTTGCGGCTGCCGTCCGGAAGCACCCGGGGCACGAGGAAGCACGACAGGCCCCCTGGTCCGTCGGAGCCGGATGCCTGGGCGAGCACGAGAAAGAGATCGTTCATCGGCGCGCTGGTGAACCACTTGTGGCCGCGCAGCCGCCAGGTGCCGTCGGGCCCCGGGGTCGCGGCGGTGGTGTTGGCGCGTACGTCAGAGCCGCCCTGCTTCTCGGTCATGCCCATCCCGGCGAGCAGCCCGCGCTTGCCCTCGGGGGCACGCAGCCCCGGGTCGTACACCCTGCCCGTGAGCAGCGGCTCGAACGCCGCCGCCTGCTCCGGGGCGTGCCGCAGCGCGGGGACGACGGCATATGTCATGGAGACCGGGCACAGATGGCTCTGGTCGGCGAAGCCCCAGACCATCAGTCCGGCCGCACGTGCGACATGGGCGCCGGGCTTGTCCTCCGCCCAGGCCGTGCCGCCGAGGCCCTCGCGGATGGCCACGTCCATGAGCGCGTGGTACGAGGGGTGGAAGTCGACCTCGTCGACGCGGTTGCCGTACCGGTCATGGGTGCGCAGGACCGGCTCGTAGGCGTTGGCCTCTTCGCCCCAGCGCCGTACCTCGTCCGAGCCCGCGAGCAGTCCGAGTCGGTGCAGGTCCTCCTCGTACCACCCGGCGCCCTCGTTCCGTACGCCCTCCAGCAGCACGGGGTCGTCGGCCACGTCGTGGCCCGTGAGCGGCGGCACCTGGTTGGTCACCTCATGGGTGCGTACGGGATTACTGCGCATCGGAGTCCTCCAACTCACGGGGCGGGGTGGCGGGCAGGGCGCCCGCGCAGCGCAGGGACATGGCGGCCAGCTCGGCGACCAGCCGGTCGCCGTCCGCGCCTTCGGCAGGTCCCGACAGCGGATCGACGAGCACCTCGCCGATCGCACCGGTGAGCGCCGCCGCGGTGACCTCCGCGTCCTGCTCGGGCAGCAGCCCTGCCGCGATGCCCTCCCGGACCACCGCGGCGAACATGCTCCGGTAGCGCCGCCGGAACTCCAGCCGCTCGGCCTCGACCGCGGGTTCGGACGGCGCGGCGAGCAGCGCGTACGCCACGCCCCGGCGTTCCAGGGCGCGTCGGGCGAAGACGGTCACGGCATGTGTGAGCCGCTCGAGCGGATCCCCGCCGCTGTCCCGCAGCACAGAGCCCAGCACATCGGCCTCCCGCCCGGCGGCACGCCGGAACACCTCCACGGCAAGGGCTGCCTTTGACGGAAAGTGCTGATACACCGAGCCCACCGACATCCCGGCCGCCGCGGCGACGGCCGTCACGGACGCCTGCGCCCAGCCCACTTCGGCGACGACGGCGATCGCCTCGTCCACGAGCCGCTCGCGGGCGGCTGTCAGCCGGTCATGGACCGCGGCGGTTTTTCTGTAGGCCATGGAAGGAGTGAACCACCGTTCAACCCTTCACGCCAGAGGGCGGCTGCCGTGGACCTTCTGCGCCTGACGGTTCACCTCCCGCACGGAAACAGGAAACGGGCCCGGTTCACCCGGGCCCGTGGCCAGTCACTCCGGAACGACCGGTTCGCGAGTCAGTGGCGCCCGTTGCCGCCGTTGCCTCCGTAGCCGTTGCCGCCATCGCCTCCGTAGCCGTTGCCGCCATCGCCTCCGCGACCGTTGTCGCCGTTGCCTCCGTAGCCGTTGTCCCCGTAGCCGTTGCCTCCGTAGCCGTTGTCGTTGTAGCCATTGCCCCCGTAGCCGTTGTCGTTGTAGCCGTTGTCGTTATAGCCGAAGCCGTCGTTGTAGCCGTTGTCACCACGACCGTTGTCGCCGAAGAAGCTCCTGAAGTCGTAGTAGTTGTCATCGCAGTCGCGACTGCCCCCCCGATCCCCGAAGTCCGAACAGCTGTAGTCGTCCCTGCTGTCGTTGGCGAACGCACTACTGACGGGCATGACGCCGAGCGCAAGCCCTGCAGCCCCTGCGGACACTGCGGCAACGATCCTGCGGCGCATCTTCATGCACCCCCGAACAATTATCGAAAGTTGGACTTTCCGGGCATTTCCACCCTCCACCCGAATGGGTGCGATGTCAAAGAGAGAGGGACGATACCGTCAATTTCGGGCGTTCGCACCGCGGTTGGGCCTCAGCAAGGGGAAGGCACCCCCACAGCTTTCCGTGGCCGATACAAGCAGCGCATGCCGGCCGAGCCGATTTCCCGGCACCACGGCGAAACTCACTTTTGAGTCCAAATGAAATTCCCGCGAGCTACAGCGCGTGAAGTTCCGGAGCATGCCGTGACGCCGCCCCCGAATCGGCCCGGAAGCGCTTGTGGAAGGACAAAGGGTCGTGCCAGAAATCTGACACGACCCTGAACTGCGACTTCGCAAAGTCGGGACGACAGGATTTGAACCTGCGACCCCTTGACCCCCAGTCAAGTGCGCTACCAAGCTGCGCCACGTCCCGATGCGCGTATTGTCGGGGTCGGGCCCCGTCCGTGCGCGCAGGAGAACATTACCTCACTCCGCGTCCAGGATGGACGCACGGGCATGCCGGGCGCGCTCCGCCAGTGCGTCGGCACCACAGGTGGTGGCGAGGGTGACGGCGCGGGAGAGCTCCTGCGGGGAGCGGAGGGCCACGCCGTACTCGTGGCGGGCCATGGCGTGTTCGTATGCGGACGGCGATGCCTCAAGATGGCGGACCGCCCGGGCGAGGAGAGGAACCGCCTCGGCCTCCGGAGCGAGTGAGGCAGCACAGCGGAGCGCTTCACCGATGGCTGTTCCGGTGCCGAAGCGCTCGGCGTGGGCGCGGGCGCGCGTGGTCAGTTGTGCGGCGCGGGCCGGGGATTCGCCGGCGACGGCGCGGGCGAGGTCACAGGCCCAGGGTGCCCAGATCCCGTTGTGGCGGCCACGGCTCTCCAGGGCCCGCCCGGTGGCCTCGAGTTCGGCGACGGCCTCCTTGGTACGCCCCGTGGCAAGCAGCAGCCGGCCGCGTACGGACGGGCCGTCGGGCATCACGATGGCAGTGGGGTAGGGCGGGCGGAACGTGTAGCGCTCGGCGGTCGCCGCGGCGCCGTCGGTGTCCCCGCGGGCGAGGAGCGTGTCGATGAGCAGACACGCCGAGATCCAGTGCAGCGGCAGGTCCCGGCCCATGCGGTCGGCGAGGCGGAGTCCCTCGCGCAGGAATGCCTCGGCCCGCACGAGATTCCCGCGGCGGCGCTGGACAAGGCCGAGCAGGGTGTGCGCGAACGCGAGATGGGCTCCGCTCCAGCCCGAGATCTCGTAGGCCCTCACCGCCTCGGTGAACAGGGCCTCTGCACGGTCGAGCCGGTCGGCGAAGACATAGCTGATGCCGGCCAGAGCAGGCGGCTCGAACCCCCATTCCGTGTCGGTCCAGCCAAGACCGGGGGCGGGACGTCCGTCGATCAGGGCCCGGTCGCAGAGGTCGACGACCAGTTCCGCGTCCTCGCCCCTGAGCATCGCGTCGAAGGCCCGGATGGTGAGCAGGGCACGCTCGGCGTTGTCCCTGCCCCGGAGTCCGTCGGCGAGCTCGGCGAGCCTGTGCGACCGCAGCGGCCCGTCGTTCTCGACCGCCTGCATCCCCTCCCACAGGAAGTGGGCGGCCTGCAGCCGCATCCGGGCCGGGCCGGGTGGGGTGTCGGCCGCTTCGGCGCCGAGAGTCGCGGCCGCTTCGCCCAGCTGGTTGTTGTGGGCGAGTGCCTGGGCGAGCCGGTAGGTGGCGTCGACGCGGAGGCCGCTGTCGAGTCCGGAGAACTTCAGGGCCTGACGCAGATGGCGGATCGTGGTGGGCGGTGAGGTGAGCAGGGTGGCGCAGCCCAGTTCATAGAGGACCTGCGCGCGTATCGCGCCGCGCGGCGGCTCCAGCAGTGCCCGTTCGAGGCAGCGGCGGGCGGCTTCGGGTGCGCCGACGGCGAGATGGTCGCCTGCGGCCTCCCGCAGTTGCTGGACCACTTCCTCGTCGTCGTCGGGGTGGACTTCGAGGAGATGGCGGGAGGCTGCCGACGGGCCGAGGCCGGCGCGGGTGACGGCCCAGGCGGCGCGTCCGTGCATGGCGGTGCGCATGGCGGGCGGGATCGCACGGTGGACGGCGGTGGCGATGAGCGGGTGGACGAACTCCAGCGGGTCGGGTCCGGTGACGATACGTGCCTCACGCAGCCGCTCCGCGCACTCGGCGGCCCGGTCCGGTGTCATCCCCGCCAGGGACGCGGCCAGTTCCATCGAGATCTCGGTACCGAGGACGGCCGCCGCCCAGGCGAACCTGGTGGCGTCGGCGCCCAGGCCCTCCAGGCGGGAGACGAGGCCGCTGCCGCGGGCGGTCGCGCCCAGGGTGCGCAGCGCCCGGGCGGAGGACCCGACGGGTTCGAGCGCGTGGTCCTGCACCTTCGCGATGAGTTCGACCGCTTCGTACGGATTGCCGTTGGTCACTGCCCAGACCTCGCGGCAGAACGAGTCGTCCGCGGCGTCGCCGACGGTGTCGCGGACGAGCGCGGCCACGGCCCCGGGCGTGAGCTCGTGCAGCACGACACGCAGACGCGCCGCGGCGCCCGCGGTGTCGAGGAGGGCTGCCGACGCCTCGGTCGCCTCCCTGGGGCGGTGCGCGAGGACGACCAGGAGCGGGAGCGCGCCGAGACGCGTCGTGAAGGACGCGAGCCAGTCGAGCGATTCGCCGTCGGCCCAGTGGGCGTCGTCGATGACGAGCACGAGGGGCCGCTCGCGCAGCCGGCCCGCGAGCGCGGTGACGACCCCGTCGAGGCCGTCGAGCACACCCTGCGGATCGGCCTGCGGGGCGGACGGCGGTGCGAGTCCGAGGGCGGGTGCGGTGATGTCGTACCACGCGCCCAACAGCTCCCTCGCCTCCTCGGAAGCGATCCCGTCGAGCGCGGGCTGCAACAGCTGCCGAACGACATGGAACGGGACCGCGGTCGTGGTCGCGGCGCCCCGAGCGGTGTGGACCGTGCAGCCGCGGGCGGTCGCGATGCCCCGCACCGCGGTGAGAAGCGCCGTCTTGCCGAGACCGGCCGCTCCGCTGTAGACCAACAGTCCTCCGTCGGCGCGCTCAGAGCACAGCCCGTCGACGGCGCGTGCGGCCGCGGCGAGCTCCGGCTCACGCTCCAACAACATGGCGTCCAGCTGATGTTCCGCCCGGGACGGCATGAGCGGCCCTCCCCTCCCCACGAGAAGTCAGGCAGCTGAGAGTAGTCCTGCGGCGACGGCGGCGGACACCGTTCTGACAGTCCCCGCCGGGCGGGTGACAATCGGGTCGTGAACAGGACGCCGAGAGACCGCGACACCGAGGGCAGAGCCCGCAGCGCGCGCCCCCGCGACGGGCTCGGGCGCCCCCTTCCGTACGGGCAGGAAGGCATCGCCCGGCAGCCGGAAGGTGTCGTCCGTACACCGGAGGAGACCCTCGTGGAGGCGCAGCGGCTGCTGGACGCAGGCATGCCCTTCCATGCTCACGAAGTGCTGGAGGACGCCTGGAAGTCCGGGCCCGACGACGAGCGCGAGCTGTGGCGGGGGCTCGCGCAGCTCGCGGTGGGCCTGACGCACGCCGCCCGCGGCAACCCGACGGGCGGCGCCGCGCTGCTGACGCGCGGCGCGCAGTCGGTGGCCACGTACGCCTCGTCGACACCGCACGGCATCGACGTGGGCGGGCTCACCCGGTGGGCGCAGGAGCTGGCCGAGGAGCTGCGGCGGGACGCAGCGACGGTCCCGGCGGCGGGGCGGGCGCCCCGGCTGGGCGTCAGCCGGTGACGAGGACCACCTCCAGGGTCCGCGGACCGTGGACGCCCTCGACCCGGTCGAGCTCGATGTCGCTCGTCGCCGACGGCCCGGAGATCCAGGTCAGCGGTCGCACGGGATCCAGCCGGGGCAACGCCTGCGGCACCGAGGCGACGACCTGCCCGGGGGCACGGACGACGCAGATGTGATGGTCGGGGACGAGCGTGATCCGGCGCCGGCCCTGGTCCGGGCCGCCGTCCAGCACGATCGTGCCGGTCTCCGCGATGGCGAGCGCGCAGCCTGTGACCACGCTGTCGACGGCGTCGAGCTCCGCCGGTGCCGTCCCGGCCCGGTCCGCCACCCGCATGACGTCCGCCGACTCCAGCCAGTGCGTCGGCAGCCCCGGCGGTACGAGCACACTGCGCGACCCGCGCACGGCCAGGAGGTGCCCCAGCAGCTCGGGGAGTGCGTCCGGAGCGGTGCGGTGAACGAAAGCGCGGTAGTCGGCGAGGTTCTCGTGCAGCAGGTCCAGCAACGCTTCCGGGTCGTCAGAGGTGTGGGCCTGAAGATAGTCCCGACGGACAGCCGGCGCTTCGGGCGCACCGGAAAGGGCGTCCCTGATCCGGGCGAGGATCCGCTGCCGGGAGGCGTGGCCGGGGCCGCTCGCGTGGGTACCCCCGCCCGGCAGGTCCGTGTCCGTCCGGTCCACCGCCCCCGAGGGGTGTCCGGGCTCCCGACCCTCGACCGAGTCCACCGCCGATTCGCCACCGGGCGCGGGACCGGCACCCGCGCCGTCCGGGATCCCGGCGGGACCGGGCCCGGCCGCCCCCGGCCGGGCCGAAGGCTCGGTGCCTTGTCCGGATCCTGGGCCACGAGGCACGGAGCCCGTTTCCGGTCCGGCGGGCTCCGTGGCCGCGGTACCGGTGGCGGATCCCTCGCCGGGAGGCCGGGCAGGCGTCGTGGTGGTGGGGCGATGCTTCTTCCACCAGTCGCGGAAGGGTTCCGCAGGGAGTTGGGGAAGGGCACGCGTGTCCGTCCAGGCCCGGGCGCCCGGTGGGTTCGCGGGGTGGACGCCGCGGGTCCGGGAGGCGAGCCGCTCGCCCGCGGCGAAGGCGGACGGATGGTCCAGGAGCCAGCCCGCCGCCTTGATCGCGGCCTTCTCCAGGCGATGCCCCCTGCCGCCCTGTTCCGCGACGCGCTCGCGCAGATGCACCAGCACCTCGGGGATGTCGATGGCGACCGGGCAGACGTCGTAGCAGGCGCCGCACAGCGACGAGGCGTAGGGCAGCGAGGCGTCGATGTCGCTCGCCGTGCCGCGCAGCTGGGGGCTGAGGATCGCGCCGATGGGGCCGGGGTAGACGGAGCCGTACGCATGGCCGCCGGCGCGCTCGTACACGGGGCACACATTGAGACAGGCCGAGCAGCGGATGCAGCGCAGCGCCTGGCGGCCGACCTGGTCGGCGAGGGCGCGGGTGCGGCCGTTGTCGAGGAGGACCAGGTGGAAGCTGCGGGGGCCGTCCGCCGCGGCCGGATCCGATGCCCCTGTCCACATGCTCGTGTACGGGTTCATCCGTTCGGCCGTGGAGGAGCGCGGCAGGGTCTGGAGGAAGACCTCCAGGTCCCGCCATGTGGGCACGACCTTCTCGATCCCGACGACGGAGATCAGCGTCTCGGGCAGTGTCAGGCACATCCGTCCGTTGCCCTCGGACTCGAACACGACGAGCGTGCCGGTCTCCGCGACCATGAAGTTGGCGCCGGAGACGGCGACCTTGGCGCGCAGGAACTTCTCGCGGAGATGAAGCCGGGCCGCCTCCGCGAGGTCGGCGGGCGTGTCGGTGAGCCCGTCCGGAGCGGGACGGCCCCAGGCGGCCATACGGTCGCGGAAAATGTCACGGATCTCGGCGCGGTTGCGGTGGATCGCGGGAACGAGGATGTGGGACGGACGGTCGTCGCCGAGCTGCACGATGAGTTCGGCGAGGTCGGTCTCGTACGCCCGGATGCCCTCGGCCTCCAGCGCTTCGTTGAGGCCGATCTCCTGTGTGGCCATGGACTTGACCTTGACGACCTCCCGCTCGCCGGTGGCCTTCACCAGCTCCGCGACGATCCGGTTGGCCTCGCCCGCGTCGGCCGCCCAGTGCACGGTGCCGCCCGCGGCAGTGACCCGCTCCTCCAACTGCGCCAGATGGCGGTCGAGATGACGAAGTGCAAGGTCCTTGATCCGCTTGCCGGCCTCGCGCAGCCGTGCCCAGTCGGAGAGTTCGGCGACCGCGACGGCTCTCTTGTCCCGGATCGTGTGGGTGGCGTGCCGCAGGTTGGCACGCAGGGTCTCGTTGTGCACGGCCTCGCGTGCCGCCTCGGGGAAGGACGGCATGCCGACGAAGGTCCTGCTCATGCCCGCGCCTCCTCTTCCGTCCCGGCAAGGATCTCGGCGATGTGGAGCGCGCGCAGTGGTGCCTCCTCGCGGCGCAGGATGCCTCCGAGGTGCATCAGACAGGAATTGTCGCCGCCGCACAGCACGTCGGCCCCGGTCGACACGGCGCCTTGCACCTTGTCCCGGCCCATCGCGGTGGAGACGTCCGCGTTCTTGACGGCGAAGGTGCCGCCGAAGCCGCAGCACTCGTCCGCGCCCGGCAGCTCGACGAGCTCGAGCCCCTTGACCGCCTCCAGGAGCCGCCTGGGCCGCTCCCCCAGCCCGAGCAGCCGCAGTCCGTGGCAGGACGGGTGGTAGGTGACCCTGTGCGGGAAGTACGCGCCGACGTCGGTGACGCCGAGGACGTCGACGAGGAACTCGGTGAGTTCGTACGTGCGGGACGCGAGCGACGCGGCCCGCGCGTCACCGAGGCGTGGATAGTGGTGGCGGACCATCGCGGCACAGGAGCCGGAGGGCGTGACGACGTATTCGTACCCGTCGAAGACGTCTGCCGTGCGCCGCACCAGGGGTTCCGCATCGTGACGGTATCCGGTGTTGAACTGGGGCTGTCCGCAGCACGTCTGTCCGGCCGGGAAGTCGACGTCGACACCCAACCGTTCCAGGAGGCGGACGGTGGCCACTCCTGTGGACGGATACACGGCGTCGTTGACACAGGTGACGAAGAGGGCGACGCGCATGGGCGGAGGATATGCCGCGGTGGATCACCACACCAGGTGAAGCGCCTCGGGAGAGCGGTGAATCAGCGAGGGACGCATCCTGACCTGCCGGTCGTCCGCGATCCGCAGCTCGGGGAACCTGCTGCTGAACAGTTCGACGGTCAGACGCAGCTGCTCGCGGGCGAGCTGCGAACCCGGGCAGCCGTGGGCACCGTGTCCGAAGGCGATGTGCCGGCTCGCGGGGTCGCGGGTGATGTCGAACTCGGACGCGCGTTCATGGCGCTGATCGTCGCGGTTGGCGGAGCCGTAGGCGACGAAGACGGTGGCACCGGCCGGCAGCTCGGTACCGGCGACGGTGACGGGCCGGGTCGTCGTGCGTCGGAAGCCCTGCACCGCGCTGTCGTAGCGGGCGGCTTCCTCCACGGCGGCGGGGATCAGTTCGGGCCTGCGGCGGACCAGCTCCCACCGGGCCCGGTGGCGGAGCAGATGGAGAAGGGTGCTGCCGATGAGCGCGGTCGTCGTCAGATGGCCCGCGATGAGCACGTTCTGCAAGTTCGAGACGAGTTCATGGCGCTCGTCGAGCGTGAGTTCGCCGGTGCCGGGGGCGAGCGCGGCGACGAGCGCGGAGCAGAGGTCGTCGCGCGGGCTCTCACGGCGCTCGCGTATGTACCGGTCGAGCAGGCGCTGAAGCGCCACGACGTCCTGCGCGGCGGCGACCTGCTCGCTCTCGGGCATCGGACGGAACAGCAGTTGCTCTGCCCGATGGCCACCGTGGACCGCGGCCGGGACGTCCCGCGGATCGAGCCCGATCAGCTTCCCGACGACCGCGCCCGGCAGTCGGCGCGCGTACGACTCCATGAGCTCGGTCCGGCCGTCGGCCGCGAAGCCGTCGACGAGTGCGGCGGCGCGCTCGGCGGCGTACGGAACGAGCGCGGCCACCCGCGCGGCGGACAGGCCGCGGTTCAGCGGGGCGCGATGGCGGCGGTGGGCGGCGCCGTCGGTGGAGACGACAGTGGGGCGCTTGCCGAAGCCTCGCGAGAGGATGTCCAGGGCCGCGGGCGACGGTACGACATCGGGCCGCAGCGCCTGGGCGGAGGAGAACTCGTCCGCCCTGAGCAGCACTTCCCGTACGTCCTCGTCGCGAGCGACCAGCCATGCCGCCAGCTCGGGGACGTAAAGGAGGCCCTCCGCGCCGCGGGCCCGCGCATAGAGGCGATAGGGGTCGCGCTGCAGTTCGTCGAGCCTGTCGTGGTCGGTCGACGGGTACTCCACGCGGCGCCTCCCGGACAGTGGCGGTCGGGGCACGGTCAGGTCCGGCCATGGTGCCCGAGGCGGCGCGCCGGGGGAAGGCCGCGCCGGGGGCGTACGGCGTCGGCGAGCCCCCGCTCGCCGCGCCCCGGTACGGCACAGCCCGCTCCCTCTGGTCGCGTGACCGCTCCGGCATGTCCCGCGCGGGGAAGGGGGAGGTCGCGTGTCCCCGTGGCACGCTGGGGCGCCGATCAACCCAGGCCGCCGCTGGAGTCTCGATGACGAGCCTTGACTTTGACGTGTACGTTCGCGCCACGCCCCAGGAGGTCTGGACCGCTCTGACCGATCCGGCGATGGTTCCGCGCTGGCGCCTCGGGATGACGTTCGAGACCGACTGGCAGGCGGGCTCCGTACTGACCACGCGCTCGCCGGACGGCGAGGGCAGCGTGCAGCAGGCGGTGCCCGGGCAGCGACTGGTCTACGACTGGAGCCAGACCGGGGAGCCGGACCTGAACGGCGGCCGGCAGTCCGTGGTCTCGTTCGAGCTCGAGGCGATGGGTGAGGTCACGCGGCTCAATGTGGTGCACGGCGGGCTGGATCCGGACGGCGAGTTCCTCAAGATCGTCAAACCGGGCTGGCCGATGCTGCTGTCCAGCCTGAAGAGCCTGGTCGAGACGGGACGGCCGCTGGCTTTCCCGGTGGGGGGCTGAGCTCCCCGTACGGGGGACGTACAGAGGACGCCCGCGGACCCGGGCCCTGTTCGCCGCGGCCCGGACCGGCCGTGTTCCGCGGCCGGAAAAATCTTGCCGGGAATTCCGGCGGAGATGTCGAGATCGCGGCGCGTGCTTCTACCTACCCGTGAGAGCGTCACCGGGGCGCCCTCGGAACAAGGAGCGGACCATGAAGTACATGCTGCTGATGCAGTTCAGCGAGACCACCGTCGACTTCCCGCGGATCGACACCTGGACTCCCGAGGAGGTCCAGGCACACATCGCGTTCATGGGGGACGCCAACAAGAAGATCGCCGAAGCCGGGGAGTGGGTCGACGGACAGGGCCTCGCGATGCCGGACGCGGCCAGGATCGTGCGGGCCGGGGCGGACGGAGGCGCCCCTGTCGTCACCGAGGGACCGTTCCCGGAGACCAAGGAGTTCCTCGCCGGCTACTGGATCGTCGACTGCGAGACGCCCGAACGGGCCGTGGAGCTGGCCGCGTTCGTCTCCGCCGCTCCCGGCCCCGGCGGCGCTCCGCTGAACATGCCGATCGAGGTGCGCCAGGTGATGTCGGCGCCGACCGAGGACGTGTGAGCACTGACCGGGGCCGACCGGACCGCCGAGGACCTGCTGCGTGAGCTGGCGCCGCAGGTCGTCGGCGTCCTCACCCGGCGCTTCGGGGACTTCGACACCGCAGAGGACGCCGTGCAGGAGGCGCTGCTGGCAGCCGCGAGGCAGTGGCCGCAGGAGGGTCTGCCGCGCAATCCGCGGGGCTGGCTGATCCAGGTCGCGAGCCGGCGGATGACCGAGCAGGTGCGCAGCGAGCAGGCCAGGCGGCGTCGGGAGGATCTCGCGGCGGTGCGCGAGGGCACGGACCGGCGGACGGCGCCCGCCGCCGACAGTGATGAGGCCGGCGGTCAGGACGACACGCTCACCCTGCTGTTCATGTGCTGTCACCCCGCACTGACGCCGTCGGCGGCGATCGCCCTCACCCTGCGATCGGTGGGCGGGCTCACCACGACCGAGATCGCCCGTGCCTTCATGGTGCCGGACGCCACCATGGCTCAGCGGATCAGCAGGGCGAAGCAGCGCATCAGGTCCTCCGGCGTGCCGTTCCGGATGCCGGACGCCGGTGACCGGGGGCGCAGGCTCGACGCCGTGCTGCACGTCCTCTACCTCATCTTCAGCGAGGGGTACGCGGCCGGGGCCGGCCGGGAGCTTCAGCGCGTCGAGCTGTCCGTGGAGGCGATCCGGCTGGCCAGGGCGCTGCACCGGATGCTCCCCGAGGACAGCGAGGTGGCCGGCCTGCTCGCGCTGATGCTGCTCACCCACGCCAGAAGTGCGGCGCGTACCGGCCCGGGCGGCGAGCTGGTCCCGCTGGCCGAGCAGGACCGGAGCAGATGGGACGCCGAGGCCATCGGTGAGGGCATCGCGCTCATCACGGGAGTCCTGCCACGGGGCAGGCTCGGCCCGTATCAGGTGCAGGCCGCAGTCGCCGCATTGCACGACGAGGCCGGCACCGTGGAGGAGACCGACTGGCCGCAGATCCTGGCGTTGTACGGGGTGCTGGAACAGCTCTCGGACAACCCGGTCTATTCGCTCAACCGTGCGGTCGCGGTGGCGATGGTCCATGGCCCGGAAGCGGGTCTGCGCATGGTGGACAGCCTGGAGGCCGACCCGCGGCTGACGGGGCATCATCGGCTGTATGTGGTGCGCGCTCATCTGCTCGAGATGGCCGGTGAGCGGGATGCCGCCGCCGAGAACTACCGCGCCGCTGCGAACCGTACGCCGAGCCTTCCGGAACGGCACTATCTGACGATACGTGCGGCCCGGCTCGGTGGCGCCACTGAGCACTGAGCAGTGAGCACCGAGCGCCGAGCACCGGCGGCCGACGGCGCGGCACCGCGAAGGCATGTCCGGACCGGCACGCGAACCGGACCGGCACCGCACCGGCACCGCACCGGTCCGGACCGGCACCGGACCGGTCGGACGCGTTCAGTGCGCGGTGGAGCGCGGCGACGAAGGAGCCGGGGTTTCACGGCCTGAGGGGCGGGAGACCAGTCCCGGTGCCAGGGCCAGTGTGACCGCGACCGATGCCGCGGCCATCACCGCCATCGCCGTCGCGGTCGAGGTGTACTGGGCCACGGCGCCGGCGATCGCCGCGGAGATGCCCTGCATGGCGAGCATGCCGGAGGTGTGCAGCCCGAGGGCATGTCCGCTCAGCTCATGCGGCGTCAGTGCCATCAGACGCTCCTGGAGCAACAGGGTGGCCGCGTACCCGATAGAGGCCAGCGCCACGGCCACCACGGCGAGCGGCAGCGCCGGACGCAGCGCGAAGATCAGATACGGCGCGGCGAGCATCAGGCGCAGCGGGGCGCCCAGACGCTCCCGCCGGCGCCGGGGGACGAAGCGCCCGACCAGCGTGTCCCCGATCAGCATGCCGAACGCCGCCGAGGCGAACAGCAGCCCCGCGTGTCCGGGCGCGTGCGCGACGAAGAGCGCCTCGCAGCCGACGATCAGCCCGTTGGGCAGCCACAGCGCGAGATAGACGTAGCGGCGCGGTGCGGACGACCACAGCAGCGCGTTGTTCCGCCAGGTCTCCGCGACCGACGGCCGTCCGGCGGCCCGTGGTGGCCGCCGCCGGAGACCGAACCGGGCGACGGCGGCCGCGGCGATGTAGAGCGCGGCTCCCGTGAGCAGTGTGCCGCGCGGCGAGAGCACGCCGACCAGCACGCCCCCGGCTCCGTATCCGAGAATCTGCATCGTGCCGACGGACATGTTGAGGACCGAACGGCCGAGCAAATAGCCGTCCGTCCTGAGAATCTCGTTGAGCAGTCCGCCGCGCACACCGCCGCCCACGGCCGCGATCGTCCCCAGACCGAGCAGGATCGCGAAGGACACCCACACCGGCAGTCCGGGAACGGCCAGAGCAGCGGTTCCCAGCGCGAAGAGCAGCGCCATCCCGGTCAGCGCGGCGCGTGGCGGCAGCCGGTCGGCCGCCGACAGCAGTGTCGTCGCACCGACCACCTGGGCGAGCGAGGGACCGAACATGGCCAGGGCGGAGAGCAGGGGCGAGCCGGTCGCCGAGTACATCAGCGTGCCCATGGCCAGCCCGCTCACCGTCGAAGCGGCTATCTGTGTCGTGGTGTTGAGGAAGAGCGGGGTGAACTCCGGTGCCTGGAACAGCTCTCGGTAGGTGCGCATGCCGAGCAGTCTCGGAGATTCCCGCCGGAGGGCGTCACTGTTTCGCGGGGAGGCGAAACGATGGGCTGGTGGCAGATCAGCGCGGACACGCTCGCGGGCAGTCGCTTCGCCCTCTCGCCCCTCGCCGAGACCGAGGCGGGCTTCCCCGGGGCTGCCGGTGACCTTGATGGTCCGCCGGGACCGGGATCACCGCCCGGATGCCACGCTTGCGCAGGTGTTCGCGGATCGCGCGGGAGGCACCGGGCGTCAGTCAACGGCATACCCTGACCAACGGCCAGCTGATGGCGAACGAACTGCCCAGAGGGGCTGACTGATCGTCCACGGGGTGGGTTACGATGCTGGAGATGAAGAACTTCTCCTCGTACGGATCGGGGGAATCGTTCGCACAAGGTGAGTGCTGATGGCACATCACTTCGCGAACGAGATTCCGGCCCACCTGTTGATGTGGCAGCGCGTGCGCGAGTACGCCGTGCCACCGTCCATGATCGAGACCGCGACCGCACGGCGTGCGGTCGGTGACTGGGCGGGGGCCTGCGCCGCCGCCCGGATCGACGTTGATCTCGATCTGCGCGCCGTGCGCGACCGCCACGGCACCGATCTGGCCACCCACCTCCGTGCAGATCTGCGCCGGCTGGCGCCAGATCTGCTCCGCTGGCACATGCCCCGGATCGCCCCTGACGGGCGGCTCCGGCCTGGCCTCACCATTTCTCTGGCCCGTTACCGGAGTTCCGGCGCCACGCCGCTGCAGCTGGTGGTGCGGACACCGCCGGCCCGGGCGGACGCCGGACAGCGGATGTCCCTGGCCCTGTGGGAGACCGGGAACGGCGCCCCCGGGTACCACCCGCACCCGCATCCCGACCGGCGTTTCCGGCTCGACCTGCACCGGCATCTCTGGGATTCCGGGCGGAGCGGCGAACTGGCGCGACGGTGCGGTGCGGGCGGGGCACCGTCCATGGCGCCTCCCGACCGGCCCCACGCACCTGGTCGGCCGGTCCTGCCGGATCGGGCCGATCGGCCCGATCCCACCGTCCACGATTCCCCGTGGGCGGAGAAAAGTTGGGCCGCCGAGGCGGAGTTGCTGTTGCGGGCAGAGGGGCGCCCTCGCGGGGCCTTCACCGTGCGGCTCGGTACACGGAGCCGCGCCGTGCTCGAACTCGTCGCCCCCGACGACAGCCATGCCCCGACTTTCCGGCCGCTGCGAGACGCGCTGGCGCCGCAGGAGGTTGCGGCGCTTCCGGTGCTACCGGAGGCGGCGGCCCGGGTCCTTCCGGATCTGGAGCTGCTGCGGGCCGGGCTGGTCGCGCCCGAGCGGCTGCATCCGCTCGTCGCCGTAGCACTGGCGGCATCCAGCTCGGCACCGGTGGCCGGACCCGCCCCCGAGCCCGGCGATCCGCACCGGGTGGAGTGCCGGGGCGAGGTCCACCGGATCGCGCTGAGGGACGGGGTGCTCACGGCGATCGATCACGACCCGGCCCAACTGCGCCGGGAGGAGCTGCTGGTGGCGCTCGGCGGGCCGGCGCTGCCCTGCCTGCGGGCGATCGACGCGGTGCACCGCAACCCGGAGGCACTGCCTGCGGTCCGGGAGCGGCTCGGCCACGGTGACCTCGCCGGGGCGCTGGCCATGGTCGTGGGGCTGCTCGGTCCCGGTGCGGTCCTGCGCGACGGGCCGCTCCGGGAGGAACTGGAGTCGGCCGCGGCGCGGCGCATCGACCACGGGCTCTTCCGCTCGGGGCTGGTCGCCGCGCACCCCGGTGCCGGTGCGGCAGGAGGCGGGAACGCCCCGGGCGTGAGGCACGCGGAAGCGGGCTACCGTCCCCGGCTCGACCGCCGTACGCCTCCCGCCGTGCGCCGCAAGCGGAGCAGCCGTGCCCGGCCCCGCACCGGCCTGACCAGCTGACCGGCTGCCCCACACCGAAGTCCCTTTCCCGCACCGCGCATTCCGCGCCGCGGGCACCCACGACATCCCGGACGGGCCCTCCCGTTCCCTTATCCCACCCAGGTGATGCCCATGACCTCCAACACCCTCCTGCCCGCCCCGGCCCCGACCGCCGGCACGCCGGCACCCACCGCCGGGACATGCGCGACCGGCACCCACCTCGCCCTGGCCGACGGCCTCCTGTCCCTCCTGCGGACGACGACCACCGAGTCGCGCCCCGACGAACAGCTGGAAGCGCTCACCCTGGCCGTCGCGGCCGACCTCCCCGTGCTGCTCTGGGGCGAGCCGGGCATCGGCAAGACCGCGGCCCTGACGCAGCTCGCCACCTCCCTGGACCTGCCGCTGACGACCGTGATCGCCAGCGTCCACGAGCCGTCCGACTTCTCCGGGCTGCCCATCGTGGGCGACGACCCGGCGGTGCAGGGGGTGCCGATGGCGCCGCCGCAGTGGGCTGTGGAGCTCGTGCGGGCCGGGCGGGGGCTGCTTTTCCTGGACGAGCTCTCCACCGCCACCCCGGCTGTCCAGGCCGCACTGCTCCGGGTCGTCCTGGAGCGGAGGGTCGGTGCGCTGCAACTGCCGGCGGGGGTGCGGATCGTGGCCGCCGCCAATCCGCGCGCGTCGGCGGCGGACGGGTGGGAGCTGAGCCCACCGCTGGCCAACCGGTTCGTGCATCTGTACTGGGTGCACGACCGGGAGGTGGTGGTGCGCGGGCTGGGCGGGGTCTGGCCCCGGGCGGAGCTGCCCCGGCTGGTGCCGGAGCGGCTGCCGGAGGCGGTGGCTTTCGCCCGGCGCGCGGTCTGCGGCTTCCTGGAAGCCCGGCCGACGCTGATCCACCGGCTGCCGAGCACAGAGACGCGGCGCGGCGGAGCCTGGCCTTCGCCCCGGAGCTGGGAGGCCGCGTTGACCCTGCTGGCCTTCGGCACGGCGGCCTCCGTCTCCCGGGAGGTGCTGGCGCTGCTGGTTCGGGGCGCGGTGGGCGACGGGCCGGGGCTCGAACTCCTGGCCCATCTGGACCGGATGGAGCTGCCCGACCCGGAGTCGCTGCTGGCCGATCCGGCCTCCGCCGAGCTGCCGGTGCGGGGCGATCTGCGTCAGGCGGCGTTGGAGGCGGTGGTGGCTGCCGTCGGGGCACGGCCGGAGCGGGAACGGTGGGAGGCGGGCTGGGCGGTGCTGGTCCGGGCGCTGGAGACGGGCGTCCCAGACCTGCTGGTCGCCCCGGCGACAGCGCTGGCCGCGCTGAGGCGCGACGACTGGGAAGTTCCGGAGGCGGTGGAGCGGTTGGCGGGGGTGGTCGGTCTCTCCCGACGGGCGGACCGGTCGGTGGAGCGGGCCGCGGCGGCGGCCGACGCCGGGCGTGTGACGGCGGCACGCCGATGACGATCCCCGCGAAGCGGCCGAAGCCGCACCCGATGTCCCGCCCCGCTCCGCCGCGCCGGGTGCGACCCACCATGCGGAGGCCGCCGGCCGGCTCCGGCGGGCCGGACGGTCGGCCCGGACTCCCGCTGGACATGGAGAAGTTGCTTGCCGCCCGGCTGCACGCGGTAAAGGTACGTCCCTATCTGGCCGGCGCGCTCTTCGCGCTGCACGTGGTGGAGGACCGGTCGGTGCCGACGATGGCGGTGGACGCGCACTGGCGCTGCTACGTCTCCCCCGGCTTCGTGGCGCGCACCCCGCTGGAGGAGCTGGCGGGCGTCTGGGTGCACGAGGTCTCCCATCTGCTCCGGGACCACCACGGACGGGGCGAGCGGTATGCGCGGGAGCACGAAAAGCACGGGCCCGGCGAGCGAGGCGAGACGGGGGTCCCCCCGGCCGAAGGCTGGGGGAGGCTGCGGCGGAACATCGCCGCCGACTTCGAGATCAACGACGACATCTACGGTGACGGTCTGCCCCTGCCTGCCGGGGCGGTGCTGCCGTCGCTGTTGCGGCTGCCCGCCGGGCTGCTGATGGAGGAGTACCTGCGGACGGCGTCGATGTCCGGGCTCGCCGGGGACCTGGCCTGGCTGGACTGCGGCAGTGGCGCCGACGGGCAGAACCGGCCATGGGAGCTGGGGCCCGACGGGGCACACGGGCTGAGCAGGCAGCAACGGGACGCGGTCCGATTCAGGGTCGCCGAGGGGATCAAGGGCCGACCGGGCGACGCGCCGGAGGGGTGGCGCCGATGGGCGGACGAGGCGTTCCATCCGCCGCAGCCGTGGCGGCAGTTGCTGGGGGCGGCGGTCCGCTCTGCGGCGGGTGCGCCGGGGCTGGGCGAGGACCACAGCTACCGTCGTCCGTCCCGGCGCTCGGCCGGTGTCCCCGGGGTACTGCTGCCGAGCCTGCGCCGTACGCCGCCCCGGGTCTGTGTCGTGATCGACACCTCCGGGTCGGTGAGCGACGCCGAGCTGGGCAGCGCGCTGCTGGAGGTGGCGGCGATCTCGCGGGCGGTGGGCGGGCGGCGCGACCTGGTCTCGGTGATCTCCTGCGACGCGGCGGCGGGGGTCGCCGTCCCGCTCTGTCGTGCCGAGAACATCGAACTGGTCGGCGGCGGGGGAACGGACCTGCGCTCCGGATTCGAACGGGCGCTCCGCTCCCGGCCACGCCCGGATGTGATCGTCGCCCTGACGGACGGTCAGACGCCGTGGCCGTCCGCGCAGCCGCCCTGCCGCACCGTCGTCGGCCTCTTCCCCCGTCCCGCCCGCGTCGCGAACGAGGAGAACCCCGACTACGCCCCGGACACCCCGCCGCCCTGGGCGCGTGTCGTCACCATCAGCTGAGACAGCACAGTGGCGCGCCATCGCCACCCGTCGCACACGGCCCGCGCGACCAGCTACCTGGCCGGTCGCCACTCCTCGGCACACCGAAGAGCACGACACAGCTGGTGGCCCTCGCCGGGCAGGGCCTGGCGTCCGTCGGCCGCCACCTCAAGGTGGAGTACAAAGCAGGTCTCATCCCGCGGCGGCTCGCCGGACGCCCGGTGCTGTACTACCGGACGGCTGCGGGAGGGGCACTCGTGCGGGCCCGGATGAACGCTTGAGGCGCAGGGCCGTCAGGAGATGCCGAAGAGCGGCCCGGTGATGGTCGAGGTCGTGACCGGCGTACGAGAAGAACGCGAGCAGCGCGAGTGCGGCGCCGCCCAGCGCCACGTCCTTCAGGAACATGACCTGTTCCGTCTGGCGGGTCCCCGGGTCGGTCTCCTTCCAGAAGCCGTGCATGAGAACGGCGGTCGGCAAGCAGAAGACGGCGATCAGCAGTGCCCCCAGATCCGCCCAGATGCCCAGCGCGACGCTGAGGCCTCCGGCCAGCAGCAGCACCCCGCTCAGAACGGTCGCGGCGACGGGAGCCGGGATCCCCTTGGCGGGGCGTAGGAGCCCATCGCCCTGCTCCGGGTGAGATGGCCCACCCCGGAGAAGAGGAAGATCAGCGCGAAGAGAATGCGTCCGATCAGCACGAGGACATCCATCGTGGCCTCCCGATCCCGAAGCGGATGACCCCCTTTCGCATTTTCGCACCACCTGGCTCCGGCGGCGGGCCGGGACGCAGAGGCGCCAGGGGCGGGCTGCACACCGCCCCTGGCACACGTACACGAACAAGCCGGGGTGGCAGGGGCTGTAAGAGCGCCCGGCGGCGGCGGGGCGGGGGGGCCCGGCCCCCCGG
>NZ_JBHVDH010000002.1:401203-533198 GCF_042802855.1 Streptomyces sp. NPDC057445 | reverse complement strand
GGCGCCGGGGCTGTACGCCCCCCCGCGGGCGCGGGGCCGGGCTGCCCGGCCCCGCGTCGCCGACGGGTTCGCACCCGCCCGGCCGCCCCGGGGCTGGTCACCCCCGTCCCGGCCGGAGCGCGTACGAACGGCCTGCCGGGAACCCGACCCCGCCGAAGCGCCAAGAGACCGCAGGACCATCGGCGCCCCGGCCGCTCAACCGGCGCTCCCACGCGCCCGAACCAGCGGAACACGAGGTCCCGAACGGCCCCCGGGGCCGCACCCCGGCTGTCGCACCCGTCCGGCCGGACAGGCGGGGCCTCGCCTACCCGGGCGAACGGCCGCGCCCTGGCAGCGGCGCCGGGCACGTTGATCCCGAGCGCAGGAGCGAGCTGAGCGGGCCGGTGGCGGGCACGAGGACGCCGGGCGGAGCGCGCTCACGGGAGCGGGCCGGGACCGGTACGGACACGCCCCCGGGTGCCCCCTCGCGGGCGACAAGGGTTTTCCCCGTATCGGGTTCATCTCGTCGTTCCCTACTGTCTGCCGCACCGGCGATTCCCGGCTCCTGACTCGTGTATGTCAGGTGCATGTAAACACGGTGTTTCGCCCGGTGACGGCTCTTGACCAGGGGCCGTCGCGTCGGCGGCGGCGCGCGGGCGACCCGGCCCGGGGAACCACGGATCGCACCCCCACAGCGAACCGCGGTTCCGCGCCGCACGTCCGCGCTCCGCAGCGTCTTGAAAGGGAACACCTTGAACGGTTCCGGACGGAGACTCATATCCGTCGTGGCCGCGACCGCCACGATCCTGGGTGTCGCCGCCACTTCCGCCGTGGCGCTCGCCGCCGCCCCGGCGGACCCCTCGCCGAAGCCCGCTCCGGCTTCGCAGTCGATGACCAAGCTGCCGGCCGCACCGGTCGACAAGGTCATCGTCACCTACAAGTCCCGGGCTGCAGAGGCCAGTTCCAACGCGGCGGCGAAGAGCGACGCCGCGACCAAGGGCACCGAGACCGGCGAGAAGCTGGCCTTCGAGCGCCGGCTCGCCGGCGGCGCGGCCCTCGTCGACCTGGGCGGTGAGGCCTCCAAGAAGGACCTCACCGAGGTGATGGACGCCTTCCGCGCCGACCCCTCGGTGGCGTCCGTGGAGCCCGACATCCGCGCCTACGCGATGGCGGTCACCCCCAACGACACCGAATACACGAAGCAGTGGGACCTCTTCGAGGCCACCGGCGGCATGAACGTGCCGGGCGCCTGGGACAAGTCCACCGGCAGCGGTGTCACCGTCGCGGTCATCGACACCGGCTACGCCACCCACTCGGATGTGGCCGGCAACGTGATCTCCGGCTACGACTTCATCTCGAGCTCCGCGGACGCCCGTGACGGCAACGGCCGCGACAGCAACGCCAAGGACGAGGGCGACTGGAACGCCACCGACGGCGAGTGCGGCCTCGGCTCCACGGCGGGCAACTCCTCCTGGCACGGTACGCACGTCGCGGGCACCATCGCGGCGACGACGCTCAACAGCAAGGGCGTCGCGGGTATCGCGTACAACGCGAAGATCCAGCCCGTGCGTGTGCTCGGCAAGTGCGGCGGCTCGTCCGCGGACATCGCCGACGCGATCACCTGGGCGTCCGGCGGCAGTGTGCCGGGTGTCCCGGCGAACCCCACCCCCGCCAAGGTCATCAACATGAGCCTCGGCGGCGCCAGCTCCACCTGCCCGAGCGTCTACCAGAACGCCATCAACGGTGCCGTGTCGCGCGGCACGACGGTGGTCGTCGCGGCGGGCAACAGCAACGCCAACGCCTCCGGGTTCACCCCGGCCAACTGCGCCAACATCATCAACGTGGCCTCCACCAGCCGTGAGGGCAACCGCTCCTTCTACTCGAACTTCGGCAGCATCGTCGATGTCGCCGCACCCGGTGGTGAGACCCGCCGTGCGACCGACACGCCCGGCACCGTCACCACCCCCGAGAACGGCATCCTCTCCACGCTGAACTCCGGGGCCACCACCCAGTCCACCGAGAACTACAAGCCCTACCAGGGCACTTCGATGGCCGCCCCGCACATCGCGGGTCTGGCCGCGCTGCTGGAGTCCGCCAAGCCGGCGCTGACCCCCGCGGACATCGAGTCCGCGATCAAGGCCAACGCCCGCCCGCTGCCCGGCACCTGCACCGGCGGCTGCGGCACCGGAATCGCGGACGCGGCCAAGACCGTGAACGCCGTCACCGGCACCACCCCCGGCGGTGCGACGTTCACCAACGGCACGGATGTCACGATCAGCGACAACAGCACCGTGTCGTCCTCGATCGCCGTCACCGGCCGCACCGGCAACGCCCCCGCCGCCCTCAAGGTCGACGTGGACATCAAGCACACCTGGCGCGGCGACCTGGTCATCGACCTGATCGCCCCCGACGGCACCGTGCGCAACCTGAAGGCCTCCTCCGGCTCCGACAGCGCCGACAACGTCCTCACGACGTACACGGTCGACGCGTCCAGCGAGGTCGCCAACGGCACCTGGAAGCTGCAGGTCCGGGACGTGGCCTCGGGTGACACCGGCTACATCGACAGCTGGAGTCTCACGTTCTGAGACAGTCTCCAGCAGGCATCATCGCTGGTCAGGGGCGCGTTCGCGGGCATATGCCGCGGGCGCGCCCCGCCGCTGCACCGGTCCAGACCTGTCCGCATGTCGGACACAGGGCCTGGACTGGGGCGATCTGCTTCGTATCCTCTGCACGAACGGGCAGGGGGCCCGCGCACGCCGGAAGGTGGTGGTGGGCAGGTGACGTCCGCGGTGTACCGCTCCGCGCCGGTCGGCCGGGCGGAAGTCATCGAGCGACTCGAGCGGGTCCTGCAGACGCGCGGGCGCGCTCTGCTCACGGGCTCGGCCGGTGTGGGCAAGACCGAGGCCGCGATGGCCATCGCGGCCCGCTCCGAGTCCCGCGGCGAAACCGTTCTCTGGCTCGCGACGCTCCCCACGGACCGCGACATCCCGGGTGCGACGGCCGCGGCGCTCGTGGCCACGGCCCGCGCGAGCGCCGCCGCGCACGCAGATCCGGAATCCGTTCCGCCGGGCGGGACGCACGGCGTGCACGACATCCTCGACGGCCTGCCCGGCCCCCAGCGGGCCGCCGTCGCCATGCTCTGCCGGGAGGCGCCCATACCCGAGGACGGCTGGGATCCCATCGCCCTGCGGCTGGCCCTCGCGCAGATCCTGCGCACCCTCGCCGCACGCGAACCGGTCCTGCTCCTCGTCGACGGTGCCCAGCGCATGGATGCCGACAGCGCCGATCTGCTGCGGTTCGCTCTGCATCTGGCTCCGCCGACGCTGCGGGTCATCGCGATCGAGACGCCGGAGGCGCACGGCCCCGGTACGGACACCGCGGGCCCGGAGCCGCTGTGGGTGCCGTCGGAGGCGGACGTGGTGTTCGTACCGCCGCTGCACGCCGACGACATCGCCGAACTCCTCATCCACCACCGGCTTCCGTCACGGATGGCCGGGCGTATCCACAAGACGAGCGGCGGTAATCCGCGCCTCGCGCTCGCGGTCGGCCGCTCACTCGCCGACGCCCGCACCCCGGTGCACCATGCCGAGTCGCTGTCCCTTTCGGGACGCGCCCGCGATCTCGCGCGGCAGCTGCTCGGCGCCGTCCGGCCTGCCGTACGGGACACCCTCCTGCTCGCTGCGCTCGCGCTGCGTCCGACCGCCTCGCTGATCCGCCGAGCCGGCCGTCCCACCGCAGAGGCCGATCTCGCGGCCGCCGAACGGGCCGGGCTGATCTCATTGACCGAGGACGGGACGGTGGCCTTCACGGCCGGCCTGCTGCCCTCGACACTGGTGCACGACGCCTGCTGGACCGAGCGCAGCGAGGGGCACGCCGCGCTCGCGCGGGTCGTGGACGACCCCGTCGAAGAGGTGCGCCACCGGGCACTGGCCACCGACATTCCCGACGAGCGGCTGGCGGCCGAGGTCGCGGCGGCGGCCGACACCGCGCGGCAGCGCGGCAACAACGCGCTGGCCGCCGAACTCGCCCTGCTGGCGGCCGAGTCCACGCCCGGCCGCCATGGCGCACAGCGGATCGCCCGGCTCGTTGACGCTGCCGAGGAAGCGGCCAGGGCGGCTCGCGCCGACCTGGCGATGCGCGCCGCCACCGACCTTCTCGCCCGCGACGCCTCACCCGCCGACCGGGTGCGGGCACGGCTGGCGGTACTGGACACGGCAGGTCAGGGGCTGACCGGTCTCGACGAGATCTACGTCCACGCGATGGAGGACTCAGAGGGCGACACGGCGCTGCGGGCGGCCGTACAGCTGCGGCTCGCGGTGAAGTACGTCCTGGCCGACGGCGATCCGGTACGGTCCAGGGCCGCCGCCATCGAGTCCGCCGCACTCGCCGCGTCGGTGGGCGACCGGATGACGGCGGCCACGGCGCTGACCGTGCAGGCGCGCATGGAACGCGTCCTGGGCTCGCCCGACGCCGAGAGGGTGCTCCAGGAGGCCCGGGCGCTCGAAATGGTGGAACGTCCGCTCGGCATCCGCAATGCCGCACAGATACTCACGATCCGGCATGCCCTGTTCGACGACCGCCTCACCGATGCCCGTGACCAGCTGAACGCCCTTCTGCCGCTGGTCGAGCGCCGCGGCTCGGTGGAGGACGCGATCGAGCTGTTCCGTACGCTCGCCGAGGTGGAGGCCCGTCACGGGCAGTGCGCTGCGGCGCTCTCGCACGCCGGGCGCTCCCTCGCCCTGACGCTGGAGGCGGGACTCTCGCCCGGGCCCGCCTGGTACGCGCTGGCGCTCGCGGAGACCGCGGGCGGCAGCTTCGCGCGCGCCGCGAGCTACGCGCGGCGCAGCGCCCAGGCGTCCGAGGAGGAGGGGGACCACATCTTCCTCTCCCGGAGCCTCTACGCGCTCGGCCGGGTCCAGCTCGTCACCGGCGACGTGGCGAACGCCCTGGAGACGCTGCGCCGGGTCCAGTCCGGCGAACGGGCACAGGCGACCGTCGACCCGTCCATGCTGCGCTGGCACGAGGAACTGGCCGAGGCGCTGGTGGCCAACGACGCCTCGGAGGAGGCCGCGTCCCTTCTCGCCGATGTCCGTCCTGTCGCGGAACGTCTGGGCCGTACGACGGTGCTGCTCGGCTGCGACCGGGCGTACGCCCTGTATCTGGCGGCGAGCGGAAAGCTGGACGCGGCGGCAGAACTGCTGAACGCGACCGCCGAGCATTTCATGACGGCAGGGCTGCCGCTGGAAGGCGGACGGGCGCTGGTGGCTCTCGCCCGTGTGGAGCGCCGCCGCCGCAGGCGGTCGGCCGCGCAGACCGCGCTGCACAGGGCAGCCGAGATCTTCGAACGGGCGGGCGCGGCTCCCTGGCTGGGACTTGCCACCGAGACCCCGGCCGGTGGGCCCGAGCCGGCCCAGGCCGGGCGCGGCGCCCTCTCCGCCCTCACGGAGGCGGAGCTGCGCCTCGCGCAGATGGTCGGCCAGGGTGCCAGCAACCAGGAGGCGGCGGCCAGGCTGTATCTGAGCGTGAAGACGGTGGAGGCCCGGCTGACCCGGATCTACCAGAAACTGGACGTCCGGTCCCGGGCGCAGCTGGCAACCGCTCTGGGCGGATGGCCGGGCGGCCGTACGGCTGCACTCGCGCCGGAAGCCGGCCCGGCGCCCGCGTAGACCTCGTCCGGGCGATCGCGTTCGGGCCGCGCCGTCGTAGGCGCTTCGCCCGGGCGGTACGCCCGCCTCGCGCATCGCGTGGACGTTCCGTCGCCCGGCGGGATCCGAACGAATGGCCCTGGTGTCCTGAGTCAGGATTTCGTCGGCAGTTCTCTGTCCGTGAATCGGTATCCCGGGCCTGCGGGGCGCTTGCGAATGCCGACCTCACCGTCGATCGTGAACGTGGCGCCCGGCGGCGGGAACTGTCCGGAAATCTCCGACTCGGGACGCTGGCCGGGGAGGTGCCCTCGGCACGGCGGTCCCCGTAGCCCTTCGCGCACGGGGAATGCCGACGCAGCGTTGTCCGAGACGTGCGCACGCCCGCTACGAGGCCGATGTCCCCGCCTCCGGCGGGCGGTGCGCCTCAACGACGCCGCGGAGTCGTCCTCGAAGACCGCACCGACAGGCTCAGCAACGATCAGCCGGCCCGGCTCCCGCGCAGCGGTGGGCCGGGCCGGCATCTCTGTCGTCAGGCGACGTCGTTGCCGTCAGGCGAACGGTTCACCTTCAGGCGACACGGTTGCCTTCAGGCGACCCAGCCGCCGGTGAGGCCCAGCACCGCCGAGCCGTCCAGGTCGGAGAGCTTGGTGCCGGTGAAGCCACGGGCCCAGTCGGAGGTCTGGAGGCGGAACGCCGGGCTGTCCGCGGTGAGCGCCTCCAGCACGGCCACGGCCGCCTCGGCGGGGGTCTGGGCGCTGTTGCTGAACTGGGCGACCGTGCGGTTGATGTAGTTGCCCATGGCCGGGCCGTACGGGCCGGCGGCGGCGATCTCGGCCTCCACATCGAGCCCGATGTTGTTGACGAACTCGGTGGCCACGGCGCCCGGCTCGACGACGGACACGCTCACGCCGAGCGTGGCCGCGACGGGGGCCAGGCTCTCCATGTAGCCCTCGACGGCGAACTTCGCGGCGCAGTACGCCTCGTTGAACGGCTGGCCGATGACACCGCCGACGCTGGTCACGGTGATCAGACGGCCGCCGGAGGCGCGCAGGTGCGGCAGTGCGG
Source organism: Streptomyces sp. NPDC057445 (assembly GCF_042802855.1). Lineage (NCBI taxonomy): Bacteria > Bacillati > Actinomycetota > Actinomycetes > Kitasatosporales > Streptomycetaceae > Streptomyces > Streptomyces sp. NPDC057445. The sequence continues at coordinate 526,509 of NZ_JBHVDH010000002.1, read as the reverse complement.
CCTTGGAGACGTGGAGCACGCCGAAGAAGTTGACCTCCATGACTTTGCGGACGTCGTCCACGGTCTCGTTCTCCAGCGTGCCGACGTGTCCGGCACCGGCGTTGTTGATCACTGCGTCCAGACGGCCGTGGTCGGCGATCACGCCGTCGACCGCGGCGGCCACGGAGGCCTCGTCCGTCACGTCGAGCTGCCGTATGTCGAGCTCCACCCCCGCCTCGGCGGCAGCCTTGCGCAGCGCGTCGGCGCGGCCGGGGTCGCGCAGCGTGGCCACGGTGTGCCAGCCGGCCTTGGCCGCGGCGACAGCAGCGGCGAGGCCGATGCCGGAGGAGGTGCCGGTGATCAGAACGACCTTGGAGGTGGAGGAAGACATGGTGGGGCCTTTCGGAGGCGGAGTCGGGATCCGGTTCAGTGCGTGTACACACACCATAACCATTATGTGCGTGCGCACGCAACACGTAGACTCAGGCTATGCCGAAAAGGAAGCTCACGCAGGCCGAGATGCCCGTCGCCGACCACGCCTTCTACGGGCTGGTCTGGGCCGGCACCACCCTCACCGAACGCGTCGACCGCGCCCTCAGCAAGGCCCACGACCTCCCGGCCTCCTGGTTCGAGGTCATGCTCTGGCTGGCCTCGAGCCCGGACCCGGTCCCGGCCTCGGTCCTGGGGAACAGCACGATGCTCAGCCGCAGCCAGGTGTCCCGCGTCGTCGACGCCCTCCAGGCCCGCGGACTGGTGACCCGTACACCGTCCGCCAAGGACGCCCGCTCGGTCGAGGTCGCGCTCACCCCGGCGGGCCACCGGCTCTTCACGGAGGCCGACGCCACACGACGGGAGACCCTGGCCCCCGCCTTCACCGACCTCCTCGACCGGGACGACCTCGAGGCGCTCAGCGCGGTGTGGCTGAAGCTCAAAGCGGCCAAGGAGAAGACGGAAGGACCGGCCTGAGCCCTGGAGGGACCACGGCAGGCCCCGCCCGGACCCCGGATGGCGAAAAGGCACCGTGGGCCGCTGCCGGGCACCCGGCACGCACATCCGGGATGCGCGGATCATCCATGGCGGAATACGGCATCCCGGCAGCACGACCTCCGGCCGGAAATCCACCCGCACCGATTCGCCAGCCTCTTTTACGCCACTCCCCCGAAGGAAGACCAGAGGAAAGCGCTCACATCCGCATACCCGCGACCGAACGGCGAGGGGTCGCCCCGGATCCCTTCTTCCTGACGAGCCGTCAGAAGATCTTGATTTCGATATTGACAGCCCCTTCACGGACGCGTAAGGATGACGGGCCGCGCCGCCGCATTCCCCGCACCTCCCCCCACGGCCACCCCCCGACTTCCTTTGCGCATTCCCGTGGTGGATCCGGGCAGCGAGCCTTCCTCCTCGCCGCCCGATTTCGCCATGTCCGCATTCTTTCTCCGCGCCGGCCCACCCGAACGGCAAGCCCGTGCCGCCATTGACCAATGGTTGACCGCTAAGTAACTTGACGCTATCTTCAAGCCGTTCGGCCGATGGCCCGAATTTCCTCCGGCGGGCATTGCAAGTCCCTGCACATCCTGCGCTTCTGATTGACCTAAATTTAACCTCCGGGCAACGCCAACGCGAATTCGGAGAATTATGACGTCGGCAGAGCACGTCGCGGACCTGGTCATCGGAACTACCCCATTCGATGAGCCGGACGCCCGCCTCGCCGCCGCGGTGTGCCGCGCCGGCGGGCTGGGGGTGCTCGACCTGGGCACCGGGGACCACAGAGCGAGAGCAGCCCTGGCGTCCCTGCGACGCTGGGCCCAGGGCCCCTACGGCGTGCGGGTCGGCCCCCGCTGCCGGATGGGGCCCGGCGAACTGGGCCCCGGCCCGGACGCCGACGGGCCCCGCACCGTGGTCCTCGCCCCCGGATCGGCCTGGACGGTGGAGGACGTTCCGTCCGGACACCGGGTGCTCGCCGAGGTCACCGGGCTGGACGAGGCGCGCCGCGCCTCCCGCTCCGGGGTCGCCGGCCTGATCGCCCGCGGCAGCGAGTGCGGTGGGCCGATCGGCGAGCTGAGCACCTTCGTCCTGCTCCAACAGCTGCTCGCGGCGGACGAGTTACTCGACGTCCCGGTGTGGGCCTGTGGAGGCATCGCGCCGGGAACCGCGGCTGCCGCGATCGTCGGCGGGGCGGCGGGAGTGGTCCTGGACACCCAACTGGCGCTGCTGGCCGAGTCCCAAGTTCCCGACGCCGTCGCGGCGTTGCTGCGGACCATGGACGGCTCGGAGACCACCGTGGCCGACGGCCACCGGGTCCTGCTCCGGCGCGGCAGGCTGCCACGGGCCACCCGTGAGACGGCCGACGGGAACGACAGGAACGACCCGAGCTCCACCGGCCGCAGCGGGAACCGCAGCCACCGCGACGACAACCCCGGGACCGGTCTGCACGTCGGACAGGACGGCTTCCTCGCCGCCCGCTTCGCCGAGCGATGGGGCGACACCGGCCGGGCCGTCCGCGCGGTGGTCGCCGCCGTACAGGACGCGGTACGCGACGAGAACGCCATACGGCCCCTGCGGCCCGGCTCGCCGATGAGCAGGGCGCTCGGAACCCGGCTCCCCGTCGCGCAGGGCCCGATGACCCGGGTCAGCGACCGCGCGGACTTCGCAGCCGCTGTCGCCGACGAGGGAGCCCTGCCCTTCCTGGCCCTGGCACTCGCCGGCGGCGAGCAGTCCCGGTCGATGCTGGAGGAGGCCCGGCGCGTCCTGGACGGCAGGCCGTGGGGCGTCGGAATTCTGGGCTTCGCACCGGAGGAGACCCGAGCCGCCCAGTTGGAGGCGGTACGGGCGTGCCGCCCCACCCACGCCGTCGTCGCCGGCGGCCGGCCCTCGCAGGCGCGGGTGCTGGAACAGGCCGGGATCAAGGCGTTTCTCCACGTCCCCTCGCCCGGTCTGCTGCGGCAGTTCCTCGACGCGGGCGCCCGGCGGTTCGTCTTCGAGGGCGCCGAATGCGGCGGCCATGTCGGCCCCCGCAACAGCTTCCCCCTGTGGGAGGCCCAGCTCGCCGTGCTCGAGGAGTTCATCGAGGGAGTACGGCGAGGAGCGGACGAGGCCACCGCCAGGGCCACGGCCGAGCAGATCGAGGTGTTCCTCGCCGGCGGCATCCACGACGAGCGTTCGTCCGCCATGGCCGCCGCGCTCGCCGCACCTCTGACCGCACGCGGCTGCGCCGTCGGCGTCCTCATGGGTACGGCCTATCTGTTCACGGAGGAGGCGGTGGGGCGCGGCGCGGTCCAGCCGCTGTTCCAGCGGCAGGTCCTGGCGGCGCGGAGCACCACCCTCCTGGAAACCGCGCCGGGCCATGCCACCCGCTGTGTGCCGAGCCCGTTCAGCGACGGCTTCCGGGCGCTGGCGGCCGGGTTGCGGAACGAGGGCGCCGACGACAGGGAGATCTGGGAGCGGCTGGAGCGGGTCAACGTCGGAAGGCTGCGGATCGCGGCCAAAGGAACGGAACGGAACGGGAACGGCGACCTGGCTGCCGTGGGTGAGGAACGCCAGCTGACCGACGGCATGTTCATGGCCGGAGAGGTCGCGGTGCTGCGTTCGGCGACCACCACCGTCGCAGAGCTGCACGCCTCGGTGGTCTCCGGCGCCGCGCGGTTTCTCACCGAACGGACGCAGCGGCTCCGCTCACACCTCGGCCTCGTGGACGCCACACCCGCTGAACCGGCGTCGCCTCCACCGCTGGATGTGGCCGTGGTGGGGATGGCCTGCATGTTTCCGGGGGCACCGGACCTCGCCACGTTCTGGGCGAACGTCCTCGACGGTGTCGACGCGGTCGGCGAGGTCCCCGCCGAACGCTGGGACCCGGCCGTGCACTTCGCCGAGGCCGGTGGTGAGGTCACCTCCCGATGGGGAGGCTTCCTGTCCCCGGTGCCCTTCGACCCGCTGCGCTACGGCATACCCCCCGCCTCGCTCGGCAGCATCGAGCCCGTACAGCTGCTGGCCCTGGAGTCCGCCCGGCGGGCACTCGACGACGCGGGGTACGGCGAGGGCGGCCGGGACTTCGACCGTACGCGCACGGGCGTGGTGTTCGGCGCCGAAGCGGGCAGCGACCTGTCCAACGCGGCCACACTCCGCGCCGTCCTGCCCTCCTACTTCGGAGCGGTGCCCGAGGGCCTGGAGGGGCAGCTGCCCCAGCTGACGGAGGACTCGTTCCCCGGCATGCTCGCCAATGTGATCTCCGGCCGCATCGCGAACCGTCTCGACCTCGGCGGGCCGAACTTCACCGTCGACGCGGCGTGTGCCTCCTCGCTCGCCGCAGTGGACGTCGCCTGCAAGGAGCTGATCGCCGGCACCAGCGATCTCGTGCTGTGCGGGGGCGCCGATCTGCACAACGGCGTCAACGACTACGTGCTCTTCTCGTCGGTGCACGCGCTCTCCCCCACCGGCCGCTCGAAGGCCTTCGACAGCTCCGCCGACGGAATCGCCCTCGGGGAGGGCGTGGCCTGCGTGGTGCTCAAACGGCTGGCCGACGCGGAACGCGACGGCGATCGGATCTACGGCGTGATCAAGGGCGTCGGCAGCTCCAGCGACGGCCGTTCGCTCGGCCTGACCGCTCCCAGGCCCGAGGGCCAGCACGCGGCGCTGGCCCGGGCGTACCGCAACGCGGGGACCTCGCCCGCGGACGTCGGGCTGGTCGAGGCGCACGGGACCGGGACCGTGGTCGGCGACCGTACCGAACTGAACGTACTCACCGAGGTGTTCGAAGCGGCCGGGGCGGGTCCTGGCAGCTGTGTCCTGGGATCGGTCAAGTCGCAGATCGGGCACACCAAGTGCGCGGCGGGACTGGCCGGACTCATCAAGACCGCCATGGCCCTGCACACCGGGGTCAGACCGCCGACGCTGCATCTGGCACACCCCAACCCCGCGTGGAAGGACGGCCGCAGCCCCTTCGCCTTCCACCGTGAGGCGCTGCCGTGGGCGGCGCCGCCCGAGCGACGGATCGCGGGGCTGAGCGCGTTCGGGTTCGGCGGCACCAACTTCCATGTCGTACTGAGCGCCCACGGCGGCGCCGTTCCCCCGGTGCACGGCCGGGACGTCTGGCCGGCCGAGCTGTTCACCTTCCGCGGTGCGGATGTCCGGGCCGCCCACCGGGCCGTGGAGGACCTCCTGGATCTCGCGGCGGCCGATGTGAACGGCCCCGGGCGGCTGAGGCTGCGCGATCTGGCCGCGGCCGCCTCCCGGCGCGGCGACACGGCCGACGGTCCCGTACAGGTCGCCGTCGTCGCCACCGGTCCGGAGGGGCTGTGCGCACAGCTGCGCCGCGTCCTGGCCGGCGAACACGACCCGGCTGCGGGCATCCACAGAGCCGACGCGGCGGCACGGGCGGACGGCAAGGTCGCGTTCCTCTTCCCCGGTCAGGGCAGCCAGCGGCCAGGGATGTTCGCCGATGTCTTCGCGGCCTTTCCCGAGCTGCATCATCTGCTGGCTCTCGGCGGCGGCACCACCGCCGCGCTGTATCCGCCGGCGGCTTTCGACGACGGCGGCGACGAGCGTCTGCGGGCCGCGCTCATGGACACCCGGGCCGCACAGCCGGCCCTCGGAATGGTGGATCTCGCCGCCCATACACTGCTCGGCCGGTCGGGGATCCGCCCGGACCTGGCGGCAGGCCACAGTTACGGGGAGCTGGTCGCCCTGTGCGCGGCCGGCGCCATCGAACCGGACACCCTGCTGGAGCTGAGCAGCGAGCGCGCCCGCGCGATCCTCGCCGCGGCCGGGAACGAACCGGGAGCCATGGCCGCGGTCTCGGCGTCCTCCCAGGTCGTCGAACGGACGCTGAGCGCCGCCGGCTCACCGGCACTCGGCAGCGGGGTGGTCATCGCCAACCACAACACACCACGCCAGACGGTCGTCTCCGGCCCGACGGCTGCCGTGGACGCGGCCGTACGGCTGCTGCGCGAGGCGGGCCACGGCGCGAAACGTCTTCCCGTGGGCTGCGCCTTCCACAGTCCGCTGGTCGCCGGGGCGGCGGAGCCCTTCGCGCGCATTCTGGCCGAACGGCCCGTACGCGCCCCCGAGTTCCCGGTGTGGTCGAACCGCACAGCCCGTCCCTACGAGCACGACCCCGACGCGATCCGTGCGGAACTGGCGGCCCAGATCGGCGCACCGGTCCGGTTCGTCGACCAGATCGAGGCGATGTACGAGGCCGGGGCGAGGGTGTTCGTCGAGGCAGGGCCCGGACGGGTACTGACCCGGCTCGTCGCCGACATCCTCGGCGACCGGCCGCACCGCACCGTCGCGTGCGAGCCCCGCCCCGGCAGCGGACTGTCCGGGCTGCTGGACGCCCTGGCCCGGCTCGCGGTGGCCGGACTGCCCGTACGCACCGGCTGGATGTTCCGGGGGCGCGACGCGGTGGACGCGGGCCGCGCCGCCACCGAGCGGCAGCCCGGCTGGACGGTCGACGGGCATCTGGTCCGCACCGCGTCCGGCGATCTTCTGCCCGGTGCGCTGGCACCGGCCCGACGTGTCGTGGAGACCACTGTGACGACGAACCACACCGACGGGGCGGCCGAGGGGGCCGCGGCCCGCCAGGATGCCCTGATCGCCGAATTCCTGCGGTCCAGCAGGGAGATGGTGGCAGCGCAGCGCGACGTCCTGCTGACGTACTTCGGCGGCCAGGCGGTCGGCCTGCCGGGCGACTCCGTGGCCGCCGTGCCCACCGGGCCCGCTGTGGCAGTCGCCGCGCAGCCCTGGGCTCAGCCGTTACCGGCCCCGGCTCCCGCTCCGGCCACCAAGGTCCCGCCACCGGCGCCGGAGGGTGGCAAGGCCCCCTCAGCGATGCCGTCCGAGCAGGACCTGCTGCGCATGGTCGTGGAGATCATCAGCGAACGCACCGGCTATCCGGCGGACATGGTCGAGCCCGGCCTCGATCTCGAAGCGGATCTGAGCGTCGACTCGATCAAGCGCACCGAGATCGTCGGTGAGCTGGCCGGACGGCTGGTCGCGGCAGGCGTCATGGACGCGAGCGCGGCCACGTTGGACGACGCCGGGATGGAGGAGCTCGCCAAGGCGCGGACCGCGGCAGCGGTGGCGGCCCGGCTCGCCGCGCTCATGTCCTCCGGCACGGCTGCGGCGGCGCCCGGACAGCAGCACGCATCGGCCGCCGACGAGAGTTCCGTCGATCCGGGCGCCGGTGATCCCCTGCCCCTGGCCCCGGTCACGGCGCCCTCCATGGCTGCGTTCCCGGCAGGGCCCGGGCCGCTGCCCGTACCGGCTGCCGGGGCCGCGAACTCCACGGCGTCCGGCGCCGGCAGCCCGCCGTCACCGGTCCTGGCACCGGCCCCTGCAGGCATGCTCGCCGCGCCGCCCGCGGCCGTGGCCGCCCCGAAGCGGTTCCTGCAACGCCGGGTGCCCCTGCCCGCCACCCCGGGGCCCGAGACAGAACTCGCCCTTACGGGCCGGCGGTTCGCGCTGCTGGGCGACGGTGACGGCGAACTCACCGGAACGGCCTCGATGCTCGCGACCAAGCTCGGCGAACGCGGCGCCACAGCCGTCACGTTCGGCTCCGGGCATCTGCTCGCAGAGCAGGACGGGCCGCTCGACGGTGTGCTACTCCTCGACCCCCTGGCGGCGTCCGGGGCGCCGGTACTGCCGGCCTCCTACCCGGCCGTCCAGGCAGCGCTGCGCCGCCGCCCCGGCACGGTCATCGCCGTACGGTACGCCGGTGACGGGCACGCCGCGGTGCGGACAGCCGGACTGCGCGGCCTCTTCCGCACCATCGCCCATGAGTATCCGGAGATTGCCGTCGCCGTGATCGAGCTGGACGAGGGCGGGACGCCCCTGTTCAGCACCCCGGAAGCGGTCGCCGACGCACTGCTGGCGGAGCTGACCGCAACCGGCGGCGGCGCGCCGGTCGTGCTGCGCGGGCCCGACGGCAGGTTCGGGCTCGAACTGGCCGAAGTCCCGCTCGGTCCGCTCGCCACCAACGGGGCAGGACCAGCCGGAGACGGCGCGTCAGAAGCCGCCGCGCTCGGTCTCGACCGTGAGTCCGTGGTCCTGCTGACCGGCGGTGCCCGTGGCATCACGGCCACGTTCGCCGGCGCGCTCGCCACGGCTTCCCGCTGCCGCGTCGAACTGCTGGGCAGAACTCCCGCCCCCGCGGGGCCGGAGGATCCGGCGACCGCGGCGGCCGGGGACCGGGCCGCGTTGCGCGCCGTGCTCGCCTCCCGCGGGGAGCACGGCTCCCCCGCCGAGATCGACCGAGCAGCCGAACTGATCCTCGCCCAGCGCGAGATGACCGCCACCATCGCCGCTCTCGAAGCCGCAGGCAGCACGGTCCGCTATCGCAGCGTCGACTGCCGCGAGCCCGCCGCGGTCCTCCAGGCCGTCAAGGAGATCCACGCCGAACACGGCAGGCTGGACGGTGTGGTGCACGCGGCCGGTGTCATCGAGGACCGGCTGATCGAGGACAAGTCCGCCGAGTCCTTCCAACGGGTCTACGGCACCAAGGTGTCGGGGGCCGCTTCCCTGCTCGCCGCGCTCGAGGAGCTGCCCGACGGGCCGTCGTTCGTCGTCCTGTTCGGCAGCGTCTCGGCCGTGTTCGGAAACCGGGGCCAGGCGGACTACGCCGCCGCCAACGACGCCATGGAGAGCCTTGGCGAGGACTGGGCGTCCCGCACCGGACGCCGGGCGCTGACCGTCCACTGGGGTCCCTGGGCGCCCGACGGGGTGCACACCGGAATGGTGGGCCCGGAGCTGGCGCGCGAGTACGCGCGGCGTGGCATCACGCTGATCGACCCGGAGGAGGGGCCGCTCGCCCTGCTGCGGGAACTGGCCTGGGGCGACGACGCGGCACGGGCCGTCGTCCACACCGCCTCGGAGTGGTGAGGTGGTCCGGGGCGGGACGCACGGCGACGGGATGAACGGCGAGGGCGGTCCGCCGCACCGCACCGTCCCCGTCGCGATCACCGGGATGGCGGTGCTGCTGCCCGGTGCTCCGGGACTCGCGGACTACTGGCGCAATCTCGTGGACGGCGTCGACGCGATCGGTGAAGTGCCCGAAGGACGTTGGGACGCCGACTACTACCGTCCCGACGCGGCAGCCGGACCGTCCGCCGCTGACAGTGTCTACTGTCGGCGCGGTGGTTTCGTCGACGCGTTGGCCGATGTCGACGTGACGAGGTTCGGGATCATGCCGAGCGCGGTGTCGGGGACGGAACCGGACCAGCTGATCGCCCTGCAGGTGGCGGCGTCCGCCCTCGCCGACGCGGGCGGCGACGAACGGCTGCCCGACCGGGAGCGGATCGGTGTGGTGCTGGGCCGGGGCGGCTATCTGACGCCCGGTCTGGTCAGGCTGGACCAACGGGTGCGCACGGCGGGTCAGCTCGTCCGCACCCTCGGGGAGCTGCTTCCCGAGCTGGGTCCGGGCCAACTTGCGCGTGTGCGTGAGGCGTTCACCGAGCGTCTCGGACCCGACCGGCCGGAGAACGCGATCGGCCTGGTGCCCAATCTCGCGGCCTCGCGGGTGGCCAACCGGCTCGATCTGCGCGGTCCGGCATACACCGTGGACGCGGCCTGCGCGTCGTCGCTCGTCGCCGTGGACCAGGCGGTCGGGGAACTCGCCTCCGGCCGGTGCGACCTGATGCTCGCCGGGGGCGTCCACCACTGCCACGACATCACGCTGTGGAGCGTCTTCTCCCAGCTGCGGGCGCTCTCGCCGAGTCAGCGCATCCGCCCGTTCCACCGTGGCGCCGACGGCATCCTGATCGGCGAGGGCACAGGCGTGGTCGTGCTGAAACGGCTCGCCGACGCCGAACGCGACGGGGACCGGGTCTATGCGGTGGTCCGGGGCACGGCGGTGAGCAGCGACGGCCGCGTGGCCGGACTCGTCAGCCCGGATCCCGGCGGCCAGATCCGTGCGGTACGGCAGGCGTGGCGTGCCGCGGGCCTGGACCCCTCCGAGCCGGGATCGGTCGGTCTCCTGGAGGCGCACGGCACCGCGACTCCTGCCGGTGACTCGGCCGAACTCACCACGATCCGGGAGGTGTTCGGTCCTGACGTCGGGCCCGGGCCGGGCCGGGCACGGCGGGAGGGTGACGGCCCCCGGCCGGTGATCGGCTCGGTGAAGTCGATGATCGGCCACGCCATGCCCGCCGCCGGGGTCGCGGGACTGGTCAAGGCGGCGCTCGCCCTGCACCACGCGACGCTGCTGCCGACGCTCCATTGTGACGATCCGCACCCCGCCCTTGCCGACACCCGGTTCCGCCCGCTCGCGACGGCCGAACCATGGGAGACGGGCCCGGGCAACACCCCGCGCCGGGCCGCGGTCAACGCCTTCGGCTTCGGCGGGATCAACGCCCATGTGATCCTCGAACAGGCACCGGGCAGGGCCGCGCTCACGGCCACGGCGCCACCGCACGTACAGCCGTCCGTACAGCCGTCCGTGCAGCCGTCCGTGCAACCGGCCGCCCGGCCGGGGTCGGTGGCGGGCGCCCCGGGCGCCGCGGTCATCCCGGGCAGCGCGGTCGCCCCAGGCTCGGCGCTCACACCCGACGCCCCTCGTGTGTCCGCGACCGAGCAGGAGCGCGTGCTGTTGCTCGCCGCCGACACCCCCGAGGGCCTGAGCAAGCTTCTGGACGCCGACGACTCGGCCGTACTCTCCGCCGCCCTCGACCCGCAATCCGTGCCGGGCGCGGGCCACAGCCGTCTAGGCATCGTCGATCCGACACCACGACGACTGGCTCTCGCCCGCCGGGTCGTCGCCAAGGGACGCGCCTGGCGCGGGCGCAACGATGTCTGGTTCACGCCCGACCCGCTGCTCGGCGGCGACCGTCCTGGCCGTGTCGCGTTCGTCTTCCCCGGCCTGGAAAGCGACTTCGAACCCCGCGTCGACGACATCGCCGAGCGCTTCGGCCTGCCCTGGCCCCCGGCCTCTGCCGGGATCGGGAAGGCGCAGGTCGGTGACGTCGGACGGCATGGACTCGGCGTCGTCGCCATGGGCCGGCTCCTGGACACGGCACTGCGCCGCACAGGCGTCGTACCGGATGCCGTGGCCGGGCACAGCGTCGGTGAGTGGACGGCGATGGCCGCGGCCGGACTCTACGAGGAACGGGCCGTCGACGACTTCATGGCCTCCCTCGACCCCGACACGGTGACCGTGCCGGATCTCACGTTCGCCGCGATCGGGGCATCCGCCGACCGGGTGCGGGCCGCCCTCGCCGCCACCGGCCCGTCGGTGACCCTGTCCCACGACAACGCGCCCAGCCAGTCGATGGTGTGCGGTCCCCCGGGCGAGGTCGAGGAGTTCGTCCGCACCTTCCGGGCGGATGGGGTGCTCTGCCGGGTGCTGCCGTTCCGGTCCGGCTTCCACACGCCGATGCTCGAGCCGTGCCTCGGTCCGTTCAGAGCGGCGGCCGAGCGGTTCGCGCTGCACCCGCCCGAGGTGCCGGTCTGGTCGGGGACGACCGCGTCACCGTTCCCCGTCGACGAGGCGGGGGTGCGGGCACTGTTCGTCCGTCATCTGCTGGAACCTGTCCGCTTCCGGCAGCTGACCGAGTCGCTGTACGCAGCGGGGTTCCGGGCGTTCGTACAGGTCGGCACGGGGCAGCTCGGCTCGCTGATCGGCGACACGCTGTCAGGCCGCGACCATCTGGTGGTGGCGGCCAACTCCCCGCACCGCTCGGGCCTGGCCCAACTGAGGCGCGTGGCGGTGGCGTTCTGGACGGAGGGCGCGGCGCTGTCCCCGGACGTGCTCGACCGGCGTGGCGCGCCGAGCGCATCCGTGGCGGTGGACCGGCCGGGCAGCCCGGCCCCGGTTCCCGCTCCGGCCCCCTCATCCGATGGCACCGCGACCGAACGGACCATCATGCGTCCGCCGCCGGTACGCCTCGACCTGAGCGGTGCGCTGATCTCGCTCGCCCCTGACGTGCTCGCCGGGCTCCGGGCCACGCTGACCGCCCGGACACCTCCGCCCGCGCCCCTGTCCCTGTCCCTGTCCCCCTCCGAGACCGCGCCCGCTCCCCTACCCGTCTCGGACGCCGGAGCAGCCGCAGCAGCAGCAGCCACAGCCGCCGCGGCGAAGCGTTTCCCCGCCTTTGCCGAACTCACCGCGCTGATGCAGGAAACGGCAGCGACAGCCGCGGAGCTGATCGCCACCGCGTCCCGGCCGGTAGCGCCCCCGCGGGTGAGCACGGCGGCCCCCCGGCGGCCCGTGGGCGCGCCCCGGCGGGCCGCCCCGGGCCTGGCCCCTGCCGAACAGCCGGTGCCCGACTCCGTCGCCGCCCCCGGCACACCTCCGGGTCCCGCCTCGTACACCGTCCGGGTCGGCACCGGCCCCATGCCGTACCTGCTCGACCACTGCTTCTTCCGGCAGCGGCAGGACTGGCCCGATGTCGCCGACCGCTGGCCGGTCGTCCCGGCGACCACGATCGTCCACCACCTGATGGAGTCGGCCGAGCGGTACTCCCCGGGCATGCGGGCCGTGGCCGTGCACGGCGCCCGGTTCGACCGGTGGCTGACCGCCGCCGAGCCGGTGGACATCACGGTCGGCGCCGCCACCGCCGGACCTGGCCGCGTCGCGGTCTCCTTCGGCACGCACGCCCGCGCGGTGGTCGGGCTCGGCGAGCGCTACCCGGCGCCGCCGCGGGTTCCGGACCTGAGCGCGCTGGGGGACGAACGGACTCCCGATCACACGGCTGCCCAGTTGTACGACGAGCGCTGGATGTTCCACGGACCCGCCTATCAGGGCGTCACGGAACTGACAGCCATCGGCGGGTCGCACGTCAGGGCCGTCCTCACCACTCCTCCCGCGCCCGGCGCACTGCTGGACAACGTGGGACAGGTCCTCGGCTACTGGATCATGGCGACGGCCACCGAACGGACCGTGGTGTTCCCCGTGGGCGTTCAGGACCTGCGGTTCTTCGGTCCGCCGCCACGGCCCGGAACGCCGGTGGAGTGTCTGGTCCGTATCACGTCCCTCACCGGCAGCCTGCTCGAGGCCGACGCCCTGCTGACCGTCGGCGGCACGGTGTGGGCAGAGATCAGCGGCTGGCAGGACCGTCGCTTCGACAACGATCCCCAGACACGGCCGGTCGAACGGTTCCCCGAGCGCAACACGCTGTCCCTCGCCCGTGCCGGCGGCTGGTCACTGGTCCACGAGCGCTGGCCGGACCTCGCCTCCCGCGACCTGATCATGCGCAACATGCTGGGCAGCGGCGAGCGCAGCGCGTACGAACGGCAGCCTCCGCGCGGCCGGCGTCAGTGGCTGCTGGGCCGGATCGCGGTCAAGGACGCGGTCCGCCGGTGGCTGTGGGACCGGGGCGAAGGGCCGGTCTTCCCGGCGGAGCTGGAGGTGCGCAACGACGAGCAGGGCCGGCCGTACGTCATCGGACTCCACGGGCGGACCCTGCCGCCGCTGGCCGTGTCGCTCGCTCACCGCGCCGAAGCAGCCGTCGCGATCGTGCGGCCCGGATCGGCGGGTACCGGCAGGGATTCGGCGTCTGCGCCCGTCCCTGCCGGCCCCGGCCCGGGCTCCGGCTCCGGCCCTGGTATCGACATCGAGGAGGTCGTCGAGCCGGCGGAGGCCACCCTGGCGGCCGCCCTCGGAGCCGGCGAGCGCGACCTGCTGACCGCCTGCCGTGCCGCCACGGGCGAGCCGGAGGCTCTCTGGTTCACCCGTTTCTGGGCCGCCAAGGAAGCCGCGGCCAAGGCGGAGGGGACCGGATTCGGTGGCCGGCCAAAGGACTTCGCCGTCGTGGCCGCGGCGGCGGATCGGCTGACGGTCGAGGTCCGCACCCGCTCCGGCCTGCCGGTCCGGGGACATCGCATCCACTGCGAGCGGGTCACCAATCCCCCGGGGCTTCCGGCGCGCGACTACGTCGTGGCATGGACCCCGGGTCCGGAGCAGGACAGTGAGGAGGAGGACGGGAAGTGACCACGACTCAGCAGACGGACCCGTTACGGGCGGACGAGGGCGCGATCCTCGCCGACATCACCGCCATGATCGGGCAGGTCCTCGACGACTACGGACTCGACGGCACCGAGGTCGGGATGGACAGCGGGTTCACCCGGGATCTCGAGTTCGAGAGCATCGATCTGGTCACCCTGGCCGGCCATCTTGAGGAGCGCTACGGGCGGACCGTCAACTTCGCCGAGTTCGTCGCCTCCATGGAGCTGGAGGAGATCATCGAGCTCACCGTCGGCCGCCTGGTCGAGCATGTCGCACACTGTCTCAGGACCGCAGGGCCGGCCTGACCGATGGCGATCATCGACGCCGACGGTGTCCGGCTCCACGTCCAGCGGCTCGGCCCCCGCGACGGGCGGCCCGCCACAGCCACCGCCGTTCTGTTGCACGGACTGCTGACCGACAGTCTGGCCAGTTACTACTTCACCGTCGCCCCTGCGTTCGCCGCGGCCGGGCTCGACGTCGTGATGTACGACCAGAGGGGTCACGGCCGCAGCGAGCGGCCGGCCGGCGGCTACAGCCTCGACGCGTTCATCGGTGATCTCGACGCTCTGCTCGACCGGCTGGAGATCCCCGGTGCCGTCCATCTGGTCGGCAACTCCTTCGGCGGCACGGTCTCCTTCGGCTACGCGATCCGCAGACCCGACCGCGTGGCGAGCATCTCGGTCGTCGAGTCCGAACCGGCGACCGCCTTCTGGGCGGACAAGCTCGCCGGACTGCTGGGCCGGGTACGGCACGAGATGACGGCCAACGAGACGGGCGCACTCGACTGGATCGCCACGCACCGCGGCGGTCACACGGCCCGGCTGGCGAAGGCCGCGGGCCGACTGGTGCGGGAGACCACGATCGCCGAGGACCTCACCGCCTGTGAGGTCCTCTCAGAGGACACCATCCGTTCGCTGCGATGCCCCGTGCTCGCCGTCTACGGCGGCGACTCCGACCTCGCGGAGCAGGCGCCGCTGCTGCGCGCCCTGCTGCCCCGGTGCCGGACGGTGCTGCTGCCGGGCCATGAGCACTCGGTGCTGGTGGAGGCACCGGACCAGGTGCGTGACCTCGTCCTCGACTGGATCCGCCGCAACCGCCACGCGGGCCCGCTGACTGCCGCATCGGTGGAGGTGAACATCCCGTGAGCCGCTTTCTGTTCGTCGTCCCGCCGCTCGTCGGGCACATCAATCCGCTCGTCGGGGTGGCCGCCGAACTTGCCTCACGGGGCCACCGGGTGACGTGGGCAGGTGTACCGGACGTCGTGCACCGTCTCGCCGGGCGGGAAGCGGAGGTCTGGCCGTGCCCGGTGTCGTGGACCGACGGGAACGGGCCGGCAAGGTCCCCCGACATCAGGGGGCCGGAGGCACTGCGCTTCCTGTGGGAGCGGTTTCTGGTGCCGCTCGCCGATGCGATGGCCGAGGGCGTACGGGCCGCGGTGGAGGCGCTCCACCCCCATGTGGTCGTGGCGGACCAGCAGGCCCTGGCGGGAGGGCTGGTCGCGGAGCGGCTCGGGGTGCCCTGGGCGACCTCGGCGACCACATCGGCCGAGTTCGCCGATGTGCTGACCTCGATGCCGAAGGTCGCCGCCTGGAACGACGCCCTGCTGAGCGATCTGCGGCGCCGCATCGGCGACCCGGCCGCCACCGCGGACCCACGGTTCTCGCCGCACCTGGTGCTGGCGTTCACGACGGAGGAGCTGGCGGGGCGGCCCGCCCGCGGCGGCGGCCGGATTCGCTGGGTCGGTCCCTCCCTCACCGCCCGGCCCTCCCCGGCGGGCTTCCCGTGGGAGTGGCTCGACCCGGGCCGGGCTACGCTCCTGGTCACCCTCGGGACGGCGAACACCGATGTCGGTGCACGCTTTCTCACCGAGTGCGCCGCGGGGCTGCGGGCGCGGGCGGACCGGATGCAGGCGGTCGTCGTCGACCCCGGGAACGTCCTCGGAACCCTGGGGCGCGATGGCACCCGGGTGACCATCGACGACAAGGACGTGCTCGCCGTCCCGGCGGTGCCGCAGCTCGAACTGCTCGCGCAGGCCGACGCGGTCGTCTGTCACGCCGGCCACAACACGGTGTGCGAGGCGCTGTGGCACGGCGTTCCGCTGGTCGTCGCACCGATCCGCGACGACCAGCCGGTGATCGCCGCACAGGTCGCCGACGCGGGCGCCGGTGTCCGGATCCGCTTCGGCCGTGCGACCGCGGCCGCGATCGGCGCGGCCGTCGAGACGGTTCTGGAGGCACCGGGGTACCGGGCCGCCGCCCGCTCGATCGGCGCGGCGTTCCGCTCGGCGGGCGGCGCCGTGGCGGCCGCCACTCATCTGGAAGAGCTCGCCCGTGAGGAGGACGGCATATGAACCCCGGCCCGCAGCAGGCTCGTCACGAAACGGTGGCCGCTCTGCGCCCCCTGTACGAGGCCGAACTGGCCGACGGCACACAGGCGTTCTTCGAACCGGTGCGCCACACCTGCCCGTGGTGCGGCTCCGCCCGGATCAGCGGCCTGCTACGGACGCGGGACCTGCTCCAGCACAAGCCCGGCGCCTTCGGGGTCGACCGGTGCAACGCGTGCCGGCACCTCTTCCAGAACCCCCGCCTCAACGACAGGGGACTCGCCTTCTACTACCGCGACTTCTACGACGGGCTGGGTGAGAAGCAGCTCGACGGCATGTTCGGCGGGCGCACCAAGTCCTACCTGCGCCGGGCGGACTCCCTGCTGCCGTACCTGGGAGCAGCCAAGCGGTGGCTCGACGTCGGCACGGGCCACGGGCACTTCTGCGAAGTGGGGCGCTCGGCCTTCCCGGATGTGGCCTTCGACGGGATCGACCGCTCGGACGGCGCCGAACTCGCGGAGCGCGCGGGGCGGGTCGAGCGCGGCCACCGCGGCAGCTTCACCGAACTGGCACCCGGCCTCACCGGGGAGTACGACGTGGTGAGCATGTTCCACTACCTGGAGCACAGCACCGACCCGGTGAGGGAGCTCGAGGCGGCCAGGGCGACGCTGCGGCCCGGCGGCCATCTGGTCGTCGAGGTGCCTGACCCGGACTGCCACTACGCCCGTCTGCTCGGACGCTGGTGGCTGCCCTGGCTCCAGCCGCAGCATCTGCATCTCGTACCGGTGGCGAACCTGCGCCGGGCATTGTCCGGGCTCGGATTCACGGTGGTGGCCGAGCAGCACGCGCAGGCGCACGAACCGGTGGACCTGCTGGCCGCGGTATGGCTGGCGCTGGACGAGGGCGCTCCCCGCGACGACTTCCCCTGGCTGCCGGCCCGCCCCGGCCCGGCCCGCCGTGCCCTGCGCACATCGGTCCTGCTGGCGGGCGTCCCGGCCCTCATCCTGGCGACGCTCCTGGACCGGGCGATCGCCCCCTTCGCGCACCGGCTCGGGTTGTCCAACGCGTACCGTCTGGTGGCGCGCCGTGACTGAGTGCAGCGCCGCCCCGAGGACACCGCCGCCGCGAAGACCGTCGCACCCTGGGGCCGGAGCACTGCTGTCGGGTCCTCGTCGTGCTCGGGTTGTCATGGGCGCTCCACGCGATCACCACCCCTGTGGTGCGCCGTGAGGCAGGGCGAAGACGGCGAGTGCGCGCGCCGTAGTACTGGACTTCCACCGATGGCTGTTGCCATGGGTACGGCCGGGCGGGGGCGGTGCTGCACAGCTCGGCACCGCCCGCGCGGCGGAAAGGCGGGTCAGTCGATGGTCCGGACGCAGAAGTCCACGCCGTCGCCGAGCGGCAGGCTCACCGTCGAGTAGCCGTTGTGCGGGTCACGAACATACGCGTAGAAGTCCCGCAGCGGCTCCGGCGGCACCGGGCCGCCATTGGGCAGGTCGTCGGCCGGCACGACGGAGCCCTTGCGCAGCTTCGGCTCGAGGACGCGCAGAAGCGGCAGACAGACGTTGGGCCAGCCGTCCAGCAGCACCAGGTCGATGGGACCCTCGACGTCGCGGAGCGTCTCCAGGGCATCGCCCAGCCGGACGTCGACGAGATCGCCGAGGCCGGCGGAGTCCAGGTTGGCCCGGGCCGCCTCGGCCTTGTTGGGCTGGATCTCGGCGGTGATCAGCCGGCCGCCGCCGTTGTCCCGCAGGGCGGCGGCGATGTGCAGCGCCGAGACACCGAAGGGCCTTCGGCCTGTTCCTCCAGGCCGGGGGTGGTCGCCGACGCGGGCCGGTCTCGAGATCGCGCCCATCGCCTTCGGCGTGGCCGTCGGGGCCGTCGTCGCGGGCGCCGTCCTGATGCCCCGGCTCGGGCGCGGCGCCCTGCACCTGGGCGCCCTCGTGACGGCCGTGGGGGTCGGAGTCCTGACCCTGCACGGCGCGGGCGCCGACGTCGATGGCCGGCAGTTGTCCCCCGGCCTGCTGGTCACCGGCGTCGGCATGGGCCTCGTGCTCTCGCCCTTCTTCGACTTCGCCCTGGCGAGCGTCGACGAGCAGGAGACCGGGTCCGCGTCCGGTGTGCTCAACGCCAACCAGCAGCTCGGTGCAACCGTCGGCGTGGCCGTCCTGGGCACCCTCTTCTTCGCCCTCGTCGGCGCGCAGGTGGGCACCGCGAGCAACTCCGTCCTGCCGCAGCTGCGGCAGGACGTCGTGAGCGCGGGGGCGCCGGCCGCGTCGTCCGACGCCCTCGCGGACCGGATCGAGGCGTGCACCAAGGCGATGGTGGAGCAGACGGACCAGCAGGCCCGCCCAGCGGCCTGCCGCACCCTGATGGAGACAGCGGGGCGCGGCGCGACACACGCGTCCCGGCCCGATGCGTATCGCACCGCCGTGGCCAAGGCCGAGCGGCGCACCCAGGTCTTGGTGGATGACGTGATCCTGGCCGCGGTCGGCGAAGCGAGGCGGATTGCGGCGAGGGTGACGGACGCGCCCTCGCACAGGTGGGATGTGTCGAGCAGGGGCTGTGACCGGCCGGGCCCCCAGCAGCGACCGGCCTACTCCCCCATCGCGCCCGCCAGTTCGCCCACCGCGGCCCCATCGCAGGGGACGCCTGCGACCACCATCGCCCGAACACGAAGAGGGCCGCTTCCTCATCTCTGAGAAAGCGGCCTCCGACCTGCGAAAACGCTGGTCGGGACGACAGGATTTGAACCTGCGACCCCTTGACCCCCAGTCAAGTGCGCTACCAAGCTGCGCCACGTCCCGTTGCCCGCCTGACCTGGGGTTTCCCCCGGCCGAACGCGCACGAGAACCATACCGCACTTCCCTGGGTGGTCACGAACCGATTGATGGCAGAGCTCAAGTGCGGTTGAAGTCTGCACGGCGAGTCCCGCGCCGGACACGGAACCCACCGCAAGTCGGGACCATCAAGGACCCGGGTGGTCCGATGCCGCCCTGCCACCTTGGCCGCCGCCCGGCCTTCTGGGCTCCTGCTTCATGCCGCCGGCCGGCGGCGGCCAAGGTGTGTCGAGCCGGTGCCGAAGCCCCGGCCCATGACGGCGATGCGCGGCTTCGTCGATCTCCGCCAGGCCGGCGTAGTCCATCACCGGGCACAGCACGGTCTGCCGGTCGGGGGCGCATCCGCAGTCCCTGTTCGACCAGCGCTCGGCCCGGGCCCGGGCCGTCGACGAGGAGGCAGGCATCGCCGCGGCGCACCGCCGCGGGCATGGCATGGGACCCGTACATCTCATGGATGTCGCAGTCGAGGCCGTTGACCCGAAGGGATCTCGAGCAGCTCGACGGAACGGTCCGCCAGGCGGCCGTGCGCACGAAGCCTCGCTCTCCCGCTTGAAGGTCTCGACCAGGCGCGGGTCGACGGGAGAGGCGAAAAGGCGGCTGGTACGACGCACGGTAGTAGGTCGTCGCCCGCCAGTAGCCGCCCACGGTACTGACATGGTGACCGTGCGCGGCGCTGTCCTCGCCCGCGGCTGCCACGCGGCGGGCGCCCGCACCGCCGCGCCGCGCCGGGCAGGAGGCCGACCGGTCCACAGCATCAGGTGCTCGACCGGCGTGAGATCCGCCGGGCCCCGGGAGAAGGCTGCTGCATGCTGCTGGTCGCAGCGCGCGGGGCCGTCGTGGCCCGGGGCGGCGTCCACTGGATCGCCTGGCCGAGTGTGGCAGGAGCACATCAGGGGAGGCGGAAGCCGCCGGCCCCGGGACATTCGACCCCGGGACCGGCACTTACCACTTCGTCCTAGCCGTTGACGCAGGCGACGCCGGCCGCCGGGTTGAGCAGTCCGATCACACTGATGGTGTTGCCACAGGCGTTGATCGGCACGAGCACCGGCAGCTGGAACACATTGCCCGACAGGACGCCGGGCGAGTTCGTCGCGATGCCGATGGCCGTGGGACCCTCGTCGGCCATGGCAGCCCCCGCACCGCCGAACAGAGCGGCAGCCGTGAGTCCGGCCGTTGCCACCAGAGTGCGCATACGCATGTTGTCTCCCTCGGAGAGGTGGTCACAGAACGCCTTGACCGTCCCCTCCCGAGGGGGGAGTCGTAACGCGGCCTGCTCCATTCGGACCACCGGCCAGCCATGCCGCGACCGCGTCGGCTATCGGCTGTCCGGTCTCCAGTTCGATGAAGCCGAACTGGCCGCCCTGATTGCACTCCAGGAACCACCACACGCCCTCCGCGTCCTCGGCGAAGTCGAAAGCGGCATAGGCGAGACCCGCCTCGCTGGTGTACTCACGTACCGCACGCGCGATACGACTCGGGACCTCCGCCGGCTCCCAGGCGTGACCGGTACTGCCGTAGCGTCCGTCCACCTGGTCCGACGCGGACACCTTGCGGGCGGCGAACAGCCGGCCGCCGACCGCGGTGAGCCGGATGTCGGCACGCTTCGGGATGTACTGCTGCAGCAGTGTGGGTCCCGCGGCGACCCCGGTGAAGTCGGCGCTCTGGTTTATCCGGGTGGTGGGCAGCGCGACCGGCGGGTCACTGGCCGGCGGGCCGGAGGCGGACTTCACCACGATGTCGCCGTACTGGGCGGCGAACTGCCGGGCCACCCGGGGAAACGTGGTGATGACCGTCGGCGGTACGGCGAACCCGCTGCGATGGGCCAGGCTCAACTGCCACGGCTTGCAACGCGCCTGGGCGGCCACCGAGGGATGGTTCATCCATCGCGCCGCGGCGGAGTAGAGCATCCCGTACAGGGCCTGCTCGGTCTCCGCCGTCAGCCATTCCGAGGCCCCGGGGGCGTGCGCGGCGGGCTCGCCGGGCCTGCGGACCCATATGGAACGCAGGGCGCTCATACTCAACAGCCTCCCCTCCGTGGAGAGATGGCCGTAGAAGTCACCGCTGACGTACTCGGCCGACAGGGAAGCCTCGCCGGGCACGTCAGCGGGATCGAGACGCACCATGGGCACCCCCCGCGCATGCAGTTTGGCGACCACCATGTCCGCCGTGACGTCCTGTCTGCAGGTCAGGATGAGCACTGTCATTTTCTTGCTGCCGGTCTGTTCAGTCGTCGAAGTGGGTCTTGGAACCTGCCGTGGACGTCGTCGTGCCGGTCGCAAGGAGCACCGCACGGTCGCCCACGGCGGGCCTCCCGTCCGGCAGCACGTTCAGCTGCAGGGCGGGGTCGTAGGTATAGGTAACCGTGACCGCTGGACTCTCGGCCGGAAGTACGTAGTTCAGTACGAACGGTCGCATGAGTCTCCTTCGTCGACTGTCTGCACACACGTAACTGTACGTGCAGAAGTCGTAGGCAACTCATCACAATGCGTTACCGCAGGCCGGGATGGTGGTGAATGTCGTCACATCGAATTCGATAAACCTTTCGCCCCCTGGTACTCGTCTTCCTCAATCGCCGACTCCCGGCGACCTCACTGCGCGCGTGTGTCCCCCAACTCCGGGTATGCGTCCAGCAGTTTGCTTCCACGATGGCGCCCGTCCACGGGCGGGCGCCCGGTGGCGCAACCGTGCGCCGGTTCCACAGGGGCCGGGCGCGCAAAGGGACTCGGTGCACATTCCGGGCGCCGCATCGCGCTCACCAGCACTGCCGTGCACAGCGTGTCAGGAGGCTGTCCCTCAGTGCCATATGCCCACGAAATCTTTGCCGATGGCATGTGGCAGCCGGAGACGCGAGGGGTAATGCCCTACGGACGGACCGGACGGGCCACTACCGCACAAAACGCCACTTCAATCAAACGCCAACCGTTTGAATTCCGGCCAAAGTTGACACGCAATCATGCACCGCCCTGCAACGATCAACACCATGAGGTGGTCGGCCTGTACGGGACGAGACCACGCCGATGCACCACCTGCTCGAACACAGGCGCGAGCAGGCGTTGCACAGAGGAGGGCTCGCGGTGGATGGGTACTTCGCCACTCGAATGCATCATCAGCTCCGGGAGCGGGTCCGGCACTTCGCGGAGAGCGAGGTCCGTTCGCGGGTTCCCGCCATGGAGGCGGCGCGCACGGTCCACCGCGAGCTGTCCCGGCTGATCGCCCGGCAGGGCTGGCTCGGAGCGACGATCGGCAAGGCCCACGGCGGTATGGGCGCCGGTCATCTCGCCAAGACCATCATCATCGAGGAACTGTCCCGGGTCAGCGGCGCCATGGGAGCCATGGTGCAGGCCTCCCAGCTGGGCGCTGCCAAAATCGTCCACTTCGGCAGCGAGGAGCAGAAGAAGACCTGGCTTCCGGCCATCGCCGCCGGTGACTGTCTCCCCACGATCGCGGTCACCGAGGCCGAGTCGGGCGGACATGTGCTGGGGATGAGCGCCACCGCCGTGCGCGACGGCGACGACTACGTCATCAATGGCCGAAAAGTCTATGTCGGCAACAGTCACGTCGGCGATCTCCATGGGGTTGTGGTGCGCACAGGGCCGGGGTCGGGCGGCCTCACCGCCTTTCTCGTCGAGTCCGGCCGCCCAGGGTGCCGAATAGGCGAACAGAAGCCGACGATGGGCCTGCACGGCTTCAGCTTCGGGGAGCTGCACTTCGACAACTGCCGGGTCCCGGTGGACAACCGGCTCGGTGAGGAGGGCGACGGCCTCGCGGTCGCGTACTCCTCCAGCGTCCTGTACGGACGGGCCAACCTCACCGCCGTCTCCCTCGGGCTCCACCAGGCGATCGTGGAGGAGACCACCCTCTTCTGCGCCGAACGCCACCGTTACGGCAAGCCGCTGCACGAACTCCCCTCCGTCAGGCTGAAGTTGGGGCAGCTTCAGTCGCGGCTGATGACGGCTCGGCTCGCCGCCTACCACGCCGTGCATCTGCTGGACCAGGGCCTGCCCTGCGATGCCGAGCTGATGAACGCGAAGCTGGTCAACGTCGAATCGGCACTCGACTCGGCACGGAACGCGATGGAGATCCATGCTGCCGCGGGCCTGTTCACCGAGCGTCCCATCGAGCGCTATATGCGGGACGCGCACCACATCTTCGCGCCCGCCGGCACCTCCGACATCCAGCTGTTACGCCTCGCAGAGGTGGCGCTGGGCACCGCGAAGGGCCAGTGGTCCGAGCGGCTTTCCGGGGTGACGCGGCTGGAGCCCTCGCTTTGACGGGCGCGTACGCCCCTGTGCGGAGCGCCGCCGCGCGCACCGGCCGACACGTGTGACGCCCCGGAAGCCGCTGGGCCTCCGGGGCGTCACTCGGCCGGGGAGGCCGTCGTCACAGTCCCCCGTCCTCGCGGCGGTGGATCTGCTCGACGAGCTCCGCCGCGAGCGACTTGATGGTCTCCAGACCCGCCCGCCCCCAGGGCCTCGGCTCCGTGTCCACGACACAGATCGTGCCCAGTGCGATGCCCGTACGGTCGATCAGCGGCGCCCCGAGATACGACCGGATACCGATCTCGTCGACAACGGGGTTCCCGGCGAACCTCGGGTAGTCGCAGACGTCCTCCAGGACGAGCGCCTTGCGCCGGACCACGACATGCGGGCAGTAGCCGTGGTCACGCGCCATGAAGCGGCTCACGTCGCCGCCGGCCGAGGCCGCCGCAGCGTCGAGATCGGGGCCCGAGTGAGTACCCGCGGGTGTGTGCAGTCCGGCGAAGAACTGCTGATTCTCGTCGATGAAGTTGACCATCGAGTAGGGGGCCCGGGTCACTTCGGCGAGCCTGTGGGCGAACTCGTCGAAGGCCTGATCGGGCCGCTCGCCCAGACCCAGCTGGCGCAGCCGCTGCACCCGTGCGGGCGCCTCGCGGTCGACGGGGGTGAGCAGCAGATGGCCGGTCGGGTCGTACGTCATGAGTGTGCTCCGTAGCTCGGCGCCGGTGCCGGTGCCGGGGTGGTGGCCAGCAGATGCTGGACCAGGGTGACCAGGGTGCGTATCCCGGAACCGGGGACACGGGCGTCGCACAGCACGACCGGCACCTCCGGTTTGAGATCGATCGCGGCCCGCACCTCCTCCGGCTCGTAGCGGTATGCGCCGTCGAACTCGTTGACGGCGACGACGAACCCGATGCCCCGCCGTTCGAAGAAGTCGACGGCGGAGAAGGAGTTCTCCAGGCGGCGGGTGTCGGCCAGGACGACGGCGCCGAGTGCTCCCTCCGAGAGCTCGTCCCACATGAACCAGAAGCGCTCCTGGCCGGGCGTGCCGAACAGATAGAGCACATTGCGGTCGTCGAGGGTGATTCGGCCGAAGTCCATGGCCACGGTCGTGGTGGTCTTGGACTCGACCCCCTCGAGGCTGTCGGTCGCCGCGCTGACCGTCGTCAGCAGCTCTTCCGTGTTCAGCGGCTCGATCTCGCTGACCGCACCCACGAAGGTCGTCTTGCCCACCCCGAAACCGCCGGCGACCAGAACCTTCAGGGCGCTGGGGAAAGGGTCGGCAGCAGAGCGGCCGGCGTCGATGCGGGCTCCGGAGTCGGCGCGCAAGTCGCGGGATCCGGGCTCGTCGCGGGGTTCAGAGCCGTCGTCGTAGGCCATCGAGCACTGCCTCCAGCAAGGAACGGTCGGTAGGGGTCTCCTGGAAGCGGGGCGCCCGTGCGGTGACCGCCCCGCAGTCCACGAGATCGGAGAGGAGCACCTTGGTGACGACCGCCGGGAGCCGTAAATGCGCAGCGATCTCCGCCACCGAGGTGGGCCCGTCGCACAGGCCGAGCGCCATGGCGTGCTCCGGCCCCAGATAGGCCCCCGGAGGGACGGCACCGGTGGCCATCACCAGGGAGAGCAGATCCAGCGCGGCCGTCGGACGGGTGCGACCGCCGCTCACCGTGTACGGGCGGATGAGACGGCCGGCCGCGTCGTCGACCCATGGCCCGTCCTTGGGGGCCGGCACGATCAGTGCCCCGTGGTGCTCGGCGCTCCGGCCGGCTGTCTCGCCGGGGTGACCAGATACGGCCTGACGCTCTTGACCAGCATCGCCATCTCGTAGCCGAGAACCGCGGCGTCCGCCTCACGGCCCGCGAGGACGGCGAGACAGGTGCCGGAACCGGCCGTGGAGACGAAGAGCAGCGTGGAGTCGAGTTCGACCACCACCTGGCGGACCTCCCCGCCGTCGCCGAACCGGGTACCTGCGCTACGGCCGAGCGAGTACAGCCCCGAGGCCAGCGCGGCCATGTGGTCGGCGCTGTCGGTGTCGAGGCCGTGCACGGATTTCACCAGTCCGTCGGAGGAGAGCAGAACCGCGTTGCGGGTGTACGGCACTCGCTGGACCAAGCCGCTGAGCAGCCAGTCGAGATCCGAGGAATGGCCGTTCGGCGCATCGCTCGTCATGGTGCATCTACTCCTTGTGGGTGTCGTCCTGCTGATGCGGTTCTTGGGAGGTCGCGGCCGGGGGCTGGGACTCGGCGAGACCGATTCCTCTCTGGAACGCCGCCATCAGGCCGGGGTCGTGGAGCGTGGGCTCCTCGGCCCTCCGCGGGGCGGGTTCGTCGCGCAGCTGGGGCACGAGGTGCTCCTGGGCACGGCGCTTGGGGAGCGTGGGCCGGCCCATGGTGCCGCGGACCCCCGGGGGCTGCTCCCCGGTGACCGCGTACGTGGCCGTGGGCTGCGCGGGGCGCTCGGTGTGCTCGCCCCGTACCGGAAGTGCGCCGTGGCCCGTACCGTCCGTGGACGGGGGCTGGTGAGGGATACCGGGCCCGGTCGTGACGTAGGTGAGCGAACGCTGCGGGCCGGTGTGTTTCACCTCGCCCGCGGGGTGCGGCAGGGGTGCCTGCGGGGGCGCCGGGGCCTGAGCCGGGGCGGCGACGGGGCGAGGCCGGGCCGGGGTGTGCTCCTGAGGGTGGCCGGCAGCGTGTCGGGCGGGTTCTTCCGTACCGGAGAGACCGCCCGGCTCCGCGCCGAGCAGCCCCTGCGGCAGGACGAGCACGGCCTGGACGCCGCCGTAGATGTTGGACTGGAGGCGGACCGCGATGCCGTGCCTGCGGGCGAGCGCGGAGACCACGAACAGGCCGATGCGGCCGTCCTGCAGCATATGGGCCACATTGACCTGATCGGGGTCGGCGAGCAGGGCGTTCATCTTGTTCTGCTCGCCGACCGGCATGCCGAGGCCCCGGTCCTCGACCTCGATGGCGAGGCCCGCGGTGACCCGGGAGGCCCGAAGCAGGACTTGAGTGTGCGGCGCGGAGAACAGCGTGGCGTTCTCGACCAGTTCGGCGAGGAGGTGGATGACGTCGGCGACGGCGTGACCGCGCAGGGTGCCGTCGATCGGCGGCACGAGCTTGACCCTGGGATACTGCTCGACCTCGGCGATCGACGAGCGCAGGACCTCGGTCATGGTCACCGGGTTCGACCACTGACGCCGGGCGATGGCTCCGCCGAGGACCGCCAGGTTCTCGGCGTGCCGGCGGATGCGGGTGGCGAGGTGATCGACGTGGAAGAGTCCCTTCAGCAGCTCGGGGTCCTCGACCTCGTTCTCCAGCTCGTCCAGCAGCTGGATCTCCCGGTGCACGAGCGACTGCAGCCGGCGGGCCAGGTTGACGAAGACCTCGACCTTCTGTTCGTTGCCGACGCTGCTGGACAGGCGGGACGCCTGGACCACCGCGTTCACCGCGGCGTCGTAGGACCGCGTCAGCTCATGCGCGAGCAGGTCGAACTCGTCCCCGGCGGGGGCGGGGAGCGGGGCGTCACGGCGGGCCTGCGGGCGCTCACCGCGCCGCAGGCCCTCCACCACGCCCCGCAGATCGGCCTGACCGCGCGCCGTCGACCGGCGCAGGGCGTGGCAGCGGTCCAGCACGGACCTCGCGGCGCGATCGGCACCCACTGCTGCCGCCGCCACTGCCGCGACGGACAGGGTCGCGGAGCCGGCGAGCGCCATCCAGAGCGCCGCCGACGGCGGGGCATCGGTGGAACGGATCGTGAAGAGCACCGCGGCCGCACCGCTGATCGAGGAGACGACGGTCGGCAGGATCGCGGTGCGCAGCAGTTGAGGTCGTACACGGGATTCCGGCGACGACGGTGCGGGTCGCTGCCTGGCCGCGGCGGCGGACGAGGAGCGGGAGCCTGACCGGCCGTGCCGTCCGCCCTCGCGGCGGTCCGGCCGCGCGGCGGGTGCGCGAAGTTGAGACATCAGCGTCCTTGGTACGTGGCCCGGGAATCGGAGTACCGATCGGTGTACTCATCGGCATACTGCGGGTGTTCAGCTCCGGCTCAGCGGCAGGGCACGCCAAGGCCGGTGAGCCCACCGTTGATCACCGGACACTCACGGTAGTCGTCAACCGTTCATGTCCGGCGGGCAGTTGACAAACTTGCCCGTAGAGCGTCCCGCTCTGGTATGAGGCCTCGTACGGCAGCGCGATAACGCCGCGTTGACCTCGGCCGGCCGCCACGGGGCGCTGCGCGGGCGGTGCGGGTCGCTGCGCGCACGGGCGTGGCTGGGTTGTCGCGGTTGGCCGGGACCGTGACCGCGGCCCGTGTGTCCGTCCTCAATCGCCGGACGGGCTTGGTGTGCGGGCCGGTGCCGTGACCGCGGCCCGTGTGTCCGTCCTCAAACGCCGGACAGGCTGTGGGTGCCGGGGCGGGGCCCCTCCGGGCTCGACTCCTCGGGGACGGCGGCGTACCGCCGACCTCGTAGGCAGCCAGTAGTCCCGCCGTCCCCTGCGGGGCCGACCCTGCACGGCCCCGCCCCGGCAGCGTTGCCGACTGCTCCCCGGTGGATGGTTCAGCCGACACACGGCGATCGGCCCACCACCCCCGGCCCCGAGGGGGGCCGTGGAGGGGTCGTGTCCGGGACACTAAAGCGTGATTTGTGGCGCGGCGCGGGCGTCGCCGATGTGGTGCCGGTCAGCGCGCCGTAAATCATGCCGTCCCGGATGCGAGCCCCGGAACGGCCCCCAACGTCAACCAACAGGCCCGGGCCGACCCCGACAACCCAGCCCGTTGGGGGTCCCCCCGGACGAAGTCTGGGGGAGATTGAGGACGGACACACCGGCCGCAGTCACGGCACCGCCCACCACACCCCGAACCGCCCGCGCACGCGAACCCGTGGCACTACGCCGTCGGCGCCGCCTCGGGGGCACCCGTCCCGGCACCGGGCACGGCACCGGCACCCGAGCCCGGCACCGCGCCGGCGCTCACCTCGTCGCCACCGCCCGCACCCGACAACGCGCCTCCGGCCCGTACGGACGCGGAGACGGGGGCGGGGGCAGGGGCGACCGCCCGCCACCACGGCGCCGACGGAACGTCCTCGGTCGTGGGCTCGAAGGGCTCACCGGGCAGCGGCAGCGCGACGCGCGCGCCGACTTCGGCGGCAGTCGATATCGCGCCCTCGCCGGGCTCCACCCAGGGGTGCGGCGCCAGATTGAACGTGGCCCAGTGGATGGGCAGCATCACTCCGGTCGGCCGGCCGCCCTGCAGATCGAGGTGCGCACGCATGCCCTCGGCCGGGGTCATGTGGATGTCCGGCCAGTACTCGCTGTAGGCACCGATCTGGATCATCGTCGCGTCGAAGGGTCCGTGCGCGGCACCGATCTCCTCGAAGCCAGGGAAGTAGCCGGTGTCCCCGCTGTGGTAGATCCGGTGGCCGGACGGGCCCTCGACCACCCAGGAGGCCCAGAGCGTGTGCTGCTGGTTGCGCAGGCCCCGGCCGCAGAAGTGGCGGGCCGGGGTGGCGGTCAGCCTCAGCCCCGCCACCTCCGTCGACTCGGTCCAGTCCAGCTCACGCAGGCGCCCCTCGGAGACGCCCCACCGCTCGAGATGGGCCCCGACACCGAGCGGCACCGCGAAGACGGTGTCCGTGGACGCGAGCTCGCGGATCGTGGGCAGGTCGAGGTGGTCGTAGTGGTCGTGGGAGATCACGACGACGTCGACCGGCCCGAGCGAGGCGAGCGGCAGCGGGACGGGATGCAGGCGCTTGGGCCCGGCGAAGGCGAAGGGCGAGCAGCGCGCGCCCCACACCGGGTCGAAGAGCACCCGGCGGCCGTCGACCTCTGCGAGGACGCTGGAGTGGCCCATCCAGGTGAGCCGCAGCCCGGAGGCCGGTGGCCTGGCCAGGTCGGCGAGCGTGGTGGGGTGCAGCGGCACGGGGGCGGCAGGGGTGCGGAGCCTGCGCGCCTCCTTCTGGAAGTAGATCTTCGCGAACTCGATCGTGGAGCCGGACGGCCTGGTCCTGGCCCCGAGCGGGTTCTGGAACACCCCGTCGGCGAAGTTCGGCGACCGGCGGATCCGCTCCATGCGCTCCCCGGCGGGGTCGGCCCCGAAGGCTGCCGGCCGCAGCGACCGCAGCCTGGAGCGCAGCGAATGCGGGGATGCGTCGCCGGTCACGGGGCCTCCTGATGTTCGGGTCTTCTCATTATGGGCGCGGGGTACGACAGTGCGGGAACGCAAAGGTGAAGCGGGTGGTTCCCGCGTGCCTCCCGGGAGAGCCGCACCAACGGGCCGGAGCAGGCCACGGGGAGAGCCCTGAGCAGGCCTTCAGCGCGCCCCGGGGCCCCGGCCCGCAAGGCCGGGGCGGCGAATGTCACATCCCGGCGGCGGGATCCGTCGTACGTGTGTCAGGACGAAACGCGACACCGGAGGAGCCCGTCATGACCCGCATCTCCCTCACCCCGCCCCGCACCCTCTTCTACCGCGCGACGGAGTGGTACTCGAAGCGCGCGTACAAGGAGGTCCTCGACCCCGCGAAGGCACTCGGCCACAATTCCCGCGTCCTGCGCGCGGACCTCCGCTTCGAGCAGGCGATAGCCAAGTGGAAGGCACTGGACCCGGACCTGAAGGCACTGGCCGTGATGGCCACGGCGGCCTCGATCGGCTGCAGCTGGTGCATGGACTTCGGCTACTGGGTCAGTACGCGGGAGGGAATGGACGCGCGCAAGCTGCAGGACGTGCCCGCATGGCGTAACAGTGACGTGTACACACCACTGGAGCGGGACGTCATGGAGTACGCGGAGGCGATGACCGCGAACCCGCCGGAGGTCACCGACGAACTCGCCGCACGGCTGCTCGGGGCGCTCGGCGAGGCCGCATTCGTCGAGCTGACCGCGATGGTGGCGGTGGAGAATCTGCGCTCGCGGATCAACTCCGCGCTCGGGCTGACCAGCCAGGGCTTCAAGGACCACTGCGAGGTGCCGCAGCGGCCCGCAACGGCTTCGGAGGGGCGGGCCCCGGTCGGCTGAACAGCCGTTCGCCGGCGGGTACGGCCACACGTTGACATGGCTGCGTCGGCTCCTGATACTGACCGACGGTTCAGTTCGTTGCCGTGCCAGGAGGCCCCATGTCCGAGTTGGACACCCCGATGACCTGCCCTTCGACGGCAGCCCGCGCGGGTCACCGGGAGCCGCGGAAGTCCTCGCCCTCCACGATCAGTCCGGCCACCAGCAGCGGCCCCTTGATCTCACTGAGCTGGACGGACCATGTGACCGGCCACCAGGGCCATCTCGTCGTCGACCGGCTCGTGCGCGGGGTGGCCAGCGGCGGCCTGCGGATGCGCGAGGGCTGCACCCTGGACGAGGTGGCCGGGCTGGCGCGGGGCATGACCATGAAGGAGGCCCTGCACTACGACGTCGACGACCCGGCGGTCCGGTACATCCCGCTCGGCGGCGCGAAGGGCGGCATCGACTGCGATCCGCAGGATCCCGAGGCGTACGGCGTCCTCGTCCGCTATATGCGCGCCATGCGCCCGTACATCGAGAACATGTGGACCACCGGCGAGGATCTCGGCCTCACCCAGGATCTCGTCGACAGGGCGGCTGCCGAGGCCGGGCTCATTTCGTCCGTGCAGGCCGTGTACCCGCTCCTCGACGACGAGGCGGCGGCGCGGCAGCGGCTGGCCGACGCGTTCGCCGTCGAGATCGACGGCATCGGCCTCGACGAGCTGGTCGGCGGCTGTGGCGTCGCCGAGTCGCTGCTCGCCGCGCTCGACCGGACGGGCACCCCGCGCGCGGGCACACGGGTCTCCGTCCAGGGACTCGGCACGATGGGCGGGGCCACCGCCCGCTTCCTGTCCCGGGCCGGTCTGAAGGTCGTCGCCGTGGCCGACATCAAGGGCACGATCGCCAATCCGGACGGCCTGGACGTGGAGGCACTGCTGGCCGCGCGCGACGCCTTCGGGACGGTGGACCGGGCGGCGCTGCGGCCCGCCGATACCGAGCTGCCCGGCGACGCATGGCTGGCCGCCGACGCGGAGGTGCTGGTACCGGCCGCGGTCTCCTACGCCGTGGACACCACCAATGAGGCGAGTGTCCGTGCACGCTGGATCGTCGAGGCCGCCAATATGCCGGTCCTGCCCGAGGCCGAGGAACTGCTCGCGGCGCGCGGGATCACGGTACTGCCGGATGTCGTCGTGAACTCCGGTACGAACGCATGGTGGTGGTGGACCCTCTTCGGGGACATCGGCGCCGACGCCGACGAGGCGTTCGCCTACACGCGCCGGGCGATGCGCGCACTGATCGACCAGATGCTCGCGCGCGCCGAGGCGGACGGTACGACCCCGCGAGCGGCTGCTCACGCGATCGTCGCCGACCGGCTGCCGGTGATCGCGGAACGCTTCGGCTGGTACAGCTGAAGAGGCACGGATGAGCGCGTCCGGTATCGCTGCCGCCGCGCAGCCGGGGCACGGATGAGCGCGTCCGGTGTCGCTGCCGCCGCGCAGCCGGGGCACGGCGGGGCGATCGCCCACGACGCCCACCGCATGCTTCGATGAGGGCCGTCGCTCGGAGTCAGGGAGGGCCCCATGGGGTCGGCGGACAAGGCGGTGTGGCGGGAGCGGGGTGAACCGCTGGTCGCCGGATCCGGGACCGGGCCCCTGCGCGGGCTGCGGCTGGCGGTCAAGGACGTGCACGCCGTCGCGGGGCACCGACGGGGAGCCGGCAACCCCGCCCGGCTCGCAGAGGCCGAGCCGGAGGCAGCCCACTCCTGGGCCGTCGGGGCCTTGCTCCGGTCGGGTGCGGACGTGACCGGCATCGCACAGACCGATGAGTTCGCGTACAGCCTCAACGGGACGAACGCGCACTACGGGACCCCGCCCAACCCGGCGGCGCCCGGTCGCGTTCCCGGCGGTTCCTCCAGTGGCCCCGCGGCCGCGGTGGCACTCGGCGAGGCCGACGCCGGGCTCGGCAGCGACACCGCCGGATCCATCCGGGTGCCCTCGTCGTACTGCGGTCTGTACGGTCTGCGGCCGACTCACGGCGCCGTGCTCACGACCGGCATGCTGCCGCTCGCGCCGTCCTTCGACACCGTCGCCTGGCTCGCGCGCGACGCGGAGACCCTGGCGCGGGTCGGCGATGTGCTGCTTCCCGCCGCCGATGGTCCCGCCGCCGGACCTCCGTTCCGTACGGCTCTGGTGTCCGGCGCCCTCGTCGCCCTCGCCGGCCAGGGCGTACAGGAGGCATTCCCACGGGCGGCGGCGGAACTGGCCTGGCAAGCCGGTCTTCGGCTCGTGGAACTGCCGTCCCCCGGTATCGATCCGGTGGCTCTCGCAGCTGCCTTCGCCACGGCCCAGGGCGCCGAGGCATGGGAGTGCGACGGAGGCTGGGTGAGCGCCCACCCCGGCGCGCTGGGACCGGGGATCGCCGCCCGCTTCGCGCGGGCGTCCGCGGTCACGGCGGAGCGGCGTGCCACCGCGGAAGAGGAGGTCCACCGGGCCGGCCGGGCCCTGCGCGCGAACCTTCCGCAGGACGCGGTGCTCCTTCTGCCCGCCACGGGCGGCCCCGCACCGCGGATCGACGAGTCTCCCGGCCGCAAGGCCGCTCTCCGGGAGGCGACCTTCCGCCTCACCTGTCCGGCGAGCACCGCGGGGCTTCCCAGCCTGGTGCTGCCGCGGATGTCGGTCGACGGGCTGCCTGCCGGTCTGGCCGTGGTCGCGGGTCACGGGTCGGACCGACGGCTGCTGGAGCTCGCACAGGCGTGTGTAGGGTGACCCGGTGGTGAGAGTCCGGTTGAGTGTGGCGCAGCGACAGGAGGAACTCCTGCGTGCCGCCGTGGAGCAGATCGAGGCCCGTGGCGTGACCGCCGTGCGGATCGCGGACGTCGCCTCCGCCCTCGGCGTGAGCAATGCCCTGGTGCTGTACCACTTCTCCACCAAGGAGAAGCTCGTCGCCGCCGCGTTCGCGTACGCCGCGGAGGGCGACCTGGCCCATCTGCGCAAACTCCTCGGCCGCCGGACCACCGCGGTGCGCCGGCTGCGGGCGGCGGTCCGCTGGTACGCACCGACGGGACAGGCCAAGGGCTGGCGCCTGTGGATAGAGGGCTGGGCGGCCGCGCTGCGGGAGCCCGCGCTGCGCGAGGTGGCCCGGGCCCTGGACCAGCAGTGGAAGTCGGAGCTGACCGCGGTCATCGCGGAAGGCGCCGCTGCCGGTGAGTTCCGGTGCGAGGACCCGGCCTCTGCGGCCTGGCGGCTGACGGCCCTGCTGGACGGGCTGGCGGTGCAGATGACGTCGTACGCCGGTTCACTCAGCCGGGCAGCGATGCTGGCGTGGACGGACGAGGCCCTCGCCCGCGAACTGGGGCTCGACCAAGGGGCGCTGACCCGGCAGAGTGCGTAATGCACCGAAGGCTCATGGGAGGGGAAGCGGTGTCGGCGCAGCCTACGGATCGTCCGGACCCTGACGTATTGGTGATCGGCGGCAGCGGGGTGGACACGGTCGTCCGCGTCGGCTCGCTGCCGGCACCGTTCGCGGACTCGGTCGGGGTCCCCCCGATCACCGAGTGGCCCGGGCACACCGGAGGCAATGTGGCCCTCGGCTGCCGGGCTCTCGGCCTGGGGGTCACCTTCCTCGACTTCATCGGAGACGACCGGCCCGGACTGCAGGTCCGTGAACTGCTCGCGGACGGCGACGTGGACTTCGAGCACCTGATATCGCCGTCCGGCACACGGCGCGCGGTGAACCTCGTCGACCCTGCCGGGCGCAGGATGTCCTTCTACGACGCCCGCGATCCCGGCGATCTGCGGATGCCGCGCGATTTCTACCTCCCCCATCTGCGGCGGGCCCGCCATGTCCATCTGTCGATCATGAACTTCGCCCGCTTCCTCTACGACGACATCGCCGAGCTCGGCGTCCCCGTCTCGACGGACCTCCACGACTGGGACGGAGCGGACGACCACCACAGGGAGTTCGCGCTCCGTTCCGACGTGGTGTTCCTGAGCGCGGCGCGCGCCGGGGAGCGGATCGCGTCGGTGATGCGGGAGATCTTGCGCGAGGGGCGGGCCGAGGCCGTGATCGCGACGGCCGGCGCCGGCGGCTCCTATCTGATGACGCGCGACGGCGGCCGTACGCCGCGCCCCGTTCCGGCGACGGTGCCGCCCACGCCGGTGGTGGACTCCAACGGCGCGGGGGACGCGTACGTCTGCGGCTTTCTCTACGGACGCCTCGCCGGGCGCCCCGTCGAGGACTGCGCCCGGCTCGGCGCGGTGGCCGGGGCCTACGCCTGCACGGGCAGGGGCAGTTCTGCCCTGATCGGGGCGGAAGAGCTGGCGGCGGCTCAGGTCTGACGCAGCGGTTCGTACGCCGAGGCGTCGAGTCCGAACGTCCAGGCGACCCCTTCCTTCGCGGTGCGAGTGGTGGGTGGCACCCGAAGCCAGTACGTCTTGTGCGTACCGTCCGGCTCGGGCGTGGAGTTGAGGACCTCGACCATCACGACGTCCTCGTCGTCGGCGAGGGCGATGCGCCACAGCACGCCCGTCTCGTCGCGGTGCACGGGCCGTGCGTCCGACTCCGAGAGATAGCGGTCGTAGCCGTAGAACTCGAGCATGACACGGCGAAGTTCGGCGTTCTCCTCGCCGCGGATGCGCTCGGGGGTCAGCGCGGAGAGCCCGTCGAGGAACTCGGCGGGCACGGGCATCCCGCGCCAGGCGTGCAGCGCGAAACCGTCGGCGAACGCGAGGGCCGGTCCGTCGCCGCGGTCGAGCCGTCCCGCCTCGTCCCGGTGCAGTTCGACGGGCCGCTCGCACATCACCACGGTCTTCTCGAACGGCCACCACCAGCCCGTCTGCTCGGCGACCCTGCCGAGGCCCTCGAGCCGCGTGCTGTGCCCGTCGAAGGCGGCGAGCCAGGGAGCGTCGTGCTGGCCTTGCACCGCGTCCAGCAGCACGAGCCGGACGGCCTTCCGCTCGGTGGCCGCCTCTTCCGCGTCCCCGTCGGCAAGCGCCGCTGCCTCATCGGCGAGCGCGTCCGCGACACCGCTGCGTATCCGCTCGGCAAGAGCCCGCGTGTTGTCCCAGAGAGGTGCGCCGGTCCTCCCCCAGTGCTCGGTCCAGCCCGCCGGGCCCAGTTGGTCGTGCAGCCGTCGGCGTTCGTCCGCCCAGGGACCGGTCCTCACTTCGTCCCGCACAGAACGCCCCGCGCCGTCGAGGGCCCGCACGGCCGCGACGGCGGCCTTGGGCGAGTCGGTCCAGACGAAACGCCCTGGCTCCTCGAGTCCCGCCGTGCGGTAGGCGAGCCGGACGCCTTCCTCCGCGGCGGCCCGGTCCGCCGGGCCCGTCGCCGCCGCCACGGCCCGCCACTTGTCCACGTACTGCATCTGTTGCCCCGCTCCCGGTTTCCGTTCCGATGTCCCCGTTGCCGACCGCTGTGCGTCGTCAGTCCGCGACGATCCGCACCGCGCCCGGTGCGTACTCCCGCTGGCGCACCACCTGGTACCAGCCCTTGGGCAGCGCGATCGGCGCGTGCTCCTCGTGCACCAGCCGCCCGCCCTCGGGCAGATGGAGCAGCATCGGCCCGAAGGCCCCCGTCCCGCGGATGAGGCGTCCCGGCGCCGCCAGCGCATGGGCGTGTCCGGTGACCTCGCCGAGCGCCAGCACGAGCCGGCCACGGCCGTCCCTCGGCTCGCCCCGCGCGTCCACGACATGCGCCGGAACGGCATCCTCCGTGACGGGCACGATCAGCACGTCTCCCTGCCGGTACATGGCTCTCCCCTCCACGGCCGGCACAGCGTGCGCCGGACCCGACTCCGAAACTAGGGGGAGGGTCTGACAATCGGTCTCCGACGGCCGCACGCCCGGTACCGCCCGACCCCGCGGCGGCGGTGTCAGTGCGCCTTGGTAGAACTTGCCTGCACATCAGCCGTTCAAAGCCGTCCGGTGTCTGGAGCCTCGTCATGACCATTTCGGGCCATATGCAGGAGTTTCACGGCCTGCCTGCTTTCGACTTCCCCGGCGCCGACGCGAAGGCCGACGGGTTGCCCGAGGCGGCCTCCGTCGCCTGGCGGATCACCGTCGACGCGTACGAGAGCGAGGAGGAGTGGGAGGCGGCCTTCGCCCGCTTCACCGCCGCGGTCGACACCTCGAAGGTCCGGGCGCTGATCGTCGGCGCATGGAGCGATGTGTACGACAGCGGTCCCGACGAGGTCGTGTCCGCGCTGCTCGCCGCGCGGGACCGGCTGCCGGAGCTGCGTGCCCTGTTCGTCGGTGACATCACCTTCGAGGAGTGCGAGGTCTCCTGGATCAACCAGGGGAACATGACACCGCTGCTCGATGCCTTCCCCGAGCTGGTGGAGTTCGGTGTGCGGGGCGGATCGGGCCTGGTGTTCGACGCCGTGCGGCACGAGAAGCTGCGCACACTCCGGGTGGAGACGGGCGGCCTGCCGGTCCAGGTGGTCCGGGGCGTCGCCGCGAGCGAACTGCCCTCACTGGAGCACCTCGACCTCTGGCTGGGCGTCTCCGAGTACGGCGGCGACGCCGAACTCACCGATCTGGAGCCGTTCCTCGCGGGCGGCCGGCTGCCGCGGCTCAGGCATCTCGCGCTGCGCAACAGCGAGATCCAGGACGAGATCGCCTCCGCCGTCGCCGGTGCCCCCGTCGTCGCCCGGCTCGAGACACTGGACCTGTCGATGGGCACGCTCGGCGACGAAGGCGCGGCGGCGCTCCTCGACGGCCAGCCGCTCACCCACCTCAAGAGCCTGGATCTGCACCACCACTTCATCAGCGAGCCCATGCGCGAGCGCATACGCCGGGCACTGGAGCCCGCCGGGGTGACGGTCGACCTCGACGACGTCCAGGAACCGTGGGACGACGACGAGGAAAGCGGCCGCTTCACCGCGGTGGCGGAGTGACACCGGCCGTTCCGCTGCGTTTCGCCGTCGTCGGCAACCCCGAGAACCGCCGTGTCGCGTTCTTCCGCGAGGCCGTGCGCGCGGCGGGGCTGCCCGCCGCGCGGGCGGTCCCGTGGCTCGACGTGCTACGGAACCGTGCCCGGTTTCTGCCGGGCGAGTTGGTCCGTATCGACTCGCCCGGTGAGAACGCCGAGGTCGACCATCTGCTGCGCGGGGTCCGGGACCCGTCCCGGGTCGAGGGCACCGGCCGCTGGTACGCACGGTTCACCCGGGCCGTGAGGGACGTGGCCCGTGCCGTGCGCGAATCGGGTGGCACGCTCCTGGACGAGCCCGACGACATCGCCGTGCTGTTCGACAAGCGGCTCTGCCATGAGCGCCTCGCCGCGGCCGGTGTGGCGGTGCCGCCGTCGCCGACATCGGGAGCCGCGGCCCCGGTCGTGCGCGGCTGGGACGACGTCCGGTCACACCTCGCCCGGCCGGAGTTCCGCAGGGCGTTCGTGAAGCTCGCCCATGGCTCGTCGGCCTCGGGCGTGCTCGCCGTCGAAGCGGCTGCCGACGGGCGGATCCGGGCGGTCACCCCGGTCGAACGTACCCCGGACGGGCGGCTGTTCAACTCCCTGCGCCTGCGCCGCTACACATCGGAGTCCGAGGTCGCCGCGATCGTCGACTCGCTCGCGCCCGACGGACTGCACATCGAGCGCTGGCTGCCGAAGGCCGTCCAGCACGGCAGGGCCACGGATCTGAGGGTGGTGGTCGTCGCGGGCAGGGCCACCCATGCCGTCGTGCGGACGAGCCGCTCCCCGCTGACCAATCTGCATCTCGGCGGCGAGCGGGGCGACCTGGCCGGGACGGCCGCCGCCGTGCGGGCGGCGGGCCACAGCTGGAGCGACGATGTGCTCGGCCTCTGCGAACGGGCGGCGGCCCGGTTCCCGGGGACGCTGTGCGTCGGCGTCGATCTGCTTCCCGCCACCGCCTGGCGGCGGTTCGCCGTCGGCGAGGTCAATGCGTTCGGTGATCTGCTGCCGCGCCTCACCGGGTTGCCGGGCAGCGGCGCCGAGGGCCTCGACACCTATGCGGCGCAGGTCGCCGCCGCCATCCGTACGTACCACGAGGAACCACCATGTGCCCGACCCCTCCCCCTGCCGCAGGCATGACCGACATGCCGGCGGTCGTCGGCAGGGACGATCTGCTGCTCGTCACTCTCGACACGCTCCGGTTCGATGTCGCCGCGGAGCTCGCGGCAGCCGGCCGGATACCCCATCTGGCCCGCCATCTCCCCGGCGGGGTCTGGGAGAAGCGTCATGCTCCGGGCAGTTTCACCTACGCCTCCCACCAGGCGATCTTCGCCGGGTTCCTGCCGACTCCCGCCGCTCCGGGCCCCCATCCACGGCTGTTCGCCGCGCGGTTCGCGGGCAGTGAGACCACCGCGGACGGCACGTTCGTCTACGACACCCCGGATCTGGTCGGCGGACTGGCGCAGGCCGGGTACCGGACGGTGTGCGTCGGCGGGGTAGGTTTCTTCAACCGGCAGGGGCCCCTCGGCTCCGTGCTGCCCGGTCTGTTCCAGGAGAGCCACTGGGAGCCGGAGTTCGGCGTGACCTCCCCGACCTCGTTCGAGGCCCAGGTGGACCGTGCCGAGGAGGTGGTCGCGGGGCTGCCCGACGAGCAGCGGCTGTTCCTCTTCGTCAATGTCGCCGCCCTGCACCAGCCCAACTGGTTCCATCTGCCCGGTGCCACACGCGAGGCGGGCGATTCCCGCGAGACGCACGCCGCAGCCCTGGAGTACGTGGACCGGCACATCGGCCGGCTCTTCACCGCGGCGAGCAGCAGACGCCGGTGCTTCACCATCGTCTGCTCCGACCACGGCACGGCGTACGGCGACGACGGCTACACCGGCCACCGGCTCGGCCACGAGGTCGTCTGGACGGTTCCGTACGCGCAGTTCTTCCTCCCGGGCCCCGGCGCGGCGGTCCTCACGGACCATGGCTCGCCGGAGGGCGCCCGATGAGCTCGATCCGCCCGTACCAGAGCTATGTGTACGCCTATCCGCACAAGACCGCCTACCGCCCGCTCGGCGACCGCCCCTCACTCCGTGAGCTGTGGGCCGGGGAGAGCAAGGACGCGCTCTCGCTCTATCTGCACATACCGTTCTGCGAGGTGCGCTGCGGCTTCTGCAACCTCTTCACCCGCATCGGCGCGCCCGACGAGCTGACCACGCGCTATCTCGACGCGCTGGAGCGTCAGGCGGTCGCGGTCCGGGACGCCCTCGGGGACGCGGCGCCGGTGCGGTTCGCCACGGCGGCCTTCGGCGGTGGCACACCCACGTTCCTGACCGCCGCCGAGCTGGAGCGGCTGTGCGACATCGCAGAGAAGCGCATGGGCGCGGACCTGAGCGCGGTGCCGCTCTCCGTGGAGACGTCCCCGGCGACGGCGACCGCCGATCGGCTCGGTGTGCTCGTGCGGCGCGGCGCGACCCGGCTGAGCATAGGTGTCCAGAGCTTCATCGACGACGAGGCGAGGGCGGCGGTCCGCCCCCAGCGTCGCTCCGACGTCGAGGCCGCGCTGGGCCGGATCCGTGACGCCGGAGTCCCTGTCCTCAACATCGACCTGATCTACGGCATCGACGGCCAGACGGCGGCGACCTGGCGGCGCTCGCTCGACGCGGCGCTCGCGTGGCGGCCCGAGGAGCTCTATCTGTACCCCCTCTACGTGCGGCCGCTGACGGGCCTCGGCCGTCTCGCGGCGGACAGCGACGCGGCGTGGGACGGCCGGCGCCTCACGCTGTACCGCCAGGGCCGTGACCATCTTCTCGCTCACGGCTACGAGCAGCTTTCGATGCGGATGTTCCGCCGCGCCGACGCGCCGCCGCAGGGCGCGGACGACTACGCCTGCCAGACGGACGGAATGATCGGCCTCGGCTGCGGAGCCCGCTCGTACACCTCTCGCCTGCACTACTCCTTCGACTACGCGGTCGACATGCGCCAGATACGCACGATCATCGACGACTACACAGAGGCCGAGGACTTCACACGGGCGGAGGTGGGCCGCCGGGTCGACGGGGAGGAGGCGCGCCGTCGCCATCTGCTCCAATCGCTGCTGCAGGCGGGGGGAATGTGCACGGCGGAGTACGAAGCTCGGTTCGGCAGGAGGCCGGCCGACGACTTCGCGGCCGAGCTCGCGGCATTCGCCGGGCGCGGCTGGCTGGAGGAGGCGGACGGACTGCTGCGGCTGACATCGGAGGGCCTCGCCCACTCGGACGCCCTCGGCCCCGAGCTCTTCTCCCCCGCCGTACGGGCCGCGATGGCCGCGTACGAGCTGAAGTGAGGGGCGCGCACAGATGGATCTGACCGTGCTGTACCGGGGCCGGCTCGCCTCCTGCGACTACGACTGCCCGTACTGTCCGTTCGCCAAGCGCCGCGACAGCCGGGAGCAGCTGCGTGCGGACCGGGAGGCGCTGGAGCGGTTCGCCGGCTGGGCGGCGGGGCAGACCGACGACCGGCTGTCGGTGCTGTTCACGCCGTGGGGCGAGGGCCTTGTGCGTTCCTGGTACCGGCGTGCCCTGGTGGAGCTGTCCCTGCTGCCGCACGTCCGCCGGGTCGCCATCCAGACCAATCTCAGCTGCCGGACCGACTGGCTCGCGGACGCGGACGCGGACACGCTGGCGCTGTGGTGCACGTACCACCCCGGCCAGACGCCGTACGACCGATTCCTCGGCAAATGCCGCGAACTCGTGGGCCGAGGAGTCCGGTTCAGTGTCGGAGTCGTCGGCTTCGACGAACATCTGGAGCAGGCCCGCCGGCTGCGTGACGATCTCCCGCCGCATGTCTACCTGTGGGTGAACGCGGCGGAAGGGCGTACGTACACGGACGAGGAAGCCGCTCGCTGGACGGCACTCGACCCGCTCTTCCCCTACAGCCGCCACCCGCACCGATCGGCGGGGCTGCCGTGCCGGACGGGCGAGTCGGTGATCTCGGTGGACGGTGAGGGGACGGTACGGCGCTGCCATTTCGTGCGGGCCGAGCTGGGCAATCTCTACGACGGCTCGTTCCGGGCGGCACTGCGGCCGCGCCCCTGCCCTCTCGCCGTGTGCGACTGCCACATCGGCTATGTCCATCTGGAGTCGCTGCCGCTGTACGACGTGTTCGCGGGCGGGGTCCTGGAGCGGATCCCCGCCGCTTCGCAGTACCGGCCCGGCGGGCCCGGCACTCAGAGCGGGAGCAGATCCGGACGCTTCGGCTCCACATGATCGCCGGAGGATTCGCCCCGCAGCCGTCGGCCGATCCACGGCACGAGGTGCTCCCGCGCCCACTGGATGTCGTCACGCC
This sequence comes from Streptomyces sp. NPDC057445, assembly GCF_042802855.1. Classification (NCBI taxonomy): domain Bacteria; kingdom Bacillati; phylum Actinomycetota; class Actinomycetes; order Kitasatosporales; family Streptomycetaceae; genus Streptomyces; species Streptomyces sp. NPDC057445. The sequence goes on along the minus strand of NZ_JBHVDH010000002.1, from coordinate 484,978 downwards.
GGACGTCGAACGTGCCGCGCGGCGGCAGCGGCGGCCACGGCTGGTCGGGGTCGGCGGGCACCTCGATGCCGAGCACCTGCGCGGCGCGCAGCGCGACTCGGGTGTGGCCCTCGGGCGAGAGATGGAGCCGGTCGCCGTCCCACGCTCGTCTGTCCTGGACGGACTTGAGCGACCACAGGTCGAGGACGGGGCAGTTGTGGCGGTCGGCGATGGCACGCACATGCGCGGTGTATGTGGCGATCTTGCCGCGCAGATGACGGAGCACGGGCACGCCCCGGGTGTCGAAGCCGGTCGTCACCATGACGGTGCCGACGGCACCGGCAAGGTCGGCGACGGCTCGTTCGAAGCGCTCGGCGACATCGTCCGGGTCGGTGCCGGGACGGATGATGTCGTTGCCTCCCGCGCAGAACGTCACCAGGTCGGGTGCGAGTTCCTTCGCCCGCGGGACCTGCTCCTCCACGATCTGGTCGAGGAGTCGTCCGCGTACGGCGAGATTGGCGTAACGGAACGTGTGCTCCGGTACACGGTCGTCGAGAAGGACCGCAAGGCGGTCCGCCCAGCCCACGAACTGTCCCTCTGGTCCAGGGTCTCCGACGCCCTCGGTGAAGCTGTCACCGATCGCCGCGTACGACCCGAATGCGCCATGTGCTCTTGATCTCGAATCGTCTGCCACGTCGAGACATCATTCACCGGGTGAAGTGACCTACGCCACCGTAGGGAGGGGTTGACGTGGCGTGACATAGACCACCTGGTCAGGTTCTCGCAAAGTGGGAATACGGCGGAACACAGACGTCCGCCACCCCCTCCGTCAGGAAAAGGGGCGGCGGACGTCACTGACGTTACGTCAGCTTCAGATCGACACGCCGTGCTGCCGGAGATAGGCCAGCGGGTCGATGTCCGAGCCGTAGCCCGGTCCGGTGCGGATCTCGAAGTGCAGGTGCGGGCCGGTGGAGTTGCCGGTGGAGCCGGAGAGGCCGATCTGCTCGCCGCCGCGAACGCTCTGGCCGGACGAGATCGAGAGCGAGGAAAGGTGGGCGTACTGCGAGTAGGTGCCGTCGGTGTGCTGGATGACGACCTGGTTGCCGTAGGCGCCGGCCCATCCGGCCGAGACCACGGTGCCCGGGCCCACGGACTTGACCGAGGTACCGACGGAGGCGATGAAGTCGAGACCGGTGTGGTAACCACTGGACCACATGGCACCGGGGGTTCTGTAGGCGGTGCTGATGCTGCCGGTGACCGGAGCGGTGTAGTCGGTGACCTTGCTCGGCGCGGCGGGAGCTGCGGCCGGCGCGGCGGGAGCTGCGGCCGGGGCCGCGGCGGGGGCGGGGGCAGCAGCCGCACCCGAGCCGGGACGGGAGGCGGCGGGCCCGGCGGCGGCCGCAGCACGCTCGGCCGAGCGGGACGAACGCTCCTCCTTGGCCGGAGCAGCGGCCTCCTTGGCCGGAGCAGCGGCCTTCTTCGCCGGAGCAGCGGCCTTGCGCTCCGCCGGGGCCTTCGACTCGGGCTTGCCGCCGATCGTGAGCTTGAGCCCCGGGTGGATCAGTGACGGGTTCTCACCGACGGCCTCGCGATTGTCGGCATACAGCTTCTTCCAACCGCCGTCGAGGTCCTGCTCGGCCGCGATCTTCGAGAGGTAGTCACCGGCGACGACCGTGTAGCTCTTGGGCGCCTTCGGAGCCTTGGGCGTCTGCGGGGCGACGGCCCCCTGGGCGACGGAGGCGACATGACCGGAGGTCACGGCGGGAGCGGACTTCTCCACAGCGTGCGCACCGGCGGTGCCGATGAGCGGGAGTGCGATGGCGGCGCCACCCGTACCGGCGGCGACGAATCCGCGCGTGAACGGGCTGGTCCTCGGACGGCGGTGCTTACCCTTTCCGGGCATGGCGAATTCCTCTCCGGCGCCTGCGAGGTGAGCTGTCGGGTTCGGGCTGGAGATGCCCGGCCGCGCATGCGCGACTTCACCCCTAGCCGTCCGGTACTCCCGGCCGGCGGACTTACCTGGGTCCCCCGCTCCTGCCACACGTGGATGGGTGCGATATTCCGGACGGCGGCAGGATTGGGCGATCCGACCGGATTGCGGTGACCGTAAGCGAGCCGGACCGAGGGGAACAAGCCACCTCATTCGGTCGGCATTCGCCCGCCCGATATCAACACGGAATTTCCGGTCACACTCCGTGGATTCGGGATCTTCGATGTCCTTACGGACAAGGGGAATTGACCGCGGCACACGGCAACAGAACGTCACGAATATGATCCCGCTCACTGCGCGGAGGCCATCTCCCTTGTTACCGGGGCGCGTTATGCGAAAACAGTCAATACGGACAGAAGGGCCATTAGAGACTCATGCCGACAATCTCTAACTTCGCGGATGGAACGCAGCGATCACACATTCCGTCGCCGCAGCCAGGCACCACCGCGTCGAGATCACCCCGGAGCTCCGTGTCCGTTCCGTGATGCAGCAGCAAGGTCGCAGCGGAGTCGTCCCGCAGCCGGTGATGGAGGTCGAGCGCAAGAGCGTGAACGGGACCAGGGAAGGGCGGCCACAGCCCGGAGCAGCGTGCACAGCGGCTCCCCTGCCGGACAGAACCCGGATACGCCCCCACCGACCGCGCTCCCAGAGCCGCAGGAACCGAGATGATTGCCTGAGGAATCAATGTCGTATGGTCAGGATCGCGCCACTGTCGGCGAGCAGTGCCGACCGCAGACACGGAGGAGTCCCCGTGACGCAGCAGCTGCCCCAGGTCCCCTCGACCGAACCTGAGCTCTCCGGCGTGCGCAACTTCCGGGACGTCGGCGGACTGCCGACGGTGGACGGGCGCCAGGTGCGGTACGGCCGGCTCTTCCGCAGCGGTCACCTCGCGCACGCCACCGACAGCGACGCCGCCTTCCTCGCGTCGCTCGGGCTCCACACGATCTTCGACTTCCGCAATGCCGCCGACCACGGGCTGGAGGGCCCGGACGTCGAGCTGCCCGGGGTGCGGAACGTGAACATCCCGCTCAGTGATCCCGCCGACGGCGCGGAGTTCTGGGGGATGGTCCGCGACGGCAACCTCGACCAGCTGAAGTCGATCCTCGCCGACGGCAAGGCGGCCGGCCGCATGTCCGCCTCGTACCGGGTGATGATCAAACACCGCACGGCCGAGCACAGCCGGGTCCTGCACGCGCTGGCGGAGGACAGCGTTCCGGCGCTGATGCACTGTGCGGCCGGCAAGGACCGCGCGGGTCTCTCGATCGCCATCTCGCTGCTCGCGGTGGGGGTGGAGCGGGATGCCATCGAGGCCGACTACCTGAAGTCGAACGACCCGCACCGGCGCTACAAGGTGCGCCGCAGCGACTCCTCCCCCGCGGGGATGTCTCCGGAGGTCATGGAGCTGCTGAGCCCGCTCTTCGACGCCCGGTCCGAGTACCTCGCGGCGGCGTTCGCCACCATCGAGGAGACCTGGGGCAGCACCGAGCGCTACCTCTCCGAGGGACTCGGCGTCTCGTCCGAGACACGCGAGCGGCTGCGCGAGCGGCTGCTGGACGGCTCGGTCTGAGCCCCGCAGCCGCCGGTCAGCTGCCTCCGACGGTGAACAGCAGGTAGAGGAAGGCCGCGAACAGGTGGCCCGCGACCAGATAGGCGAACAGCCGGACGATCAGTCCGACGGGAAACGTCTGCTCCTGGTTCGCGTCGTTCTTCGATGACGGCTTCTTCGGCATGGCCAGTCTCCTCAAGCGTGCGGGTGGGCGTGCGGGTCGGGGCTCTGCAGCAGGGTGTGGACGAAGAGCAGCTCGACCCCACCCGGTGCGACCGCGGCGATACGGTGCGGCGTCAGCGAGTCGAAGTGGGCGCTGTCCCCGGGTTCGAGTTCGTGCACTGTCTCGCCCAGGCCGAGCCGCAGCCGGCCTTCGAGTACGTACAGCCACTCCTCGCCGGGATGGACCCTCACCAGGTCCCCCTGGCCCCCGGCCCCGTGGGGCACCCGGACCCGCAGGGCCTGCATGGCGCGCCCACGGCCACCGGCCTGCTGGTAGGTCCAGCCGTCGGCGGCTGCGTGGCCCGTCCGGTCGCCGCGAATGATCGCGTCGCGTTCCGGATGCAGCTCGCCGAGCAGCTCCCCGACCGTCGTACCGTAGATCCTGGCGAGGGTGAGCAGCATGGGCAGCGACGGCTGCCGGTTGCCGGTCTCCAGCCGGGAGAGATGGGCAGGCGACAGACCGGCGCGCTGCGCCGCGGCCTCAAGGGTGAGGCCCTGTCGACGGCGCAGTTCACGCAGCCGGGGCGCGACCTCGGGCAGTTCGTCGACCGCCTTCGCGGCGGGCTCCTGGCGGTGCGGCCCGGAAGACTGTCCGGCAGAAAGGCTCATGCCGCTATTGGGCCAAAATCTTTCCTCTGAGGCAAGTAACTTGCCTCAGAGGCAAAGGACAGGGGCCTCAGCGATTGGCCACGGCCTGCTTGACGAGTGTCCTGCCGAAGTCCCACATCAGGCCGCTTCCCCCGTGCGCGTCGTCCATGACCGCGGTGAAGGCCTGGACGAAGCGCTCGACCTCGGCCTCGCCGATGATCAGCGGCGGGATCAGCTTGATCACTTCCAGATGGTCACCGGAGACCTGGGTGAGGATCCGGTGCTTCTGCAGCAGCGGCACGACCACCATCTGCGCGAAGAGGCCCTTGCGAGCGGCCTGCAGCACGGTCCACCGGCTGCGCAGCTTCAGGGAGGACGGCCTGCCGAACTCGATGCCGATCATCAGCCCGCGCCCGCGGACGTCCTGCAGCAGTTCGTAGCGCTCGACGAGCGCCGCGAGCCGTGTCCTCAGCAGTTCCCCGGTGATCCGTGCGTTCGCGACGATCTGTTCGTCCTCGATCACCGAGAGGACCGCGAGTCCGGCAGCCATCGCCTGGGCGTTCGAGCCGAAGCTCGCGGAGTGCACCAGCACGCGGTCCATCGACGAGTAGACCTTCTTGAAGATCCAGTCCTTGCCGAGGGTCGCGCCCACCGGCACGTAGCCGCCCGAGAGCGCCTTCGCGACGCACACCAGGTCGGGCTCCACGCCCTCCTCGTGCTGGTAGGCGAAGAAGTCGCCGGTCCTGCCGAGGCCGGTCTGCACCTCGTCGGCGATGAGCAGTGCGTTGTGCCGGTGCAGCAGCTCCTGGGCCGCGGACAGGAACCCGGGCGGCGCCTCGTGCACCCCCTTGCCCTGGATGGGCTCCACCACGAAGCCCGCCACATCGCCCCGCTTCAGCTCCCGCTCCAGCGCGCCGAGATCCCCGAGCTCGATCGCGGTGTCGGGGAGCAGCGGGGCGAAGCCGTCCCGGAAGCCCGCCTCGCCGTTGACCGAGAGCGAGCCTGTGGTCAGCCCGTGGAAGGCGTGCGTGCAGTACACGATCCGCGGCCTGCCGGTCGCGTAGCGGGCGAACTTCAGGGCCGTCTCGACCGCTTCCGTGCCGCTGTTGCCGAAGAAGACCCGGTCGAGATGGGGGCTGTGGGCGAGCAGCTTCTCGGCGAGGAGTCCGGGCAGCGGCGGGCAGTCGAAGCGGGTGAGGTCGGCGAGCGAGGCGTCGAGGACGTCGTGCAGCGCCTTGCGGACGACGGGGTGGTGCCGGCCGAGGCCCATGACCCCGAAGCCCGCGAGCATGTCGAGGTGGTCGTTGCCGTCGGCGTCCCAGAAGTACGCGCCCTCGCCCCGCTCGTATACCTTGTCGAAGCCGATGGTGCGGAGCATGCGCGGCAGCTGGTGGTTGAGATGTCTCGTGTGCAGCTCGTACCGTTCGCCGCCGCGCTCGGCGAGCAGGCGCCCGAGGTCGAAGTCCTTGCTCATCGTCCGTGCTCCTCGGGCTCCCGGGTCGCCTTGCGGCGCGCCAGCGCGGCACTGATCCGGCCCGCGATCTCGACCGGCGTCAGACCGATGTCCGCCAGCACCTCGCCGCGCTTCGCGTGCGCGAGGAACTGATCGGGGATGCCGAACGTCCGCAGCGGTACGTCCACGTCGGCGTCCCGGAGCGCCTGTCCGACGGCCGAGCCGACCCCGCCCGCCCGGCTGTTGTCCTCGACCACCGCGACGAGGCGGTGCCGTCCGGCGAGCGGGGCGAGCTGTTCGTCGACGGGCTTGACCCAGCGCGGGTCGACCACGGTGCAGCGCACGCCGCGGGCCTCCAGCAGCTCGGCGGTCCCCAGACACACGGACGCGAGGGCCCCGACCGAGACCAGCAGCACATCGGCGTGCTCGCTCCGGTGGAGCACGTCCATTCCGCCGATCCGCTCCAGTGCGGGAAACGGCTCGCCCACCGACTCCTTGGGGAAGCGCAGTACGGTCGGCGCGTCACTCACGTCCACGGCCTCTCGCAGCTGTGCCCGCAGCTGGTCGGCGTCGCGCGGGGCGGCGATCCTGAGCCCGGGGACGACCTGGAGGACCGACATGTCCCACATGCCGTTGTGGGAGGCCCCGTCCACGCCGGTGACCCCCGCCCGGTCGAGGACGAAGGTCACCGCGCAACGGTGCAGGGCGACGTCCATCAGGAGCTGGTCGAAGGCGCGGTTGAGGAAGGTGGCGTAGACGGCGACGACGGGGTGGAGACCCCCGGTGGCGAGCCCGGCCGCGGAGACGGCCGCGTGCTGCTCGGCGATGCCGACGTCCCAGACCCGGTCGGGGAAGCGTTCGGCGAACCTCGTCAGGCCGACGGGATGCAGCATGGCCGCGGTGATCGCCACGACGTCGGGCCGTTCTGCACCGATCGCGGCGATCTCGTCCCCGAACACCGAGGTCCACGACGGACCGCCGGCCGGTGCCAGCGGCTCGCAGGTCAGCGGGTCCATCACGCCGACCGTGTGGAAGCGGTCCGCCTCGTCCTCCAGCGCGGGCCGATAGCCACGGCCCTTCTCGGTGAGGCAGTGCACCAGCACCGGTCCGTGGAAGCGTTTGGCCCGGCGCAGCCCCGACTCGACGGCGGCGATGTCGTGGCCGTCGATCGGGCCGATGTACTTCAGCCCCAGATCCTCGAACATCCCCTGGGGGGCGAAGGCGTCCTTGAAGCCCTTCTTGGCGCCGTGCAGCGATTCGTAGAGCGGCTTTCCGACCACCGGTGTGTGCTCGAGGACGTCCCTGCCCCAGGCGAGGAAGCGCTCGTAGCCGTCGGTGGTGCGGAGCGTGGCGAGATGGTTGGCAAGGCCGCCTATCGTCGGCGCGTACGAGCGCTCGTTGTCGTTGACGACGATGATCAGCGGCCGGTCCTTGGCCGCGGCGATGTTGTTGAGTGCCTCCCAGGCCATCCCGCCGGTCAGCGCGCCGTCGCCGATGACGGCGACGACGTGGTCGGTGCTGCCGAGGACCTGGTGGGCCTTGGCGAGTCCGTCGGCCCAGCCGAGGACGGTGGAGGCATGGGAGTTCTCGATGACGTCGTGCTCGGACTCCTCGCGGGACGGATAGCCGGAGAGGCCGCCCTTGCCGCGCAGTTTGGAGAAGTCCTGCCGGCCGGTGAGGAGCTTGTGGACATAGCTCTGGTGTCCGGTGTCCCACAGGATCCGGTCGGCAGGCGAGTCGAAGACGCGGTGGAGTGCGACGGAAAGCTCCACCACGCCGAGATTGGGTCCGAGGTGGCCACCGGTTCTGGCCACGGCATGGATGAGGAACTCCCGGATGTCCCGGGCCAGTTGGCAGAGCTCCGCACTTGTCAGCGCCTTGAGATCGCGCGGTCCCCTGATGTTCTCCAGAATCGACACGCCCGGCCCCTCTCTGAATCTGTTGCACACACGGCGGCGGCGGGCGGTGTGCTTCCGCCCGCCGGACCTCTCCTCATCAGCGGCTTCCGGAAACCGTGTCCCGGGCGGCGCGCAGCGACTCCTTCAGGGAGCCCATGGTGGCGAGTACCGCCGTGGGCTCGTAACCGCAGTGCGCCATGCAGTTGGCGCAGCGGGGGTCCTTGCCCCGGCCGTAGCTGCTCCAGTCGGTGTCCTCGACGAGTTCCTTGTACGTGGGCACGTACCCGTCGCTCATCAGATAGCAGGGCCGCTGCCAGCCGAAGAGCGAGTAGTTCGGGATCGCCCACGCCGTGCACGGGAAGTCGACCTTCCCCTCCAGGAAGTCCAGGAAGAGCGGCGAGTGGTTCAGCCGCCAGCGCCGCCGGTTGCCGCCCGCGAAGGCCTTTCTGAACAGTTCGCGGGTCTGCTCGACACCGAGGAAGTGCTCCTGGTCGGGCGCCTTCTCGTAGGCGTACGCGGGCGAGATCATCATCTCGTCGACCTTGAGGTCGTCGTTGAGGTAGTTCAGCACCTCGATGACGGTCTGAGGGGTGTCGGTGTTGAAGAACGTGGAATTGGTGGTGACCCTGAAGCCTCGCTTCTTGGCCTCCTTGATCGCCTCCACCGCCTCGTCGAAGACGCCCTCCTTCGCGACCGACTCGTCATGGCGCTCACGCAGCCCGTCGATGTGGACCGCGAAGGCGAAGAACGGCGACGGCGTGAAGGTGTCCATCTTCTTCCGCAGCAGCATGGCGTTCGTGCAGAGGAAGACGTATTTCTTCCGGGCCACCAATTGGCGCACGATCTCGTCGATCTGAGGGTGCATCAACGGCTCGCCGCCCGCAATGGAGACCATCGGGGCCCCGGATTCGAGAACAGCACCCACCGCCTGTGCGACAGGCATGCGCTGCTTGAGGATTCCGGCCGGGTGCTGGATCTTTCCGCAGCCCTCGCACTTCAGATTGCACGCGAACAACGGCTCCAGCTCCACGATCAGCGGAAACTTCTCACGCCTGCGGAGCTTCTGTTCAAAAAGGTAGGTCCCGACCCTGATGGTCTGACGGAGCGGCATGGCCATCTAGCTCACCTCCTGGGGAGCAGCAAAGAACGGTGCCATTCATAGAAAGCCGGAAGGGCGGCACGCAGGACACGGAAGGCAGATATTCCACCGCGCATCGTGCCGATACGGACCAGTTCGTGCTCAGGAGCGTCCACGACCACCCGGACGGCCGCAACCGGGCGTGCTCCGGCGCTCAGAGCGCTGTGCAGCGTGGCGGCGGACTCCATGTCCACCGCGATGGCTCCCATGGCGGCGAGTTCGGCCCGCTCCTTGCCGCGCACGACATGGCCGGAGGCGGTGAGCGGCCCGTGATGCACGGTGCGGCCGGGCACGGCGCGGGCCAGCTCCTTCATGAGCAGCTCGGTGCCGGTGCAGGGCGTGACGCCCCAGGGGCCACGGGTCTCGTCCGCGACCACCAGGTCACCGGGGTGCATTCCGGAAGCGAGTCCGGCGCAGAAACCCGCCGCGACGACCGCCGCGCCGCGCTGCCGCTCGTCACCGAGCGCCCGCGCGAGGGCGCGCTGTGCGTTGTTCGGACCCATGCCCGTTCGCAGGACGGTCACCGGGCCCGGCGCTCCGCCGCGCCGGCCTCCGGCGCCGCGCAGGGCGAACCGCTCGATGCCGAGCGCGCAGGCGATCAGCAGCGGCGGAACTGTGGAGCCGGACGGCTCCGTGGAATCGTCCATTCAGCCCCCGTTCCGGCGGCCGAGCGGCTCCCCGTGCACATAGCGGCCGAGCGCGGTGAGCGGAAAGACCTGCCGGTAGAGGTGGTAATTGATGGAGAAGTCCCACGGGAAGCCTGTACCGGTGAAGTACGGCTCGTCCCAGGAGCCGTCCGGGGCCTGTGTCTCGGCAAGGAAGCAGATGCCCCGCTCGACCGCCTTTCCCTCCCGCTCCCCCGCCGCCAGCAGGGCCAGCAGCGCCCAGGCGGTCTGTGACGCGGTGGAGACTCCCTGGCCGGCGGTGGTCGGGTCTCGGTAGGAGCGCAGGTCCTCGCCCCAGCCGCCGTCGTCGTTCTGGACGGATTCGAGCCAGTGGACGGCACGCCGGATCGCGGGATGCGAGGTGGGCAGCCCGGCAGCGGCCAGGGCGGGCACCACGGAGCCCGTGCCGTAGAGGTAGTTGACACCCCAGCGCCCGAACCAGGCGCCGTTGGACTCCTGTTCGGCGAGCAGCCACTCGATGCCCGCCCGGGTCCGGGGATGATGGGCCCGGCCCTCATGGGCGAGCATCTCCACGACATGCGCGGTGACGTCGGCGGACGGCGGGTCGATGACCTCGCCGAAGTCGCAGAACGGCAGCCGGTTGGGGAACCGGCTGGTGTTGTCGGCGTCGAAGGCCGCCCAGGCACCGTTCCTCGACTGCATCCCCAGAGTCCAGTTGCCTGCCCGTGCGACCGCGGCGTCGATGCGCGAGGGGTCCGGGTGCTTGACCCGGCGCAGCGCGAGGACCACCTCCGCGGTGTCGTCGATGTCGGGGTAGTTGTCGTTGTGGAACTCGAACGCCCAGCCGCCGGGGGCGAGCCGGGGCCTGCGTACGGCCCAGTCGCCGGGCCTGACGATCTCTTCTGCGAGCATCCAGTCGGCGGCCCTCACCATCGCCGAGTGGTCGGCCGGCAGGCCCGCGTCGGCGAGCGCGATGGTGGCGAGGCAGGTGTCCCAGACCGGTGACTGACAGGCCTCGATCATCCTGGAGCCGTCCTCGCGCCATACGGCGAAGCGGTCGAGCGAGTCGAGACCCGCACGCATGACCGGATGCCGCAGGTCGTACCCGAGCAGGTGCAGGGCGATCAGCGAGTACACGGCGGGCGGCTGGATACCGCCCCAGCAGCCGTCGTTCTCCTGCCGTTCGATGATCCAGTGTGCCGCCGTGTTCATCGCCGCACGGCGCAGCGGGCGCAGGGCGACCCGGTGATAGCCGTGCAGCACCTTGTCGAGGCGCTGGAACAGACCGTCCCAACTGGCCGCGGGCGCGAGCGGCTTGGGCGGATTCGGATGATGGCGGTCGGTGTGCAGCTCGTCGAGCGGGAAGGGCGCCGGGCGTACGGGCCGCTTCGCGGAGACGATCGTGAGCGGCACGATGGTCTGCCGCGCCCAGCAGCCGAAGTCGTAGATGTTGAGGGGGAACCATGAGGGCAGACAGATGAGTTCGGGCGGCAGCTCGGGCAGGTCGTCCCACTTCCACCAGCCGAAGAGCGCGAGCCAGATGCGTGTGAAGACGCGGCTCGCGGCGATGCCGCCCTGCTTGCGGATCCAGGCAGAGGCGAGGGCCATGTGCGGGTCCTCGGGCCGGTCGCCCGCGAGACGCAGGGCGACATACGCCTCGACGGTGGTGGAGAGCTCCCCGGGGCCGCCGTGGAAGGTGGCCCAGGTGCCGTCCTCGCGCTGCTCGCCGCGGATGAAGAGAGCGGCGGCACCGGTGGTCTTCTCGTCCTGGATGCCGAGGAACTGACGGAGCAGCAGGTCTTCTGCGTCCATGGTGACGTTGGTCTCGAGGTCGCCCTTCCACCAGCCCTCGGTGTCCTGGCGGGCGAGCAGGTGCTCGACGGAACGCTGCGCCGCCCGTTCTGCGGCCGACAGGGCGTCCAGCCCTGTCGTGGTGGGGGCGGGAGGTGTGTCGGTCGATTCGCTGGCCGCGGCTGCGCGGGGCCCCGGTGCCCCTGTGCTTCCGTCGGTCGTCGCTGTCATGGCTTCCCCTTCGTGCAGTCGGACATCTGCTACTGCGGGTCTGCCGTCGGCCGGTGCCGGAAGTGGCACCGGCCGGCGACTGCGAACTCATATGCGGCTGATCGTGATCATCTCTTTCGCGTGATCATCGCTGAGGGCGACCGTGCTCATCTCTTGCGCACGACGACGAAGTCGGCGAGCGCCACGAGCTGCGCGCGGACCCGGCCGGGCATGTCGATACGGTCCAGCGCGCCGACCGCTGTCCCGTGCTGCCTGCGGGCCTCTTGGGCGGTCCACTCACGGCCGCCCGCCTCTTCGATCAGGGCGGCCCTGGTGGCGAACTCCTCCTCGGAGAAGCTGTCGAAGTCATTGCTCTTGGCGTCGGCGGCGAGGAGTTCGGCGAGACGCTCAGAGGCCGGACCGCCGGCGGCGAGCGCGGCGACGACGGGGAGGGACTTCTTGCGCTGGCGCAGATCGCTCCAGGTCTGCTTGCCCGTCGCCTCCGGGTCGCCCCAGATGCCGAGCAGGTCGTCCACGGCCTGGAAGGCGAGGCCCAGGTGGTAGCCGTACGCCTCCAGCGTGTCGGCGGTGCGGTCGTCGGCGCCGCCGAGCACGGCACCGATGGACACGGCGCAGGCGAGCAGCGCGCCGGTCTTGTTGCCCTCCATCTCGAGGCACTCCTCGACGGCGACCCGCTCGCGATGCTCGAAGGAGATGTCCTGTGCCTGTCCGTCGATGAGCTTTCGCGTGGCGGTGGTGAGCCGTCGCGTCGCCCGTCCGGCCTCGACCGTGCCGAGTTCCAGCAGGATCTCGTTGGCCAGGGCGAAGAGGGCGTCACCGACGAGGATCGCCTGGGCGGGGCCGTGCACCTTCCACACCGTGTCGCGGTGGCGGCGCTGCTCGTCACCGTCCATCAGGTCGTCGTGGAGCAGGGAGAAGTTGTGCACCAGCTCGACCGCGACGGCGCCGGGGATGCCGACTTCGGGAGCGGCTCCGGCCGCCTCGGCGGAGAGCAGGGCCAGCGCCGGGCGTACGGCCTTGCCACCGTCACCGTCCGCGGGGCGGCCGTGGGCGTCGATCCAGCCGAAGTGGTAGGCGGCGACGGTGTCCATGGGCGGCGCGAGCCGGTCCACGGCAGCGCGCAGCACCGGGGTGGACATGGTCCGTCCGCGCTCGAGCAGCGCGGTGACGTCCGCGGTGTCGACAGCCGGGTTCGCCGAAGGCGCAGTCGGCACTTTCTCTCCTCTGGTTCCGGTGCTCGGTCTCATGCCGTCTCCTTGAGCGGATGTTCATGGGGGCGGCCGAGGGCGGCGAGCGCGGCGTCGGCGGCATTGAAACCGCTGCGCACCGCGCCCTCCATGGTCGCGGGCCAGCCTGTGGCGGTCCACGATCCGGCCAGGTACAGGCCGGGTGCACGGGTGCGTGCGGCGGGCCGGAGCCTGCCGACGCCGGGGGTGGGGGCGAACGTGGCGGTGCGCTCCCGGGTCACGAAGAAATCCCGTACCTCAGCACCGTACGCGGCGGGCAACAGCCGCTCGAGTTCGGGGAGGTAGCGCTCGCGCAGGGTGGCCACGGGGGTGTCGATCTCGTCCTCGGCGGCCGACTGGGACACGGCCAGGTACTGGCCTTCGGCGAGCCCGGAGGCCCGGGTGCGGTCGAAGACCCACTGCACCGGTGTGCCGAGCGCGGCGAAGAACGGCCGGCGCAGCACCGTGCGGTCGTAGATCACATGGAGGTTGAGGATCGGCGCGGTGCCGATGTCGAGCAGCCGGTCCGGGTCCTCGAGCGCGCCCTCGGGCAGCAGGGCATGGGTCTCGCGCTGCGGTACGGCGAGGACGACCGCGTCCGCGTCCAGCCGTTCCGCGCCTGCTGTGACGTTCCAGCGGCCGTCGTCCGTACGGGTGACGGCACTGACGCGGGTGCGCAGTTCGGTGCGGACTCCGGCGGAGTCGAGGGCCTTGCGGGCCAGCGTGTCGTGGAGGTCGCCGAGCGGCACATGGGACCAGCCGATGTCGGCGGCGCCGGGTTCCGAGAGCAGTCCGGTCTTGAAGACCATCGCCGCCAGGGCCATGGAGGCATTGGCCGCGGTGGCGTTGAGCGTGGCGACTCCGACGAGGTCCCAGAGGGCTTCGACGGCGCGCCGCGACTGACCGTGGCGTCCCAGCCAGGTGGCGAAGTCGATCCCGTCGAGTGCGGGGTCGGCGGGGTCGAGTCCCTTGAGCGCGAGCGCGGCGCGCCCGACGGCGGCCCGCTCGGCCAGCGAGAGGTGCGGATACGTCGCCAGGCTGCTCACGAGGTGCAGCGGTACGGGCAGGGCGGTGCGGCGCAGCCGTCCGAGTCGCGGCCTTCGGGGGTCCGCGACATCGAGAACGGGTACGTCGAGCCGGTCCTGCAGCGGGGCCAGACGGGCGCCGTCGACACGCTCGAGGAACCAGCGGTAGGCGGTGCAGCAGCGCAGATACACGTGCTGGCCGTTGTCGACGGTGAGCTCGCCGCGCCGGAAGGAGAAGGCGAGACCGCCGAGCCGCGGGCGGTTCTCGACGAGAGTGACGCGCAGGCCCGCGTCGGCGAGCCGGAGTGCGGCGGTGACACCGGCGAGTCCGCCGCCGACCACGACCGCGTGCTGCTGCGACGTCATGCCGTCATGTGTCGTCATGAGCCCTCCCCGACGTCGGCGCGCGGCGCGCCTGAGCGCTTACCGGCGCGCGCATCGCAGTAGTCAGGGACGCAGCGGCGTCGCGGAGGGTTGCGCATCGGTCACGGGAGTCCGGGACGGGGGCGGGACGGCGCATCAGACACGCCTCCTGACGGTCCCCCGGGAGACGTTCCGGGCGTCGAGCCCGGAGAGGCCACGCACGGCGACGAACGCCTTCTCCCTGCCGGGCAGCGAGACCCGGCCGCGCAGTACGGCCCCGGGGTCCCGCTCGATACGGTCGAGGAGGCGCCGGTAGATCCCCGCCATGGCGGCGACGCAGGCACCGCTGCGCCGGTCGAGCATCGGCAGCAGCCGGTAGCCCTCCGCGAACAGCCCCCGGGCGCGCCGTACTTCGTAGTGGACGAGGCCGGTGAAGTCGGCGCCGGTGGGCGGGGCCGCACGGTGGAAGCCCGCGGAACAGCCGAACTTGGCGAGGTCGTCGCCGGGCAGGTACGTGCGGCCGCCGGCCGCGTCCTCGCGGACGTCGCGCAGGATGTTGGTGAGCTGGAGGGCGAGGCCCAGTGTGTCCGCGTACTCCGGGGCACGGTCGGCGCCCCGCGCGCCGGGCAGGGTGCCGAACACGCCGAGTGAGAGCCGACCGATGGCTCCCGCGACACACCGGCAGTAGACCTTGAGGTCGTCCCAGGTCTCGTACGTCTCGCCGTGGACGTCCATGAGGACACCGTCGATGAGTTCGTCGAGGCCGCCGAGCGGGATCGGGAAGCGGCGCGCCGCGTCGGCCAGTGCCACCGCGACGGGGTCGGTGTCGTCCTCGTCGACCTCGTCGTCGCGGATCCTGCCGAGGAGCTCACGGGTGGCTTCGAGCCGGTCCTGCTTGGTGGCCTCGGTGAGAGCGCCGTCACCGATGTCGTCGACGCGTCGCGAGAAGGCGTAGAGCGCGGACATGGCCTGGCGCTTGTCCGCGGGCAGCAGCCGGATTCCGTAGGCGAAGTTGCGTGCCTGCTGTCCCGTGACGGTCTCGCAGTAGCTGTAGGCCGCCTGGACCGGCGCGGACATGTGGGTCTGTCCCTCCATGCTCCGGCTCACCCCTCTCTACGGGCTCTGCGCAAGACAGCTCCCACTTCGCGCATCAGTCTCGGCTTGGTGGGTCTGGGCGGCCCGGGGAGTACGTCGTGTCCGGCGGCCGCGATCGCGTCGAGAGCGGCGCGTCCCCCGGCCACGAATCCGGCGAGCAGCATTCTGAGCCTGCCGTGGACGCTACCCACGAGAGGGGCGCCTTCATCCAGCAGCAGCCGGGCGCGTTCGGCCTCGAACGCGACCAGGGCGCGCACCGACGCGCCCCCTGTCGGTGCCGCCAGGTCGGCCTCGGTGACATGGAACCGCTTCATGTCCTCTGCAGGGAGATAGACCCGCTCACGGGCGAGGTCCTCCGGGACGTCCTGGAGGTGCTCGATGATCTGCAGTGCGGTGCAGATCAGGTCGGAGAGGCGTACGCGCTCGGGGCTGGTGGCTCCGGTGACGCCGAGGACGAGGCGCCCGACGGGATTGGCGGAGAGTTCGCAGTACGCGACGAGGTCGTCGTAGGTCTCGTAACGGGCGACGAGCTGGTCCTGGCGATTGGCCTCGATGAGGCCGAGGAACGGCTCGGGGGTGAGCGAGTGGCGGCGCACGGCCGGCACCAGGGCGCGCAGCAGCGGATGACGCGGCGTGTCGCCGCCCCCGTCGGAGAAGACACGCCGGAGGTCGGCCTCGAAGGCGTCGAGCATCAGGAGCCGGTCCTCGGCCGATGCGGGGTCGAGCCCGAGGTGGCGGGCGTCGCCGCCGCCCGGCGCGAGGTCGCCGTCGCCGATGTCGTCGACGAGGCGGGCATAGCCGTACACGGCCATCAGGTCGTCGCGCCAGGCGCGCGGCAGGAAGAAGGGGGCTACCGGAAAGTTCTCGTCGGCGGCTTTGTCGAGTGTGGTGCGCATGGAGGCTTCGGGGCGCACCTGCCGGGTTCCCGTCACTGCGGTCTGCCCGGCGCGGGGACGGCTCTGCACACGCGGAGCTGGAGATTTTCCGTCATTGCCGTCACATCTCCCGTTCTACACTGCCGACCCAATACATCCTATTTCGGACACGCCGCCGGACTTTCCGAGTGGAGGACCACCCCGGCGGGTCGGGAAACCCAGGGGGTATCGCCCCACTTGCCGTGAATCAGCACCGGTACAGCTTACGTTGTACAACGCCCGGGACCGTGCCGGGGTGTTGCGGGTATTACGAGAACAACGCGATCCGCGACCAACCTTCCCAGGGGACACAGGACTTGACGGCCGCTTGACGAGACGTGGACCGGAGCTTGACCCTCGCCCGTGCAGCCGCTCCCCTCCCCGAGTCCCGGCCGCCCCGGCACGCCGGGATCGCGGCAGGGCGGACACCTGCCGTCGGACCCGGAAGGGCCCCCGCCGGAGCGATCCGGCGGGGGCCCTCTCCGTGTGGCGCAGGGGGACTACTTCCCGGTCTCCTTCTCGTACGCCTTGATGACCTCGTCGGTGGGGCCGTCCATCAGCAGCTCGCCCTTCTCCAGCCACAGGACGCGGTCGCAGGTGTCCCTGATCGACGAGTTGCTGTGGCTGACCAGGAAGACCGTGCCGGCCTCCTTGCGCAGCTCGCGGATGCGCGCCTCGGAGCGGATCTGGAACTTGCGGTCACCGGTGGCCAGCGCCTCGTCGATCATCAGCACGTCGTGGTCCTTGGCCGCGGCGATCGCGAAGCGGAGCCGGGCCCCCATACCCGAGGAGTACGTGCGCATCGGCAGCGTGATGAAGTCGCCCTTCTCGTTGATCCCGGAGAAGTCGACGATGCTCTGGTAGCGCTCGCGGATCTCGTCGCGCGACATGCCCATGGCCAGACCGCCGAGTATGACGTTCCGCTCTCCGGTCAGATCTCCCATCAGCGCGGCGTTGACGCCGAGGAGGGAGGGCTGACCGTCGGTGTAGACCCGGCCGCTCTCGGTGGGCAGCAGGCCCGCGATGGCCCGCAGCAGGGTCGACTTGCCGGAGCCGTTCGTGCCGATGAGGCCGATGGCCTCGCCGCGGTACGCGGTGAAGGAGACGCCGCGCACGGCGTGCACCTTGCGGATGCCACGGGACTCGCCGCGGTCCCGCCGCAGGATCCGGCTCAGGGCAGCGGTCGCGGTGCCCCGGCCGCCGCCTCCGCCGTTCACGCGGTAGACGATGTGGACGTCGTCCGCGATGACGGTGGGGATGCGGGCGTCACTCGGGTCTTTGTGCAGGTCAGCCACGGCCGTACCGCTCCTCCGCCTTCCAGAAGTAAACAAACCCGGCGATGCCCACCAGCACGGCCCAGATCAGTCCCGCGAACCAGACGTGCGAGGGCAGGTTCGACGAGTCGTAGTCGTTGATCAGCGCGAAGCGGATCAGGTCCATGTAGATCGCCGCCGGGTTGTACAACAGGATGTCGGCGATCCAGGCCGGCTTGTCCTCGAGCATCACCTTGATGGAGAACATGACACCCGAGCCGTACAGCCAGGTGCGCATGATGAACGGCATCAGCTGGGCGAGGTCGGGGGTCTTGCTGCCCATCCGGGCCATGATCAGCGCGAGGCCGACGTTGAACACGAACTGCAGCGCGAGCGCCGGCACCACCAGCAGCCAGCTCAAAGACGGGTAGCTGCCGAACGCGATCACGATGAGCACGAGCACGAGCATCGAGAACAGCAGCTGCTGGAGCTGCTGCAGCGCGAACGAGATGGGCAGCGAGGCGCGCGGGAAGTGCAGCGCCCGGACCAGTCCCAGGTTGCCGGCGATCGACCGGACACCCGCCATCACCGACGTCTGTGTGAACGTGAAGACGAACACGCCCGTCACCAGGAACGGGATGTACACGTCCTTGGACATCCCGCGTCCGGCGCCGAGGATGAGGCCGAAGATCAGGTAGTACACGAGAGCGTTCAGCAGGGGCGTCGCCACCTGCCACAGCTGGCCGAGCTTGGCCTGGCTGTACTGAGCCGTGAGCTTCGCCTGGGAGAAGGCCAGGATGAAGTGCCGACGGCCCCAGAGCTGCCTGACGTACTCGAGGAGTCCCGGTCGGGCACCGCTCACCGAGAGGCCGTACTTGGCGGCGAGCTCCGCCGGCGTCAGACCGTCGTCGGGAGACGGCGTAACGCGTGTCGCGATCGCGCCGTCATGGGTTGTGTCACTCACAAGTTGAAACTTTCGTGTTCAAGATGCGCGGCAGGTGGGCGCCAGGTGGCGGCCGGGTCCCGGAATACGCCCGATGCTCTCAGATCCCGGCCCGTCAGACGACAGGTGGTCGGCCCAGCCGGGTCAGGCGCCACACGGTACGCCACCTGATGGGACGGCGCGGCCCGCACGGAGTCGTCCAGCCCTCCCGGAAGCCGCCGAACCACGCCTTGAGCGCCGGGACGGACGGCCGCCTGAGAAGCGTCAGCGCAATCCATACTCCCAGGTACACCGGCACCAGTGGAGCGGGCAGATTCCGCCGGGCCAGCCAGACCCGGTTGCGCGCCACCATGCGGTGGTAGACCGCATGGCGCGACGGCGGCGTCGTCGGGTGGAACAGCACCATGTCGGAGCGGTAGTCGATCATCCAGCCCGCGTCCAGCGCACGCCAGGCGAAATCCGTCTCCTCATGGGCGTAGAAGAACTCGTCCGGAAGCCCGCCGACCTGGGCGATGACCTTCGTGCGGACCGCGTTGGCGCCGCCCAGGAAGGTCGTCACCCGGGACGACCGCATCGGGTCAGAGGCGCGCAGCCGCGGAACGTGCCGGCGTTGGGTGGCCCCGGTCTCCGGGTCGGCGATCCGGAAGCTGACGATCCCGAGGCTCGGGTCCTCGTCGAACGCCCGGCGCACCAGTTCCGCGGTGTCGCTGTTCGGCAGCAGACCGTCGTCGTCGAGGAACAGCAGGGCGTCCACGTCGGTCCCCGAGGGACCGAAGGCCTCGATCCCGGCGTTGCGCCCGCCCGGGATGCCCAGGTTCTCCGGCAGGTCGATCGTGCGTACGCCCTCCGGGACGTCGGTCACCGGGGCACCGTTGCCGACGACGACCACCTCGACCGGGTCGCCGTCCTGCTTGGCGACCGAGTCGATGAGGGCACGCAGATCGTCGGGGCGGTTGCCCATGGTGATGATGACGGCACCGAGCTTCATGGCGCTCACCTCAGCCTGCTGGAGACGAGGACCGACACCAGGTGCAGCACCGTCTGGAGCAGCGCGATCCCGGCCAGCACCGCGACACCGAGGCGGGTGAAGAACAGGTCGCCCCGGACCTGGTCGAGGATCGCCAGCACCAGGATGAGCAGGGACGCCTCGATACCGAGGACCAGCCGGTGGAACTTCAGCGCGGCGGCGGCCCGGCGGGCGAGCGCCATACCGGACGAGCGGGGCTCGGCCGCCGCGTCCTTGACCGGCTCCATCCCGGCCTGGTGGCGGGCCACGCCGACCAGGTCGGTCTCGGCCTTGATCAGGATCGCGCCGAGCGCCGCGAGGGTGCCGAGGAAGGCCCACAGCCAGTCGATCTGCCCGCCGCCCCACGGGTCCGCGGCGCGCAGGCCGAAGCCGACCAGGACCGCCGCGTCGCACAGATAGGCGCCGACGCGGTCCAGGTACACGCCGGAGAGGGAGTACTGCTTCTTCCAGCGGGCGACCTCCCCGTCCACGCAGTCCAGCAGCAGATAGAGCTGGACCATCACCACGCCGAGGACGGCTCCCCAGATGCCCGGCACCAGCAGGGCCGGCAGCGCCAGCACACCGGCCAGGGTCATCAGGTAGGTCAGCTGGTTCGGCGTGACCTTGGTGCCGACCAGGACGCGGGTGATGCGCAGGGAGATCTCGCGCATGTACAGGCGGCCGCCCCAGTGCTCGCCACTGCGCCGGTCCTTGACACCGGCCGGGTGAACGACCGGACGGAGCTCAGCTACGGATGGTCTTGGCATAGTCGGCGTACGCGTCCCTGATCTGGTCGGTGGACAGGTCGAGGTGCTCGATGATGGTGAAGCGCCCGGGGCGGGTCTGCGGTGCGTACTCCACGGCCGTGACGAACTCGTCGACGGAGAACCCGATCTCCTCGGGCAGCACCGGCAGTCCGTGCTTGCCGAGCACCTCGGCGAAGAGCCGGGACTCCTCGTGGGCGCCGCGCAGATGCATCGCGAAGGCTGCGCCCATTCCGACCTGCTCGCCGTGGAGCGCACAGCGCTTGGGGAAGAGCAGGTCGAAGGCGTGACTGATCTCGTGGCAGGCGCCCGACGAGGGCCGGGTGTCGCCGCTGATCGACATGGAGATGCCGGTCAGGACCAGTCCCTCGGCCAGCACCGTGAGGAAGCCGTCGTCGCCGACGCCACCGGGGTGGCGCAGGACGGACTCGCCGGCGGTGCGGGCCATGGCGGCGGCAAGACCGTCGACCGGCTCACCGGTGATCCGGTGCGACAGCTCCCAGTCGGCGATGGCGGAGATGTTGGAGATCGCGTCGCCGATCCCGGCCCGGACGAACCGGACCGGGGCCTCACGGATGACATCAAGGTCGATGACCACCGCGATCGGCGTGGGGACCCCGTAGGACCCCCGGCCGTTGTCGTTGTCGAGCGTGGCGACCGGGGAGCAGAGCCCGTCGTGCGCGAGGTTCGTGGCGACCGCCACCATGGGCAGGCCGAGACGGGCCGCGGCGTACTTGGTGACGTCGATGATCTTGCCGCCGCCGAGGCCGACGACCGCGTCGTACCGCTTGCCCTTGATCTCGTCGGCGAGCCTGACCGCCGAGTCGATGGTGCCGTCCGCGACCTCGTACCAGTCGGCCCCGGGCAGGACCGGGGCCAGCCGCTCACGCAGCGCCTGGCCGGAACCGCCGCTTATCGCGAAGGCAAGCCGGCCGGAGCTGGAGATCCGCTGGTCGGCGAGGAGGCCGGCCAGGTCGTCGAGGGCCCCGGGCCGGATGTCGACGACAACGGGTGACGGGATGAGTCGTGTCAGTACTGGCACGCGATCTCACGGCCCTTCGCGAGGTCGTCGTGGTTGTCGATCTCGACCCACTTGACGTCACCGATCGGCGCCACGTCGATCCGGAAGCCACGGTTCACGAGCTCCTGGTAGCCGTCCTCGTAGTAGAGGTCCGGGTCGCGCTCGAAGGTGGCCTTCAGTGCGTCCGCAAGCTCCTCGGCCGCCTCGGGCTCGATGAGGGTGACCCCGATGTACTCGCCGGTGGCGGAGGCCGGGTCCATCAGCTTGGTGATCTTCTGTACGCCCTGGCCGTCGGCGGTGATCACCTTCATCTCCTCGTCGGCCAGCTGCTTCACCGTGTCGAGGGCGAGGATGATCTTCTGGCCGTTGCCCCGGGCCGCGAGGAGGGTGTGCTCGACGGAGACCGGGTGCACGGTGTCGCCGTTGGCGAGGATCACGCCCTGCTTGAGGACGTCACGGGCGCACCAGAGGGAGTAGGCGTTGTTCCACTCCTCGGCCTTGTCGTTGTCGATGAGGGTGAGCTTCAGGCCGTACGTGGCCTCGAGCTCGTCCTTGCGCGCGTACACGGCTTCCTTGCGGTAACCGACGACGACGGCGACCTCGGTGAGACCGATCTCCTGGAAGTTCTTCAGCGTGAGGTCGAGGACCGACAGGTCCCCGTCAACGGGCACGAGGGCCTTCGGAAGCGTGTCGGTGTAGGGACGCAGACGCCGTCCGGCACCGGCTGCCAGTACGAGGCCGATCATGCGGGTTCTCCTTCGTCATGTACGGCGGGTGCTCCGGCGGAGACCCAGAAGCGGATGGACTCCACGAGCACCACCAGCGCCACGGCCACCGCGAGGACGGTGAGCGCGACGGTGAAAGCGGTACCGCTCGACACCAGGACCGCGGCCAGGACCGCCACCGCCAGCGTGCGGCCTTCATGCCCGCCGATCGTCCGCACCAGCCAGGCAGGCGGCGCACCGGTGCCGCCGCGGATGCGGTACACCGTGTCGTAGTGATGGTAGGCGACCGCGGCCACCAGGCCGAAAGCCGCGGGAAGGGCCCCGTTCACCTCGGAGCGGGCGGCGAGGAGCAGGATCACGCCGTACTCGCAGGCCCGGAAGACCGGGGGGACGAGCCAGTCGAGGGCGCCTTTGAGAGGGCGCGCGACGGCGAAGCCGGAGGTGGCGGCGTACAGCGCGGCTGCGGCCACCGGCCACCAGCTGCCGTGGTCCGAGAAGGCCGCGGCACACACCACGGCGGCGCCGCCGGTGACGGCCACCGTGAGGGGCGCGAAGCCGGGCAGCCGGCGGGCGGCCTTGGCGAAGGCGCCGGCGAAGCCCTCGGCGAGCGGGCCGGAGTCGGCGAGATCCGCGAGGGCCCTCGCCGCGCGGTCGGTCCGCCGCGCCTTGCGGGTGAGCGAGCGCAGGACCCGGCCCGCCGTGGTGTAGGTCGCGGCGAAGGCGCAGCCGACTAGCAGGGCGTAGAAGACGACGCGGGGCGTGGACACGGCCGTCAGCACGGCGATCATGGCCCATCGCTCGCCGATCGGGAGGACGATCATGCGGCGCAGCCAGACCGTCCAGCCCACGCTGTCGAGCTTGTCGGACAGGGCGGCTGTGGGGCTCGTGTTGGCGGTCGCGTCGTGGTTCGCCTCGTTGAACGAGAAGTCCACGACATGCCGGCAGGTCTGCAGCACCATCGCCCCGAGGGCCAGTGCCCATACGTCGTCACCGCCGCGTGCGGCGCCCAGGGCGAGGCCCGCGTAGTACGCGTACTCCTTGGCCCGGTCGAAGGTGGCGTCGAGCCAGGCGCCCATCGTCGAGTACTGCAGGGAGTAACGGGCCAGCTGCCCGTCGGTGCAGTCCAGGACGAAGGAGAAGAGGAGCAGCACGCCCGCGGCGACGAAGCCTCCGCGGGTGCCGGTGGCGGCGGCACCGGCCGCGATCAGCGCGGTGATCAGCGAGGCGGTGGTGACCTGGTTGGGGGTCAGTCCGCGGCGCGCGCACCAGCGGGCGATGTAGCGCGAGTACGGGCTGATGAAGAACGTGGTGAAGAACCCGTCGCGGGCCTTCACGGCCGAGCGCAGACGTACGGCCTCTTCGTCCACGGCGGCGACGGCCTGCCGGGCCTCGTTCCGCGCCTGGGCATCCCGCGGCACGGTCGCCACGAGCGAACCGAGCTCGGGTCGGTGCGGTGGGAAGCCTTCTGCGTCGAGGGCGTCGGCGACACGGTCGGCGAGTACGGCGCTGCCCCTCCCGGGGTGCCCTGCGGCCGGGGCGGCGTCCGGGGTGACGGCGCTCGCGGTCGTGGCCTTGGGCGAGTCGTGGTTTCCTGCCCGGGCCCCGGTCGTCGTCGCGTCGGAGGACTCGGCACCGGTGGTCACGGTGTCGCTCCCCGGGCTTCCGCCCGCCACGGCCGCACGGCCGCTCTCTTCGCCCGCAGCCTCGGGGGCGGGGGCGGGGGCGGGGGCGGGGGCGCCGACGGGGGCCCCCGATCCGGTGGAGCCGGATACGGCCGCCGCGCGCAGCGCGCTGAGCAGAGCCGGCCGCGCTTCAGGCTGGGCCGTCACCGCGCCCGGAACCGCGGACGCCGCGAAGCGCGGGTCCGTCAGGCCCAGACGAAGAGCATGAACATGGCCGACGAAGTCCGGGTCCACCACGGCGACACGCTGGGCAGCGGGGACCGTGGCAAGCAGCGCGGCGGTCTCCTCGGCACCCGAGGCGACGCGGACGTCGAAGCCCAGCGACCGGAGATCGCCTTCGAGCGGCGATCCGGGTGCCGGCGGGCCGGTGAGGATGGCGGTCGACAGACGGACTCACTCCTTGGCGCTGACAGACGGGTGTGTACGGCGGCTCGGCCCGGCATCCGGGCGGCGGCATTCGGCAGAGGCTATCCGATGTCCGGAATCCCGAGTTCACCGAGGTTTCCCGGTGGGGACACTCCCCCTCCCCCTGTCCGCCCTCTGCTCCGTACGGGGGATTGCCGCAACCATGGCCTGCCCGCCGCGGTCCGGCCTAGATCATCATCGTCGATCGATGCCATGCCCCACAAACCGCGTCCCGCGACCGCCTAGGGTGGCGGCTATGACTTGGCTGATCACAGGTGGAGCGGGCTACATCGGGGCCCATGTGGCACATGCCATGACCGAGGCCGGGGAGCGTGTCGTCGTCCTCGACGACATCTCGACGGGGGTTCCCGGACGGCTGCCCGAGGGGGTGCCCCTGGTGTGCGGTTCGGTGCTCGACAGGGAGCTGCTGGACCGTGCGTTCGCCGAGCACACCATCACCGGGGTGGTGCATCTCGCGGCGAAGAAGCAGGTCGGGGAGTCCGTGGAGCAGCCGCTGAGCTACTACCGCGAGAATGTGCACGGACTCACAGTGCTGCTGGAAGCCGTGGTCGCCGCGGACGTGAAGCGCTTCCTCTTCTCCTCGTCCGCCGCCGTGTACGGGGTCCCCGATGTGGAGCTCATCACGGAGGACACCCCCGCGGTGCCCATCAACCCGTACGGCGAGACCAAGCTCGCCGGTGAATGGCTGGTCAGGGCGGCGGGGCAGGCCCACGGCATCGCCACCGCCTGTCTGCGCTACTTCAATGTGGCGGGCGCCGCGCGGCCCGACCTCGCCGACACCGGGGTGTTCAACATCATCCCGATGTTCTTCGACCGGATCACCCGGGGTGAGGCGCCGCGGATCTTCGGCGACGACTACCCGACCCCGGACGGCACCTGCATCCGCGACTACATCCATGTCGCCGACCTCGCCGACGCCCATCTCGCGGTGGCTCGCCGTCTGGCCACCCAGGACGGCGCCGGGGACCTCACCGTGAACATCGGCCGCGGAGAGGGGGTCTCCGTCCGCGCGCTCGCCCGCCTCGTCGCCGAGGTGACGGGCCACGGCACGCCCGCGGTCGTCGAAGGGCGCCGCCCGGGTGACGCCGCACAGGCGGTCGCCTCGGTCGAGCGCATCGCCAAGGAGCTGGGGTGGACGTCCTCGCGCGGGGTGCTCGAGATGGTCGAGTCGGCCTGGGAGGGCTGGGTGCTGCGTCACCCGGAGGCGGCTGCCCGCTGATCGCCACCTGTTCTGACCTGCGCACATAACCGCAGGTCAGAGCATATGACAACGGTGTTCAGCTTCGTGTTGCCGGATACCCCCCACCCGTAGTTCACTGGCCATTCGGCAGATCGTTCGTACGGATCCGGGAGGCATCCTCATGGGGGCTGGGCACGACCACGGGCATACGCACGGCGGTGCTCCGCCGACGGGGACCGCGGCCGCCGCCTACAAGGGGCGGCTGCGGACAGCCCTGGGGATCACGCTGGGCGTGATGGTGCTGGAGATCGTGGGCGGGATCCTGGCGAATTCACTGGCCCTGATCGCCGACGCCGCGCACATGGCCACGGACGGCCTCGGCCTCGCGATGGCCCTGCTGGCGATCCACTTCGCCAACCGCCCGGCCGACGCACGGCGCACGTTCGGCTTCGCCCGGGCCGAGATCCTCGCGGCGCTGGCGAACTGTGTGCTGCTGCTCGGGGTCGGCGCCTTCCTGCTGTACGAGGCGGTACAGCGCTTCATCACTCCCGCCGAGACCAGGGGCGGCGTGGCCATCGCCTTCGCCCTGGTCGGCCTGATCGCCAATCTGGTGTCCCTGTCGCTCCTGATGCGGGGCCAGAAGGAGAGCCTCAATGTGCGCGGGGCCTATCTCGAGGTCCTGGCCGACGCCCTCGGCTCCGTGACCGTGCTGATCGCCGCGGGCATCATCCTGGCCACCGGATGGCAGGCGGCCGACCCGATCGCCTCGCTGGTGATCGGTGTGATGATCGTGCCGCGTACGCTCAAACTGCTGAGGGAGACGCTGAACGTCCTGCTGGAAGCGGCTCCGAAGGGCGTCGACATGGCGGAGGTGCGCGAGCACATTCGCGCGCTGCCGGGTGTCGAGGACGTTCACGATCTGCACGCCTGGACCATCACCTCCGGCATGCCGGTGCTCTCGGCCCATGTCGTGGTCGCGCAGGACGTGCTGGACGCGATCGGCCACGAGAAGATGCTGCACGATCTGCAGGGCTGCCTCGGGATGCACTTCGACGTCGAGCACTGCACGTTCCAGCTGGAGCCCGGTGGTCATGCCGCACACGAGGCGGGACTCTGTCACTGACGCCTGCTACCTTGGTCCGAAGCCGTGATCTTGAGAGGAGCTGAGGTTGATGACTGTCTCCATCGTTGCTGCCCTGCGCAGCGCCCGGTCCGTCATCGACCTCCCGGTTCCCGGCCGGCCCGATTCCGTACGCTGACCTGATTCCGTACATCGGCCGGGGCCCGCTCACTCAAGGGGTTTCCCACGTTGTCCGACAGCGCCCGCCGCGAAAGCGGCGCAACCGACTTCACACACGAAGCGTTCTTCACCCTTCACCACGGTCTGCCCCGGCAGGGGCCCGGCTCCGACGCCACGACCCGCAGGCTGCTGGCCCTCGCCGGGCCGCTGCCGTCCCGTCCGCGCGTGCTCGATCTGGGCTGCGGCCCCGGCCGTGCCGCGCTGCTGCTGGCCGCCGAGGCCGGCGCCGATGTCACGGCCGTGGATCTGCACCAGCCGTTCCTCGACGAGCTGCGTGAGGCCGCCGAAGCCCGCGGGCTCGGCGCCCGTATCCGTACCGTCAACGCCGACATGGGCGAACCCGCGTTCCCGGACGGGTCCTTCGACCTCGTCTGGGCGGAGAGCTCGGCGTACTCGATCGGCTTCGACTCCGCTCTGCGCACCTGGCGTCGGCTGCCTGCACCCGGCGGGGCACTCGTCGTCACCGAGTGCGAGTGGACCACCGAAGAACCGAGCGCCGGGGCACGCGCGTTCTGGGACGAGCACTACGCCCTGCGTACGACGGCCGGGAACGCCGCTGCCGCGGCGGCCGCGGGCTACTCGGTCCTCGGTGTGTACCGGCAGCCCGAGAGCGACTGGGCGGAGTACTACGGTCCGCTCGGTGAGCGGGCCGACGCCGCCGACGCCACGGCTCCCGGCATGGCCGCGGCGCTCGCCGCCACCCGGGCGGAGATCGCCGTGCGCCGCGAGCACGGGTCGCAGTACGGCTACACCGGATATGTCCTTCGGCCCGCCGATCCTCGCTGGCCGACCCGTCCGGAGACGGCCGCCGACATCCCGGCCGTGCGTGCCGTCAACGAGGCGGCGTTCCCGGCACGGGACGAGGCCGACCTCGTCGACGCGCTCCGGCAGGACACGTCGGCCTGGCTGCCGGGCCTCTCGTACGTGGCGCAGGCGCCGGACGGCTCGGTCGCTGCGTACGCGCTGCTCACCCGGTGCCGGGTGGGTGACGCGCCCGCGCTGGCGCTGGCCCCCTGTGCCACCGCGCCGGAGCATCAGAGGCAGGGTGCGGGTTCCGCGGTGATCCGGGCCGTGCTGGACGCGGCACGGGCGCGTGGTGAGCGCCTGGTCCTGGTGCTGGGCCATCCGGAGTACTACCCGCGGTTCGGTTTCGAGCCGGCCTCACGGCTGGGGATCGCTCCGGCGTTCGAGGTCCCCGAGGCGGCGATGATGGCACTCCTCCTGGACGGTTCCACGGCATCACCGCAGGGCACGATCACCTACCCGGGAGCCTTCGGGGTCTGATCCACCGTCCGCGCCCGCCCCGCGCCCGCGGGGCGGCGCGGACATGCCCAAGGGCGGTGAAGTGCGGACAAGCCGCTTTTGTACGGCAGACTGGGTTGGCCCCCCAGGGCCGAGGACCGAAGCGAAGGATGGCTATGCCGACCACACCTGCGACCGCGGCGAACAGCTCGCCGAACGGCACCATGCAGCCGATCTTGCTCGAACTGGTCGACGAGAACGGCCATACCATCGGCACCGCCGAGAAGCTCTCCGCCCATCAGGCACCCGGTCAGCTGCACCGGGCGTTCTCCGTGTTCCTCTTCGACGAGCACGGGCGGCTGCTGATCCAGCGCCGCGCACTCGGCAAGTACCACTCCCCCGGCGTGTGGTCGAACACGTGCTGCGGCCACCCGTACCCGGGTGAGGCGCCGTTCACCGCCGCTGCCCGTCGCACATACGAGGAGCTGGGCGTCTCACCGTCGCTGATGGCGGAGGCGGGAACGGTCCGCTACAACCACCCGGACCCGGCGTCGGGCCTGGTCGAGCAGGAGTTCAACCACCTCTTCGTGGGCCTGGTGCAGGCTGCGCCGCGACCGGACGCACAGGAGGTCGGCGAGACGGCTTTCGTCACGGCTGCCGAGCTCGTCGAACGCCATGCCAGGGATCCGTTCTCTGCGTGGTTCATGACGGTTCTCGACGCGGCGCGCCCCGCGATCAAGGAACTCACGGGGACCGCCGGGGGCTGGTGAGGCGATCCGGGTGGGCCCTGTGGACCGGATTCGGTGGGCAGGATCCGGGCGACGCCTTACAGCGGCGCCGGGCCGCGGGCGTCGGCCGTGGCGTACGGCAGCGCCGCCCAGATGATCTTTCCCCCGGTGACGGTGTGCTCGACGTCGCAGGTCCCGCCCGCCTCCCGGGTGATCTCCTTGACCAGAAGCAGTCCACGGCCACCGGTCTGCGCGTAGTCGGTCTCCAGTGCCTTGGGCCGGTACGGGTGGTTGTCCTCGACAGCCACCCGGATCCATTCGGGCCCGATCGCGACCTCGACGGCAACCTCGGGCGAGAGCAGGGCCGCATGCCGCACGGCATTGGTCACCAGCTCGGAGACGATCAGCAGGAGCCCCTGCAGAGTCTCGTCGTGGACCGGCACGCCCTGGCGGCGGATCAGGTCGCGGACCGCGTGTCTGGCCTGGGGCACGGAGACTTCGAGCGCGGGTGCGGTGAACCGCCAGACGCCCGCGTACGCCGGCCGCGCCGGGACGCTCCCGGGGCTCTCCATAGTCCCGCACCCACCCTCGTGAATCGTGGTCAGGAAACCCGTTGACTACGTGCCTAATGAGTGTGGGAACGGGATGGTCCATACCCGGCCGCTGAGCACAAGTCATCGACTATCGGCGGAATCCGACCGGGTGGCAAAGGAGAGTGCCAGATGCACGACCGACCCTGATCTTCTTCTGTCGGCTTCCCTGCCTCGGCGGTGTGCGTCCCCGTGTGCCACCTCCAGCGTCGGCGCGCCCGGAGCCGTGCCGGCCTTCCACCTCCCGTCACGGCGATGGCCTGCCGGTATCCGGCTCGCGCACGGGCGATAGCATCCGGCGCATGGACCGTACGGAGCCGCAGGACGAGCAGATCTTCGCGGAGGTGGGCGCCGGGGTCGCCACCGTCGTCATCAGCAATCCCGGCAAGCGCAACGCCATGACGGCCGGGATGTGGCGTGCACTGCCGCAGCTGCTCGAAGGGCTCGCGCACGACCCACAGGTGAGGGCGCTCGTGCTGACCGGTGCGGGAAACACCTTCTGCGCCGGTGCGGACATCTCCTCGCTGCGCGAGCACGCCCCGGGGGCCGACGAGGATCCGCAGAGTCTGGCCGTACGGGCGGAGGAGGCGCTCGCGGCATTCCCCAAACCGACCCTCGCGGCGGTGCGAGGCTTCTGTGTGGGGGGCGGCTGCCAGTTGGCCGCGGCCTGCGATCTGCGGTTCGCGGAGGAGGGCGCCTCCTTCGGGATCACTCCGGCGAAGCTGGGGATCGTCTACCCGGCGTCCTCGACACGGCGTCTGGTCTCGCTCGTGGGACCGGCCACGGCGAAGTACCTGCTGTTCTCGGGTGAGTTGACCGGTACCGAACGCGCTCTGCGCACCGGCCTGGTGGACGAGGTGCTGCCCGAGGGAGAACTCGGCAAGCGGGTCGCCGAGTTCACCCGTGTGCTGACCAGCCGGTCCCAGCTGACGCAGGCCGCCGCGAAGGAGTTCGCGGCGGGACGCACGGACCGCGACACCTACTGGACGGAGCAGGCGCGCGGCAGCGGCGACTCCGCGGAGGGGGTCGCCGCCTTTCTGGAGCGCAGGCCGCCGCACTTCACCTGGACCGTGTGACGCCCGCCGGCCGGACCGTGTGAGGTCAGCCCTCCTGGACCAGGACCCGCTCGGCCTGGCCGCGCCAGAACGCGACGATGTCGGCCGGCGCCTTGTCGGGCGAACCCGCGTCGTACGGAGGCTGCGGGTCGTACTCGGTGAGCAGTTGCACGGTCCGGGCCACCTGGTCCCCCGCGATCCGGCCGAGCAGATGCAGAGCCATGTCGATCCCGGACGAGACACCGGCGGCGGTGACGTACTTGCCGTCGAAGACCACGCGTTCGCCGGTCGGCTCCGCGCCCAGTGCGACGAGGTCGTCCAGGGCCAGCCAATGGCTGGTGGCGCGGCGGCCCTTGAGCAGGCCGGCTCCGGCGAGCACGAGCGACCCGGTGCAGACGGATGTGGTCCAGGTGCTGGTGGCGTCCACCGCGCGCAGCCAGTCCAGGACCGTGCTGTCCTTCATCGCCTGCCGCGAACCGGGGCCACCCGGTACGACGACGACGTCCGGGGCCGTCACCTCCGCGAGGGCGCGGTCGGCGACCAGGGCGAGGTTGCCCTGGTCGTTGCGTACCGGACCCGCCTTCTCGGCGACGAACACGGTCTCGGCGTCCGGCAGCCGGCTGAGCAGTTCGAACGGGCCGACGGCGTCGAGACTGGTGAAACGGTCGTAGAGCAGGATGGCGATCTGCATGGGATCCCTTTCCGGTTTCAATGGGTGGACACGTTCTCGGTGACGGGTGCGTGACCGGTGACCGGCGCGTGACCGGTCACCGGCGCGTGGAATCGGCGGCGGTACTCGGCCGGCGACACTCCGAGGGACTTCGCGAACGCCCGGCGCATCGCCTCCGGGGTGCCGTATCCGCACGCCCTGGACACCTCCTCGACGCCGTCGCAGGTGTCCTCGAGGAGGCGTCGGGCATGCTCCAGGCGCACCCGGTCGACGTATCTGCCCGGGGTCGTCCCGGTCTCCGCACGGAAGACCCGGGCGAACTGACGTGGCGAGAGCCGGGCGCGGGCGGCCAGTGACTCGACCGACAGATCGCCGTCCGGGTGCTCGGTGATCAGCCGCTGCACTTCGCGCAACGGTGCGCGCTGCGCGGTCTGGGCGGACAACTGGGCACTGAACTGGGACTGGTTGCCCGGGCGGCGCAGGAACACGACGAGATGGCGGGCGATGGTCAGGGCCGTCTCGCGGCCGAGGTCCTCCTCGACGAGGGCAAGGGCGAGGTCGATACCGGCGGTGACACCGGCGGATGTGGCGAGCCTGCCGTCCCGTACGAAGATCGGCTCGGGGTCGACCTCGACCTCGGGGTAGGAGCGGGCGAGGTGGTCGCAGACGGACCAGTGGGTGGTCGCGCGGTGTCCGTCGAGCAGTCCCGCCGCGGCCAGCAGCAGTGCGCCGGTGCAGACGGACACGAGGCGTTCGGCTTCCGGGGCCTGTTCACGCAGCCAGTCGATCAGCCCGGAGTCGGGCCGCCGGGTGCCCTCGCCGCCCGGGACGATCAGCGTGTGCGGCGGCGCCTCTTCGCCGAGACTCCCGTCGGGGACGAGGGTGAGACCGCTGGACGTGCGGACCGGTTCGCCGTGGAGCGAGGCGGTGCGGATGCGGTACGCCGGTGGCGCGCCCGGACGCTTGTCGGCGCCGGCGAACACCTCCAGGGGACCGGTGACGTCGAGGCTCTGCACGCCGTCGAACAGGGCGATGAGCACGATTCGCTCTGGCATACGTCCATCGTCGGCGCCGCCGCTGCATGACCGCAACGACGTTCAGCCCACCTTTTCTGCCACCCACAGGGCGGACACCCTGCCCTTCCTGTCGTACCGACCAGTCGGTAACGTGCGGGTCATGACCTCTCTGCCCCCGCGCGCGGGACGCCGTTGCCACAACGCCCTCAACCCGATGCACTCGACCGTGTACTTCTCACCCGACTACGCGAAGCAGCTCGCCGGGATCGGCATCGAGGACGCCGGCGCCGCCTACTTCGCCGGGCGCGCCGCCGCGATGGGCGCCGTCGGGCCGGGCGCGGTGACGGCGACGTTCTACAACTTCAACCACGAGCTGATCTCCCGGCACCTCCCGGCGGTGTGGGAGACCGCCTCGCCCGCCGCGGTGCTGGAGGCCCGGACACGTGCGGTGGACGCCACGCTGCGGCGGCTGCTCGGCGACGACACGGTGGCCTCGGCGGAGATGGCGGAGGCGGCCCGGCTCGCACTTCGGGCCACCGAGGCCTGCACCCGGCACGCCCGTCCGCTGTACGCGGCACACGCGGATCTGCCCGTACCCGACCAGCCCCATCTCGCCTACTGGCACGCCGCCACGCTGCTGCGCGAGCACCGCGGCGACGGCCATCTCACCGCACTGCTCTCGGCCGGTCTCGATCCGCTGGAGGCCCTGGTCAGCCACACCGCGACCGGCAAGGGCATGTCACCGCGCTGGATCCTCTCCAGCCGGGGCTGGCGGCGCGCCGACTGGATGGCCGCGTCGGACCGGCTGCGCGAGCGCGGACTGCTCGACACGGAGGGTGAACTGACCGAAGCGGGCGCGGAGCTGAGGACGGCACTGGAGGAGCAGACCGACCGGCTCGACGCCGCCCCTTACGAGCACCTCGGCGCGGCGGACGTCGAACGCCTCACCGAGCTGGCCCGGGACTTCCTGAAGACCGCGGTCGTGGCCGGTGCGTTCCCGGCGGGCCTGAACAGCAAGGGCTGACCCCGGAGGGGGCGCGCGACACGGCGCCCGGTGACCCGGCAGAATGCAGGCAAAGAGGCCGCGCGGGCAGGGAGCGCGGGGCCTCCAGGCACAGCCAGCAGCAGAAGGCGAGTCGGGGAACCGTGACGACGTCCATCGAAGGCAGGATCGCCGAGGAACTCGGCGTACGCGAGCGGCAGGTGAAGGCGGCCGTCGAGCTGCTCGACGGCGGGTCGACCGTGCCGTTCATCGCGCGCTACCGCAAGGAAGCGACCGAGATGCTCGACGACGCGCAGCTGCGCACGCTCGAGGAGCGGCTGCGGTACCTGCGGGAGCTGGAGGAGCGGCGGACCGCCATCCTGGAGTCCGTACGCGAGCAGGGCAAGCTCACGGACGAGCTGGAGGCGCAGATCCGGGCGGCCGACACCAAGGCACGCCTCGAGGACATCTATCTCCCCTTCAAGCCCAAGCGGCGCACGAAGGCGCAGATCGCCCGCGAGGCCGGTCTCGAGCCGCTGGCCGAGGGGCTGCTCGGCGATCCGTCGGTCGAGCCGCTCGCCGCAGCGGCGGCGTTCGTCGACACGGACAAGGGAGTCGCCGACGCGGCGGCAGCGCTGGAGGGCGCCCGGGCGATCCTGACCGAGCGGTTCTCGGAGGACGCCGATCTCATCGGCGAGCTGCGTGAGCGGATGTGGACGAAGGGCCGGCTCGCCGCGAAGGTGCGGGAGGGCAAGGAGGAGGCCGGCGCGAAGTTCGCCGACTACTTCGACTTCTCCGAGCCGTTCACCGAGCTTCCTTCGCACCGGGTCCTGGCGATGCTCCGGGGCGAGAAGGAGGACGTCCTCGCCCTGGAACTGGAGCCGGAGGAGCCCTCGGGGGAGCCCGGCCCTTCCACCTACGAGTCCATGGTCGCGCGCCGCTTCGACGTCGCCGACCGGGGCCGTCCTGGCGACAAGTGGCTTGCGGATACTGTGCGCTGGGCATGGCGGACGCGGATCCTCGTCCACCTCGGCATCGATCTGCGGCTGCGGCTGCGTACGGCGGCCGAGGACGAGGCCGTACGTGTCTTCGCCGCCAACCTCCGCGACCTGCTGCTCGCCGCCCCGGCGGGTACGCGGGCGACGCTGGGCCTGGACCCGGGCTTCCGTACCGGTGTGAAGGTGGCCGTCGTCGACGCGACCGGCAAGGTCGTGGCCACGGACACGATCTACCCCCATGTGCCTGCCAACAAGTGGGACGAGTCGCTGGCGAAGCTGGCACGGCTCGCGAAGGAGCACAGCGTCGAGCTGGTCGCGATCGGCAACGGCACCGCGTCCAGGGAGACGGACAAGCTCGCCGGTGATCTGATCGCCAGGCACCCGGAGCTCGATCTCACCAAGGTGATGGTGTCGGAGGCCGGCGCGTCCGTGTACTCGGCGTCCGCGTTCGCCTCGCAGGAGCTGCCGGGGCTCGACGTCTCGCTGCGTGGCGCCGTGTCCATCGCGCGAAGGCTCCAGGATCCTCTCGCCGAGCTGGTGAAGATCGACCCCAAGTCGATCGGCGTCGGCCAGTACCAGCACGACCTGTCAGAGGTGAAGCTGTCGCGCTCGCTGGACGCGGTCGTCGAGGACTGTGTGAACGGTGTCGGCGTCGACGTCAACACGGCCTCCGCGCCGCTTCTTTCCCGCGTTTCCGGCATCGGCTCCGGACTGGCCGAGAACATCGTGGCGCACCGGGACACGAACGGGCCGTTCCGCTCCCGCAGGGCGCTCAAGGACGTGTCGCGGCTCGGCCCGAAGGCGTACGAGCAGTGCGCGGGCTTCCTCCGGATCCGCGGCGGTGACGACCCGCTGGACGCGTCGAGCGTGCACCCTGAGGCGTACCCGGTGGTGCGGGCCATGGTGAAGCGGACGGGAAGCGAGGTGGCGTCGCTGATCGGCAACACGGCCGTGCTGCGGTCGCTGCGTGCGGACGACTTCGTGGACGAGACCTTCGGTCTGCCGACGGTGGGCGACATCCTGCGGGAGCTCGAGAAGCCGGGGCGCGACCCGCGGCCCGCGTTCAGGACGGCGACCTTCAAGGACGGCGTCGAGAAGATCTCGGACCTCGCACCGGGGATGGTGCTGGAGGGTGTGGTCACGAACGTGGCCGCGTTCGGCGCCTTCGTGGACGTCGGCGTCCACCAGGACGGTCTGGTGCATGTGTCGGCGATGTCCCGGACCTTCGTCAAGGATCCGCGTGATGTGGTGAAGCCGGGTGACGTGGTGAAGGTGAAGGTCCTGGATGTCGACATCCCGCGCAAGCGGATCTCGCTGACCCTGCGCCTGGACGACGAGGCGGCGGACCGGCCCGCCGCGGGCGGCGCCGGAGGCAGGCGCGGCGAGCGCGGCCAGGGCGGCCAGGGCGGCCGTCCGCCCCAGCAGCGGCAGAGTGGCGCCGGTCGCGGAAGCGGTGGCGGTGGCGGTGGCCGCCCGGCCCCCGCCCCGGCGAACAGCGCCATGGCGGACGCGCTCCGCAAGGCGGGACTCCTCGACCCGAAGCAGGGCGGCGGCAAGCGCCGCTGACGAGACGCGGTGTGGCGGCGGGATGCCGCCGCCACACCGCACCGCGGCTGTCATGGGGCCGCGGCAGGGGCACGACCGCCGACTGCGAGCCCATGGTCGGTAACGCGGACGTCGATGGGCCCCGCTGGGCGCACCGGATACGGCGCAGGTCGCGCCGTGCAGCCATGAGGCCGCAGCGGGGGCACGACCGCCGACTGCGAGCCCATGGTCGGTAACGCGGGCGTCGATCGGCCCCGCTGGGCACACCGGATTCGGCGCAGATCGCGCCACACAGCCATGAGGCCGCAGCAGGGGCACGACCGCCGACTGCGAGCCCATGGTCGGTAAGGCAGGCGTCGGTGCCTCGCTGGGCGGCGCACCAGGTACAGCGCAGGTCGCGCCGTGCAGCCATGAGGCCGCAGCAGGGGCACGACGGCCGACTGCGAGCCCGTGGTCGGTATCGCGGGCCCGGATACGGCGCAGATCGCGCCACAGCCATGAGGCCGCAGCAGGGGCACGGCGAGCCGCCTGCGGCAATGCGTGCACCCACATACCCACGGCTGGGACGGCCCTCGGCCCGGCCGACCGCCGTCACCCGCGGGGACGCCTCCACTGCAGGCGCACCGGGCACGGCCGCCCGTACACGCGTCCCTCCGTCCCGGTGCGTCTCGCCCCAGGGCACCGCGGGCGGTCCTCGGTCCGACTGCACCAGGTCGACGATCTCCGTCGCGAGACCGTCCTGGTCGTCGCCGAGGTCGACGGCCGACGCGCGCAGCAGCAGGGACGCCCGGACGGTACCCGGGGGCCGGTACGCCCGGGCACCGTCGCGTGGGTACGCGTACTACACGGTGGGCAGAAAACGCAGAGCCCACTCCGCCCTGGAGCGGACGGCCGGGTCGTCGTCACCGGTCAACGGCTCCAGAAGCCCGCGGGCCGCCCTCGGGTCCGACTGCACCAGGTCGACGATCTCCGTCGCGAGGCCGTCCTGGTCGTCGCCGAGGTCGACGGCCGACGCGCGCAGCAGCGACGGCAGCACAGCGACACCTCCGATCGCGGCGATCACTCCACCGAGCAACTCGCGGGCGTAGGAGTTCCGTTCACCGATGCTGCGGGTGAGCTCGGCCTCCAGGCGAGGAAGCAGGGCACGGTCGCCCGACGCCGCGATCTCGTCGGCGAGATCGATCGTCTCGTCGACATCGGCGTCGAGGTCGTCGACGAGCTCGATCAGACGGGTCATGGGGTCGGTCATGAGGACTCCGTCACCTTGCCGTCCGCCACCTCGACACGCCGGGTCGTATGGACCGCCTCCAGCATCCGCCGGTCGTGCGTGACCAGCAGCAGCGTGCCGGTGTAGGAGTCCATCGCGGACTCCAGCTGCTCGATGGCGGGCAGGTCGAGGTGGTTCGTCGGCTCGTCGAGGACGAGGAGGTTGACGCCGCGGCCCTGGAGCAGGGCGAGCGCGGCGCGGGTGCGCTCTCCCGGGGAGAGGGTGGCGGCGGGTCGCATCACATGGCCGGCCTTGAGGCCGAACTTGGCGAGGAGGGTACGGACGTCGGCCGGCTCGGTGTCGGGGACGGCCGCGCAGAACGCGTCCAGCAGAGTCTCCGTACCGTGGAAGAGCCCCCGCGCCTGGTCGACCTCGCCGACGACGACGCCGGATCCCAGCGCGGCGTGCCCGTGGTCCAGCGGAAGGCGGCCGAGGAGGGCCGCGAGCAGTGTGGACTTGCCGGAGCCGTTGGCACCGGTGATGGCGACCCGGTCGGCCCAGTCGATCTGGAGGGACACCGGCCCGAAGTGGAAGTCGCCGCGACGCACCTCCGCGTCGCGCAGTGTCGCGACCACCGAACCGGAGCGGGGAGCGGCCGCGATCTCCATCCGCAGCTCCCACTCCTTGCGGGGCTCGTCGACGGCGTCGAGGCGCTCGATCATCCGCTGGGTCTGGCGGGCTTTCGCGGCCTGCTTCTCACTCGCCTCGCTGCGGAGCTTGCGGCCGATCTTGTCGTTGTCGGTCGCCTTGCGCCGGGCGTTCCTGACGCCCTTGTCCATCCAGGAGCGCTGCATCTGGGCGCGGCCTTCGAGGGCGGCCTTCTTGTCGGCGTACTCCTCGAAGTTCTCCCGCGCGTGCCGCCGCGCGGTCTCCCGTTCCTCCAGATATCCCTCGTAGCCGCCGCCGTAGAGGGTGATCTGCTGCTGGGCGAGGTCGAGTTCGAGGACCTTGGTGACCGTACGGGTCAGGAACTCACGGTCGTGGCTGACGACCACGGTGCCGGCCCGCAGGCCCTGCACGAACTTCTCGAGCCGCTCCAGGCCGTCCAGGTCGAGATCGTTGGTCGGCTCGTCGAGGAGGAAGACGTCGTAGCGCGAGAGGAGAAGCGAGGCGAGGCCGGCACGGGCGGCCTGGCCCCCCGAGAGGGAGGTCATCGGCTGGTCGAGGCCGACGGCGAGGCCGAGCGAGTCGGCGACCTCTTCTGCGCGCTCGTCCAGGTCGGCGCCGCCCAGCGCGAGCCAGCGCTCCAGCGTCACGGCGTAGGCGTCGTCGGCTCCGGGTGCTCCGTCGACGAGTCCCTGGGTCGCCTCGTCCATCGCGGCCTGGGCGTCGGCGACCCCGGTACGGCGGGCGAGGAACTGCCGTACGGTCTCGCCCTCGCGCCGCTCCGGTTCCTGCGGGAGGTGCCCCACGGTGGCGGTGGGCGGGGAGAGCCGCAGCTCCCCCTGCTCCGGCGTGTCGAGCCCGGCGAACATCCGCAGCAGGGTGGACTTACCGGCACCGTTGGCGCCGACGAGGCCGATGACATCGCCGGGCGCGACGACGAGGTCGAGGTCGGCGAAGAGGGAGCGGTCGCCGTGTCCGGCGGCGAGGTCCTTGGCGACGAGGGTTGCAGTCATGAGGGGGCCGATCCTATCCGGCGCACCGTCCGGAGCCGCAGGGAGCGGCTCACGGCAGGTCCGCGAGCCCGTGGGGCGCGAGGGCGCCGACGATCGCGACTCCCCCGGAGCCTCGCCCGGGGTACCCCCGGACCGGCGCCCGTGCCGGTCACCGGGATACCCACGGGCTCGTCGAGCAGGTCGAGGGCTCGGGCGGGACACCGGTCTGCTCATGGCCGAGCGCCATGATCGTCGGCTCCCGCGCGGGCGGCAGGCCGGCGCGGCGCACCGCCCCGTCCGCCGGATCCACGCCATGATCCGGCCACGCGCTCACGCTGCCGCTCCGGTCCGGAGGCGCTCACAGCGGCTTGCGCAGGGTGTTTCGCCCCGGGTGAGGGGCTCAGGCACCCAGGGGAACCGCGGCACGGTCGTACACACGCCTACCGCTTCGCAGGTGCCGGCGAGCATTCCGGTCGGGCTCCGTGCAGCGGTCACCGGGGCGCCGCGCAGGGATGGTCCCAGCATGCGTGGGCACGCGGTCTGCGTGAGCGGTGCAGCTCGGCGAGGTGCGGGTACGGGTCGCGGGTCCGTTCCTCCGTGCGCCGCTCGTCGGCGAGGGGAGGCGGACCTCCCGTTCGCCGGACGCATGTCGTCTCGGCGATTCATCGGCTCGCCATGGCCCCCGCGACCGCGTCAACGCACCACCGGTGCGACCAGCACACCCCCCGTGGTGCGTGCCACCACGAAGGACTGCCCCTTCACCGTCCGCCCCTCCAGCGGAATTCTGTGTGTGCCGGTCTCCAGCGTCCCGTCGAAGACCTCACGCGTATGGGTACGGGAGAGCCGGTCGACGCGGTAGGCGACGAGCCGGACGCGGCACGGGGAGGTGACCGTGACCGCGGCCTCCGAGGCGTTCGCCGTCAGCCCGGTGAGCCGGCGGCGGTCCGGCGGGACCCGGTCGAGGGCGTGCTCGATCTGGGCGACGAGGAGCGGGACGACCGGGGCGAATCCCTCGACGTAGGGAATGTCCACACCGGCCCGTTCGAACGCGGCACGCACCGCCGTGCGGTCCGCCGCACCGACGGCCCGCCCGAAGGCGACGGCCCCGTACGTACGGAGCTCGTCGGCGGGAACCTGTGCGGCGTCGTCGGTGATCTCGGCGCCGATGCCGATGGTGCGCAGTGTGGCGGCGAGCCTGGCGAGTACGGCGACGCGGGCGCCGATGAGCAGGACACGGCGGCGCGGCCGGGCCTCCTCGTCGGTGAGCAGCCGCTCCAGCTCCGCGCGGTACTCCTCGGCCCGGAAGCGGAACGGCCCTGTTCCGTGGTAGCCGTTGAGGTCCAGGTCGGCGGTCTCGTCCGTCTGCCAGGCGAAGTCCCGCCAGACGAAATCGTCGCCGTCGCGCTCGATGACGGCGGTGACGGCCCCGCAGCCGAGTTCTTCGCACTCGGGGCAGCCGTAGATGACGTAACGTCCGCCGGGCAGCGGGGCGTCGGCCTCCAGAAGCAGACTGCGCACCTGGTGGGTGAAGATCGCGGGCGGTATGTCGGAGGCAAGCGGTGAGACGGCGTCGAGGTCGGAGAGCTGGAAGAGGAGCGGACGGCCGTCGACGACGAAGTCGATGAAGTCCCGGTGGACCTGATAGCCACCATCGGCGAGGACTCCCCCGGCCCGCATCGCCGGCGCCAGCCCGAAGGTCGCGTACTCGGCAGACATGTCTGGAGTATCCCCAGCTGCGACGTGATGTGAGCACGGTGTCACGGATTCGGCTACGGTCCCGGCATGGACGGCGAGGTGCGGGGCGGACGCGGCGCGGGCGATGTGATCGTGCTGGGCGGCGGGGTCATCGGGCTGAGCACCGCACTGGTGCTCGCGGAGCAGGGCCGCCGGGTGCGGGTGTGGACCCGCGATCCTGCCCGGGCCACGACGTCCGCGGTGGCGGGGGCGCTGTGGTGGCCGTATCGGATCGAGCCCGAGGCACCTGTGGGCGCCTGGTCGCTCACCTCGCTTCGGGTGTACGAGCAGTTGGCCCTGAGACCGCCGGAGACCGGGGTGCGGATGGTGCCCGGCGTGCATGCCGGCGTTGAGCTCGGCGGGCTCGGGCCCTGGGCACGGCGGCTGACCGACCTGCGGCAACTGCCCGCCGGTGAGACGCCGGGCGGCTACGGATCGGCGCTGTGGGCCCGGCTGCCCCTGATCGACATGCCGGTGCATCTGGACTGGCTGCGGACACGGCTGGAGACGGCAGGCGCGGTGGTGGAGAGCCGGGAGGTGCGTTCGCTCGACGAGGCCGCGGCAGAGGCCCCTGTGGTGGTCAACTGCGCGGGACTCGGTGCCCGTGATCTCGTCCCCGATCCCGATGTCACGCCGGTGCGGGGGCAGTTGGTGCTCGTGGAGAATCCGGGGATCGACTCCTGGTTCACCGCGGCGGACGACGTGTCGCACCTGACCACGTACTTCTTCCCGCAGCCCGGCCGGCTGATCCTGGGCGGCACGGCCGAGCCCGGGGAACGGTCGCTCGAGCCCGACCCCGCGACGGCCGCGGCGATCGTGGGGCGCTGCGCGGAGATCCGCCCGGAGATCGCCGGCGCGCAGATCATCGGCCATCGGGTGGGCCTGCGCCCCGTGCGGTCGAAGGGGGTCCGGCTGGAGGTGGATCCGGGCACGTCCGCCACCCGGCTCATCCACAATTACGGTCATGGCGGGGCGGGTGTGACGGTCGCCTGGGGCTGCGCGTACGCGTCGGCGGCGCTGGCGTCCTGACTGCCGGTCCTTCAGCACGGTCCGGCGGCCGACGGCCCGGCGGGAGGACCGGACCGGACCGCGGCCGACCGCATCGGCCCGCACCGCCGGAGCACAGGGCGTGGAGTCACGCGCCGCCCCGCTGCTCAACGCGCCGCGGGGGCCTTCTCCCCTCCTCCGCCCGCTTCCGGCGGCGGTCCGATGCGGATCTCGAAGTCGCCGTCGTATCTCTCATGACCCGCGATGACCGCGTTCTCGACGGCCTCCTCGCCCCGCTCACCGCGGACGATCAGCGGGTCGTGGCGCAGATCACGCATCAGGGAGACACACATGCCGATCATGACCAGCACGAACGGGGCGGCCACAAGGATCGT
The DNA here is from genome assembly GCF_042802855.1 of Streptomyces sp. NPDC057445. NCBI lineage: Bacteria > Bacillati > Actinomycetota > Actinomycetes > Kitasatosporales > Streptomycetaceae > Streptomyces > Streptomyces sp. NPDC057445. Next base: position 443,786 of record NZ_JBHVDH010000002.1, on the reverse strand, counting down.
CAGGTTCTGCAGACCGGCCAGCGCGTCCCCCTGCCCGCCACCGACGAGGAGCATCACTGCGGCGACGGCTCCGGTGACCAGGCCCCAGAAGACGACGACGAACCGACCGGGCTCCAGAACGCCCTTCTGCGAGAGCGTGCCCATGACGATGGACGCCGCGTCGGCGCCGGAGACGAAGAAGATGGCGACCAGGATCATCACCAGCAGGCTCATCACCGTGGCCAGGGGGAACTGCTGGAGCACCGCGAAGAGCTGTCCTTCCGGGGTCTGTTCGCCGCCGAGCCGCCCGCGCTCCTGCAGCGTCATCGCGGTGCCGCCGAACACGGCGAACCAGCACAGGCTGACCGCGCTCGGCACGAGGATGACCCCGCCGACGAACTGGCGGATCGTACGCCCCCGGCTGATGCGGGCGATGAACATGCCGACGAACGGTGTCCAGGAGATCCACCAGGCCCAGTAGAAGACCGTCCAGGTGCCCAGCCAGTCGGCGACGCCCTTCCCGCTCGAGGCTTCGGTCCGCCCTGCCAGCTGCGGCAGTTCGCCGAAGTAGGCGGCGATCGAGGTCGGCAGCAGGTCGAGCACGACGATGGTGGGTCCCGCGATGAAGACGAACACCAGGAGCAGCAGCGCCAGCACCATGTTGATGTTGGACAGCCACTGGATGCCCTTCTCCACGCCGGACACCGCCGATGCGACGAAGGCGAGCGTGAGCACGGCGATGATGCCGACGAGCAGTCCCGTGCCCGTCTTCTCCATCCAGCCGAGTTCGGCGACCCCGCTGCCGATCTGGAGGGTGCCCAGCCCCAAGGAGGCGGCCGAGCCGAAGAGCGTCGCGAAGATGGCCAGGATGTCGATGATCCGGCCGCCGGTGCCGTGTGCGTTCGCCTCGCCGATGAGCGGTACGAAGACGGCGCTGACCGTCTGCCGCCTGCGCCGCCGGTAGGTGCTGTACGCGATGGCCAGTCCCACCACGGCGTAGATCCCCCACGGGTGGAGCGTCCAGTGGAAGAGGGTGGTGGCCATCGAGGTCGCCATGGCCTGGGCGGCATCGGCCGGGTGTGTGCCGGGCGGGGGTGTGGTGAAGTGCGCGAGCGGCTCGCTGACGCCGTAGAACATCAGACCGATGCCCATGCCCGCGCTGAACATCATGGCGATCCATGACACGGTACGGAACTCCGGGGCCTCGTCGTCCTGCCCGAGCGGGATCCTGCCGTACCGGCTGACGGCGAGCCAGAGCGAGAAGACGACGAATCCGGACGCGGCCAGGACGAACGCCCAGCCGCAGTTGTGGATGAGTCCGGAGAGCATTCTGCCGGAGACGCGTTCCAGTGCCTTCGTGGCGACGGAGCCCCAGACGACGAAGGCGAGCGTCAGTACGGCCGTGACACCGAAGACCACCCGGTCGGTCGTGGCGTGGCGGTCGGCTGTGGCCGGACTGGGGATATCGGCCGTCTCCGGCGGTTCTCCCCGGCCTCGCGCTTCGTGCTCGTCTTCATGTGACTCGTCGTGCGACACGGAGGGCACCTTTCACGCGCTGCGGAGCCGGTTGCGGAGTCCGGTTCTCGCTCTCCGCAACGCCTTACCACAGGTGCCGTGGATCTCCTCGTATCAACAAGCGGTCAGGGGCTGTCCGGATACGAGGTGATATGCCGCCCGTTCGTCGAGCAGCAGGGGCACGAGATCACGCTGGGACTGACGCAGCGGCACAATCGCTCCGTGACCGTCTCCGGGCGCCACGGGCCTGGACACGACTCCGTGCAGCATGAGTTCGTCCTTGACGTCCGCATACTGCGCGGCGGAGAGCCGGTATCCGCAGGGCGGGTCCTCGAGTGTCTCGCCGGGGGTCGCCGGGGCGTTGTCGGCCCCGGCCAGGTACACCGGGCCCCGGTCGGCGAACCCGGCGAGCCGCGCGGCTCCTGTCGCGGACTCGATCCGGCCGCGGCGCTCCCCGACATAGTCGTAGGCTCCGTCGAGCGCCGCGAGTTGGGCGCGCACCCGGCGCCTGTTGTTGAGGGCCGGGTCCTGCTTCTCGGCGTCGGTCAGCGGGTCGGCGCGGGTCTCGACGAGAAGGCCGACGGAGTGCTTGATGCCCGCGGTGTTGCGCAGTATCCGCTCCTGGCCGTCGCCCGCGACCTGCTTGACGGGCTCACCGGTGACGGGGTCGGTCCAGATGCCGTAGACACCGCTGCTGAATCCGGCGTCATGGGCGGCGGGCCGCACATAGGTCTCGGAGAGCGTGTGCGCCTCCCGGTACACCGTGGGGTGGGCGTTGAGATTACGGGGCCACAGGGACAGCAGCTCCTTGTCGTAGTACCCCGGAGTTGCTCCGTATTCGTGCAGGTCGTAGATGACATCCGGCCGTTGGTCGCGGATGAGTGCGGCCATGGCACGGCCCTCGGCGGTCCTGAGCGCGATGTGGTCCCGGTTGATGTCGACGCCGTCGGCATTGCCTCTGGTGTCCGCGGCACGGCCGTCGGGATTGGCCGTGGGGACCACGAGGACCGTCGTACGGTCCAGAAACCGTCGGGTCACCGCGTCGTCGGCCGTGGCGAGATCACGGATGGTGGTGAGGCAGGCCTCCCTGCCCGACGGCTCGTCACCGTGCTGGCTGCAGATCAGGAGCATGACATTGGCGGTGGGGCGGTCCCCACCGATGCGGACGAGCCGGACCGGGCGGCCCTGCCCGGTCGTACCGATGGTGCGCAGGGACATCCGGTCGCTCGCCCGGTCGACGGCGGACAGGAACCGCCGCTCTTCCGGCCGACTCGTCCAGCGCTCTCCGCCCGACTCCTCGAATCCGGTTCGCGGCAGCGACAGGCCCCGGACGACGACGGCCTCCCGGGCCGTTGCGCCCCTGCCCGGGGCCGCCTGGGCGGGCACGCCCACCACGGGAGCGGCAAGCGCGGCGGCGCAGACGGCCAGGGCCACGAACGAGCGGCTGTACCCCACACGTATCGGCATGGGCGCAAGGTACTCCGGTCAACTCCTGTGCGACAGGGGGCACTACGGGAAGGGACGCCGAGGCGTGTGATGTCGGCCGAATGGCATTCGTGTGACACGAGGGGCCATGGACATGACTGCGGGCGCGGGGCGTGAATAGGGTCCGAAGAGATCATTCGCCCCGACGACTTGGAGCTTTCGTGCACCCCAGAATCCTCGTCCCGAGTGCACTCACGGCCTCTCTCCTGCTGGCGATCCCGGCATCGGCCGCTGACTTCGTGCCCGGGACCCCGGGCATCGGTGATCCCTACTACCCGGCGAGCGGGAACGGCGGCTACGACGTCTCGCACTACGACCTGAGGCTCAAGTACCAGCCGAAGACGGACCTCCTGGAGGGCACGGCGACCCTGCTCGCCACCACCCGCCAGAACCTGTCCCGCTTCAACCTCGACTTCGGACTGGACGTCAGCGAGGTACGGGTCAACGGGAAGAAGGCGACGTTCGCCAGGACCGGCGACCATGAACTGGAGGTCACCCCGGCCGCACCGATCGAGAAGAACAAGCCGGTCTCCGTCGTGGTGAAGTACGCGGGCAAGCCCTCCGAGCTGAAGATCGACGGCTGGAGCGCCTGGCACCGCACCCCGGACGGCGGTGTCGCCGCGCAGGAGCCCGACTCGGCCGTCTGGTGGTTCCCGTCCAACGACCACCCGCTGGACAAGGCGACGTACGACATCTCCGTCTCCGTACCGGACGGCACCCAGGCGATCAGCAACGGTGTTCTGCAGTCGCAGTCCTCACGCCTCGGCTGGACCCGCTTCAACTGGCGGTCCAACAAGCCGCAGGCGACGTATCTCGCCACACTCGCCGTCGGCAAGTTCGACATCACGACCGACAAGACCGACAAGGGGCTTCCGGTCCTCAACGCGTACAGCGTGGACCTCGGTGACAACGCCGGCGCGGCACGGGCGAGCATCGAGCGCACGACCGAGGTCGCGGAGTGGCTGGAGGAGGTCTTCGGCCCCTATCCGTTCAACGCGCTCGGCGGCTACGTGCCCAATGTGACCAGCGGCTATGCCCTGGAGACCCAGACCCGGCCGTTCTACAGCCCGCGCCAGTTCGCGAACGGCGCGAATGTCTCGGTGGTCGTGCACGAACTGGCCCACCAGTGGTACGGCGACAGCGTCTCCGTCAAGGGCTGGAAGGACATCTGGGTCAACGAGGGGTTCGCCCGGTACAGCCAGTGGCTGTGGTCGGAGAAGGAGGGCGAGGGTACCGCTCAGGAACTGGCGGACCACGTCTATGCGCTGCACCCGGCCGATGACCCGTTCTGGACGGTGAAGCCCGGCGACCCGGGCCCGGACAAGCAGTTCGACATCGCCGTGTACGACCGCGGTGCGCTCGCCCTGCAGGCGCTGCGGGCCGAGATCGGCGACAAGGACTTCTTCGCGGTCCTCAAGGGGTGGCCGACGGCGAAGGCGAACGCCAACGCCAGTGTGGGCGACTTCGTCCAGTACGCCGAGTCGGTCTCGGGGAAGCCGCTCGCGGGGCTGTTCGACACCTGGCTGTACGAGCCGTCGAAGCCGGCCGCCGCCCCGGCGGCGGGCCCGGCGGCCCGGGGCACGGCGGGTGCACGCGCCGCCGGCGCCGGCACCCGGCCGGTACAGCCCAGGTCGTGGAAGAAGATCGCCGCGACGAACAACGTCCACGAGCACGAACACGGGCGCGGGCACACGGACGGGCACTGACCCCGGCCGCAGGCGCCGCCGTCCTCGCCCGGGTGACGGCGCCTGCGGATACCCTCGTGTGGATACGGTCCGACGCGCCGACGAGGAGTGTCCGTTGCCCGATCCGACCACTGGGACCAGGCCCACGCTGGAGGCCGTCGCCGCCCGCGCCGGGGTGTCGCGGGCGACGGTGTCGCGCGTCGTCAACGGCGGGGCCGGTGTACGGGCGCCGCTGGCGGACCGGGTGCGCGAAGCGGTGGCGGAGCTCGGCTATGTGCCGAATCACGCGGCGCGTTCGCTGGTCACGCGACGCAACGGCGCTGTCGCGGTGATCATCGCCGAGCCCGAGTTCAGGATCTTCTCGGACCCCTTCTTCGAGCGCCAGGTGCGGGGCATCAGCCGGGAGCTGGCCGCCCATGACTCCCAGTTGGTGCTGCTGTGGGTGGAGGGCGCGGACGACCATGACCGGATCGCCCGGTATCTCGGCGGCGGGCATGTCGACGGGGCGCTCGCGTTCTCGCTCCACGATGACGGCGAACTCCCGGGAATCGTGCGGGAGTCCGGCGTACCCGCGGTGTTCGGCGGTCGGCCGGGCGCCGATGCCGGTCACGTGGTTCCGTACGTGGACTGCGACAACCGCGGAGGCGCCGCGGCAGCCGTGCGCCATCTCGTGGGACTCGGGCGGAGGCGGATCGCGCACATCGCGGGACCGTCCGACCAGACCTCGGCGCTGGACCGTGTCGAGGGCTACCGCGATGCGCTGGCCGAGGCGGGGCCCGAGCTGATCGCGCAGGGGGCCTTCACCGTCGACAGCGGTGCCCGCGCGATGGCGGAACTGCTGCACCGGCAGCCGGATGTGGACGCGGTGTTCGCGGCGAACGATCTGATGGCCACGGGTGCGCTGCGCGTACTGCACGAGCGGGGGATCCGGGTGCCGCGGGACATCGCCCTCGTCGGCTTCGACGACATGACGTCGATCGCCGAGACCACGGATCCCCCGCTGACGACGGTCCGTCAGGACATAGAGGGAAACGGCCGGCTGATGGTGCGGCTCCTGATGCGCGTCCTCAACGAGGACTACGGATCCGGTGCACCGGCTTCGGTGATCACTCCGACGACGCTGGTGCGCCGCGCCTCGGCGTGAACGCCGCTGCGGGAGCCTGCGCGCCCCCGTTCCCGGGGGGCGCGGGCTCGCCGAGCAGGGCGGCCGTCGCCGGGCACGGACGACCGGTGTGCCGGCCGTGCTCGCGGTCGGCCGCGCGGCCCGGTCCGGAAGGCGGGTCTGCGCCGGAGCCCGGGCCGGTCAGCTCTCGCCGCCGTGCGGGCATGTCGGCCGGACCGGCGGCGAGGCCTGCTCTCGTGGCGGGTGCACCGGCTGGAAGTAGTGGGCGAGCGTCCAGACGCCGATGCGGTTACCGGCACGGCACCCGGCGGTGTCCGCCGAACGGGAGTGGATTCCGGCCCAGACACGGGCGTTGATCATGTCCTCGTTGAGCTGGTCGGCGTACTCGTAGTGGCGTGTGGTTCCGGTGAGCTCCGAGGAGATGTCGAGGTCGATGTGCGCGGTGCCGAGAATGCCGGTCAGGGTCCGGGTCACGGCGCCGGCAACGGCGGCGTGACCGCTGACGTAGTCGGGGTGCGGTGGGGTGACCAGCAGCGGCTCCCACGACGGATCGGCTTCGGTCGCGGGGTTGCCGTCGGTGTCGGCCAGCCGGACAGCGGTGATCGGCCGCCAGAATCCGTAGTGGAGTTTGGCGTCCCACGCGGCGACGACGGCATCGGTCGCCGACGCGTTCCCCGCGGCGAACAGCCGTGCCGTCTCGGCGATGTCCAGTCGGTGCCGGGCGGTGTGGTCCCGGAACGCCTCCTGGAACTGCACCACCAGACTTCCGCCGAAGAACAGGGCGGTCTCGGTCTGGAGCGGGGTGCGGGACGAGCCGTTCTTCGCCCCCATGGCCTTCACCTCGTTCACGTCCTCGGCGTAGCGGGCAGAGGACAGGGCCGGCGGCTCGCCCGGGCGGAACTGGTGCGGGGAGGTGAGCAGCAGCGGGCGAAGCTTGCCGAGCCAGGGGTCGATGAAGGGCTGGTGGGCGGGAGGGGTTGGCCGCCAGACGCCTGGCGCGGGCGGAACGGTGAACTCCACCGGGGCGAACCGGCCGTCTCCTTCGCGCAGTTCGACGATGTGGTCGGCTGCGCGTACCCCGAAGGCCACACCCTGCTTCTTCGCGGGGCCGTCGGGAATCCTGGCGAGGGAATGGGCGTACGCGGCATCGAGCGTGGCCCCGGCCGCGGGGAAGTAGGTGCGCAGTACGTGGTGCGCCGCGGCCACGGCAGCCGCCTCCGGCGACGCGGTGGAGGGCCCGCGCGCCCGCCACTTGTACGGGGTGTAACGGCCCTGGATGCCGACCACGGCGTTGTAGACGGCGGCCGACACGAATCCGTGCCAGATGACGGCCTGACCGGAGGGACGGGTGGGTCCCAAGTCGGTGCCGATGGTCTCGGTGGCGATGGCGTTCCATTCACGGATCGCCGCGGGGTCCGCCGACGGCGGCGGGTGGCTGCCGGCGGTGGCTGGGGGGCCGGCCAGGACCGTGGCGGCGAGGAGCAGGAGCGATACGACAGCGCGGACGATGGATCGTCCGCCCGAACCAGGAGTACCCATAACCGGCTCAACGGCCCGCCGGGTCGACGGTCACTCGGCTGCACCGACGAAAGAGGGTGCCCCGGCGCGTGTACGGGAGCCGGGTGCGCCGGGCGCATGCGCTCCCGCGGACACCTGCCTCGACGCGACAAGATCAACGGCCGGACAGGGGCTCAGGGGCTGTCCCGCCGTGCGGCACGGGCAGCTCTGCGAGCCTCGCGGGCCGGCGGCAGATAGCGCAGCCGCTCGGGGAGCAGGGGCACCACGGCACGAACGACACGCCCGAACCGCCGCAGTCGGCGCTCTTGTTGGTCCGTCCAGGGCAGACCGATCGCCGCGCGGGCCTCCGGCGGCATCAGGCCGATGGTGACGAAGCGCCGGAAGCGCGCGAACAGCGGCAGGACCACCGGCCACAGCACACGCAGCGGCACACGGATCAGCAACGGCCCCCGGTCCGGCGGCGGCACGGGCCGGTCGGTCGCGATGAGGTCCTCGACGACTGCGGTCGCCTCCACCTCGTCGGCGAGCACCTTGCGGTAGTACGGCCAGAACTCCTCGATCGTCCCCGGCATGTCCCGGTCGTGGATCCCGAGGATCCGGCCGACCTGCAGCCACTCCGCGTAGAGCTGCCGCTCCTGCGCCTCGGTGAGCGGGCGGTACAGATAGCAGGCGGCGTACCGGTAGACGGGGAAGCCGGTGGCATGGACCCATGAGTAGTACTGGGGATCGAGCGCGTGGTAGCGCCGGCCGCGGGTGTCGGTCCCCTGGATGGTCCGGTGCAGTCTCCGGAGCCGCCGGCCCTCCTCGGCCGCCGCCTCGCCGCCGTACACCCAGAGCTGGAGCGAACGCAGGGAACGCTCTCCCCTGCCCCACGGGTCGGTGCGGAAGACGGAGTGTTCGTCGACCCCGGCCCCCACGGCGGGGTGCGCCACCTGCATGGTGAGTGCGGCAGGCAGCATGAGCAGACCGCGGATGTCACCCGCGAGGCTCCAGAGCACCCCGCCGGGGGGCGGTGGCGCCGGGTCCTGCCTGCTCATAGGTCGCTCCCAGGTCGGCGGCCGGGCGGCTCGACGGCCGGTCCCTCCGGTACCAGTATGCGATCGCGGCCTGCGGGCGAGCACGGGGGACGTGCCTGCCGGACGGAGACTCCGCGGAGGCCGAGGACTCGGGGCGAACCGGCCAGTCCCGGGACGCCAGGGACTCCGGAGGCCTCGCACCTCCGCGCCGGTGCGAGTTGTTCAGACAAGTTCGGCGAATCGTGAAGCTGCGGCCAGAAATTCGGCCCCTGATGGTTACCCCGAGGTAACTGCCGCTGCTTTGATGTGCCCGCCGGTCAATCCCCCCACCAGAAACGGGAGTTCCAGTGCCGCACTCCATGCTCCGCCGTATCTCCGGCGCAGCTCTCTCCACCGCGCTCGCAGCCGTCACCCTGGCCGCGGCCGCACCTTCGACGTCCGCCGCCGGGACCGACGCTACGCCGTCGCTGAAGGTCCTGACGTACAACGCCTTCCTCTTCAGCAAGACCCTGTACCCGAACTGGGGCCAGGACCACCGGGCCAAGGCGATCCCCGCGGCTCCCTTCTTCCAGGGCCACGACGTCGTCGTGCTGCAGGAGGCGTTCGACAACTCCTCGTCCGACGCGCTGAAGGCGAACGCCGCCGCCCAGTACCCGTACCAGACCCCGGTCATGGGGCGTTCCAAGACCGGCTGGGACGCGACGAGCGGGGCGTACTCCGCGACCACGCCCGAGGACGGCGGCGTCACGATCCTCAGCAAGTGGCCGATCGTGCGCAAGGAGCAGTACGTCTACAAGGACGCGTGCGGCGCCGACTGGTGGTCCAACAAGGGCTTCGTGTACGTGGTCCTGAACGTGAACGGCACGAAGGTGCACGTGGTCGGCACGCACGCCCAGTCCACCGACCCGGGCTGCGGCGCCGGTGAGGCGGCCCAGATGCGCAGCCGCCAGTTCAGGGCGATCGACGCCTTCCTCGACGGCAAGAACATCCCGGCGTCCGAGCAGATCGTGGTCGCGGGCGACTTCAATGTCGACTCGCGCACGCCCGAGTACGCGACGATGCTCGCGGACGGCGGACTGGTGGGCGCCGACGCGCGCACCGGACACCCGTACTCCTTCGACACCCAGGACAACTCCATCGCCGCGGACCGCTACCCCGACGACCCGCGCGAGGACCTGGACCACGTCCTGCACCGGGCGGGCCACGCGAAGCCGGCCGGCTGGAAGAACGACGTGATCAAGGAGCAGAGCGCGCCCTGGACGGTCTCCAGCTGGGGCACGCGGTACACGTACACCAACCTGTCCGACCACTACCCGGTCGCCGCGTCCGGGCAGTAGTCGCACGCCGGCGGTGCCGGGGCGGCACTGACGCGGCAACAGCAGCGCGGCAGTCGCCGCAGAGCGGCAGTCGCAAACCGTTCGCAGCTGGTCAGGGGCCGCTTTTCGGCAGTGGCTGCAATGCTGTTCGGCTGCCATGGTGGTGTCCATGACGGGTCATGGACACGCGCACGAGCACGGACGTGGACACCACCATCACCACCACCACCACGGCGAGCGCATCGACGCCGCGCTGGAAGGCTCCGCGGAAGGTCTGCGGACGCTCTGGCTCTCGTTCGGCATCCTGGCCGCGACCACCGTCGTCCAGGCAGTGATCGCAAGGCTCTCCGGGTCGGTCGCGCTGCTGGGCGACACCGTCCACAACGCGACCGACGCACTGACCGCGCTGCCGCTCGCTCTCGCCTTCGTGCTCGGGCGGCGGGCCGCCACCCGCCGCTACACCTATGGGTACGGACGGGCGGAGGATCTCGCGGGCGTCTTCGTCGTCCTGGTGATCGCCGCCTCGGCCGCCTTCGCCGGGTACGAGGCGGTCCGCCGACTGCTCGAGCCGCAGGACGTCACCCACCTGGCGGCCGTCGCCGCCGCCGGGCTCGTGGGCTTCGTGGGCAACGAGTGGGTGGCCAGGGCACGTATCCGTACCGGGAAACGCATCGGCTCCGCCGCACTGGTCGCCGACGGACTCCACGCGCGAACCGACGGGTTCACCTCTCTCGCGGTGCTGCTGGGCGCGGGCGGCTCGGCACTGGGATGGCGTTACGCGGACCCGTTGATCGGGCTCGTGATCACGGCAGCGATCCTGCTGGTGCTGCGCGGCGCCGCCCGGGAGATCTGGCACCGCCTGATGGACGCCGTGGACCCGGCGCTGGTGGACGAGGCCGAGCACGCACTGTCCCATGTGGAGGGAGTGCGGTCCGTGGGCACCATGCGGATGCGCTGGCTCGGGCACTCGCTGCGCGCCGAGACATCGGTGGAGGTCGACCCCTCGCTGACCGTCGTCCAGGCACACGCGGTCGCCGTGGCCGCCGAGCACGCGTTGCTGCACGCGGTTCCCCGGCTGGCGGGGGCGACCGTTCATGTCGACCACGCGCATACGACGGGCCAGGACCCGCATGCCGCCCTGGCCCATCACACCGCCTGAGGCACTCCCGGGCCCGAGGCCACACCGCTCGCTTGGGAGGCTCGGCTCACCGGTACGCCCCCGTCGTCAGGTGGACGTACAGGGCCACCATGCCGATCACGCAGAGGATGACCGCCCAGGAGCCGAGGCCGGTGTGCCGCTGTCCGGGCACGGACCGCCTGGATCTTCTGAACGGACCGGATCTTCTCGACGGTCCGGACCGCCCCGACCGCTCGGTCCCGGCGGGAGCCGCCCGGGGCGGGGCCGACGGCCCGGCGTCCGCTGCGGTCTCGGCCAGCAGCCGGCGGCAGACCGCGGCGAGTTCGGCCGTCCCCGCGGTGAGGCTCGCGACCGCCTCCACGCGGGCCGGCGCGGTGGTGCCGCCGTCAAGAATCCGGCCGGCGCGCAGCAGGACCTCGCCCCGACCGCCGGTGGCGCCGATACTGATCCAGCGCTGGACGTGTTCCCCCCGGATCACCACGCCTCCGGTCCGGTCGCGGTACACGGTGTGCTCGCGCCACAGAACCTCGGCCAACTCCCCTGCGGTTTCCCTCAGTTGTGCGCTCATGCCCCTCCCCCTTCGATTCGGCGAATCGAACAAGCACCCGCACTCTAGCGTCAGGTACACACCAAGCCGGAGTGTGGGCCGAGGCCGGGGCTACGGCTCGTGGTCGTAGACCGTCACCGCTGTGCCGCGCGCGACGAGCCGCGCGGCTATCAGGGGCTCCACCTTCGACCATTTGCCACCCGCCAGCCCGCAGCCGATCCGGGGCATATGGACCGACGCGCCGAGCTCCACGGCCTTCCGGGCGAGCGCGGCGAGCGCGGTGTCGATCGCCTCGTACCGCACGGGCACACCCTTGCTTCCCGTACGCATGCCGTGCTGGCCCACCATGTTGGCGACCCACAGCCAGGGTCCGACCTGAACGAACTGGACAGCTCCCAGACCGAAGTCGTTCCCCGCCCGCTCCCGGTGCCAGCGCCGGTAGGCGGCCTCCGGACCGGGCCAGCGCCGGGACACGGCGACGACGAAGCCCTTGCCCCAGCCGCCCAGGTCGTTGCACACATGCGCGATCACCTTGACGCCCTTGCCCTGCGGCGCGGTGGCGTCCCCCCGTACATACGCGATCCCCGTCATGCCCCCACCGTACGAGGCACCACCGACAATCGGCGCCGCAATTCCTGCGCTTTCACAACATTGGTGAGACAGCAATACTGTTGCACCGGAGTGTGCACGCACGGAGCGAGGGAGATCATGACGGCCGAGACCGAGGAGCCGACGCTGACCGTCGATGAACTGGCCGCCCGCGCCGGTGTCACCGTCCGCACCATCCGGTTCTACAGCACCCGTGGTCTTCTCCCGCCCCCGGTGATCGGGCCCCGCCGGGTCGGACACTACGGACCCGGCCACCTCTCCCGGCTCGCCCTGATCGAAGAACTGCAGCACCAGGGCATGACGCTGGCCGCGATCGAACGCTACCTGGAGCAGCTGCCGCCCGGTCTGAGCGCGCACGATCTGGCGATCCACCGTGCGCTGGTGTCCTCCTGGGCTCCCGAGTCGGCCGAGGAGGTGCCGCGGACCGAGCTGGAGCAGCGGGCCGGCCGCCCGCTGTCGGGCCAGGACATCGACCGGCTCGCGGCCATGGGCGTGCTGGACCGCACCGGGGTCCCCGATGTGTTCCGGCTGGACGGCGGGCTGCTGCGGCTCGGCATCGAGCTGCTGGACGTCCCCATCGCACACGAGACGATCCTCGCCTCGCGTACGGTCCTGCTGGAGCACGCCAGGGCCGCCGCGCACGAGCTGACCCGGCTGTTCCGGGACGAGGTGTGGGGTCCCTACCGGGAACGTGCGGCGGACCCGGACCATGTCGCGGCGATGAAGTCGCTGTCGGCCCATATGCAGCCGATGGTGATCCAGGCGCTCGTGACGGCGTTCCAGCGCTCGCTGCGGGAGGAGTTGAGGGCGGCGTTCGGCCCCACCGGGGCCGGCTCCGCGACCGAGGCCGGTTCCGCGACCGGGGCCGATCGCCCCACGGAGGCCCACTGACAGTGGGGGCCGCTAACCTGCGGGCAACTGTGGGGCAGGAGCGGCCGGGACCGGCCATGGGGGGAAGACCATGAGATTCGCGCAGCTGAGACCCGGGGGGCTCTACGTCAGGCGGACGTACCGACCGGACTGGGAGCTGACCCTGATCCGGGTCGGCGAATCCCCGCGCCTGTGGCGGTGGAACGAGAAGCGGTGGTCCTACGAGGTGGCCGAGGACGCCCGCAGGGCGAACCTCAAGATGCGCGTCGGCTATCTCGCCGTGGCACCCCCGGCGGCGTGGCCGGAGAGCGACGGTGTCGGCGGCATGCTGCGGCGGGGCATCCAGCGCTGGGCGAGGCCGATGGCCGCGCTCCCCTCACCGTTGCCGGATCCCTCGGTGACCCGTGTGGCCTGGCACGATCTGCCGACCCATGAGGAGGAGATGATGTGGACGATCTTCGAACCGCGGGACATCGTCTGCCCGTACACCTCACCGGAAGAGTTCCAGCGGCGCATACTCGACCGGATGACGACGCTCGGAGTGGGGCCGGATCCGGTGTTCCAGCCGCCGCCCCCGGACAGCATCACGGCCGCAGAGGTCCATCGAGTCGCGCTCCGGCTGGATGTCCTCGCCGAACTCCTCGACCGTGTCCCCGATCCCGGGACGCCAGGGGAGCCGGCGCCCTGAGGAGTTCCGCGCGGCGGAAGACGGGCCCTGCGCCGAGGCGGGGCCCGTCCTCCGCGGCACGTCGCGGAAGTGGGATCAGGCGTCGGTGAAGGTCTCGCCGTTCTCCGCCATGTCTACCAGCAGCGCGGGCGGCTCGAAGCGCTCGCCGTAGGTCGCGGCCAGCTCGCGTGCCCGGGCGACGAAGCCGGGCAGGCCCCCCTCGTAGCCGTTGATGTACTGGAACACGCCGCCCGTCCAGGCCGGGAAGCCGATGCCCATGATGGAGCCGATGTTGGCGTCGGCGACCGACGTCAGCACGCCCTCCTCCAGGCAGCGGACGGAGTCCAGCGCCTCGGAGAAGAGCATCCGCTCCTTCATGTCCTCGAAGGGGACATCGGCGTCCGGCTTGCCGAAGTGCTCACGCAGCCCCTGCCACAGCCCGGCCCGCTTGCCGTCCACATAGTCGTAGAAGCCCGCTCCACCGCTGCGGCCGGTCCGGCCGAACTCGTCGACCAGACGGTCGATGACCGCGTCCGCGGGGTGGGCGGCCCAGGTGCCACCGGCCTCTTCCACGGCCCGCCTCGACTCGTTGCGGATCTTCCGGGGCAGCGTGAGGGTCAGCTCGTCCATCAGGGAGAGGACCTTCGCCGGATAGCCGGCCTGCGCCGCGGCCTGCTCGACCGACGCGGGCTCGACGCCCTCGCCGACCATCGCCACGCCCTCGTTGATGAACTGGCCGATGACACGCGAGGTGAAGAAGCCACGCGAGTCGTTGACGACGATCGGGGTCTTGTTGATCCGGCGCACCAGGTCGAAGGCGCGGGCCAGCGCCTCGTCACCGGTCCGCTCGCCCTTGATGATCTCGACGAGCGGCATCTTGTCGACCGGCGAGAAGAAGTGGAGCCCGATGAAGTCGGTGGGACGGTCGACGCCCTCCGCGAGCAGGGTGATCGGCAGCGTGGAGGTGTTGGAGCACAGCAGCGCGTCCGGGTCCACGATGTCCTGGATCTCCTGGAACACCTTGTGCTTGAGCGCCGGGTCCTCGAAGACCGCCTCGATGACCGCGTCGCAGCCGGCCAGATCCGCCGGGTCGGCGGTCGGGGTGATCCGGGCGAGTAGCTCGTCGCGCTTGGCCTCGGTCGTACGTCCCCGGCTCAGCGCCTTGTCGAGGAGCTTTTGCGAGTACTCCTTGCCGCGCTCTGCGGCATCGGCGTTGACATCCTTGAGAACGACCTCGATCCCGGCCTTCGCGCAGGAGTACGCGATGCCCGCGCCCATCATCCCGGCACCGAGGACGGCGACCTTGCGGACCGGGCGCGGCTCGATGCCCTTGGGCCGGTTCGCACCGGAGTTGACCGCCTGCAGGTCGAAGAAGAAGGCCTGGATCATGTTCTTGGCGGTCTGCCCGGTGAGCAGCTCGGTGAAGTACCGCGCCTCGATGACCTGCGCGGTCTCGAAGTCGACCTGGGAGCCCTCGACGGCGGCCGCGAGGATGTTGCGCGGCGCGGGGTAGGGGGCGCCGTTCAGCTGCTTCTTCAGGTTGGCCGGGAACGCGGGCAGGTTGGCGGCGAACTTCGGGTTCGAGGGCGTCCCGCCGGGGATCTTGTAGCCCTTGACGTCCCACGGCTGCTGCGACTCGGGATTGGCGTCGATGAAGGCACGCGCCTTGGCGAGCATCTCCTCGTTCGTCGCGGCCACTTCGTGGACCAGGCCGTTCTCGAGAGCGCGCTGCGGGGAGTACTGCGTGCCCTGGAGGAGGACCTTGAGCAGCGCGTCGGCGATGCCCATGAGCCGTACCGTACGGGTCACACCGCCGCCGGCGGGCAGCAGGCCCAGCGTCACCTCGGGCAGACCGATCTTGGAGCCGGGGGCGTCGAGCGCGATGCGGTGGTGGCATGCGAGGGCGATCTCGTAACCGCCGCCCAGCGCGGCGCCGTTGACGGCCGCGACGACCGGCTTGCCGAGGGTCTCGATGCGGCGCAGGGCGCGCTTGATGCCCATCCCCATGTCGAAGGCCTGCTGGGCGTGCTCCGGACCGACCTGGATCATGTCCTTGAGGTCGCCGCCCGCGAAGAAGGTCTTCTTGGCGGACGTGAAGATGATGCCGCGGATGCCGTCCTGCTCGGCCTCTGCCCGGTCGGCGATCGCCGCGATGGACTCCCGGAAGGCCTGGTTCATGGTGTTGGCGGACTGGTCGGGGTCGTCGAGGACGAGGGTGACGATCCCGGTCTCGTCCTGCTCCCAGCGGATGGTGGAACTCGCCGGCGTTGCTGTCATTGCTGCTTCTCCGTAAGGGCGAAGGGGAGGGACGGGACGGTCAGAGACGCTCGACGATGGTGGCGATACCCATGCCGCCGCCGACGCAGAGCGTGGCGAGGCCGTATCGCTTGTCCTGGCGCTCCAGTTCGTCGATGAGC
The DNA here is from genome assembly GCF_042802855.1 of Streptomyces sp. NPDC057445. Classification (NCBI taxonomy): domain Bacteria; kingdom Bacillati; phylum Actinomycetota; class Actinomycetes; order Kitasatosporales; family Streptomycetaceae; genus Streptomyces; species Streptomyces sp. NPDC057445. Next base: position 427,901 of record NZ_JBHVDH010000002.1, on the reverse strand, counting down.
GAGCCGAGGATCATCGCTCCGGTGGCCCCCAGCGGGTGGCCAAGTGCGATCGCGCCGCCATTGACGTTGACCTTGTCCAGTGAGAGCCCCATGTCCTTGACGAAGCGGAGCACGACCGCCGCGAACGCCTCGTTGATCTCGACCAGGTCGATGTCGTCGATGGTCAGTCCGGCCTTGGCGAGCGCCTTGCGGGTGGCGGGCGCCGGTCCGGTGAGCATGATGGTCGGCTCGGAGCCGGAGACCGCCGCGGAGACGATGCGGGCGCGCGGCCTGAGCCCGTACCGCTCGCCCACCTCCTTGGAGCCGATCGCGACGAGCGAGGCGCCGTCCACGATGCCCGAGGAGTTGCCGGCGTGGTGGACGTGGTCGATCTTCTCGACCCAGTGGTACGTCTGCAGCGCCACGGCGTCGAAGCCGCCCATCTCCCCGATGGTCGCGAACGACGGCTTGAGGGAGGCGAGCGAGTCCGCCGTCGTGCCCGGGCGCATGTGCTCGTCATGGTCGAGCACGACCAGTCCGTTGCGGTCCTTCACCGGGACGACGGAGCGGTCGAAGCGCCCGTCCTTCCAGGCCGCCGCGGCCCGCTCCTGGGAGAGCGCCGCGTACTCGTCCACGTCGCGGCGCGTGAAGCCCTCGATCGTGGCGATCAGGTCGGCGCCGATGCCCTGGGGTGCGAAGTTGGTGTCGAAGTTGGTCATCGGGTCGGCGAACCACGCACCGCCGTCGGACGCCATCGGCACGCGCGACATCGATTCGACGCCGCCCGCGAGCACCAGGTCCTCCCAGCCGGAGCGGACCTTCATCGCGGCCATGTTGACGGCCTCGAGGCCGGACGCACAGAAGCGGTTCTCCTGGACGCCCGCGACGGTGTCCGGAAGTCCGGCGGCGACGGCGGCGATCCGGGCGATGTCGGAGCCCTGGTCACCGACGGGGCCGACGACGCCGAGGACGATGTCGTCGATCGCCGCCGGGTCGAGCTCCGGGTAGCGGGCACGGATCTCGTGGATCAGGCCCACGACGAGATCGATCGGCTTGGTGCCGTGCAGGGCGCCGTTGGCCTTGCCGCGGCCCCGCGGGGTGCGGATCGCGTCGTACACAAACGCTTCGGTACTCAAGACAGAGCCTTTCGCATCACGTATGAGGGGTGCGCAAACGAGGGTGGGTCAGGGGTCAGGAGAGCAACGAGCGACCGATGATCTCCTTCATGATCTCGGTGGTGCCACCGTAGATCGTCTGGATACGGCCGTCCGTGAACGCCTTCGCGACCGGGTACTCGTTCATGTAGCCGTATCCGCCGTGCAGCTGGAGGCAGCGGTCCGCGACCCGCTTCTGCAGCTCGGTGGCCCACCACTTGGCCATCGAGGCATGCACCGCGTCGAGCTCCCCGTTCGAGTGATCGACGATGCACCGGTCGAGGAACGTACGGGTGACGGCGCACTCGGTGGCCATCTCGGCTATCTCGAAGCGGACGTGCTGCAGCTTGGCGAGCGGTCGCCCGAACGCCTCGCGCTCCTTCACGTACCGCGTGGTGATCTCGAGCAGATGCTCGGCGGCGGCGATCCCGGCGACCGCGATGTTCAGCCGCTCCTGGGCGAGGTTGGTCATCAGGTGGAGGAAGGCGCCGTTCAGTTCCCCGAGCAGATTCTCCTTGGGGACGCGGACGTCGGTGAAGAACAGCTCCGCCGTGTCCTGCGCCTTCTGGCCGATCTTGTCGAGGTTGCGGCCGCGCTCGAAGCCTTCCATGCCGCGCTCGACGACGAGCAGCGACAGCCCCTTCGCGCCTCCCTCTGGGGTGGTCTTCGCGACGACGATCACCAGGTCGGCGAGGATGCCGTTGGAGATGAACGTCTTGGAGCCGTTGAGCAGCCAGTGGTCGCCCCGGTCCTCGGCGGTCGTGCGGATACCCTGCAGGTCGGACCCGGCGCCCGGCTCGGTCATGGCGATGGCGGTGATGATCTCACCGCTGCAGAAGCCGGGCAGCCAGCGCTGCTTCTGCTCCTCGCCGGCGAGGGAGGTGAGATAGGGGCCGATGATGTCGTTGTGCAGTCCGAGCGCGAGCCCGGCGGCACCTGCCCGGGTGAACTCCTCCGCGAGCACCGCGCTGTAGCGGAAGTCCGAGTTGCCGCCGCCTCCGTACTCCTCGGGCACCGCGAGTCCCAGCAGCCCCTGCTTGCCCGCGGCCAGCCAGGCGGCGCGCGAGACGATGCCGTCGCGCTCCCACTGGTCGTAGTGCGGCAGCACCTCCTTGGCGAGGAAGGTGCGGACGGTCTCGCGGAACGCGTCGTGCCCGTCGTCGAAGATCTGACGCTTCATCGTGCAGCCCCCCTGCCTGCGGCCTCCATGGCCGTTGTGTACGGAACGGTCCGTGCCATCAGTCGTCTCCACCCCCGCGCCGGACGCCCGGTACGTCCCAGTCGCGTGCGACCTCCTCGGTGTCCGCGCCCGGCCGGGCCGGAGGGCGGTGGACGGATCCGGGGGTGGCGGAGAACCGCGGTGCGGGCGCAGGCTGGGTGATTCCGCCGTGGTCGGTGAAAGTGCCGCGCGCCGCGAGATGGGGATGGGCCGGGGCCTCGCGCAGGGAGAGCACCGGTGCGACGCATGCGTCGGTTCCCTCGAAGACCGCCGTCCACTCCTCGCGCGTCCTGGTGCGGAAGCGGTCGGCCACGGCTGCCCGCAGCTCGTCCCAGCGCGCGAAGTCCTTGCGTGCCGGGACCTCGTCCTTGATGCCGAGCAGCTCGATGAACTCGTTGTAGAACTGCTGCTCGAGGGCGCCGACCGCCATGTACCGGCCGTCGGCGGTCTCGTAGTTCCCGTAGAAGGGGCAGCCGCCGTCGAGGAGATTGGCGCCACGGCGGTCCTGCCAGCCGCCCGCGGCCATCATCCCGTGGATCATCGTCGCGAGATGCGCGGCGCCGTCGACGATCGCCGCGTCCACGACCTGGCCGGTTCCACCAGGGGTACGGGCATGCTGCAGCGCGGCCAGCACGCCGACGACGAGATAGAGGGAACCGCCCGCGTAGTCACCGACGAGGTTGGCGGGGACGGCGGGCGGCTCGTCGGGACTGCCGATCATGCCGAGGGTGCCGGTGACGGCGATGTACGCGATGTCGTGCCCGGCGCGCTGGGCGAGCGGCCCTTCCTGGCCCCAGCCGGTCATCCGGCCGTAGACCAGCTGCGGGTTGCGGACGTGGCACTCCTCTGGACCGACGCCGAGGCGCTCGGCGACGCCGGGGCGGTAGCCCTCGATGAGGATGTCGGCGCGCTCGACCAGGTCGAGTACCTGCCCGGCCCCGCCATCGGCCTTGAGATCGATCAGTACCGACCGCTTGTTGCGGTTGGTGAGGTCGTAGGCCGGGTCGATCGCGAGTCCCGCGCCACCGGGCCGGTCGATCCGCACGACGTCGGCGCCGAGGTCGGCGAGCAGCATGGCGGCGAACGGACCGGGTCCGATGCCTGCCAGTTCGACCACGCGCACACCGGCCAGCGGACCGCTCGGCGGACCGTTCACTGTCGCTGCCATCAAGCCCCCAGCGCTATGACACAACTGATGTAACACCGGTGATGTTAAGAACGTGTTCCACTCCGCACAAGCCCCTCAGGCGAGCAAGCGCTTGGTTCTCTCCCCGACGACGGTAGTGCCGGCCGCCGGATCCACGAACGGAGACTCCATGCCTATACCCCGTCCCGTCCACGCCGCAGCGCTCGTCGCACTTCCGGCGGCACTCCTGATCGCGTGCTCCGCCGCGCGCGGCGGGGCCGGCCATGACACCGGCGCGAAGAGGACCACGGCCGCGGCGGCGGCGGACGGCAAGGACGGCGAAGCGCGGGACAGCGCCGACGGGGACACCTCTGCTGAAGTCTTTCCGTCCGAACTGCCCACGCAGGGGCCGGAGAAGGTCCGCGACGCGTTCGCCGGCCCCCGGGCCACGCTCGGCCACGGGTGCACGAGCCAAGGGACTGCGTCTACTTCCTGGGGCGCGTCCACGACGAGCTGGAGCGGCTGGACGGGGCGATGGAGGCCGATCCCCAGGGGCCGGGACACTTCCCCGAACCCATCGCCTGGACAGCGGAGGTATGCGGGACCGCCGGTGCGGACCGGACCTGCGCGAATCTCGAGCCGCACGAGAAGGACCTGATCGGCGCCCGTGACCGGATCGACGTCCGGGTGCGGGACCACCCGGACGACTGCCGGTGACGGGAGCGCGCCGGCGATGACGGGGGGCGCCGGGCCGACGAGCCGACGAGCGTCGGACTCCGCGGGTTCAGCGGGCGTCCAGGTCGGCGATCAGCTTCTTCGTGGCGATGGAGCGGTAACTCTCCTCGACCCAGTCGCAGAGCACATCGGCGGCGGGAGCGCCCTTCACGGCGAGTGGGATCTGCACCCAGCCCGCCTTGCCCAGGCCGTACCCCGAAGGCTCGGCGCCCGGGCAGGACAGGGCATGGGCGTGCGCAGCCTCGTCCTTGAGCTTGACGCCGATGCCCAGCGGATAGCTGCCGTCGTCCACACCCAGGAAGACGAAGATCTTCTTGTTGACCTTGACGACGGTCTCGCCCCAGGGAAACTCCTCGCCCGCTCCCGGGAGTCCCAGGGCAAAGGACCGCACCTTCTCCCATTTCGCCAGGGCCGCCTTCGGTGGTGCCGCCATCCCGTCCTCCCGGTCGCACGGACAGTTCGCTCTCACGCTAGCCTCGCCCATCGGCAACGGCGCGGGGCAGGGCCCTGTGTCAGGTCGATCGGCTCGTCAGGATCGGCCGGACAAGGCCTGGAGCAGGTGGAGGGTCATGTGAACAGGCAGGACGGCCCGGAGCGGCCGTACGACATCGTGCTCTTCGGAGCCACAGGCTTCGTCGGCGCACTCACCGCCGAGTATCTTGCCGCGCACGCGCCGGCCGGGTGCCGCTGGGCCGTCGCCGGGCGGAGCACGGCCAAGCTGGAGCGGCTGCGCGAACGGCTCGCCGCGATCGATCCGGCGTGCGCGAACCTGCCCCTCGTCGTGGCGGACGCCTCGGATCCCGACTCGCTGCGTGAGCTCGCCGAGTCCACCCATGTCGTGGCGACGACCGTCGGCCCGTACGTCTGGTACGGGGAGCCACTGGTCGCCGCCTGCGCCGAGGCAGGTACGGACTACGCCGACCTCACGGGTGAGCCGGAGTTCGTCGACAACATGTTCGTACGGCACGATGCCCGGGCCCGCGAGACCGGCGCGCGGATCGTGCACGCCTGCGGCTTCGACTCGGTGCCGCACGACCTGGGGGCCTACTTCACCGTCCAGCAGCTGCCCGAGGACGTGCCGCTGCGCGTGGACGGCTTCGTACGCGCAGGCGGCATATTCTCCGGCGGTACCTTCGCCTCCGCGGTCACCGCGATGGGCCGGCAGCGTGAGGCCCTCCGGGCCGCGCGGGAGCGGCGGCTGCACGAGGCCCGGCTCGTGGGCCGGCGGGCCAGGTCGCTCTTCGCCACGCCCCGGTTCAGCAAGGAGACCGGCACCTGGGCGCTGCCGCTGCCCACGCTGGACCCGCAGATCGTGGCGCGGTCGGCGCGGCGGCTGGAGCGCTACGGCCCCGACTTCCGGTACCGGCACTACGCATCGGTCAGGACACTGCCGATGGCGCTGGGTGGTCCCGCCGCACTCGGCGCCCTCGCCGCCCTCGCCCAGCTTCCGCCCGCCCGCCGATGGCTGATGGACCGTTACGAACCGGGCCGGGGGCCGAGTGCGGAGCAGCGCGAGCGGAGCTGGTTCCGGATCCGCTTCGTCGGCGAGGGCGGGGGGCGGCGGGTCTTCACGGAGGTGTCGGGCGGCGACCCGGGCTACGGCGAGACGGCGAAGATGCTCGCAGAGTCGGCGCTGTGCCTCGCGTTCGACGACCTGCCGCCGACGGCGGGTCAGGTCACCACCGCTGTCGCGATGGGCGACGCGCTGCCGGCCCGGCTGCGCGCCGCGGGGATCGTCTTCCGGGTCGTGCACTCGCGGTAGGTGATGTCGGCAAAGCAGCGCCGTCTGCCCCAAGGGCAGGACCTGCGGCGTCCGGCGCTGGGGTCCCCCTGGCTTCGCCGCGGAGACCCCAGCCGTACCCGAAGGGCCGCGCGGCGCGCACCCGGGAGTATCCCCAAAGCGCCGCTGCGCCGAGGGAGTCGGGGCCAGGCGGGACTTTGCGGCACCGCATGGAGGCTTTGCCCGGGCCGCCGGTGGGGCGGCACAACGCCCCTGGCCGAGGTGCGGCCGGGCTGCTTCAGGCCCGCGGCCCGACCGTGCTGAGCGCCGGGCCGGGCCGGAGTGTTCCGGACACCAGCACCCCGGACAGGAAAGACAGGAAAGAGCAGGAAAGAGGTCATGCCACCGCCGGACGGGCGGAATCAGAGTGCTGCCGAGCCGCTCGGTGGGTCGTCGTACGCGGCGCGGCCCGCCGTCACGCCCACCGACAGGTTCCGCGCCCGCCCGGACCGCCGCGCTCCGCGGCTCAGGCCGTCGCCGCCCGCAGCGCACGGCGGCACAGCGCGTCCGCGCGCCGTGTCGACTCCGGCAGGCGGAAGTCCGGTGCGAGAGCCAGGGTGTGGGCACAGGCGTTGTCGAGCGACACCCGGTGGCCCACCGAGACGTACACCGGCTTGACGCCGTCCTGGGTGCGCAGTGCCCTGCCGACCTCCTCGCCGTCCTGCGCGAGCAGCGGGGAAGCGTCGCCGCGCCGGTCGCCGGGCGGGTCACAGGCAAAGGTGAAGGGGTTCTTCGCGACGCCGATCACGGGCAGTCCTGTGAGCACGCCGAGGTGGCTGGCCAGCCCGAAGCGGCGAGGGTGCGCGCGACCGTAGCCGTCGCAGACGACCAGGCCCGGTCCCGCGTTCAGCGACTCCAGCGCGGCCAGCACGGTCGGGATCTCGCGGAACGCGAGCAGTCCCGGTATGTAGGGGAAAGCGACCCGGCCCGCCGCGGTGGTCTCCTCGACGACCGCGAGCGTGCGGGCATCCAGGACCACGGCGGCCGCGACGACGACATCACGCTCGTCGTCGTAGGCCACGTCGACTCCGGTGACGAGGCCCGAGCCGGGAGGCGGTCCCGGCTCGTCGAGCACGACGCGGGCGCGCAGCTCGTCCTGGATCGCCCGGGCCTCGGTCTCGTCGGTGGGTGTCCTGATGGTGGTCATGATGAACCCCACCTTAGACACCCGGATAACCTGCTGATCATGTTCGTACTGGAATTGACCTACACGGCGCCCGTCGAGCGTGTCGACGAACTCCTCGACGCGCATGTGGCCTGGCTGGACGCTCTCTACGAGGAGGGCCTGGTCATCGCGTCAGGACGCAAGCATCCTCGTGACGGCGGTGTGCTGCTGGCCGTCGGGGACGACCGCGCACGGATCGAACGGATCGCGGCGGCCGACCCCTTCGTCGCCGGCGGCGTGTGCGAGTACCGCATCACGGAGTTCTTCGCGACGAAGACCGCACCCGGGCTGGAGCGGTACCGGCAGCAGCTTCCCGGTCAGAACGCGTAACGGCCGGCGCTCACAGCGTCCCGGGGCGGAACTCCAGCCGGGCGATCCTGCCCTTCTCCCCCGACGCCCAGCACCCGAAGTCGGGCGTGCAGTCGACGGTGTCGTACGACCCGCTGTCCACGATCCGCCAGCTGTGTCCGCCGTCCGTCGTCAGGTCCGTGCCGGTGGGGCCGACGGCGAGCGCGGCGGTCCGGCTGTGCGGAAGCCAGGCAACTCCCGAGCGGTAGGCGGGCGGCGAGGTGGTCGCCTGCTGCCAGCTGCGCCCGCCGTCCCGGGTCACCGCCCCCGCCTGCGGCGAGGTCTGGCCGGTCCGGTAGTCACCGCCGACCGCGAGCCCGTGCCGGGGGTCACGGAAGGCGAGTCCGAAGACTCCGCGGGCCGAGTCCCCGGCCGGGACGGTCGACGCGGCCGCGGTCCAGTGCAGTCCGCGGTCGGCGGAGTGCAGGACGCGCGCGGTGGCGCCGCCACCCGTCGCCAGCCACACGTCCCTGGGACCGGCGCTGACCAGACACTGGCCGCTCGCCGCGAACCCCGCCTCGCCCGGCTCTGCGGCCGGCATTCCGTCGCTCGGCAGCACCTTCCACGACTTCCCGCCGTCGCCCGTCGACAGGATCCGGTACTTGCCGTCGACGGGATCGCTCATGGCGAGGCCATGACGGCTGTCGAAGAAGGTGAGGCAGTCGTAGAACGCCTTCGGGTCGGTGTTGCGGAAGCTCTCGGTCCAGGTCGCCCCGCCGTCGCCGGTACGGAAGACCCGCGACGCCTCGCCCTCACCGATGGCCAGCACCACGGCACGCCTGCCGTCGAACGCCTCCACGTCCCGGAACTCGAGCTCACCCGCCCCCGGCGGAGACACGTTCCGCCAGCTTCGGCCGCCGTCGGTCGTACGGAGCACCGTGCCCTTGGAGCCGGCGGCCCACGCGGTGTTCCTGCTGACCGCGGCCAGCCCCCGGAACCGTACTTCCGTGCCGGTCTGCTTGAGCTCCCAGCGCGGGACACCCCGGTGGTGCGCCGCCTGTGCCGCCTGCGCCGCCTGTGCGGGGACGGCGAGGGCCGCGGCGAGCGCCGCCCCGCACAGTCCCACGGAAACCGTTCGTCTCGTCTTCCCCATGGACGTCATGGCGCGCGAACGTAGCCCACCACAGGCACCCGGTCCAGACCGCCTCCCTCCCGGACCGTGCGACATCCGGTCCGGCGCCCGGCGGGCTGCGCTCGGTGACGCAGGTCACGCCTGCGACCTCCTCCGACGGATGCACGGATTCGGTCGATCCGCCGTCTACTTCTGTGCGAGCAGGCGTCGCCGCGCCGCAACCTAGAGAGGGAGCAGGCCTTGTCCACCATCATCGAGCAGGCCGTGACGGCCCGTCTGGTCGCATCCGCGCCCCGGATGGAGTCCGTACCCGCCACCCTCCGCTACGACCGCGCGGATCCGTTCGCCGTCAGCATGGAGTTTCCCGCCCCGGCGACCCTGGAGGGCACCGAGGTGTCCTGGGCGTTCTCGCGTGAGCTCCTCGCGGAGGGCATGGACGCGCCCGCGGGCGTGGGTGACGTACGGGTGCGCCCCTACGGCTACGACCGCACGGTGGTGGAGTTCCACGCACCCGAGGGCACGGCGATGGTGCACATCCGGACCTCGGAGCTGCGGCGGTTCCTCGAGCGCGCCGAAAGGCTGGTCCCGGCCGGACGCGAGCACCTCTATCTCGATCTCGACGAGGACCTGGCCGAGCTGATCCGCGACGCCTGCTGACGCACGACGCCACGCCGACGCCCCGACGCGCCCTGCCTGCGCCCGACGTCTGCTGACGCGCGACTCCCGCTGCCCCGGTGCCTGCTCAGTTAATCGGTTGCCCACCGTCCTGCCCGGGCGTAACTTCGATATCGGCCCTGCAGTCGTTGATCGGAGAAGGACATTGCTCGTCTGAGGTCTTGAGACACCGTGTGACGCGGCTTCTGCCCGCGTGCCCGTGTGCGACCTCGGCGTACGAGCCGTCCCGTCCCCCGGACCAGGGCCTTTGTGCTGTCCCGACCGGTGTCTCACCCGTTGCTCATGTCTTCTTCCACCGCAACAGGGAGGCCCTAGTGTCTGTCTTCCCCACCTCTGTCACCTGCACCTCGCTCTCCTTCTCCTGGCCGGACGGCACCCCCGTCCTCGACGACTTCCAGCTGGCCGTCGGGCCGGGCAGGACCGGTCTGATCGGTCTCAACGGCTGCGGGAAGTCGACGCTGCTGCGCCTGATCGCGGGTGAACTCACGCCCACCGAGGGCACCGTGCGTGTCGCGGGCCAGATCGGACATCTCCCGCAGAATCTGGTCCTCGACACGGCTCTGCGCGTCGACGAGGCGCTCGGCGTGGCCGCCACCCGGGCCGCGCTGCACGCCATCGAGGCGGGCGATGTCCGCGAGCAGCACTTCACTGCGGTCGGCGACGACTGGGACGTCGAGGAGCGGGCGCGCGCCACGCTCGACCAGCTCGGGCTCGGACACGTGGGCCTGGACCGGACCATCGGCGAGATGTCGGGCGGCGAGTGCGTGCTGCTACGGCTCGCCTCACTGCTGCTGGCGCGCCCCGACGTGCTGCTGCTGGACGAGCCGACCAACAATCTGGATCTGTACGCGCGGGGACGGCTGTACGACGCCGTGGAGACCTGGTCGGGGGTGATGATCGTGGTCAGCCATGACCGTGAACTGCTGGAGCGGGTCGACCAGATCGCCGATCTGCGCGACGGCGAGGTGGCCTGGTACGGCGGCGCCTACTCGGACTACGAGGAGGCCCTGGCCGTGGAGCAGGAGGCCGCCGAGCGGTTGGTCCGGGTCGCGGAGGCCGACGTACAGCGGCAGAAGCGCGAACTGGCCGACGCCCACGTCAAGCTGGCCCGCCGCAAGCGGTACGGACAGAAGATGTTCGAGAACAAGCGCGAGCCCAAGATCGTGATGGGGGCGCGCAAACGGCAGGCTCAGGTCTCGGCGGGAAAGCACCGCATCATGCACACCGAGAAGCTGAGTGAGGCGAAGGAACGGCTCGACGCGGCGGTCGAAGCCGTGCGCGACGACGACGAGATCCGGATCGAGCTGCCGTACACCAAGGTGCATCCGGGCCTCGGTGTGCTGCGGCTGTCCGGTGTCGAGCTGCTGTACGGCGCCCGGGTGGCGGGGGAGTTCGAGATCCGCGGTCCCGAACGGATCGCGCTCGTCGGGCGGAACGGCGCCGGCAAGACGACACTGCTGCGCACGGCGGCCGGGGAGCTGGAGCCGGTCGCGGGTGAAGTGGCGGCCCAAGTGCCGTTGCGCTTCCTTCCGCAGCGGCTGGACGTGCTCGACGACGGGTTGAGCGTCGCCGAGAACGTGGCCCGTTTCGCGCCGTCCGCGACGGACAACGCGATCCGCGCGCGGCTGGCGCGGTTCCTGTTCAAGGGGGCGCGGGCGGACCGGGCGGCCGGGACCCTGTCGGGCGGGGAACGGTTCCGTGCCGGCCTCGCGGCGCTGCTGCTCGCGGAGCCCGCTCCGCAGCTGCTGATGCTGGACGAGCCGACGAACAATCTGGACATGGCGAGCGTGCGGAGTCTGACTGCGGCGCTGGAGGCGTACGAGGGAGCGCTGATCGTGGCGAGCCACGACGTGCCCTTCCTGGAGTCTGTCGGCATCACCCGGTGGCTGGTGCTTGACGGTGAGCTGCGGCCCACGACGGCCGACGAGGTACGCCGGGCGCAGGCCGTGGAGTAGCAGGCGGGCGAAGGTGAGGCGGGGCGCCGGAACCGCCGCGGCCGGTCCGCCCCCGCAACCACCGGTCCGCCCCCGCCACCACCTGACCGGCCCAACTCACCGCACGTGACTCCGGGCCCGCCCCCGACCGGGTCTTTACGGGACCGGGGCGGTGCGGCTAATGATGGGCGCCGTCACCCCCCGAGCCCGCTCAGGAGACCCCGTGCCGAGCAGAAGAGCCCTGATCCGACGCCCGAGCCCGCGCCTGGCCGAGGGCCTGGTCACCCACATCGAGCGCCGACCTGTCGACGCGGAGGCCGCCCTCGCCCAGTGGGAGGCGTACGCGGACGCCCTGCGCGAGCACGGCTGGGAGACCGTGGAGACCGAGGCGGCCGACGACTGCCCGGACGCGGTGTTCATCGAGGACACCGTGGTGATGTTCCGGAATGTGGCCCTCATCGCCCGGTCAGGGGCCGAGTCCCGCAGGCCGGAGACCACGGCCGTCGAGGAGACCCTGGCGAGGCTCGGCTGCTCGGTTAACTGGGTGTGGGAGCCCGGCACCCTCGACGGCGGCGATGTGCTCAAGATCGGCGACACGGTGTACGTGGGCCGCGGCGGGCGGACCAACGCGGCGGGAGTGCAGCAGCTGCGGGCGGCCTTCGAGCCCCTGGGCGCACGCGTGGTCCCCGTACCCGTGTCGAAGGTGCTGCATCTGAAGTCCGCAGTGACGGCGCTGCCGGACGGGACCGTGATCGGATACGGCCCCCTCGTCGAGCAGCCTTCCCTCTTTCCGCGGTTTCTGCCGGTGCCGGAGGAGTCAGGGGCGCATGTCGTGCTGCTCGGGGGCGGGAAGCTGCTCATGGCAGCGAGCGCGCCGAAGACGGCCGAGCTGTTCACCGACCTCGGATACGTCCCGGTTCCGGTGGACATCAGCGAGTTCGAGAAGCTCGAAGGATGCGTGACCTGTCTCTCGGTTCGCCTCCGAGACCTGCATACATAACCGGTCGTAGCCGGACGTAGCGAACACGGGCTTGGCCCATGGCTTACCGGGCCTTTAACCTACGGTTTCGTAACCTACGAGGCCGTAGGTATTGAAGCCTGCCTGCCCTACCGTGGAGTGGACGGGTCCACAGCCTCGTCCGCTTACGCCCCCGATATCTCTCCCGTCCCCAGGAGTACCCGTGACGATCACCTCTCCCCACCTCGGCAGCTCGGAAGCGTGGACCGACGCCCGGCTGCTGTACGCGCTGGAAGAAGTGGTGGAGAAGGAACTCAACCGGCATCTCAAGATCGCCAAGGACTGGATGCCGCACGAGTACGTCCCCTGGACGGACGGCCGGAACTTCCCGGGGCTCTTCGAGGACGGCGAGGCCTGGGAGCCCGGCCAGTCCAAGGTCACCGACATCGGCAAGATCGCCCTCGTCGTGAACCTGCTCACCGAGGACAACCTGCCGAGCTACCACCACGAGATCGCGACGCTCTTCGGCCGTGACGGCGCCTGGGGCACCTGGGTGCACCGCTGGACGGCGGAGGAGGGCCGGCACGGCATCGTCATGCGTGACTATCTGCTCACCTCGCGTGCCGTCGACCCGGACAAGCTGGAGCAGTTCCGGATGACGCACATGGCGGAGGGCTTCGAGTCCGACAACCGTCACTCGATGCTGCACTCCGTCGCGTACGTGGCCTTCCAGGAGCTCGCGACGCGCATCTCGCACCGCAACACCGGCCACCAGTCGGGCGACCCCGTCTGCGACCGGATGCTGGCGCGGATCGCGACCGACGAGAACCTGCACATGGTCTTCTACCGGAACCTGCTGGGCGCGGCCTTCGAGCTCGCCCCGGATCTGACGATGCAGGCCGTACGCGATGTCGTGGTCAACTTCCGCATGCCCGGGCACGGGATGCCGGGCTTCGAGCGGGCGGCGGCGCAGATGGCGATCGGCGAGATCTACAACATGCGCATCCACCACGACGACGTGCTGCAGCCCGTACTGCGGTTCCTCAAGGTCCTGGAGATCGACGGGCTCGGCCCCGAGGGCATGAAGGCACAGGAGGAACTGGGCCTGTACATGCGCGGGCTGGACTCCGAGGCCAGCAAGTTCGACGAGAGGCTGGCGGCGCGCAAGGCGCGGATGGCCGCGCGCGCCACGGGCTGACACGTGCCCCGGGGGGCGGGCGGCGCGATTCCGGGAGGTGCGTCCCGGCGCGCCGGCCGCCCGCCGGGCACGGACGTCACCAATCGGCCTCGCGGTAGTCCTTCAGGAAGACTCCGGCGACCGGCGTCCCCGCCTCGCCCCGCACGATCGGGTCGTACACACGCGCCGCGCCGTCCACGATGTCGAGCGGAGTGCGGGTGCCGGCCGCGGCGATGCGCGCCTTTCGCGGGGCGGGGTTCTCGTCCGTGATCCAGCCCGTGTCCACACTGCACATGTGCACACCCTCGGCGGCCAGTTCCCGTGCACTCGTACGGGTCAGCATGTTCAGGGCCGCCTTGGCCATGTTGGTGTGCGGATGGCCACCGGTCTTGTTGCGCACGGCGAACCGGCCCTCGACCGCCGACACATTGACGATGTAACGACGCGGGCGCGGTGACGCGAGCAGCAACGGCAGCAGCCGGTCGCACAGAAGCGCGGGTGCCAGGGCGTTGACGAGCTGGGTTTCGAGGATCTCGGCGGGGTCGAGCTCCCCGATGCGTGCGGACCAGGAGTTGACCGGGGACGGGTCGGGCAGCAGTCCGGCCTCGTCCGCGTCGGGAAGCACGAGGTCGAGGGAACCGGAGGGCCCGCCGACGGCCGCCATGGTCGCGTACCCCGGCGCGGCGAGCACCGCGGGCGGTGGTGAGCTCCCCTCCCCCGCGGCGAGCAGAGCGTACGACTCGGGTGGCCGCCGTATCGTCTGGGCGGCGTTGTTGACCAGTATGTCGAGGGGCTCGCCCTGCGCACGGAGCCGGTCGCACAGCCCGAGCACCTGGCGCGGGTCACGCAGGTCGATCGCGACGACGGTGAGCCGCCCGAACCACTCCTCACTGCCCTCCGCCGCACGGAACCGGCGCAGCGTGTCCCGGGGGAAGCGACTGGTGACGAGCACCTCTGCGCCGTCGCGCAGCATCATCAGCGCCAACTGGAAGCCGATCTTCACCCGGCCGCCGGTGAGCAGCACACGGCGGCCGGAAAGGTCGGTGCGCAGGGCCCGGCGTGCCGCGTTGTCACGGGCGCAGTCGGGGCAGAGACGGTGGTAGAACGCGTCGGCCTGTCGGTACAACGACTTGCAGACATAGCAGTGCCGGGGTTTCAGATACTTCCCCGGACTCCCCTCCCGCATCGCCAGCGCGGTGTCCTCACGGCGGTCGAGCGCACCGGTCGCGGTGGCGGCGCTCAGCTCGGCGTCCGCGTCCGTGTGCTTCTGCCGGCGTGCCTTTCGCCGCTTGTTACGGCTCTCCCGCGCGAAGGACGCGGCGAGTTCTTCGCCGCGCATCCGACGAGGGTCGTCCAGGGGCAGCGCCCTCAGCTGTCCGACCATGCGGCCGAACGCCACCAGCTCCTCGTCCGTGATCCGGTCACTCATGCTCGTTGATCGTAATGATGCCCACCGGGGGTCAGCATCCTGTTATCCCACCACTCGTAAGACGTACGGCATTTCTGCGCTTTGGAGATGATCTGCCATGGTGGTCCGCCATGAGCCGTGATCTCCAGGTGGACACCGACCAGTTGGGCCGCTTCACCCACGCACTTCAGGAATCCCTGACCTCGCTCGGCGAGGCAAGACGCGCTCTGGAGCATGTACGCGCCGATCAGCTCGGCACGAAAGAGCTGGACGAGGCGTGCGACGGCTTCCAGGAGCGCTGGAAATACGGCGCCGATCAACTGGGCGAACGGATCGGCACCGTCCATGAGGGCGTCAAGGCCGGTCATGGGGCCTACAGCGAGATCAATCGCGCCATCGAGGCGGCGTTCAGGGCGGTGGCACCGGGTGCCTGACACGGCCTTTCCGTATCTGGGTCGGGACCCGGCCCCTGGCAGCCCGACCGAGATCGCGGCCCTGCGCACCAAACTGGCCGCGTCCGCCGCGTCCCTCGGCACGGCCCACCGCCTCGTCGAGCGCCTGCTCGGCGAGAGCTCCACCTGGCAGGGTGAGGCAGCGACGGCCTTCCGCAACGCCCTGGACGGCGACCTCCCGCGCTGCCTCCACAACGCGCACCGCTCGCTGTCCAAGGCCGCGACACGGCTCGGCACGTGGCACGACGACCTGATCGGCTACCAGGCGACGGCCCGTACGTACGAGTCGCGCGCCAGGCTCGAGTCGACGGCCCTCACCAACGCCGAGGCCCACGAGTCCTCGACCCGCGCCCGCCCCGACGCGCCCGCGACGGACCTCGCGGCGGCGATGCAGGGGGTGACACAGGCCCGTGAGGCGCTGGCGGGGGTGCGGAAGCTCGCCCGTGAACTGGAGGAGACGCACCGGCTGGAGGCGGCGCGGATCGCGAAGGAGCTCGGCGAGGCGACGGAGAGGCTGGCGCCGGTGGAGCCGGGGGCGTTCGACGGGGTGTTGAAGTGGGTGGACGAGAACTTGGGTGATGGCCTGAGCACGCTGTCGGCTGCGTTGGGGCTTGTCGCCGTCTTCGCAACGGGCGTGGCAGTGCCCTTGCTCTTCGTCGCCGCTGGCCTGAGCCTCGCCGCCCTCGTCGTCCATGCCCGGGACACAAAGGTGCAAGCCGCGCTCAAAGGTGGGTTCACCAAAGGAGAGTTCGACGGGAAGTTCTGGGCAGCCTCAGCGGCTCTCACCGGCGATGCCCTGGGTGCGGTGCCGGGACTGGCCGCCGTGTCCAAGGGGGCGGTGGGGGCAGCACGGGCCTCAGCCGCGGCGGGCGAGGGCTTGTCCCGGCTCCATGCAGGGGTTCGGAGTTTCGGAACAGGTTCCAACGAAGCGATGCAATCCATCAACGATGCCCCGAAGCCACTTCTGGACTGGACGGTTCGCAGCTCCGGCGAGCGAGTGTCGTCACAGTCGCTGCAAGCAGGCGTGGCGGGGACCGGCGTTGCGACGTCGAGTGTCGGACTCACCTCCTTCGAGGACCAGGAGGGCGTTCAGGCCGGTGGAGCGACCATTGATGGCGCCCGCCTTGGCACTTCGGACGTACCCAACCTCTATTCCGCTGCCCGCGCATGGTCACAGGCTCGTTAGAAGGTTCGCCATGGACATTCCCGTATCCCCTCAGCTGGTCGACGGTTGTTGGTTCTCCCTTCCACCCGGATACCACGACATCGATCCAAACAGTCTTGAGCATTTGAGAGTGCAGTTGGAGCAGGAGCTCCCCCTCGTCCACGACGACCCCTCGGTAGCCATGCAGCGGTTGCGCGAAACCGGTGCTCTTCTCCGCCTTTTGGATGAACTGTACGAAGCGGGCACCATGCACGCCGCCTTCGGCCTCCATACCGGATTGGAGGGCGAGTTGTGCGTGTCCGTACTCACGCTGTCCGACGTGGCCACCGGCGCGCCGAATCCAACACTGGCAGCCGCGCGGTGCAGCATCGATCTGGCTACCGGAGAGTTCGGCGTAGTTGTCGACCGGAGGCAGATCGACCATTCTTCGGGCCGGCCCGCTGCACTCACAGCGCGGATGCTGCCCCAGTTCCCAGCTCACCTGCTGGCGGCCACCGGAATCGAAACTCGCGCGCCCGACGTCTTCCAGGCTCGTTTGGCCGTGGCCAGGCCCTACGGATCCCGAGTCGTAGTCATCGATTTGACAACGTGCGCCACCAACATGGCGACGGAGTACACGGATATCCTCTTGGGCATCGGACAGACGGTCAGCTTCGTGGATCCCGCATCCGAACCAGCACTCCCCCCGAGTCGTCTGCTGGAGGTGTTGCTGTGACCCGCCTCCCGGCACCGGCCGTCCCGATGTGCAAGGCCGCGTTCGAGCATCCTGCGACCACGAAGGCTTACCGCAGGCTTGTCAGGAGACGTGGCGGCTGGTGTGCCGCGTCGATCATCGGCCCTGCCCTGTTGACCACCGCATGTATCTCGCTCCAGAAGACTGAAGTCGCGATCTCATGGGTCGCCATTACACTCCTCGTCTCGCTACCCGTCATCCCCTTTCTCGCGATGGGTCTGCTAGGCGCGCCGCGCATGGCACGCATCCTCCAGTGCTACCCCTGGCGCGCGTATCCCTGCAGGTATGTCCCACGAAGCCGGGACTACGTCCTGGTGCTGACCATCGCCCCGAACCATGAAGTGGCGATCTACACCGTCCCATACCGGTGCGACCTCCGGCACAAGCAGAACGGCCATGTCGAAGTCATCTGGTTCGCCGGTGATCCCACGTGCGGTGGGGTTGCGTCCCCCGCAGGCGGCCACTTTCCACAACGGGTGGTTACGAAACCGCCGAACCGTGATGAGCCTCAACCGTCGCCCGACGACGTCGCCGAGCGCGCCGGGCTCGCCAAGAACGGCCGTTACCTGCGGCCCTGGTTCTGATCGCGCCTCAGCCGGAGCCTCTCCTTCTCCGACAGCCCGCCCCACACCCCGAACCGCTCGTCGTTCGCCAGCGCGTACTCCAGGCACGCCACCCGCTCCTCGCACGCTCCGCAGAGCTGCTTGGCCTCGCGGGTGGAGGAGCCGGGAGCGGGGAAGAAGAACTCGGGGCCGGCCTGGGCGCAGAGGGCTGATTCCTGCCACGAGGGCTCGCGCTCGGTGCTGGCGGTCATGGTGATGGTGGTGATCGGCATGCGGGACACGTTGCCCGCCGCCGATAAACGCGCCATCAATGGACGATCAACGGGTGGGCCTCGCGGCACTCACCCGTACGACACGCTCTTCATGACCGCGAAGCGCGCGCCGTAGGGGTCGGCCAGTTTCGCGATGCGGCCCACGTCCTCCAGGTCCAGTGGCGCCAACCGGACCTTACCGCCGAGTTGTTCTGCCTTCGAGGCGGTCGCGTCCGTGTCGGCGACCTCGAAGTAGGGGAGCCAGTACGGGCCGTCGGCCGCCTCGGCCGGGTCTGCTTCCAGAGGGACTAGGCCGGCGAACATTCCGTCCGGGCCCTCGCCCGCCGGGTTGACCGTGGTGTACGTGTCGCCGCTCGGGATCGGGATGCCGTACTCCTCCCAGCCGAACACCGAGCGGTAGAACTCGAATGCGGCCTCCGTGTCGGGTGTGTAGAGCTCCGCCCACCGCAGCGAACCCGTCTCGTTGACCACGTCCAGGCCCTTGTTGGTGCCCGGTTGCCAGGTGGAGAAGCCCACACCCGCGGGGTCCGAGAAGACGGCCATGCGGCCGAGGTCGAAGACGTCCATGGGCTCCGCACGGACGGCTCCCCCACCGTCCCTGACCCTTTGGGCCGTGGCGTCGGCGTCCGGTGACTGGAAGTAGATGTTCCAGTCGGACGGTCCCTGCTCGGGCGGTACGGTCATCCCGGCGGCCGCGGTTCTCCCGGCGAGCTGGAACATGCCGTAGCCGCCTGCCTGGGGGCCTGCCGACTGGAAGTTCCACCCGAAGAGTCCGCCGTAGAACGCACTCGCTCCCTCGAGGTCGGGGGTCCCTAGGTCGACCCAGTTCGGGGAGCCTGTGACGTAGCGCGTGGTGAGCATGGTGCGTTCGCCCTTTCCTGGGATCCCCTCTCACGAGTCTGCTACCGATCGCGCCGCGCCGCACGCAGTGCCGACCGGGCGGCGTTGTACCCGCACATTCCATGTACGCCTGTGCCCGGCGGAGTGGCTGCCGAGCACAGATACACCCCGGGGATACCGGTGCTGTACGGATCGAGGGTCGCGCGGGGACGCAGGACGAGCTGGAGCGGGTCCGTGGCGCCGGTGATGATGTCGCCGCCGACATGGTTCGGGTTATAGGCCTCGGTCGCGGTGACCGATCGTACGGCCGTCGCGACGATCCGCTCCCGCACGCCGGGCGCGAAGCGGTCGAACTGCCGCAGTACGGCTTCCGTAGCGTTCCCGCGATAGCCGTTCGGCACATGGGCGTACGCGTACACGGGATGGATTCCGCCACGCGACCTGCCGGGATCGGCGAGATACTGCTGCGCCACCAGCACGAACGGCCGCTCGGGCATCCTCCCCCGGTTGATCTCGTTCTCCGTGTACGCGACCTCTGCGGCCGACCCGCCCAGATGCAGGGTCCCGGCGCGCCGGCAGGCTTCGTCCCGCCAGGGCACACCCCCTTCCACCGCGAGATCGACCTTGTACGCGCCCGGCGCGTACCGGAAACGGGCATAGGCCCGCCGTACGCGGGCGGGCAGCCGGTCTCCCGCGATCCGCAGCACGCCTGCGGGTGCGAGATCGAGCAGCATGGTGCCGTTGGGCGGGAGCTGGTCCAGGGAGTCGATCCGTACGCCGGTCTCGACCGTTCCGCCGAGCTCCTTCAGCCGGGAGATGAGCGCATCGCTGACCGCGCGCGATCCGCCGCGGGCGACCGGCCAGCCGTGCGCGTGGCACGCGGCGGTCAGCACCAGCGGGATCGCGCTGGTGAGCGGACGGTTCTGCGGATGGAAGCCGTGCGCCGCGAGCCCGGCGAACAGTGCCCGCGCGGTTTCTGTGCGCCAGCGCCGGGCGAGTACGGCGGCGGGCAGCGCGGCACGGAGACCGTACCGGGCGAGGTGCACAGGGTGCTCGGGCACGTGGGTCACCGGCCGCATGATGTCGGTGAGAAGGGCGTCGAACCCGCCTGCGAGCGGGCCGAAGACGCCGCGCCACGCAGCACCGTCAACGGGGCCGAGCGCGGCGGCGGTGGCGTCGAGCGAACGCAGCATCAGCCCCGGCGGCCCGGTGTCCAGAGGGTGCGCCAGATCGACCTCGGGCCAGGCCCACTCCAGGCCGTGCCGGTGGAGTCCGAGAGAGTTGAAGAACGGCGATGCGACTGCGGTGGCGTGGACGGCACAGCAGTGGTCGTGCAGAAGTCCGGGCAGGGTGACTTCACCGGAACGGCAGCCCCCGCCGGGCTCGTCCGCGGCTTCGAGGACCGTGACCCGCATGCCCGCCTGGGCGAGAGTCACCGCACCCGCAAGTCCGTTGGGGCCGGATCCGACGACAGTGGCCTCCGCCATGCCATACAGCGTATGGGGAAACAGGGTGGATCGCCGCTCCGGACGGATGCCTTCTGCCGCCTCGCGGCGGCACGGGCGCTCATCGGTGCGGGCCTGCCGACGGAGGAGGCTTCCACCGACCGGCAGCCCTCTCTCCATCTCGTCGCCGCGTCACCCGTGACGGTGGTCCGGCCGGGAGTCACCACCGCCCGCGCCATGCCTGCGGGAGGGTAAAAGGATGCGCCTCCGGAACATGCCCCTCGCACTCCTCGCCCTGCTCACCGCAACCGGCTGCGTCTCCGTACAGGGCACGCAGGAGCCCCGGACGCCCGGTCTCGGCCCCGCGGGCAACCACTCCTCCTCGCCTCTCACATCACCGCGGCCCCCGGTGCGCGAGGAGCTGACGAGTACCGGACCGGAGGCGCGGGAGGAGCGGGACCGTACGGGCGGAGCAAAGGACGAGGGCCGCCCGGCCGCGCAGGACCCGAAGGACGGCGTGCGGCACGCACCCGCTCCGCCCCGGCAGGCCGAACGGCCTGTGCCTCCGGTCCGCCGTACTCCGCCCAGGACCGGGTCCCCTCGAAAGCACCGTCCGGCCGGCGGTGCAGTCCGGCCAACGCGTCCGCGCCCCGGCTACGACATGGCCGGCCTGTGCAGGGAGTCGGCAGGCGTGGCGGACCCGTCGCTCACTGCCCTGTGCCGCCGGAACTTCGGCGGCTGACCGGCGGCCACGTCGCGTTCACCGGTCCGCCCGAGGTGCTGCGGGTGCATGGCCGGGGGAAGGCGGTCCTCCACGGCGATCCGCGGTCAGCGAGCGCTGTCGGCGTCCGCGCCCGTTCGGGAAAGGTAGGTGTCGATCAGGGCGAAGGTGGCTTCCGGCTGTTCCACCTGCGGGAGATGGCCCGCTTCGGGGACGACCTGGAACCGGCCGTCGGGAAAGGCGTCGGCGAATGCCGCGCCGTAGGCGGGGGTGACGATGCGATCGCTCTCTCCCCAGAGCAGCAGGGTGGGAAGGTCGACGCGCCGCAGGCGGCGGAGCAGTTTGGGGTCATGCATGTAGGGGTCGCCCGCGAGGACCTGCATGGCGGCCTGGTTGGCCTGCCGGACGGCGAGCCGGCCGGCGGGGACGTCGGCGGGATCGACGTAGAAGCGGTCCGAGTCGTGCCAGGCGTACTCCGCGACGCCGCGGGCGTCGAGCGCGAAGAAGTCGGTGATCGGCTCGCCCTCCACCTGCACTCCGACAGCGTCGATGAGGACGAGTCCGGTGATGAGTCCCGCGGTGTCCCGGACGGCCATTTCGGCTGCCGCCCAGCCGCCGATCGAGGAGCCGACGACGAGGACGTCGCGAAGCCGGAGGTCCTGCAGGTGGTTCAGGTAGGCGATCGCGAGATCGTCGATGCCGGTCAGCCACGCAGGGCGAGGCGCGCCGTTCCAGCCGGGAAGCGTGGGCGTGATGGTGTGCATGGTCTGCGCGAGGTGATCCGCGAGGCCGACGACCGTGGCCGGCCCCCCGCCACCGTGAAGGATCAGGCAGGGGCGGCCTGTTCCGGCCTCGGTCAGGGTGAGGGGCAGGTCCGGGTACAGGGCGACTGTGTTGTCTCTGGGCATGCCCCCACCCTAACTAAAGATGTTTATATAAGCTAGCTTAGTCATGCTCTAGACTGGGCCCATGCCCGATGAACTGCAGGTCCTCGGAAGAGCGGTGAAGCAGGCCCAGTACAAGCAGCACCGGGCGCTCGACAGCCGGCTTGCCGCCGTCGGCACGACACTGGCCCAGTGGGACGCGCTGCGCGCGATCAGCCGTTCGCCCGGAGCGCCGGCTCGCGCACTTGCCGCGGCGACGTTCCAGAGCGAGCAGGCATTCGGAGCCCTCGCCGGCCGACTGGTGGCCCTGGGCCTCATCGAGCGCCGACCGGGCAACGGGCGGCGCATCGAGCACTACCTCACCGCGGCCGGCGAAGAGGTGCTGAGCGCAGGGCACCGGATCGCCGACGAGGTCCTCGCCGCGTGCTACTCCGCCCTGTCGTCGGCCGACCGCGCGACACTGCTCGAGCTGCTTCACCGCGTCGACGCAGCCGAGGCCCCCGACCGTCGGCAACGCTCGTGATCAATGCGCCCGGTGGGCATGACCTCCCGGCCCGGGGGACCGCCCGCCCTCGTCCTTCGCGACCGCGTGGTGCGGCTCGTACCCGGGGATCGTCCCGTCCGGTTTCGCCACCAGGAACAGCCCGGCCATCCCCATGTCGGAGTGGCTCTGCACATGGCAGTGGTACATCCAGGCGCCGGCACCCACATGCTCCCCGGCGATGATCTGGAAGCCGAAGGAGTCGGCCGGTCCCGTGATCTTGTTGTCGATGACACGTGACGGATCGTCGGGGCCCGTGAGCAGGCCGGTCCTGTTGTCCGCCCAGCGATGACCGTGCATGTGGAACGTGTGGTAGTACTCGCCGTGAGTGATCATGACGATCTCGACCCGCTCGCCCACGGTGGCACGGAAGTCCGGGCTCTGGTGCCCGGGCTTGTTGTTGATCGTCATGTCGTTGAAGACGATCGTGAACTGCTTGTCCGGAAGGATGTCGCCCGTGCGCCGCACCACCACCGGGCCGTACAGCCCCTTGCGGATACCGCCGGTCCCGTGGTCGGTACCCACCACATGGTCGTGATAGTGCCAGTAGCCCGCACTCCCGGGCCGCCATGTGCCGTCCTTGCGCTTACCGGGGGCGTGGGTGCGCCAGGTGTAGGTGCGGGTGCCGCCCGGCTCGACGTGGCTGCGGTTCAGCCTGGTGCCGTCGCTCGCGATGTCGTAGTCGACACCGTGGACATGGAGACTGGCGGGCACGTCCATCGTGTTCTCGAACTCGATGTGCAGGGTGTCGCCCTCGATCAGCTCGATCACCGGTCCCGGTACGGTCGCCTTGCCCTTCTCCAGGCCGTAGCCCATCTGACCGTCCGCCAGTTTCTCGGCGTACAGCTTGAGATGGCGTACGACGCCGCCCGCCGGGGCAGTCTTCGGTGCGTCGGCTTCGGCGGAGCTCGCGGCGGGGACGGCAGCGAGCGACAACGATGTCGCACCCGCGGCCGCAGCCGCGCCGCCGGCCAGCACGCGCCTGTTGAAACTCCGTCTGTCCATGCGAACTCCCCAATGCAGAAAGGAATTTGCGCCGCTCGGAAATCGGGCCGGGCGGCACACGGTAGCCGGGTGATCTTCGTTTATCCACCGTCAGGACAAAGTTCGTCGTATCGCGGCCGTACCTATTGGCGTCTCGCCAAAAGGGGTCTAGCTTCACGCCTGTTGCTGTGACCTATGAGGGGTGGGTGAACACATGCACCGTGCACCACATCACCGGTCGAGATACCGGCGCGGACCGGGCGCAAGGCGCGGGGCCGCGGCGGCCGTGCTGGCAGGGACACTCGGAGCGTCCCTGCTCGGCGGAACCGCCGCCACGGCAAGGCCGTATCCGGATCCTCCCACGACCGGCGCGACAACGTTGTCCCTTCCCTCGCCGCCGGGCGGGGCCAATGTCCGGGTGCTCGTCTTCCATGCCTCTGCGACCGAGGAGTCGCCGGCCGTCGACGCAGGTATCGCGGCGATCGAGCAGATCGGACAGTCCGGACCTGCCACGGGCCGGTTCCGTACCGACGCCACCGACGACGCCTCCGTCTTCACCAACGCGAGGAAGCTCGGCAAGTACAACGCCGTGGTCTTTCTGACCGGTGGCGGTGATGTGCTGGATCCCGAGCAGGAGGCAGGGCTGGAGACGTACATGGAGGCCGGCGGTGGCTTCGTCGGCATCCATGACGCGGCCCGTACCGAGCCCTACTCGGACTGGTTCACGGGCCTGGTCGGGGCCAGGCCCGCCACCTCGCCGACCGCGGTCCAGCGCGCGGTCGTCGAGCTCGGGGACCGGCAGCACCCCGCCACGAAGGAACTGCCCCTCAACTGGAAACGGCCCGACAGATGGCTCAACTGGACGGTGAACCCTTCCGGTTCGGTCCATACGGTGGCCCGGGTCAAGGAGAGCTCGTACCAGCCGGGCCAGGGAGCCAACGGCTGGGACCACCCCGTCTCCTGGTGCCGTGACTACGACGGCGGCCGCTCCTTCTACACCGGGATGGGCGGCACGGCCGACTCCTACGCCGAGACCGACTTCCGCGACCACCTGCGGGGCGCGCTGGCGTGGACCTCCCGGATCTCCCGCGCCGACTGCAAGGCCACCATCACCTCCAACTACACGGCCGAGCGCGTCACCCAGCCCAATCAGCCCGGGCAGAACGACCAGATCGGCGAGCCGCACGGCCTCGTCGCCGCCCCCGACGGCCGGATCCTCTACATCGGACGCGGCGGCGCCGACTCGTCCAGGCCGGTCGTGACCGACTGGAACAACCCCGACATCGGCAAGGGCCAGGGCGAGATCCACGTCTTCGACCCGAGGACCAAGAAGGTGCGGCTCGCGGGCGCGCTCACGGTCTTCGGCAACAAGGGCGGCGGGGACGAGCTCACCAAGAACGAGGAGGGCCTCCTCGGTATCGAGCTCGACCCGGACTTCCTGACCAACGGCTGGGTGTATCTCCACTACACGCCCCATGCGCGCATCAACCGCGACACACACATGGCCGAGCGCTACGTCTCCCGCTTCACCCTCGATCTCGCCACCAACACCCTCGACCCGGCGAGCGAGAAGGTGCTGCTGAAGTGGCCGGTCCAGATCCACAGTTGCTGTCACTCGGGCGGCGGAATGTCCTGGGACTCCAAGGGCAATCTGTACATCGCGACCGGCGACAACAACTCGTCCGGCTTCAGCGGCGGCTACTCGGGCAACAACCCGGAGCCGAACTTCAAGGGCGTCTCGTTCGCGGACGCGCGCCGCACCGCCGGCAACACCAACAACCTCAACGGCAAGATCCTCCGGATCCACCCGGAGGACGACGGCACGTACACGGTCCCCGAGGGGAACCTCTTCACCGGCAAGGAGCCGGACGAGGGCGGCGGAAAGACGCGCGGTGAGATCTATGTGATGGGCGTCCGCAACCCGGCCCGGATCTTCGTCGACAGAACGACCGACATCCTGTACGCGGGCTGGGTCGGCCCCGACGCCGGTTCGCCGTCCACCACCTGGGGCCCTGCCAAGTACGACACCTTCGCCGCCATCACCAAGGCGGGCAACCACGGCTGGCCGTACTGCATGGGCAACAAGCAGCCGTACCGGGACCGCAATCTGCCGGATCCGAGCAAGCCGCTCGGCTGGTACAACTGCGACGCGCCGAAGAACGAGTCACCCAACAACGACGGCCTCGTCACTCTGCCGCCGATCACCTCCAACACCATCTGGTACTCGCCGCAGGGCGGCGGCCCCGACTACCCGCGCGACGCCGCAGGCGTACCCAGCTACAAGGTGGAGGAGCAGAAGCTGCTGCTGCCGTGGCTCAAGGGCGGCGGTCAGGCGACCATGAACGGTCCGGTGTACCGGTACGGCGGGACAGCGAGCGATCCTGCCGTGCGCTGGCCCTCGTACTGGGACGGCAAGTGGTTCGTCGGCGACTTCTACGACGGCGACCAGCCGCGGCATGCGGTGCTGACCGATCCGAAGACCGTCGGCAAGGGCGGGCTCCCGGTCCACGCCGAGTCGCTCAAGAAGATCGTCCCGGTCGGCACGAACGGCATCCGCAACCTCATGGACTGGAAGTTCGCGCCGGACGGTTCGCTGTACGTCCTGGACTACGGACGCGGCTTCTTCACATCGGACTCCAAGTCGGCGCTGTGGCGTGTGACGTACAAGGGCGGCGAGCCGACCCCGGCCGCCGATCGGCTCGTGAGGAAGGCGGCGGCCCAGTGAGACTCGTCCGGCATCGACAACTGCGCCTGTGGACCGCGCTGATGGGTGCGCTGGCCATGGTCCTGGGGCTGACCTCGACCGTCGCGTACGGACGCACCGACGACCGGGAGGCGGGCGCGGCGGCCCAGGTGCTCACGTGGACCGCGGGCGACCCGATCGACCGCTACCTGTCCTTCCCCACCACCGCGGTGGCGGGCCCGACGACGATCGTCTTCGAAAACAGCAAGGCGACCGGCAACACCACGGGCATGCCGCACACCCTCACCTTCGACGTCTCCGACCCGGAGTACAACAACGACGTCCCGCTGAACATCCTGGCCAATCCCAGTGACGACCAGGGCGGCAAGTACACGGTGGAGGTCACGCTCACTCCCGGCCGTTACCGCTTCCACTGCACGATCCCGGGTCACGGGCAGATGCAGGGCATCCTCACCGTGGCCGAGGGCGGCGGGGACGACACGACGGCACCGGAGACCAAGGCCTCGGTGGAGGGTGAGAAGAACGCCGACGGCGCGTACATCGGGCATGCCACGGTGACCGTGTCGGCGACGGACGCGGGCTCGGGGGTGGACAGGACCGAGTACGCGATCGGGGCGGGCGGCCCATGGCAGCCCTACACCGCACCCGTCATGGTCCACGAAGT
>NZ_JBHVDH010000002.1:0-401104 GCF_042802855.1 Streptomyces sp. NPDC057445 | reverse complement strand
TCGGCACACACAAGATCCGCTACCGGGCCACCGACAGGGCCGGCAACACCTCCGCGGAGAAAGCCGTCGACTTCACCGTCGTCGCCCCACCGACGGACGACAGGACGCCGCCGGAGAACTCGGCGACCGTGAGCGGCGAGAAGAACGACCAGGGCCAGTACCTCGGGATGGCGACGGTCACCGTCACCGCCTCGGACACCGGCTCGGGCGTCAACACCATCGAGTACGCGATCGGGGCGGGCGGCCCCTGGCAGCCCTACACCGCACCCGTCATGGTCCACGAAGTCGGCACACACAAGATCCGCTACCGGGCCACCGACAGGGCCGGCAACACCTCCGCGGAGAAAGCCGTCGACTTCACCGTCGTCGCCCCACCGACGCAGGACAAGACGCCGCCGGAGACCTCGGCGACCGTGACCGGTGACAAGAACTCGGACGGCGCCTTCGTCACGAGCGCCACCGTCGCCGTCACCGCGACCGACGCGGGTTCCGGTGTCGACAGGATCGAGTACTCGCTCGACGGCGGACCGTATCTCGCCTACACCACGCCGGTGATCGTCGACCGGGTCGGATTCCACACCGTGCAGCACCGGGCGACCGACAAGGCCGGCAACACCTCCGAAGCGAAGAAGGCCTCCTTCACGGTCGCCGAGAGCGGCGGGGTCCCGGCGCCCAACTGCCCGGAGTTCGACGAACGGTTGACCGTCATCGTCGGCACGGTCGACACAGGCGTGCCGAACCGGGTCACCCGCTCCCGCTGCACCGTCAACGAGCTGATCGAGGACGAGAAGGACTGGACGTCCCACGCGCTCTTCCTCAAGCACGTCGACAAGGTGCT
Source organism: Streptomyces sp. NPDC057445 (assembly GCF_042802855.1). Lineage (NCBI taxonomy): Bacteria > Bacillati > Actinomycetota > Actinomycetes > Kitasatosporales > Streptomycetaceae > Streptomyces > Streptomyces sp. NPDC057445. The sequence goes on along the minus strand of NZ_JBHVDH010000002.1, from coordinate 400,266 downwards.
GGACAGGCTGCTGGCGGAGGGGGTCATCGACCAGCGCGAACACAAGGCGATCTACAAGGCGGCGAAGCAGTCCGGCATCGGCAAGCCGGGCCAGAACACCGGCTACCGCGACCTGTTCGACGGCACGGCGGCCTCGTTCGGCCGGTGGCAGCACGTGGGCGGCGGTTCGTTCGGCCTCAACGCCGACGGTTCGATGACCAGCGGCACCACCAGGGGCGGCCTCGGCATGCTCTGGTTCCCGCAGCGGCAGTACGGGGACTTCTCGCTGAAGCTCCAGTGGCGGGACGACGCCCCGGGCACCGGCAACGCCAACAGCGGTGTCTTCGTCCGCTTCCCGTACGTCCACGACCACCCCGAGGAGCCGCGCCCGGAGTGGGTCGCCATCAAGTACGGCCATGAGGTGCAGGTCCTGGACCGGCCCGACGGCGACATGTACAAGACGGGCTCCGTCTACGGCTTCGACCGGGTAGGCCTCGGAGGCGCGGGAGTCACCCCGAAGGGCACCTGGAACGACTACGAGATCCGCGTGGTGGGCCAGCACTATGCGGTCTACCGCAACGGTGTCCTGATCAACGAGTTCGACAACACGGCCGGCCAGGAGTTCGTCCCGCCGCGCGGCGACGATCCGGGCACCGACGGCCGCCGCTACGCGCAGGGCTACATCGGCCTCCAGGTCCACGGGACCACCGATGTGATCTCGTACCGCAACATCCGGATCAAGGAGCTGTAGCGCACCTGATCCTGTGGGGCTCCGTGGTCTGCCGCGCGCCGCGTTGTCAGCGGCGTGCGGCAGACCCGCAACCACCGGGAACCAGGGGGCAGCGTGCGGGGCCCACCACGACAGCATCAGGCGATGACGACGAGACACGGGCACATCCGGGGGCGGAGCGGGTCGGTGAAGCGGCCTACTCCTCGCGCCGGGCCCGGCTGGGCTGGACCCTCTTGGGCTCGCCCGGCATCTTCGGGTACTCCGGCGGGTACGGCAGATCACCCAGGCCGTGATCCGCCTCGTCCTTGCGGGCCAGTTCCAGCAGGCTCTCCAGGCTGAAGCGATGGCCGTCCATGTCGGCGTGGACGTCGCCGACCTCCGCGTACCGGGCGGGCATGGACTTGATGTCGAAGTCCTGCGGCACGGCGTCGTCGATCTCCTCCCAGCGCAGTGGCGCGGAGACCGGGGCGTGCGGGCGGGGTCGTACGGAGTAGGCGGAGGCGATCGTGCGGTCGCGGGCCGTCTGGTTGTAGTCGACGAAGATCCGCTCACCGCGCTCCTCCTTCCACCACTTGATGGTCACCCGCTCCGGCATGCGCCGCTCCAGCTCCCGGCCGCAGGCGATGGCGGCCCGCCGTACCTGGGTGAACGTCCAGCGAGGTTCGATCGGCACGAAGACGTGGAGACCCCGTCCGCCGGAGGTCTTGGGCCAGCCGCGCAGCCCGGCCTCGTCCAGGACGGCGCGCAGCTCGTGAGCCGCGCGTACGGCGTCCGCGTAGTCCGTGCCGGGCTGGGGGTCGAGGTCGATGCGCAGTTCGTCCGGGTGGTCGGTGTCCTCGCGGCGTACCGGCCAGGGGTGGAAGGTGACGGCTCCGAGGTTGGCGGCCCACAGCACGGCCGCGGGTTCCGTCGGGCACATCTCGTCCGCGGACCTGCCGCTCGGGAAGGTGATGTGCGCGGTGGGAATCCAGTCGGGGAGGTACTTCGGGGCGCGCTTCTGGAAGAAGGACTCGCCGGTCACTCCGTCGGGATAGCGCTCCAGGGTGGTGGGGCGGTTCCGCAGGGCACGCGTGATGCCGTCACCCACGGCGAGGTAGTACTGGACCATGTCCATCTTGGTGTAGCCCGGCTCGGGGAAGTACACCTTGTCCGGATTGGACACACGAACGGTCCGCTCCCCGACTTGCAGTTCCACCGCTCCGGCCATGCCCGCCAGCGTAGGCCGTGCCGACAGTCCCCGCATACCGGACAATCGCCGTATGGATCTGCCGGTGATGCCGCCCGTGAAACCCATGCTCGCCAAGTCCGTGGCGAAGATCCCGCCCGGGATGCAGTACGAAGCCAAATGGGACGGCTTCCGTGCGATCGTCCACCGGGACGGTGACGAGGTGGTGATCGGCAGCCGTACCGGGAAGCCGCTCACCCGCTACTTCCCCGAGCTGGTCGTCGCGCTTCGCCAGAATCTGCCGGAGCGGTGCGTCGTCGACGGCGAGATCGTGATCGCGCACGAGGGCCGGCTGGACTTCGACCGGCTCACCGAGCGCATTCACCCGGCCGACTCACGGGTGCGGATGCTCGCCGAGACGACCCCCGCGAGCTTTGTCGCCTTCGATCTGCTCGCGCTCGGCGACAAGTCCCTGCTGGACACCCCGCTGGCGCGGCGGCACGCCATCCTCACAGAGGCGCTGGGCAGCGCGCGGGAACCGGTCCATCTGGCGCCCTCCACGACGGACACGGCCGTCGCGGCGGAGTGGTTCGAGCGGTACGAGGGCGCCGGACTGGACGGAGTGATCGCCAAGCCGCTCGATCTGCCGTACCGTCCGGACGCCCGGCTGATGTACAAGATCAAGCATGAGCGGACGGCGGATGTTGTCGTCGCCGGCTATCGCTTCCACAAGAGCGGTCCGGTCGTCGGCTCGCTGCTGCTCGGTCTGCACGACGCCACGGGTGCGCTGCAGCACGTCGGCGTCTGCGCAGCGTTCTCGATGAAACGCCGCGAGGAACTGGTCGCGGAGCTGGAGCCACTGCGTATGGACGATGCGGCCGGTCATCCCTGGGCGCGCTGGTCAGAGGAGGCGGCGCACGAGTCGGCCAGGCTGCCCGGCGCCCCGAGCCGATGGTCGGGCAAGAAGGACCTGTCGTGGGTGGCCCTTCGGCCGGAGCGGGTGGTGGAGGTCGCGTACGACCACATGGAGGGCGACCGCTTCCGCCATACGGCCCAGTTCCGGCGGTGGCGGCCGGACCGCACGCCGGAGAGCTGTACGTACGCCCAGCTGGAGGAGCCCGTACGTTACGACCTGTCCCAGGTGCTGTCGGGGAACGGCTGATCACCGGCTCCCGGACATCGGAAGTGGGCGGCCGACTGCCCTTGCCGGCTTGGGAGTTACCGGCTCGCCGACCCGTGCCGCCTACTCTTGCGTAAGGAGAAATCAACGGGCATTTCCGAACAGTTGCAGCACAGAGACATCCCGGGGAGCGAACCGTGAAGCCCGTCCGGTACGTATAGAGGGGCAACAGTGCCCACGCCCGGCGACCCCCGGCGCATGTATCAGCAAAGGACCTCACGTGACCGCGTCGAACCTCGTTCCCGTCCCGATCCCCGACGGCGTCGCCGCCCTGATCGGGTCCTGCATGCCGCTCGGCATCCTGCAGGCGGAGATCGAGGCCGAATGCGCGGCCCGCGAGGCGCGTCTCTTCCGCGCCCCCTTCTGCCCCGAGGACCAGGCCGACCGCGAACATGCCCTCGCGGCCCTGGCCAGGGCGAACAAGGTCCTGGCGGCGTACAACCCGGGGCTGGTCCTGCGGCCGGGCCGAGCGTCCTGACCGGCGGAGCGCCCTGGGGTGAAGCGCGCTCAGGCCGCGGCCGGGGCAGGGCACGCAGGCGGCACACCCGCGACGGAAGGCACCCGTCACGGAGTCCCGGCGCCGGCCGCGCTCGCCTCGCCGCGCCTCGCGCGCCGCAGGCCCATGAACTCGAGTGCGGCGTGGACCGCGACCACCACCGCCCCGCTGGCCGGGGCGCCGGCCGATGTCACGCTGTCGGAACCGGTGATCGAACTGTTCCATCCCTTGGACGAGTTCACCACCGCCACACTCCGCGTGCTGGGCGGCCTACGCGGCGCCGTCCGCACTGCCTCCTAGGTCCCGGCGGGCAGGTCACGGTCTCGTGGGCAAGTGCCTTCGCGCTGTTCAGGCGATCCGCTCCCCTCCGCGGAAGGCACGGCGGTACGCGTACGGGCTCGTGCCCACCTGGCGCTTGAAGCGGTCACGGAACGACGTGGAGGAGCCGAAGCCGACCTGCGTCGCGATGCGGTCGACCGGGTGGGCGGTCGTTTCCAGGAGGTGCTGGGCCTGGCGGATGCGGGCGCGGTGGAGCCACTGGAGCGGGGTCGTGCCGGTCTGTTCACGGAAGCGGCGGTTGATCGTGCGCGGGCTCATCCCTGCGTGGTCGGCGATGTCCGCGAGGGTGAGTTCGCGGGAGGCGTTCTCCTCCATCCAGCGCAGCAGCGGTTCAAGGGTCGCACCGGCCGGGGCCGGCGGTTGTTCATGGACGATGAACTGGGCCTGGCCTCCCTCGCGTTCAAGAGGCATCACCGAGAGGCGGGCCGCGTCCGCGGCGACCGCCGAGCCGTGGTCGCGGCGGATCATGTGCAGACAGAGGTCGAGCCCGGCCGCCGCCCCCGCCGAGGTGAGGAACTGGCCGTTGTCGACGTACAGCACATCCGGGTCCACCTCGATCCCCGGGTGCATCCGGGCCAGCAGCGGCGCCCCGATCCAGTGGGTGGTGGCCCGCATCCCGTCGAGAAGCCCGGTCGCGGCGAAGACGAAGGCGCCGGCACAGATCGAGGCGATCCGGGTGCCGCTCGCGGCGGCCCGGCGCAGCGCGTCGGTCACTTCCACGGGCACCGGCACCGTCGGATCGGCGCAGCCGGGCAGGACGATCGTGTCCGCCTCGGCCAGCGCGTCGAGCCCCCAGTGCGCCCGTAGCGTGAAGACGCCCGCGTCGACCTCCCGGACCGGTGCGCAGACCCGCACCCGGTAGGCGGCCCGGCCGTCCGGCAGCCGGGTGCGGCTGAACACTTCGATCGGGGTGGACAGGTCGAAGGGGATGACGCCGTCGAGGGCGAGTACGGCCACGGTGTGCATGGCCGTAACGTAGGCGATGAACGGGATCCCGCCAACGACGGTCCGCCGGGGAATCGGCGGAAGGTCCTGTGGTGTCAGGGTGGCGGGAATCCGTTGGAAACTGGCATTGCGGCCACTGTTTCCGGCCGCCCGTCCGCCGCTAGCGTCACGCCGTGACCAAGATCCTCCTCATCGTCCATGTCCTGGCCGCGATCGTCGCCGTCGGTCCTGTCACCGTGGCCGCCAGCATGTTCCCCGCGGCTGCCCGCCGTGTCCTCGCCGAGCCCGACGACGTGCGGGGACGCGCCGTGCTCCGCAATCTCCACCGTGTCTGCCGGGTGTACGCGGTGGCCGGCGTCGTCGTGCCCGTCTTCGGTATCGCCACTGCCAACAGCCTGCACGTCCTCGGCGACACCTGGCTGATCGTCTCGATGGCCCTGACCGCGCTCGCCGCCGTCGTGCTCGCCGCGCTGGTGCTGCCACGCCAGAGGGCGGTTCTGGAAGGACCGGCCGGGATCTCGGACACCAAGCGGCTCGCCATGTACACGGGGATGTTCAATCTGCTGTGGGCCACGGTCACCGTACTGATGATCGTGCGGCCGGGTTCCACGACGAGCGTGTGACCTGGGCTCAAGGAACACCGGGCCGCATGGCCGGCCCGTCGTCGGCCGGTCGCCCGCGTGCCGTCACTCCGCGAGGAGCGAATCGGCGACGGAGGTACGGGCGTACAGCACCGAGCAACCGGCCCGGTGGGCGCTGACCAGGCCGGCGTCGCGCAGCGCGGTGAGGTAGGTCGGTGTGCGGCCGGAGCACGACGAATTCGTGCGTGCCTGCGGTGAACAGGGCGTCGCGTTCGTGCCGTTCTACGCGATCGCCGGCACGGGGCGCCAGGCAGGCGCGAGCGGAACCGAGAGCGACGAGGTACTCGCCGTCGCACGCGCGCATGGGGCGAGCGCGGCGCAGGTGCGACTGGCATGGACGCTGGACCGCGGACCGCATGTGCTGGCCATCCCCGGTACCGGCGACCCAGAACACCTGGCCGCCAACGTGGCCGCAGGCGCACTGCGCCTCTCCGAGGACGAACTGGTCGCCCTGGACGCGCTCCACCGACGAGGAGGCCGTCGAGCCGGCCGGGACGAGGCTTGCGGTGGGTGACGAACAGAGCCCACGGGTCCGGCGAGCCCGAGCCGGGCGCAGAGATCCTCGGCACCGGGGCGCATCACCGGCTCGTCGGGCACGACCGCATCCCACTGTTCGTCCGTTTCCACCTCAGGCAGCACGAACCGGACAGCAGGTGCCCTGAGTTCCGGCAGCAATCGATCAACTGTCCGACGGGCTTTCGGCGTTGGCGGAGACACGCACGGCGGCCCGCTCACTCCTCGAACGTACCGTCCACATACACCCAGGCGCCGTCCTTGCGTTCGAAGCGACTGCGCTCGCGCAGTGCGCCCGTTTCGCCGTCGTGGATGTAGCGGGCGACAAAGGTGACGGTGCCTGTGGTGTGGAACATGCTGCCGTCCGCCGTGTCCAGGATCTCCAGGCCGCTCCAGCGCGTGCCGGGGTCCAGGCCGACGGACGCCGGCCGGGTGGCGGGATGCCAGGTGCGCAGCAGATACGCCTCGTCGCCGACGACGAAGGCGCTGTAGCGGGAGCGCATGAGCAGTTCGGCGGTCGCAGCGGCGGCCCGGCCGGTGTGGAACCTTCCGCAGCAAGCGCCGTACGAGGCGGGCAGTCCACACGGGCAGGGCGACTGTGCCGTGACGGTGGGCTGTGCGGGGCGGGTGGTGCGTCGGGACATGCCCCCATTGTGTCGCGTGGTGCGTCGCACTGGGTGAATGGGTCCGCACACGGCTTCCGGGCCGACGGGGCCGTCCGTATGCTCCTGCGCCGGACGTGACAGTTACCGATGAGTAGGGGCTGGGCATGGATCGGTCGGGAACCACACGGCGCACCTTCATCGCGGGAGCCGCGGCGGCCGGGTCCGCCGCGGCGCTCACCTCCGGGGGCGGGGCGGCGCACGCGGCGCCGCGCTCGCTCCCGCCCTCCGTGGCCGTCCTCGGCGGCGGTGTCGCGGGGCTCACCGCGGCTCATGAACTCGCCGAGCGCGGCTTACGCGTGACCGTCTACGAGCGCAGAGCGCTGGGCGGCAAGGCCCGCAGCATGGACGTGCCGGGCAGCGGCAAGGGCGGCCGCGCTGCCCTGCCGGCCGAGCACGGCTTCCGCTTCATCCCGGGCATCTACCACAACCTGCCGGACACGATGCGACGCATCCCCTTTCCCGGCAACGCGAACGGCGTCTGGGACAATCTCGTGGCCCCGCCCGAGATGTCCTTCGCCCGCACCGGCCGCGAGGACCTCCGCATCCCGCTCCCCTGGCCCGGCCACCGGCCCGCCGAGCTCACACTCGACGAGATCCGTCGGGCCCTCACCGCGTTCCTCGAGACGATCGCGGGCATTCCGCTTCACGAGACGGCGTACTTCGTGAACCGCGGACTCGTCTTTCTCACCAGCTGCGACGAGCGGCGGAACGAGGCGTGGGAGCGCACGCCCTGGTGGGACTTCATCCGGGCCGAGGAGATGTCGTACGACTACCAGCGCATCCTGGCCATAGGGCTGACCCGTAACATCGTGGCCACCAAGGCCGAGGAGGCCAGCACCCGCACGGTCGCCACACTCCTCGAGGCATTTGCCTTCAACGCACTCGGGCGTGGCGCGGACGGGCCGCTCGACCGGATTCTCAACGCCCCCACCAACGAGGCCTGGATCGATCCCTGGGTGACCCATCTGGAGTCGCTGGGCGTGGAGTTCAAGGTCGGCTGGACGCTGCGTGAGCTGGCGTACGGGTCGGGCCGGATCACCGGGGCCGTGATGGAGGATCCGGACGGGGCGGGCCGTTCCATCACGGCCGACCACTACATCTCGGCCATTCCGGTGGAGCACGCCCGGCGCACCTGGGGCGCGGCGCTGCGCGCGGCTGATCCGCAGCTCGGGCGGTGCGACAAGCTGGAGACGGACTGGATGACCGGCATCCAGTTCTATCTGACCGAACGCGCCCCGCTGCTGCACGGTCATCTCAACTGCATCGATTCGCCCTGGTCACTGACGGCCATTCAGCAGGCGGAGCACTGGCCGCACCGCGACTTCCCGCAGGACTACGGCGACGGCGTCGCGGTCGACTGCGTCTCCGTGGACATCTCCGAATGGGACAGGCCCGGCATCCTCTACGGGAAGACGGCCAAACAGTGCACGCGCGAGCAGGTCGCCCGCGAGGTGTGGGCCCAGCTCAAGGCGGCCCTGAACGACACGGGGCGCCAGGTCCTCAAGGACAGCGCCCTGCACTCGTGGTTCCTGGACCCGGGTGTCGGCGGCCTCGGCACCCCGCACCCGACGAACGACGACGAGCTCCTCATCCACCCGGTGGGCACCTTCCACAACCGCCCTTCCGCGGCGACGAAGGTCCCGAACCTGTTCCTCTCCGGGGACTACGTCGCCGTGGACATCGATCTCGCGACGATGGAGGGTGCCAACGCGTCGGCCCGGGCCGCCGTCAACGCGCTCCTGGACCGGATCGCCTCACCGGCCGCGCGCTGCACGGTCAAGCCCCTCTTCCGCGCCCCGGAGCTCGACCACCTCAAGCGCCACGACCGCACGCGCCACCGACTGGGACTGCGCAACGTGTTCGACCTGGGGTGAGCCGGCCACTCACGGGCTCCCTGGCTACGCGGGCCCGGCGGCGATCGACGGCCGTGCCCGCGGGCAGCCGGGCGACACCGACCACCCGGTCCACGGATCCGCGGATCCGCGGATCCGCGGATCCGCGGATCCGTGGACCGGGACAGTCTCACGCCGCCGGTCGGTCGGGTCGTACCAGAGCCGGTACGGATCGGTGAGCCGTCCGACGGCGCTGAACCGGCGCCGCGGTGGCCGGGTGTCCGTCCATACGCGCTCTCGGTCGGGAACCGGCCGGCCCGCTGTCGGCCACTCCCGCGCAAACGCCCGGGCCACCGCCGACGGGACCGGCCGCCGAGCAGCAGCCGTCCGCGGCGGCCCATGAAGGCCTGCTCACTCATGTCCGTCCTCCCCCGGTCGAGGCGGGGATCGTCACCGCCCGTGTCGCCCCGGAGCAGACGCTCCGGGGTTCCAGGGATTCCCGTAGCCGTTCGGCAAAGCCCCGGCACCGGCCGACGCGCCACGGGTTCTCGCGGGAACGCCGCAAAAGTGACAGCGTTGGGACAGCGGACCGGCCACCGCGGCAGGGCATTCCGGCATGACGGAACACCGGCGTACCGGCGCAGGCGCACGCGCAGCCGGGCAGTGAGGAGGGTCACCGGATGAGGCTGACGATTCTCGGCGGAGGAGGCTTCCGTGTGCCGCTGGTGTACGGCGCGCTGCTCGGTGACCACGCAGACGGCCGGGTAACCCACGTCACCCTCCACGATCTCGACGCGGCCCGTCTCCGTGCCGTCGCCGCGGTGCTCGCCGAGCTGGCGAACGGGGTTCCGGACCCCCCGGAGGTCACGGTCACCACGGATCCGGACGACGCCGTGCGCGGTGCCGACTTCGTGTTCTCCGCGATCCGGGTGGGCGGCCCGGAAGGCCGCGCGGCCGACGAGCGGATCGCCCTCGCCGAGGGTGTGCTGGGCCAGGAGACGGTCGGCGCGGGCGGCATCGCGTACGGGCTGCGGACCGTGCCCGTGGCCATGGACATCGCCCGGCGGGTCGCCGCGCTGGCCCCTGACGCCTGGGTCATCAACTTCACCAATCCGGCAGGCCTTGTCACCGAGGCCATGTCGCGTGTGCTCGGCGACCGGGTCATCGGCATCTGCGACTCCCCCGTCGGGCTCGGGCGGCGCGTCGCCCGGGCGCTCGGCGCCGATCCTGCCGAGGCGGGGTTCGACTACGTCGGCCTCAACCACCTCGGCTGGCTGCGTGGACTGCGCGTGGCCGGCCGCGATGAACTTCCGCGTCTGCTGGCCGACCCCGAAGCCCTCGGCTCCTTCGAGGAGGGCCGGCTCTTCGGCGCCGATTGGCTGCGGTCGCTGGGCGCGGTCCCCAACGAGTATCTGCACTACTACTACTTCAACCGCGAGACCGTGCGGGCCTACCGGGCCGCCGAGCGGACCCGTGGCGCCTTCCTGCGCGACCAGCAGGCCGCCTTCTACGCCGACCCGTCCCTCACGAGCTGGAACCTCACCCGCGCCGAGCGGGAGGCCACGTACATGGCGGGCAGCCGGGAGGCCTCCGGTGCCGGTGAGCGCGCAGCCGAGGATCTCGAGTCCGGCGGCTACGAGAAGGTCGCGCTCGCGCTGATGCGCGCGATCGCACGTGACGAGCGCGCCACGCTGATCCTCAACGTGCGCAACCGCACGACTCTTTCGGTGCTGGACGAGGATGCCGTGGTCGAGGTGCCCTGCCTGGTCGACGCCAACGGCGCCCATCCGTTCGCGGCCGACCCGCTCCCGCGGCATGCGGTAGGGCTGGTCACCTCGGTCAAGGCCGTCGAGCGCGAGGTGCTCGCCGCGGCGGACACCGGCTCGCGCGCCGCCGCCGTCAGGGCCTTCGCCCTGCACCCTCTCGTCGACTCCGTCACCGTGGCGCGAAGGCTCCTCGACGGTTATCTGGAGGAGCACCCCGGCCTCGCCTATCTCAACCGGAAGTAGGTGTCTGTCAGATGCACGACGAACGCCGGAGGATCGAGCAGCGCGTCGAGCGCGTCCTGGAGCAGCGGATCCGGCCATTGATCCACTCGGCGGCGGTTCCGCTGAAGGTGGAGGCCTGGCAGGTGCCGGACGAGCCGGTGCCGTTCGAGGAGGCGCGGGACGCCGCCTACGAGCCGTTCGCCATGGGCACGCCGTGGGGGCCGCCCTGGGGAACGACCTGGTTCCGGGTGCGCGGCGAGGTGCCGGCGCAGTGGGCGGGCCTCAGGGTGGAGGCCTGGTTCGACCTCGGCTTCGTCAGCAGCTGGCCGGGCAATCAGGCCGAGGCGCTGGTGCATCTGCCGGACGGCACACCGGTCAAGGCCGTCAATCCGCAGAACCAGTACGTCCCCATCGCCTCCCCCGCGGCCGGTGGCGAGCAGGTCGAGTTCCTCGTAGAGGCCGCGTCCAACCCGGACATCCTCGCCGATCGCTTCCGCCGTCCGACCCCGATGGGCGACAAGCGCACGGCGGGCAGCGACCCGCTCTACACCTTCGCGCGCGCCGACCTCGCCGTACTCGACGAGCAGGTCTGGCATCTGTCGCTGGACATGCAGGTGCTGCGGGAGCTGATGCTGGAGCTGGACGAGCACGATCCGCGGCGCCACGAGATCATGCACGCCCTGGACCGGGCGCTGGACGCCCTCGACCTGGACGACATCCCGGGGACGGCGCCCCGGGCCCGGGTCCTGCTCGCGGACGCCCTGTCCCGGCCCGCGCATGCCAGCGCGCACACGATGTCGGCCGTCGGACACGCCCACATCGACAGCGCCTGGCTCTGGCCGGTGCGCGAGACCAAGCGGAAGGCCGCCCGGACGTTCGCCAATGTCACCGCCCTCGCCAGGGAGTACCCGGAGTTCGTCTTCGCGTGCTCGCAGGCCCAGCAGTACGCCTGGGTGCGCGACAACCACCCGCAGGTGTGGGCCCGTATCCAGGAGGCGGTGAAGGACGGCCGGTGGGCCCCCGTCGGCGGTATGTGGGTGGAGGCCGACGGCAACCTGCCGGGCGGTGAGGCGCTGGCCCGCCAGCTCGTGCACGGCAAGCGCTTCTTCCTCGACGAGTTCGGGATCGAGGCGGAAGGGGTGTGGCTGCCCGACTCGTTCGGGTACACCGCCGCCTATCCGCAGCTTGCGAAGCTCGCGGGGATGAAGTGGTTCCTGACCCAGAAGCTGTCGTGGAACCAGACCAACAAGCTCCCCCACCACACCTTCTGGTGGGAGGGGATCGACGGCTCCCGGGTCTTCACGCACTTCCCGCCGGTGGACACCTACAACGTCGTCTTCTCGGGCCGTGAGATGGCGCACGCGGTACGCAACTACCAGGACAAGGGACGCGGTACGCGGTCGCTCGCGCCGTTCGGGCACGGCGACGGCGGGGGCGGTCCGAACCGGGAGATGCTGGAGCGGGCGCGGCGGCTGGCCGATCTGGAGGGCTCGGCAAAAGTCGTGATCGAGCATCCGAACGCCTTCTTCGCGGCGGCGCAGGCCGAGTACCCGGACGCTCCCGTGTGGTCGGGTGAGCTCTACCTGGAGCTGCACAGGGCGACGTACACCTCGCAGGCACGCACCAAGCAGGGCAACCGCCGCAGTGAACACGCGCTGCGGGAGACCGAGTTGTGGGCGACGGCGGCAGCGCTGCGGGTGCCCGGGTACGCGTATCCGTACGCGGAGCTGGACCGGTTGTGGAAGACGGTGCTGCTGCACCAGTTCCACGACATCCTCCCGGGTTCGTCGATCGCGTGGGTGCACCAGGAGGCGGAGGCGGAGTACGCACGGGTCGCGAAGGAGCTGGAGGCGCTGACGGCTCAGGCCCTGGAGGCCGTGACCGGGGCGGGTCCGGCCGAGCCGTGGGTGTTCAACTCCGGTCCACGCGACCGGGCGGAGGTCGTCAGGGTTCCGGCCGTGCTGGCCGGTGTCCTCGACCCCGGCCTCCCCCGGCTGTCGGACGGTTCTGCCGCCCTCTTCGTCGAGGTGCCCGCCGCCGGATGCGCCCCCGTCACGTCCGACGCCCCGGCGCAGCGGCCGGTCACGGTGACCGGGCGGCGGACCCTGGACAACGGCCTGGTCCGGGTGGAACTCGCGGCCGACGGGACCTTCGCCTCCGTACGCGACCTGACCGCCGACCGCGAAGTACTGGCACCGGGCGGCAAGGGCAATCTGCTGCGGCTGCACACCGACCTGCCCAACTACTGGGACGCCTGGGACATCGACAAGCACTACCTGGGGCACTACTCCGACCTGCTGGAAGACTCCGTGATCACGGTCGCCGAGCACGACGCCCTGATCGGCGCGCTGCGCGTGGAGCGGACCTTCGGCAAGGCTTCGCGGATCGTGCAGACGGTGACCGTGCGGGCCGGCAGCCGGCGGATCGACATCGCCACGGAGATCGACTGGCACGAGACGGAGAAGATCCTCAAGGCCGCGTTCCCCCTGGACGTGCACGCGGACCGGTCCGCCGCCGAGATCCAGTTCGGCCATGTCCACCGGCCGACGCACACCAACACCAGCTGGGAGGCGGCCCGTTTCGAGGTCTACGGGCACCGCTGGGTGCACATCGGCGAGCCGGGCTACGGTGTCGCGGTCATCAACGACGCGACGTACGGTCACGACGTCTCGCGTACGACGCGCGAGGAGGACGGCGGTACGACCACGACGGTGCGGCTCAGTCTGGTGCGCGCACCCCGCGTGCCCGACCCCGGGGCCGACCAGGGACCGCACCGCTTCACCTACTCCCTGCTGCCGGGTGCGACGATCGAGGACGCGGTGACGGAGGGGTACGCGCTCAATCTGCCGTTGCGGGTCGGTCCCGGCGGTGCGGAACTGGCGCCCCTGGTGACGACGGACGGGCCGTCGGCCGTGGTCGAGGCGGTGAAGCTCGCCGACGACGGATCAGGCGATGTGGTCGTACGGCTCTACGAGTCGCTGGGCGGCCGGGCGAGGACCACTCTGCGCGTCGGCTTCCGGTTGGCCGGAGCGGTGCTGACGGATCTGCTGGAACGCCCTCTGGGAGAGCCGCCGCTCACCGTCGCGGACGACGCGGTGGGTCTGTCGCTACGGCCGTTCCAGATCCTGACGTTGCGGCTGAGGCGGAGGACAGTCCTTACGGACCTGTGACGCGGGGGCGCGGAACGGGGGCGGATCGTGATCCGCGCCGTAGCTTCTGTGACATGCGAGTTCTTGTCACTGGAGGCGCGGGTTTCATCGGCAGACAGGTCGTGTCCGCCCTCGCCGCACGCGGTCACGATCCGGTCGTCCTGGATGCCCTGCTGCCCGCCGCCCACCCCGGTCCCCCCTCCTCGGTCCTCGGGTCGGTCCCCGGCGACGTCCACGCGGACGTCCGCGACCGCGCTGCGGTCGCACGGGCCCTGAGAGGTGTGGACGCGGTCTGTCACCAGGCGGCGATGGTCGGCCTGGGGCAAGGCTTCGCCGACGCGCCGGAGTACGTGTCCTGCAACGACCTCGGCACGGCGGTGCTGCTCGCGGCGATGGCGGAGGCCGGGGTCCGTGATCTGGTGCTCGCGGGGTCGATGGTCGTGTACGGCGAGGGCCGCTACGACTGCCCGGCGCACGGCCCGGTCCGGCCGGGCCCGCGATCGCCGGCCGCGCTGGAGGCGGGCCGGTTCGAACCCTCCTGCCCGGTCTGCGACCGGGAGCTGACGCCGGGCCTGGTGCGCGAGGACGCCCCGGTCGATCCACGGAACGTGTACGCCGCGACCAAGCTCACCCAGGAGCATCTGGCGGCTGCCTGGGCCCGGGCGACGGGCGGCCGGGCGGTGGCGCTGCGCTACCACAACGTGTACGGGCCGGGGATGCCGCGCGACACGCCGTACGCGGGCGTCGCCTCCTTCTTCCGCTCCGCGCTGGAGCGGGGCGAGTCGCCACGGGTCTTCGAGGACGGGCGCCAGCGGCGGGACTTCGTGCACGTGCGGGACGTCGCGGACGCCGATGTGGTGGCTCTGGAGGCGGTGGGCGGCCGGGAGCCGGGCACCTTCACCGCGTACAACACGGGCAGCGGCACCCCTCACACGGTCGGGGAGATGGCGACCGCGCTCGCCACGGCGCACGGCGGGCCCGCCCCGGTGGTGACGGGCGAGTTCCGCCTCGGGGACGTACGGCACATCACCGCCGACTCGGGCCGGCTGAGGGCCGAGCTGGGCTGGCGGCCGTCGGTCGGCTTCGCGGAAGGGATGACGGAGTTCGCGAAGGCGGGGCTGCGAGGTGTCCTCTCGTGAGTGTGACCGTGGATGTCGTACTTCCCTGTCTGGACGAGGCGGAGGCGCTCCCGTGGGTCCTGGCACGGATCCCGGAGGGCTGGCGGACCCTGGTCGTCGACAACGGTTCTACGGACGGGTCGGCGGACCTCGCCCGGTCGCTGGGCGCGACGGTGGTGCACGAGCCGCGCCGTGGCTTCGGCGCGGCCTGCCACACGGGCCTGCTCGCCGCCGACGCGGAGTACGTCTGCTTCTGCGACTGCGACGCCTCGCTGGATCCCGGTCTGCTGCCCGGCCTCGTACGGCGGGTCGCGGACGGCGAGGCGGATCTGATGCTGGGGCGGCGGCGTCCGCAAGTGCGCGGCGCCTGGCCTCCGCACGCGCGCGCCGGGAACCTGGCACTGGCCCGGATGACACGCCGCCGCACCGGACTCGGTCTGCGCGACCTGGGTCCCATGCGCGCGGCGCGCCGCAAGGACCTCCTCGGCCTCGGGCTGACCGACCGCCGCAGCGGCTATCCGCTGGAGATGGTGGTACGTGCCGCGGACGCGGGGTGGCGGGTCGGCGAGGTCGACGTGCCCTATCTGCCGAGGGCGGGGCGGTCGAAGGTCACCGGAACATGGCGGGGCACCTGGCAGGCGGTGCACGACATGCGGAGCGTGCTCGCGGACGGGCCGGCGCCGGGCGGTGCGTCATGAGCACACTCATGGTGATCGCGAAAGCTCCGGTGCCGGGGCGGGTCAAGACCCGCCTCACCTCCCGGTACACGCCCGAGGAGGCCGCAGCACTGGCCGAGGCGGCGCTCGTCGACACGCTGGAGGCGGTACGGGCCACGGCGGCGACGCGCCGGGTCCTGGTGCTCGACGGTACGCCGGGCCGCTGGCTGCCGTCCGACATCGAGGTCCTGCCGCAGCTCGCGCGCGGCGGCCTGGACCAGCGGCTGGCCGCCGCGTTCGCCGCGTGCTCGGGCCCGGCGCTCCTGATCGGGATGGACACCCCTCAGGTGACACCGGCGCTGCTCGCCACAGGGCTGGAACTGGCCCGTGGCGAAGCCGTGTTCGGGCCGGCCGAGGACGGCGGCTTCTGGGCGCTGGGGCTCGCCGAGTCCGACCCGGCGCTGGTCTCCGGGGTGCCGATGTCCATGCCGGACACGGGCGCGTTGCAGCGGCGGCGGCTGGTCGCGGCCGGGCTGACGGTGCGTGATCTCCCG
This sequence comes from Streptomyces sp. NPDC057445, assembly GCF_042802855.1. Lineage (NCBI taxonomy): Bacteria > Bacillati > Actinomycetota > Actinomycetes > Kitasatosporales > Streptomycetaceae > Streptomyces > Streptomyces sp. NPDC057445. The sequence goes on along the minus strand of NZ_JBHVDH010000002.1, from coordinate 384,316 downwards.
GTGCTGAGGGACGTGGACACGCCCGCGGACGCGCGGCTGGTGGCGGACGGCGCGCCGCACAGCCGTTTCGCGGCCGAGGTCACGCGGTTGGCGCGCGAGGGGGCCCGATGAGCGTCACGACGGCGTGGCGGGCCGACCCGTACGACGACGCGCTGCGCACCGGTCGCGGGCCTCTCTTCCTCAGCCGTCCCGACGGCTGGCTGCTGCCCCTGGAGGTCGAGCGCTGGTGCGCGGCCCCGGACGCGGCCGACCGCACCGTGCTGGACCGCTGCCGGGGTCCGGTCCTGGACATCGGCTGCGGGCCCGGACGGCTGGTGGCAGCGCTGGCGCGGGTGGGACGGCCGACTCTCGGGGTCGACGTCAGCCCCGCGGCGGTGGCGCGTGCGGTGCGCTCGGGCGGCAGTGCGCTGTGCCGCTCGGTCTTCGATCCGCTGCCGAGGGAGGGCAGTTGGGGAACGGCTCTGCTGATCGACGGCAACATCGGCATCGGCGGAGACCCACGCGCACTGCTGTCCCGGGTCGCCGAGCTCGTCGCACCGGACGGCGTGCTCATAGCCGAGGCCGCCCCTGTGGAAGTGGACGAGCGGGTCGACGTCCGGGTGGTCGACGGCAGCGGAGGGCTTGGGGCGTCCTTCCCGTGGGCGAGGGTCGGCCTGTCCGCCCTGGCCGGGCATGCGACCGCCACGGGCTGGGCGCGCACCGAGCCGTGGACCGCCCAGGGGCGTACGTTCGTGTGCCTGTCCCGTGGTGTCGGTCCCCGCCGCGAGGAGACACACGGTTCACTCGTCGTATGAACACGGCAGATGTGCTGGCGGATGCCTTCGGACGCGTCCACGAGGCGGTGCACGAGGCGGTCGAGGGAGTGCCGGTGAAGGATCTGCACGCCCGCGTCGACCCGGGTGCCAACACCATCGCCTGGCTCGTGTGGCACCTCACCCGGATCCAGGACGACCATGTCGCCGACGCGGCCGGCCGGGAGCAGGTGTGGCTGTCGCAGGGCTGGGCGGACCGCTTCGGGCTCCCGTTCGACGAGACGGACACCGGGTACGGTCACAACGCCGAGGAGGTCGCGCAGGTCCGGGTCGACCCGGCCGGCCTGCTGCTCGGCTACTTCGACGCCGTTCATACGCAAACCGTGGAGTTCGTCGGTGGCCTGACGGGCACGGCCCTGAACCGGGTCGTGGACGACGCGTGGTCCCCGCCGGTGACCCTGGGCGTGCGGCTGGTGAGCGTCATCGCCGACGATCTCCAGCACGCCGGCCAGGCGGCGTTCGTCAGGGGGGTGCTCGAGCGGCGCTGACCCGCTTCGGCGGCTCCCGGCTCCCCGTGACCTGCGGCCGGGCGATGCCTGGAAGCCTCAGCCCGATCGTACGGTGAAGCCGAACACCACGGACTGCGGGTTGTGGTCCGACAACGGCTCTCCCCCCGAGTCCAGGAACGCGTCGTGCTCGTTGGCATAGGACGTCGCGTTCAGCGTCACCTCTCCACCGCTGCGGTAGAAGACCTTGTCGACGACCTCGCACTCCTCGGAGTCCTTGCACGTCGGCGCGTTGTCGTCCACCCCTGGCGTGATCCCGTCCTTGACCAACTGCACCCAGGGGTCGGCAAGGCCGTTGTCGTCGCGCAGTTGGCGGATGCTGTCACCGGACCGGGTGTAACGGCTGTTGGTGTCGCCCATCACGATCACCGCGCGTCCGGCGGAGTGCTTCTTGATGTAGGCGGACAACTGAGCGATGTTGTCACGGCGAACGCGCAGCTTCTTCTCAGTGTCGGAGCCCGCGTTCATGTGCGCGTTGTAGAGGTCGAGCGTGGCTCCGCCCGGAAGTTCGAGCTGGAGATAGGTGAAGCCTTTGGGAGTCAGGCAGTTGGATTCGGTGCACCGCTTCCAGGCCACTCGGTCGAGCTTCTTGAGTCTGAAGTCGGAAAGCGTGTTGAGTCCGTCCGAGAAGGGCACGCCGGGAACCCACACGGGAACGGACGGCGTCGTCCGGTGGGGATGCTCGTCGTGCTTGATCAGGTCGGCGTGGTAGGCGAAGTCCTCCTGCACGTTGACCAGATCGTAGGCGTTGATGCGCGAGGAGATCTTCTTCGTGTTGACTGCGGGCCTGCTGCCCGAGAGGGGCTCGGGGAGGCCGGCGACGTTGTACGTCAGCACGCTGAAGGTGCCGGTTGCCCGAGCATACGGGGCGTCCTGCCCGTACGCGGCAGGGCTCAGGGCCAAGGTCGTGCTGATGGCCAGTAAGCCCGCGGCCAGCAGCGGGTTCTTGCTCGTCATCGGTCGCCCGGACACATCTCTGCCCTTCTGTGGAGCGGTGGGGTGGGACACAGGCCGTGCCGATCGCCGCTGCCTCGGCGCCCGGTGTCCACCGGCGTTCCGCCGGGCGGTCGGTCCGTGAGGCAGCAGGGCGAGGCGACGATACCCGCGGTGTTCGTCCGACACCAGAGTGCGACCGGCTCAGGGCTTGTCGCAACGCGCTGCCCGGGCCTTCTCCTCAGGGCGTGAGCGGTGGCGCGCCGGCCACTTCGACAGCGCACGTGCCGCACGGGGCAGCAGCAGCGCCGCGGCGGTCAGCACGGCGACGGCGCCCAGCGTCAGCAGCCAGTTGCGGAGATAGTCGAGCGGCAGCGCCGAGGGATTCGTCGGCGCACCCGGGCGCAGCAGCGGCGGAAGGGCGATCAGGGTCAGGGCTCCGCAGACGATCAGGGCCGTCCGGAGGACGCCGCGGGCGGGAAGCGCCGCGAGCAGCAAGCCCACTGCGAGGACGAGGGGCGCGATGACGCCGTCGTGGAGGACGATCGCGCCCACCAGCCACACCACCACCTCCCAGGGATCCCGCACGTAGCCCGCGCCGAAGAGCAGCCAGGCCCCGAACCCCGTCACCGCGACGCCGGCCGCGCCCACCACGAACCGCAGCATCACCGCACCTCCAGCCGCGTGACCCACTTGGTCTGGAGGACGCCGGGCCGGTTCGGAGCGATGATGCAGGCCGGGAAGCCGTGGTCCGGGGAGAGGGTCTCGCCGTTCAGGCGCAGCGCGAGCAGCGTCAGCGGATCGCGCGCGTAACCGCGGCCCATCTCCATGATCCGGTACGCCCCGCGTCTCTCCAGTGACTCCACGCGCAGCAGCGCGCCGGGCGGCGCCCCGGCCCGGTCCAGCAGATCCCGGATCCGTACGCCCGTCCAGACGGCCGACTTGCTCCAGCCTTCGACACAGGCGATCGGCAGGGTCACGGTGTGCTGGGGCATGGCCCGGAGTTCGTCCAGGGACAGCTCGTAGGAACGGGGCCCGGCCACCGTCAGCCGCCAGTGCGCCGCCGACACCCCGGTGACCCGGGCCGCCGCCGCGGTGCGGTTGACGGGCAGGCCCTGCGGGCCGTGGTCCGGGTGACGCGGCGCCAGCAGGTCGAAACGCCTCAGCGGGGTGAACGACTGCCCCACCGTGACCAGGGTGACCGCGCCGACGGCCGCCGCGACGCCCGCCAGGAACGACCTCCGGTCCGGCCCGTCCTGCGCCGGGAGTTCGAGTGTCCCGGGCGAGCGACGGCTCCAGTGCGCCTTGATCTCGGGCGCCTTCACCGCGAGGTGCAGCAGCAGTGCACCGACCAGCACCCAGGCCACCGCGTAGTGCACGGGCACGAAGGAGAACGGCCAGGGATACCACTGCACGGTGTTCAGCAGCCCGCTGAACAGCTGGAACACGGCCGCTGCGGCCAGTACGACCACGGCCACGACAGCCGCTCCGGCGCGTGGCGCACGGAGCGGACCGGCGGCCACGCGAACAGTCGCTGTACAGGGTCCACAGCTTCGCCATCAGCAGCGGGATCGCGGCGATGCCGCTCGCGACGTGCAGCCCCTGGGTCAGCCGGTAGCCCCGGACCGGGCGGGGCGGCACCTCCGGAACCGGTCTTCGTGCCGGGTCGGGCGCCTTACGGATCTCTGACGTCGGCGGGCGAGGCGCCGCCCGGGCGGCCCCCGCCTGCCACGCTGAACAGGTGATCTCCCCGCGAACCCTCGTGACCGGCCTGCTGCTGACCGCCCTCACCGCCGCGCTGGCTCTCACCGTCCGCCAAGACGGCTACTTCTGGGACCCCGTCGCACTGAGCTGGTGGTACGCGGCCTGCTGGCTGCTCTTCGCACTCGCGGTGTGGACCCTGCGGAAGGCGACGGTCCGTCATGCCGTGACACTGGTGCTCGGCGGCTCGGTCGTCGTCGCGGCGACGGGGCTCCTCGCTCCCCCGCGCACCAGCACCGACATGTACCGGTACGCCTGGGACGGGCGCGTGCAGGCCGCCGGGATCTCGCCGTACGACCATGTGCCGGCCGATCCCGCGCTGGCCGCCCTGCGCGACGACTGGCTCTTCCCGAGAGGAGCGGAGTGCGCGGTCCCGGACCGGGCCGTGATCGCCGCCGCCAGGGGCGGGTCCAGGGACGTGCACTGCACCCGGCTCAACCGGCCCGCCGTCCCCACCATCTACCCGCCGGTGTCGGAGGGGTACTTCCTGCTGGTGGACGTGCTGTCACCGGACGGTGCCCGGCACAAGCCGCTGCAGACGGGCGGTGCGTTGCTGTCGGTCGGCGTGACAGGCGCGCTGCTGCTGGTGCTGCGCCGACGAGGGGCCGATCCACGGCATGCCGCGTACTGGGCATGGTGCCCCGCGGTCCCGTTCGAGGCCGTCAACAACGCCCACGCCGACGTCCTTGGAGTGCTCATGGGGGTGGCCGGCCTCGCGGCGGTCGGACGGCACCGGGCCGTCGGCGGTGCCCTGCTCGGCGCGGCGACCGCGACCAAGCTGATGCCCGCCGTGCTGCTGCCGGGCGCGCTGTCAGGGGTGCGCAGACGGCGTGACGCCGCCGCGGTGCTGCTTCCCGCGGCGGCCGTGGTCGGACTGGCCTATCTCCCTTACGCGCTGCTCTCCCGAGGTTCGGTCCTCGGCTATCTGACCGGCTACGTCGAGGAGGAGGGGTACGGGGACGCCTCGGCGCGCAGCCGGTACGCGCTGCTGCGGCTGGTGCTTCCGGACGACTGGGCGCCGTGGGTCATGGCCGCGGGAATGCTGTGCGCGGTCGGGTACGTGCTGCTGCGCGGGAATCCGGAACGGCCGTGGAGCGGTGCACTGCTCGTCACCGGCGTCGCGTTCCTGCTGCTGACACCTCCCTACTCGTGGTACGCGCTGCTGCTGATCGCGCTCGTGGCCCTGGACGGCCGTTGGGAGTGGCTGACGGTGGCCGCGGCGGGGGCCGCGAAATACGTCACCGCCCAGTCGGGAGCCGACCCGGACACCGTCAGCGCCACGGCCTACGGGATCGCGGCCTGCGCGGTGATCACGGGCTGGGTCCTGCGACGAACGCGCGGTGCCGACGCCCCGGGTGGGCGCCCGGCGGTGGAACCGCACCCCCACTCGGAGGGCGAGGTTGACGTTGCCCCGGGGGGCAGGGTTTGGCGTCACGTCAGGAGGTGGGCATGAGAATCAGCGAGCCGACGCGATCGTTCCGTCGCGCCGCCCCCCAGGCCACCGACCACCCGCTACCGGCCACCGCGCGGGTTTGGCCAAACCCGTTGTCTTTACGTCCCGTTGAGCGCAGTCCTACGCTCCCGCCCCATGGACACCTCCGGCATACGTCTTCCCAGAGCAGCCCTGGCGCTCGCCACCGCGGGCGCCCTGCTCTTCAGCGGTCTCCTCGTCCCGGCGTCATCCGCCTCGGCCACCGTGTCCGGGGAACCGGTGACCGAGAACGCCACCGTCGTGCCCGTACAGACCACGGGCCCGGCGGACAAGCGCTTCAACCTCGTCCTCCTCGGCGACGGTTACACCGCCGCGGGCATGGACAAGTTCCGCGCCGACATCGACAAGCACCTCAATGTGCTGTGGAGCACCGAGCCGTTCGCCTCGTACCGTTCGTACATCAATGTCTGGGCGGTCGAGGTGCCGTCCCCCGAATCGGGTGTCGACTGCGACCCGTCGCTGGACGCGCCCCGCCGTGACACCCCGCTGAACATGGGCTTCTGGAACGGCTGCAACCCGGACAGTGTGCAGCGCCTGCTCACCGTCGACAGCGGCGCGGCGACCGCGCTGGCCGACCTGGTCGGCGGCACGACGAGCGCCAACCGCCAGATCGTGGCGCTCGGGAACAGCGACACCTACGGCGGGGCGGGCGGTGCGTACGCCACCGCATCCGGCGGTAACGCCCTCTCGTCGCTCATCACCCCGCACGAGATCGGCCATTCTCTGGGCAAGCTCCAGGACGAGTACGACTACTACGGCCGCGGTGTCCCCGGCGGCACGTACTCGGGCGGCGAGCCGTCCTCCGCGCATCACACCCTGCTCACCGAACAGCAGATGCGGGAGCAGCGCGCCAAGTGGTGGCGCTGGCTGGGCGAGAGGAGCGAGTCGGGCGGGGTCATCGGCCGCCACGAGGGCGGGATGTACAGCACCAAGGGTGTCTGGCGGCCCAGCAAGCACTCCATCATGAAGACCCTGGGCTACGCGTTCGATCAGGTGGGGCGCGAGATGATGGTCCAGGCGATCTCGGCGAAGGTGAACCTGGTCCAGGGCCACAGCCCGAACACGGCCCCCGTCGGCCCCGACCGGACGGTGTGGGTCGACACCCTGCACCCGCTCGGCGGGGAACTCGACGTCGTCTGGCGGCTCGACGGCCGCCCGCTGCGAGAGGCCCGGGGCGCCCGCACCCTGGATCTGCGCCGGCTCGGCATCCAGCGGGGTACGCACACCCTCACGGCCACCGTCACCGACCCCACCCCGTTCGTACGCGACCCCGCCGTCCGCGCCTCGGCGGCGCTGACCCGGACCGTCGGCTGGACGGTCGACACCTCCGTGCGCACCACGCACACTCCGGTCCCGGCCGCCTTCACCGGACACACCGCCACCGACGGCCCGGTCGGCGCCGCGTCCGTCGTCCACGCCGACACGACACACCCGACGGACCGGACGTACACGGTCCGCTGGTCGCTCGACGGCCGACCCGTCCCGAACCCCGGCAACGACCGGGACCTGGACCTCGGCGCGCTGCGGCTGAGCCCCGGGACCCACAGCCTCACGGCCGCGATCGCCGGGTCGTCCACCGTGCTGCGCTGGGTGGTGGACGCCACGCCCGCGAGAGGATCGTACGAGTTGTCGCAGCCGCTGCGGACGGTGCACCGGCCCGGCAGGCCGCCCGAGTACGTCTACGACGGACCGTTCACCATGCGGCTGACCGCGCGTGACGACCAACCCGGCACGGTGGTCTCTCAGTTCCGGGTGGACGGCGACGGCTGGTACACGTACTACGGCTGGCCGACCGACGCCGACGCGCCGTTCCGTTTCACCCCTGGCGGAACCGTCATCGACGATCTCGTCTACGGCAAGCTCGGCACTCCGCGTGCCGTGCCCTGGGACGACGCCACGCCCGACCACGGCACCCACACCGTCGAGCACCGGACGATCGACGCGGCCGGAAACGTCGGCAGGGCGACGAGTTTCCTCGTCACCCTGCTGCCCCGCGGCTGACTTGGGCCGGTCCGCTACCGGACGCGCGCGACGCCCGCGTAGCCGGGAATGGGTCCGTCACCCAGGACGTCGACGACCTCGCCGAGCTCCGGGTGCCATTCGGCCGTCAGCGAGACGCCCGGCTCGACAAGTTCGAGACCGTCGAAGAAGCGTGTGAACTCCTCGCGTGAGCGGGTGCGGAGCGTGAGCCCGCGCGACCTGTACATCGCGCGGGCCTGCACCGCCTTCTCAGGGTCGAAGTCACCTGTCGTCTGGGAAAGCACGAGGTAGCTGCCCGGTGCCAGCTGCTGGACCAGCCTGCCCACCAGTTCGTACGCGCCGTCCTCGTCGTCCACGAAGTGCAGCAGCGCGAGCAGCGACAGCGCGATGGGCTGCGAGAAGTCGAGGACCTTGCCGGCCGCGTCCAGGATCGCCTCGGGCTCGCGGGCGTCGGCCTGGATGTACTCGGTGGCACCCTCCGGGGTGCTGCGGAGCAGGGCCTCGGCGTGGGCGAGCACGATCGGGTCGTTGTCGCAGTAGACGACACGGGACTCGGGGGCGACCTGCTGGGCGATCTGGTGCAGATTGGGCTCGGTGGGGATGCCGGTGCCGATGTCGAGGTACTGGCGTATGCCGTTCCTGCCGAGCCAGCGCGTCGCACGGTGCATATAGGCCCGGTTGACCCGCGCCATGTCCCGTCCGCGCGCGTCGAGCGTGAGGAGCTGCTTGGCCATCTCCTCGTCCACCGGGTAGTTGTCCTTGCCACCGAGGAACCAGTCGTACATGCGGGCCGGGTGCGGCTTGCTGGTGTCGATCCGTACGGCGGCGGGGTCTTGCCCGGTCATCTGGCGTCTCCAAGGGTCTGCGACGGGTGTGCGACAAGTGGACGAACGGAACTGCACGTACTCCGCGGGATGTTGAGCCCGGGTCACGTCAGAAGGAAGTCTGCCTGACCGGCCTTGGCACCCTGGATGAAGGCGGCGATCTCGCCGTGCGTGTAGATGAGGGCGGGGCCTTCAGGGTCGGCGGACTGGCGCACGGCGACCCTGCCGTCGGCCAGCTTCATGGCCTCGATGCAGTTGCCGCCGTTGCCGCCGCTCCACGGCTTGTGCCATCCCTCAGAGCCGAGCTCCCGGGCAGGCATGCCGTTGTATATGCGATCCATTCACAGCTCCTTGCGGACACCACGGAGGATGTCCTTCGTGCGTTGTGCGGTGGCGGCCTGGGCCGCCATGCGGTCCATGACCTCCAGGTGCGACGCCACCTCGGGGCGCGCGTCGAGATAGACGGCGCCGGTCAGGTACTCGCTGTAGACCATGTCCGGAAGCTCCGGCACCGCGAACCGGAAGAGGACGAAGGGTCCGTAGGTGCCGGGGTGCGGGCCGGTCGCGAACTCCGCGACCTGGAGGGTGACATGGGGCAGCTCGGCGGCCTCGAGGAGCCGGTCGATCTGAGCGCGCAACACCTTCCTGCCACCCGCCGGCCGTCGCAGCACCGTCTCATCGATGATCGCCCAGAATCTGGGGGCGTCGGCCCTGCCGAGCAGCGCCTGCCTCTCCATGCGCAGGGCGACATGCCGCTCGATGTCCTCGGTACTGGTGGCGCCGAGAGCCCCGCTGTGCATGACGGCACGCGCGTAGTCCTCGGTCTGCAACAGGCCCGGGACGAAGTGGGGCTCGTAGGCACGGATGAGGGCGGCGGCCCCCTCCAGGCTGACGTACATGCTGAACCAGCCGGGAAGCACGTCATGGAAGCGCTGCCACCAGCCCGGCTTGTTGGCGTCCTCGGCGAGTTGGACGAAGGCCTCGGCCTCGTCGTCCGCGATGCCGTACGCCCGCAGCAGCAGCTGTACGTAGGGAATCTTCAGCGCGACCTCTGCGGTCTCCATCCGGCGGATGGTGGCAGGGGCCACGCGGAGCACCTTGGCGGCCTCCTCGCGTTTGAGGCCGGCCCGCTCCCGCAGATCCTGCAGTCGCTTGCCCAGTACGACCTGTCCCACAGTGGGGGCGGACCGCGGCTCGCTCACTACAGACCTCCCCAGCGCCCTGTTCTCGATGTCACGACGAGTGTGCCATGCCACTGCCCCCCAGGACCCGACACTCTGCAATTTCCAGAGTGCCCCTTGCCAAGTGTCTTCTCCGGGTGGAGAGTGGGTCGGTGAACCAGTTCACGAGGCTGCCGCCGTGCCCGGGGAGAGGCATGCACGGCCGCGCTTCCCCACCGTGAAGGATTGGTCGTGGCTCCTGGTAACGCGCGTAGCACCCAGTTCGTGGACCCGTATCCCGTCTCCACGATCCGCCGCTTCGGCTTCGAGCTGCCAGGTCGGACCGACTGCGTCGCACGGGCCCGCCGCCTCATACATGAGCGGATGCTGCGCTGGGGCATAGGGGGGGACCACCTCGACACGGTCGCACTGATCGCGTCCGAGCTCTTCACCAACGCCGTCGTGCACACCGCGAGCGAACGCGTCCTGTGCGAACTGCGCGACGCGGAGGGACAGTTGCGCATAGCGGTGCAGGACCAGGGCCACCCGCCCGGTGAGCCGCGGCTGCACGCGCTCTCCCCCGATGAGCGGGGGCGCGGGCTGCTGCTGGTGGACGCGGTGAGCAGCGCCTGGGGAGCGCACGACGCCCAGCCGGGTCCCGGCCGTATCGTCTGGGCCGAGCTCGCGCTCGACGCGGGGCGCCCGTGCTGAGGACCATGGCCGGTCTGCTGTCCCGCATCAGGGACAGGGAGGAAGCCGGCGCGACCGGGCTGTTGCGCCTGGACGTGCCGCCGGGACTGCCCACGACGCTGGGCTACGACGCGGTCGGGGTACCGGCGCGGCACGGACTGCGGATGCTGACCAAGCTGCCGCATACGGGCTGTGTGTACTCGGACACGGACTGGTGGTGGTGGATCGTGCCGGCCGGCTCCGACCTGGAGCTGACCTGGCCGCTTCCCTCCTACTACTCCCGTGACGCGTATGTGCCGGGCGCGCGCCCCCGGCTGATCCACTGGCCCGACGGCACCAGCCCGTACACCCCACCGATTCCGCTGTATCTCATGGTCTGCCAGATCACGGGGACCGCGCCCGCGTGGGCGAACTACGGACTCAGAAGCCCTCAGGGAGCCTGAGCGGGCCGCGGGCCGGACCACAACCGCAGCTCGCCCCGGACAACCGGTCGCCGACCTGTCACGCACCGCGACAACGCCCGGGTCGGATCGTCGCGCCCTCGGGTGCCCGGCGGGCCGGGCAGACGCCGGGGCCTTCCACGTCCTCGCAGGGGGACGCGACGCACCCTCGCAGGGGACGCGACGCACCTGCGCGCGGGCGCGCCGCCGGGAGCGCTCACCGGTCGATCGCGGGCCAGGCCGGCCGGCACATCCTCACCGGGACAACAGGGTGGCGGAGAGGGACAGTTGCCCCCTCGCGGTGGGAGGATCACCGAACGAGGTCCCACCAGGCCGTCCACTCCCGGGGGTTGTGTTGTCTCTGCTCGCCATCAGTGATCTGCACATCAACCATCCGGAGAACCGCAAGCACGTCGACGGCCTGCGGCCGGACTCCGACGGCGACTGGCTCCTGGTCGCAGGCGATGTGGCCGATCTGGTCGAGGACGTGGAATGGGCGCTGAGGCTGCTGCGCGACCGGTTCGCCACCGTCGTCTGGGCGCCCGGCAACCATGAGCTGTGGACCGTCCCCGCCGACCCGGTCCAGGCGCGCGGCGTGGAGCGCTACGAACTGCTCGTCGGGCTGTGCCGGGAGCTCGGGGTCCACACGCCCGAGGATCCCTATCCGGTCTGGACGGGCGAGGACGGGCGGGCCGCCGCGATCGCGCCCCTGTTCCTGCTCTACGACTACACCTTCCGCCCCGACGGCACGGCGACCCAGGAGGAGGCACTGGCACAGGCGCACCGCGCCAATGTCGTCTGCACCGACGAGCACCTGCTGCACCCCGACCCGTACCCGGGCCGCGAGGCCTGGTGCCGGGCCCGCCTGGAGCTGACCGAGTCACGGCTCGCGGCCGTACCCGCCGACCTGCAGACGGTGCTGGTCAACCACTATCCGCTGGTGCGGGAGCCGACGCGGGTCCTGCGCTATCCCGAGTTCGCGCTGTGGTGCGGAACGGAGCACACCGCCGACTGGCACATCAGGCACCGGGCGCGGGCGATGGTCTACGGGCATCTGCACATTCCGCGGACGACGTGGCACGACGGTGTGCCGTTCCACGAGGTGTCGGTGGGGTACCCCCGCGAGTGGCGGCCGAGAGGCAAGGGCCCGGCGCAACCGACGACGGTGCTTCGCTGACCGCACCGTTTCGCAGGACGTCCCTTCGCGCCGAGCGGCGCGTGGACTCCGAAGGACCGGCCTGAGGGGTACTGTGCCGCCGCGCCGGTGACCGCCGTGGTCGTGGCGCCCGTTCGCCGGTGGCGGCAGCGGGTCCAGGCGTTTCCTACTTCCGGGATTCGGGTTCCCCTGCAAGCACGCTGTGCTGCTTGCGTCACAGCGGCCACCCTCGTATCCCCCGTACGATCGGGCACCGCCGCGCCCGACCGGGCGCGGTGAGACCCGCCGCCCGGAAGGCCGAAGGTGACCGACTCCGCGAGCCAGCCCCCGAACTCAGCACCCGGAGCGGCCGAACGCCCCGCACGGGCGTTTCCCACCCCCAACGGCGTGACGGGCGTGGGCATGATCGTCGTCGACCTGGCGGGACGGGTCCTTCTCGGGCTGGCCCACAACGGCAGCTGGGAACTCCCCGGCGGCAAGGTCGATCCCGGCGAGAGCTTCGAGCAGGCAGGTGCCCGGGAGCTGGCAGAGGAGACGGCACTGCGCGTCCAGGAGCGGGACGTGACGATCGTCGCCGTGGTCATGGACGGCAAGCAGGGCATCACCCGCGTCTCGGCCGCGGGACTCGTCACGGAGGTCGACGGCGAGCCCGAAGTCACCGAGCCCGACAAGATCGTGCGCTGGCAGTGGCACCGACCGGAGGACATTCCGGACCAACTGTATGAACCCTCCGCCGCCGTACTGCGGGCTTGGCGGTCCGATCTAACACTTCCGGAGGTTCCTGCGTACTCCTATCCGATTTCTGTTATCGGGGCGGAGGCAGGGCGTCTCCCCTTTGTCGGACGAGACATGCCCAAGCCCAGGAAGAGAGTGGACACAGCGTGAGCAGCGAACGCGAGGTTGCGATGGTCATGGCGGCCGGGGCCGGGGACCAGCAGGCGCAGGACGGGCTCGTCGCGGAGTACCTGCCACTGGTCTACAACATCGTCGGCCGGGCCCTGAACGGCCATGCGGATGTGGACGACGTGGTGCAGGAGACCATGCTCCGCGTCCTCGGCGGCCTCGACGGTCTGCGCAGCCCGGAGAACTTCCGCAGCTGGCTGGTCGCCATCACGATGAATCAGATACGCGGCCACTGGCGGGAGCGCAGCTCGGGCGCGATACCCACCGGTGGTGGCCTGGCGGACGCGTACGACCTCGTCGACCCCGGCGCGGACTTCGTGGACCTGACCATCATGCGCCTCGGCCTCTCCGGCCAGCGCCTCGAGACCGCGGAGGCCACCCGCTGGCTCGACGAGGACGACCGGGCGCTGCTGTCCCTGTGGTGGCTGGAGGCTGCCGGAGAGCTCTCCCGGGCGGAGGTCGCCGCCGCGCTGGAGCTGACGCCCCAGCACACCGCGGTACGGGTGCAGCGGATGAAGGCCCAGCTGGAGACGGCCAGGGTGGTGGTCCGCGCGCTGGCCGCCGACCCGCGCTGTGTGCTCCTCGACGAGATGACCGCCGGCTGGGACGGCATACCCTCGGCCCTCTGGCGCAAGCGCCTGGCCCGCCACGCCCGCGACTGCACGGTCTGCTCGGGCCACTGGTCCAACCTGGTGCCCGCAGAGGGCCTGCTGGTCGGTCTCGGCCTTGTCCCCGTGGCGGCCACGCTCGCGAACACGTTCGCCTCGCCCGATTTCGTCGCCACGGCCTCCGCGCACAGCCCCACCTCTCCCGACCTCGTCACCACGGCCTCCGCCCAGGCGCCCCACGCCCCCGCCGCGGCAAGGACCCAGGCCCGGCTGGAGCGCGCCAGGCGCCGACGCCGTACCGCGGCCGTCGCCGCCGCGGTCGCCGCCCTGGTCACCGGCGGCGGAGCGGTAAGTCTCCTCACCGGCCCCGACAGGGACGAGGCATCACCTTCGACGGCCGCCGCCCCGGCGGCCTCCCCCGTGCTCCCTCTGGCCTCGCAGAGCCCTTCGCCCTCTCCGACGCTCTCGGCCTCCCCCTCCCCCACGCCGAAGCCGAGCCCCAGCAAGACGTCGGCCAAGCCCACCCCCAGCCCGACGAAGGCCAAGCCCAAGCCCCGGCCCAAGGCCACGCAGAAAGCTCCGGATCCGGTACCGGCCACACCGAGCGGCACCGCGGATCAGGTCATCGCCCTGGTCAACACCGAGCGTTCCAAGGCCGGATGCGGCCCGGTGAGCAACAACGACAAGCTCGCGACGGCGGCAGGCAACCACTCCGCCGACATGGCCGCCCGCGACTTCTTCGACCACACCAACCCGGACGGCAAGGACCCCGGCGACCGCATCACCGCGACCGGCTACCGCTGGAGCACGTACGGCGAGAACATCGCGCGGGGCCAGCAGACCCCGGCCTCCGTGATGGACTCGTGGATGAACAGCCCCGGTCACCGGGCCAACATTCTCAACTGCTCCTTCAAGGAGATGGGCGTCGGCATCCACAACGGGTCCGGGGGCCCCTGGTGGACGCAGGCGTTCGGCTCACAGCTCTGACGAGGGCCGGTGGCGGCCGGTACGCCGTGCGCGGCGGCTCCGCGCACGGCGGCTCAGGCCCCCGGGCCGCCGTTGCCCATCAGCCGGTTGAGCGGGCCGTCGGTGAGCGTGGCGCGCTGGTCCGTCACGACCGGCAGGCGCGACAGCGCGTCCGGCCCGACGAGGCCCACCTGGCCGAGGACCGACGCCTGGTCCCAGTAGATGTGTTCGGCCGAGATCAGCGAACCTTCGAAGGAGACGATGCCGACGGGCCGCCCGGTCGGGGCGACGCCCGGCAGGATCCAGGGCACCTCGATGTCGTGGGTGAAGGAGACGATCATCTCGTCGACGATGCGGTCGCGGCCCGTGGTGCGCGTCAGCGTGGTGATCGTGAAGTCCTGCGGGTTGTGTCCGATGAACCAGCGCCGGTAGAAGTCGCGTACGGCCTCCCGGCCACGGGCACCCATCGCCGTCGGCACATGCAGCACGACGGGGTCGTCCGTCATCGTGGCCATCGTCGCGTCGACGTCGAGCGTGCTGAACTCGCCACTGGTGTGCAGTTCCCAGACGCGTTCCAGCTCCGCGGGGCTCGGCGTGGCGGTCATGTGCCCTCCCTCCGGTCGAGAGTCGTGTCGAGCCAGTCGAAGACCCGCTGGTCGGACAGGGAGCGGTTCCATGCCTGGCAGTGGCCGGGGGCGCCGTCCTCTGTGCGGAAGCGCACGAGGGTCTTGGGGACGTTGAGCGCGTCGAAGAGCAGCTGTGCCTGCGACGCGAGGGGGTCGGAGTCGTTGGTGACGACGAGCGTGGGGCAGCCGATGCCGCCGACCACGCCGGACAGCCGGTAGCGGTCCATTTCGATCACGTACTCGCCCAGTGAGCCCAGTCCGTGCACCCACAGGGCGCGCTGGATCAGCCGCCAGCGCATGACCGGGTCCTCGGCGACCGGTGCCAGCACCGCGTCGAGGACCTTGGGATCGGCGTCGGGCAGCTGGTCCTTCAGCTCCTGCGGGAGAGGCATGGCGTCAAGAGGATCGAACAGGCCGGGGTCGGCGATCAGTGCGGCGACCCGGTCGTCCCCGGACACGCCGCGCGGCGCGAGATAGCCGCCGAAGCTCCATCCCATGACGGCGATGCGTGAGGCGTCGACCTCCGGCCGGCCCACCGCGTAGTCCACGACCGGGCGCAGTACGGTCTCCCAGTCCGGCCTCATACGCAGTCCCTGTTCGATCAGCGCCCGGCCCTGGCCCGGGCCGTCGACGAGGAGACAGGCGTAGCCGCGGCGCACCGCGGGCATGGCGTGCGACCAGTACATCTCGTGGATGTCGGAGTCGTATCCGTTGACCGCGACGAGGGTAGGCCGTGCGACGGTCCTGTCGGCGTCCGGCAGACAGAGACAGCCGGGCAGCGTGGTCTCCTCGAACGGGATCTCGACCAGCTCGACGGGACGGTCCGCGAGGGCCGCCATCCGCGCGAAGCACTCGCGCTCCCGTTTGAAGGCCGCGGCGAGCCTGGGGTCCACGGGAAAGCCGAACAGCGGCTGGTACGAGATGCGGTTGTAGGTCGTCGCCCGCCAGAACCCGTCGGCCGCGCTCACCCGGTGCCCGTGCGAGGCACTGCCCTCCGCCGCGGCCGCCACCCGGGCGGCAGAGGCCGACCATGCCCGGTGCCAGGCGTCGCGGTCACCTGCCGGGATGTGTCCGGCGACCACTGAGCACTCCCCGTACTCGGCGCCGCCACGGCCGATCAGCATCAGCGCCCGCTCGGCATGCATCTGGAACAGCGGGTCGTCGAACAGATGCATGACGGATCCTCATCACCGATCGGACTGCGTCGCGCGCCTCCTGCTCCGGGCGGCTGCCCACAGATCCTTCACCGCCCGGCGCGGACCGGCACCTGCGGCGCGCCGTACGCGGGTCCAACCGGGTCGCGCCCGCGTCCGGTCACAAGGTGCGGCCCGTCCCGGGCAACCGACCGGAACCCTATCTTCCGCAAACCTGCACATTGAACGCTCAACCAGTGCACGCGAGCTGAGGGACGCTCAGCACGGCCGGCCCACTTGACGGCATGGCGAGCCATTGGGGCGGGAGTGTCCGATTCAGGGAGGCGCCGTGTACCCGGGCGAAAGGAATTCAGCACGTGAAACTTGTGAAGGAATCGCCACCGCCGCGTGGACGCGCCTGCACGTGAACTTAATTCCATGACCTGCGGGGCCATCGACGGGACTTGTCCGATTGGATGTGCGGCGCGTCGACGTGCTTTGATCCTGCCCACCGCGGAAGTTGCGACAAGGGTCTCCGATTTACGGGTACCCGCACGACCGCTGACACGGCCGGTTCGTTATCCGGCGGAGCCGGCCGTGGCCTTTTTAGGAATATCCAAATGAAGGGAAGCTCGATCATGGACTTCACCCCCCAGGTTGAGACCGCGGAGATCTCCGACAGCGACCTCGACAACGTCTCCGGTGGTCTGCACAGCGCCGTTGTCAACGGTGTGGTCGGCAACGCCACCTCCACCCTCGACTCCGTCGCCCCGGTTTCCGGCATCCTCGGCACCGCTGTCGGCACCGTCGAGTCGGCCACGGGCCTCAACACCGGTGCTGTCACCGGTCTGGTCGCCGGTCTCTGAGACGGCATGGGTGAGCCCCGGAACCCTCCATGTTCCGGGGCTCATCGCGCTTTTCACCCCCCTACATCCCGACCCGGACATTTGCAGTAGAGGGAAGAGTTTCGTGCAGTTCCGCCAGAAGGCCCTTTCCAAGCTGCAATCGCCCGAACAAATAGACCTGCCGGTGCGCTTTGCCCGGCCGCAGGGGTGGCTGGTCCTGGCCGTCACCGTTGCCGCTATGGCAGCCGCGTGTTTCTGGGCCGTAAACGGTTCCGTTTCGTCCACCCTCAGTGCACCCGGAATTCTTACTCATGGGCAGGGCAGTTATGTCCTGCAGAGTCCGGTCGGGGGCCAGATCACCGAAGTCCTCGCCCAGGAGGGCAAACGGCTGCCTGCGGGTGCGCCGCTGCTGAAGGTCCGTACGAAGCAGGACTCGCAGGACTCGCAGGACACCCAGGACGACCAGGCTGCGGAGGCATCGGACGGGGAGAAGGACGAAACCGTCGTCCGTACCATCGCGGCGGGGCGCGTGTCCGCGCTCGTCGCCACCATCGGGGCCGTCGTCACGCCCGGCGCCGATGTGGCGGTCCTGGAACGGGTCGACAACGCCGACGCCCCCTTGATGGTGATGCTCTACCTGCCGTCCGACAACGGCTCGACCGTGCCCGTCGGCGCCCGGGTCGATCTCACCGTGCAGTCCGTACCCGCGCAGCAGTACGGAGTGCTGCGGGGCAGGGTCAAGGCGATCGGCAGGACCTCCCAGACCCGGCAGCAGATCACCGCCTTCCTCGGCGACAGCCAGCTGGGCGAGCAGCTCTCCCGGCAGGGCAGGCCCGTCCCGGTCCTGGTGCGGCTCGAATCGTCGTCGCGCACCAAGTCGGGCTACCGGTGGTCGTCGCACGACGGACCGCCCTACGGACTCGACTCCATGACCCTGGCCACCGGTGCCGTCCACCTGGCCGACCAGCGCCCGATCGATTGGCTGCTGCCGTGACCAGCGCACCGCCCCGCACCACCACGCACGGCCGCCGCCGGGCCCGGTCCGCGCCGCCCCGGTCGCAGAAGCCCAAGAAGCAGAAGGCCGTCCGCACCCCCACCGTGCTCCAGATGGAGGCCGTCGAGTGCGGCGCCGCCACGCTCGCGATGGTGCTCGGCCACTACGGCAGGCACGTGCCCCTCGAAGAGCTGCGCATCGCCTGCGGCGTGTCGCGTGACGGCTCCCGGGCCAGCAACATCCTCAAGGCGGCCCGCAGCTACGGACTGCAGGCCAAGGGCATGCAGATGGAACCGGCCGCGCTCGCCGGGGTACGGGCGCCCGCCATCCTCTTCTGGGAGTTCAACCACTACGTCGTCCACGACGGCATGGGACGCCGCTTCGGCCGGCGCGGCGTGCACATCAACGACCCCGACAAGGGCCGCCGCTTCGTGTCGATGGAGGACTTCGACACCAGCTTCACCGGTGTGGTCCTGGTCCTCGAACCCGGCGACGGATTCCGCAAGGGCGGCCGCCGGCCCGGAGTGCTGCGCTCCGTCCCCGCCCGGCTGCGCGGCACGACCGGCACCATGCTGGCCGCGCTGCTCGCCAGCCTGCTGCTGGTCGCGGTCGGCGCGGCACTGCCGGCGCTGAGCCGTACGTACATCGACATGTTCCTGGTGGGCCGTCAGACGTCGCTGCTCGGCGTCCTGTTCGCCTCGATGGCCGCCATGGTGGCGCTGACCGCCGTGCTGACGGGGCTGCAGCAGGCGAATCTGCTGCGCGGCCGCATCATCTCCTCGACGCTGAGCAGCGCCCGCTTCTTCCGGCATCTGCTGCGGCTGCCCGTCACGTTCTTCGCCCAGCGCAGCCCCGCCGACCTCGTCCAGCGGCTCCAGTCCAACGACGCGGTCGCCGAGACCCTGGCCCGTGATCTCACCGCCTTCGGCGTGGACGGGATCGTCGTGATCCTCTACGCGCTGCTGCTGTGGACGTACGATCCTCAGCTCACCGTCATCGGGGTGCTGATCGCGCTGCTCAACGTGGTCGCGATGCGCGTGGTGGTGCGGCTGCGGGCGACCCGTACCCAGAAGTTGCGCGCGGACAGCGCCCGGCTCACCAACACGTCGTACACCGGCATCCAGCTCATCGAGACCATGAAGGCCACGGGCGGCGAGAACGGATACTTCCGCCGCTGGGCCGGGCAGCACGCCACGACGCTGGAGGAGCAGCAGCGGCTCGGGATCCCGAGCGCGGCGCTCGCCGTCGTGGCCCCGCTCCTCGCGACGCTCAACAGCGCGCTGATCCTGTGGATCGGCGGGCTGCGGGCCGTGGAGGGCCATATCTCGATCGGTCTGCTCGTCGCATTCCAGGCACTCGTGACCCGGTTCACCGCGCCCATCACCCGGCTCAACTCGATGGCCGGCCGTATCCAGGACTTCGCGGCCGACGTGGCGCGGCTCAAGGACGTCGAGAACTTCCCCGCCGACACCCTCTACACCCGCCGCGAGCCTCCCAAGAGCACCCGCAGACTGATGGGCCACGTGACGCTGGACGACATCACCTTCGGCTACAGCCCGCTCGACAAGCCGCTGCTCACCGGCTTCTCCCTGTCGGTCGGACCGGGGCAGCAGGTCGCGCTCGTCGGCGGCTCCGGCAGCGGGAAGTCCACCGTGTCCCGCCTCATCGCCGGGCTCTACAGCCCCTGGGAAGGGACGATCCGGATCGACGGACAGCGCCTCGACGAGATCCCGCGGGGTGCGCTCGCGGCCTCGGTCTCCTTCGTCGACCAGGACGTCTTCCTCTTCGAGGGGACGGTCAGGGACAACGTGGCGCTGTGGGATCCGTCGATCCCCGACGAGGCGGTGACCGACGCGCTGAAGGACGCGGCGCTGTACGAGGTGGTCGCGCGGCGACCCGGCGGAATCCACGGCCGTGTCGAGCAGGACGGCCGCAACTTCTCCGGCGGGCAGCGGCAGCGGCTGGAGATCGCCCGGGCGCTGGTGCGCCGCCCCAGCGTGCTGGTCCTCGACGAGGTGACCAGCGCCCTGGACGCGGAGACCGAGCAGCTCATCATCGACAACCTGCGGCGGCGCGGCTGCGCCTGCGTGGTGATCGCCCACCGGCTGAGCACCGTGCGCGACAGCGACGAGATCGTGGTGCTCGACCACGGCTCCGTCGTGGAGCGGGGCCGCCACGAGGACCTGCTCGCGCGTGGGGGCGCGTACGCCGAACTGGTCAAGGAGCACTGAGGTGATCCCCGTTCAGCCCGGCCATCGGGCCGCCTCTTCGCCACATCCGGACGACATGGTCCTCTCCGCCATCGGCGGCCTCGGCGGACAGATCGACTGCGGTGGACTGCGCAGTCTCCCGCTCGAGGGACCCCAGGTGCTGTGGCTCGTCGTGGGCGGAGCGCTCGACCTGTTCGCGGTCGATGCCGCCCAGCAGGGGCACTGGCACTTCCTGGGCCGTCTGGAGAAGGGCACCCTGCTGCTCGGCCCGGTCGAGGGGCCGCGGCACACGCTGGTCGGCAGGCCGTTGCAGGGATGCGTACTGCGCCGGATCGCGCTGCGGGAGCTGTACCGGCCGCAGGAGTACGCCGAGCCCTGGGCGTACGAGCAGCAGTACCGCAGCCGGTACGACAGCCAGGACGGGACCCTCAGCCTGCTGGAGCACGCCTTCGCGCTCGGCGTGGGGCGCGGCCAGCGCGTGCTGTTCGAGGCGCCGCTCGACGGCCGGACGGCGGACGAAGAGGGGGTCACGGACGAGGACAACCTGTGGCTGCCGATCCTCCCGGGCAGTGTGCAGTACGGCGCCGCGTTCAGCGCGGAGGCCGCCGCCGATCTGCTCGTCGACGGCTCGCTGTGGCAGCAGATGGTCAACCAGCAGTACCGGCTGCTCTCGGGTCTCGACCGCTGGATCGAGCGGCTGGAACGCGCCCACGAGGACCGGGCCGCCGCGGGCATGAAGGCGGGCGAGGCGGTCCGCGAGGGCGCCGACCAGGCACTGCTGGCGTCCATCGGCCGCTCCCGCAGGACAGCGTCCGCCCGGACGGACGGGGCGTCCGACGACGCGGCGTACGCCGTCTGCCGGCTCGTCGCCTCATCGGCCGGGATCACGCTCGCGGAGCCGCACCAGGGCGGCGGAGCGGGCGGTCCCGCCGACGACCGGACCGGCCCGGTCGAACGCATCGCGCTCACCTCACGGATCCGTACCCGTGCGGTCCGGCTCGACGGACGCTGGTGGCGGGAGAACTGCGGCCCGCTCGTCGGGCAGCGCGCCAAGTCCGGGGCGCCGGTCGCCCTGCTGTGGCGTCGTGGCGCGTACGAGGCGGTGAACCCGGCGACGGGCAGCCGTATGCGTATCGACGAGCACAACGCGGACGAGTTCGACCCGCGTGCCGTCATGTTCTACCGGCCGCTGCCGGAGCAGCCGCTCAGTCCCTGGCGGCTCGTCCGCTTCAGCCTCCACGGCACCCGCCCGGATCTGCGCAATCTGCTGATCGCGGGCCTGGTGACGGTCGCTCTGGGCGCACTGGTGCCGATCGCCACGGGCCAGGTGCTCGGTGTGTACGTACCGAACGCCGAGACCAGCCTCATCGTGCAGGTGTCCGTGGCCGTCATCGTCACCGGGATCGTCTCGGCGGCGTTCATGCTGCTGCAGAACCTCACCATCCTGCGCATGGAAGGGCGGATCGAGAGCACACTGCAACCGGCCGTGTGGGACCGGCTGCTGAGGCTGCCGACGAAGTTCTTCGCCGAACGCTCCACCGGAGAGCTGGCGAGTGCGGCGATGGGCATCAGCGGGATCCGCAGGCTCCTGTCGGGCGTGGGACCCGTGGTCGTCCAGGCGAGCACGGTCGGTGCGATGAACATGGTGCTGCTGCTGGTCTACAGCGTCCCGCTCGCACTGGCGGCGGTCGGGATGCTGCTCGTCATCGGGACCGTGTTCCTGACGCTCGGCCTCTGGCAGCTGCGCTGGCAGCGCCGCCTCGTCGAGCTCGGCAACAAACTCAACAACCAGGCGTTCCAGACCCTTCGCGGGCTGCCCAAGCTGCGTGTGGCGGCGGCGGAGAGCTTCGCGTACGCGGCCTGGGCGAAGCAGTTCGCACGCAGCCGCGAGCTGCACCGGCGCTCCGGCCGCATCCGCAACATGATCACGGTCCTCGACGCGGTCTATCTGCCGCTGTGCTCCTTGATCATGTTCGTGCTGCTTGCGGGCCCGGCCCGTGGAAGCCTGACGGCCGGCGAATTCCTCACCTTCCACACCGCCGTGACGATGATGCTGGCCTCGGTGACCCAGCTGACCGGTGCGCTGGTCTCGGCCGCCGCCGTACTCCCGATGTTCGAGCAGATCAAGCCGGTGCTGGACGAGGCACCCGAGGTGCGTGGGGCAAGCACCCAGCCCGGGGCGCTGTCCGGGGCGATCGAGGCACGAAAGCTGTCCTTCCGCTACACCGATGACGGCCCGCTCGTCCTCGACGACGTGTCGTTGGCGGTGCGGCCGGGCGAGTTCGTGGCGATCGTCGGTCCCAGTGGCTGCGGCAAGTCCACGCTTCTGCGTCTGCTGATCGGCTTCGACAAACCGGTCTCCGGCAGTGTCCTGTACGACGGCCAGGACCTCTCCGCCCTCGACCAGGCGGCCGTGCGCCGCCAGTGCGGTGTGGTCCTGCAGAACGCGGCGCCCTTCACGGGTTCGATCCTGGACTGCATCTGCGGCGCGGAGCCGTTCACCCAGGAAGAGGCCTGGGAGGCCGCCGAGATGGCGGGCCTCGCCGAGGACATCCGCCGTATGCCCATGGGTATGCAGACCATGATCGCCGGCTCGGGCGCCGTCTCCGGGGGCCAGCGTCAGCGTCTGATGATCGCTCAGGCGCTCGTCCGCCGTCCCCGCGTCCTCTTCTTCGACGAGGCGACGAGCGCCCTCGACAACGCCACCCAGCGGATCGTGACGGAGAGCACGAGGGCTCTTCGTGCGACGCGGGTGGTGATCGCCCACCGGCTGTCGACGGTGCTGGACGCGGATCGCGTGATCGTGATGTCGGAGGGGCGGGTGGTGCAGCAGGGCCCACCGGCGGAACTTCTGGCGGACACGGGCGGGCGGCTGCATGAGCTGGTGCGACGGCAGATGGCGTGACGTCTTCGAGACGGGTCTTCACGAGCGCCCCTGCCCGGCGGGCACAGTCGTCACGGAAGGGCGGTCAGAACCCGGCACTTGACCGGTCGGTACGACGGGAACGCCCGGTCACCGGTGGACTCCCACCCGGCCTCGCCGTCCTGCCCTGCGTACCGACCGCGGTTCCGACGCCGACGTGCGGATGGTCGACGAGAGCGAGCGGCTCGACCCGGCCGAATCCGACCAGCTACGAACGTCAGGACCGCGCCGGATCGCCCTCTCGGACCGGATTCGACCGCGCCAAGGACGTAGGCGCTCGGGAACGGGGCGTTCCCCGCTACAGCGGGGTGCGAGCCTGGAGGCCGCCCAGGGCGATGTCGGCCCAGACCGTCTTCCCCGAGGGTGGGTGCGGACGCACACCCCATTCGGCGGCCAGCGTGGCGACGAGAACCAGCCCCTGACCGCCCTCGTCCTCGTCCGCCGCCTCTGCGACGGCGGGGAACCAGTCGCCACGGGGATCCGTCACCTCGATCCTGAGTCGCTCCGGCTCCAGAACGAGGCTGACACGGAAGCCCCGGCCGGGCAGCCAGCCATGGTTGACGGCGTTCGCGGCCAACTCGGCGACGACGAGCGCGGCAACGTCGGTCCGCTCGGCGTCACGCGTCCATCCCCACTCCACAAGCTGCTCGACGGCGAGCAGACGGGCCAGCCGAGCACCGCGCGGGGTCGCGCTCAACAGCTGCGTGAACTGCAGGACCGAGGAACCTGGTTGCCGCATACACGTCAATACGGTTTCGCTCGTCGCAGCACTCAGTCCCGCCGCGCACCCGTCCACCGACCAGGCTTCGTCGTCACAGCGCTTGGACACGTTCGGCATGAAGCGGGGCTGTCCAACTACGCCGGGGC
The DNA here is from genome assembly GCF_042802855.1 of Streptomyces sp. NPDC057445. Lineage (NCBI taxonomy): Bacteria > Bacillati > Actinomycetota > Actinomycetes > Kitasatosporales > Streptomycetaceae > Streptomyces > Streptomyces sp. NPDC057445. Next base: position 360,487 of record NZ_JBHVDH010000002.1, on the reverse strand, counting down.
TCGGGCGACTTGGACCTTCCACGCGATCCTCGGAGCACCTGGCGTCGCCTCCCCGGCACGTCTGTACGACGACCGTCACCATGAGGCACGCGCCGTCGACCACCTTGCGCGGCGCCGCGACAGTTCCTTCCCGACCGGGCCGACGTCATGGCCTGAGCCACGGGGCCCTACGCTGGCCGGCTGGCGGGGAGGCGTGCTTGCCTCTCCGAGTTCGACCCACTCGGCAAGGAACACACATGAACCGCATGCCCGATTCGTTCCGACTTCTGCCCGGCGCCGACGACTCGCCCGTGATCCTCCACGTCCCGCACTCCTCGCGCGTGGTACCCGAGCCGGTACGGGGCGGCATCGTGCTGGACGACCGCGCACTCGCGCGCGAACTCGACCACATCACCGATGCGCACACAGCGGAGATCGCCGCCGCCGCGGCGACCGCCGCCCCGGCAACACCCTGGCGGTTCGTCAACCGTCTCTCCCGGCTGGTGATCGACCCCGAGCGGTTCCCGGACGAGCGCGAGGAGATGCTGGCGGCCGGCATGGGCGCGGTCTACACGCGGACCACGCACCGGGAACAGCTCCGCCCGGCGGACGTGGACCACCGACCGCTGATCGAGCGCTACTTCCACCCGTACGCGCAGGCCATGGCATCAGCGGTGGCCGACCGGCTCGCCGCCGTCGGGCACGCAGTCATCGTGGACATCCACTCGTATCCGTCCCGGCCATTGCCGTACGAGCTCCACGGCGAGGGCCCGCGCCCACCGATCTGCCTGGGCACCGATTCCTTCCACACGCCCGCCGAGCTCCTTGCTCACGCCCAGGAGGCCTTCGCGGGCTTCGGCGGAACGGGAATCAACAGTCCCTTCGCGGGCACGTACGTACCGCTCGAGTACTACGGCAAGGACCGGCGGGTGAGCGCCCTGATGATCGAGATCCGCCGTGACGTCTACATGGAGGAGCCGGGCGGCCCCGCGGGCACCGGGCTCACCGCGCTTGCAACGGCGCTGGCGGATCTGGTCGGGGCGGTGTCCCGCCGCTAGGGCCGCGCAGGGGGCCCGAACCGGGCCGGGTTCGTCCTCCCGGAGCGGCAGCAGGGTCGGTCGCGTCCTGGGCCGGCGATCAGGGATGGTGGCTCGGTCCGGTCGAGTTTCCCCTTCGACCGGACCGAGCGCACAGCCGGTCCGGCCCGGTCCTCGTCAACTCCTCTGACCTGCTGCTCGCGCAAGTGGTGCGGTGTATCCGATGAAATCCATCCAAGCCGTCCGAGAGACGGAGAAGCGCGGCCCGTCCTTCTCCTTGGAGTCACGGAGATGGACAGCATCGGGTCGGCAGGCGACTTCCACGCAGCTGTCACCCTCGGAACCGCTGTAGCTGCTCTTGAACCAGTTCAGCTCGTCGGTGGTGCTCATAGCGCTCCTCGCATCCGCTTCAACAGGTCCGCCGAGTCCGCCGGGGACAGGGCCTGTGAGCGCATCTTGGCATAGCGCATCTGCATCACGCTGACCGCTTTCGGGTCAGTGATCAGTTGTCCCGTCTTCTGTCCCTCCGAGTAGCCCAGCCACTTGTTGTCCGGGGTCTCCAGCAGCTGCATCGGGCCGTCAGAACCCGCGTGATGCGGCTGCCGCAGCGGCGTGATCTGCAGCTCCACACTCCACAAGTCGGCCTGGGCGACGAGGTGGTCGAGGAGTTCCCGCGTGACGTCCTCGCCTCCGGTCTGCCGCAGCAACACCGACTCCTCGACGATGAAGCTGAACGCGATCGGCGGTCTGCGCATCAGCAGCTCCTGCCGCTCCATGCGGGCGGCGATCCGCTCCGCCACCTCCTCCTCGGTGGGCGGCGGTGGGACGTTGAGCATCACGGCACGTGCGTACGCCTCGGTCTGGAGCAGTCCCGGCACCACCCGGCACTCGTACGTACACAGGCTGACCGACGCCGACTCCAGCTGCGCCCACAGCCGAAACCAGGCCGCCAGGCCCGGCCTGCGCGACACGTGCTGGGCCACTGCCCGCAGCACGCCGAACGAGTCAAGGGCCGCCTCGGCCCGCTCGACGAAGTCGCCGGGCGGCATGCGCCGCCCCTGCTCGATGGAGGCCACGCAGGACTGCGAGTAGCAGACCAGCGGCGCAAGCTGCTCCTGCGTGAGCGAGGCCCGTTCCCGGAAGACCTTGAGGACGGCTCCGAACGCCCGGAGGCTGTCGGACTGTTCGGGTGCACTGCTGTTCGCCATGGGCGGCGACCCCCTTGTCGCGCTCTTCGCACTCGTTGCACCTGTACAACGAGCCCATGGCCACCTTGGGTTACTCGTACCGTCAGCGAGTGAGCTCGTACAGGACCTCGTGTACGAGCCTGACTCCTCTGACGAAGGCCGCCTCTCTGCTGGAGCACACGGCGGGGACCACAAGACGATGCGCCGAACAGCGCTTGGGAGAGCGGGGACCACGTCGTCAGGCAATCGACGCATCCTCAGCGGCGCTCCGCCGCCCAAGCAGCCAGCTCGGCGCGTGCAGCGAGGAGCAGGTCCGTCGGCGGGTTCGTCGCGCCGTTGGTGATCAGGGCGTAGTGCAGGCCGTCGGCGTCGTCGTCGTCGGCGTCGTCGGCGCCGTTGGCGCTGTTGGCGGTCAGGAGAACGCGGCGGCTTGCGGTGCCGCCGGGCTCGGGGGCCACCGCTATCGCGGTGCCGCTGTCGTACGCAGGGAGGCCGTGCAGGACTCCGAGGTCGGAGACGACCGTCGTGCGCTCCGGCCCGAACGATGCGGGGAGGTGCAGTTCCGTCGGGGCCGACGCGCCGTCCGAGCGCCACAACAGGACGCCGTACTGGCCTGTTCCCACCAGCTCGCGCACGCGTGGCAGCGATGCCGGGACGGGGTTCCACGTGAGTGTGGTGGAGCCGTCGCGGGAGCGGTCCTCGTAGGTGAAGGCCAGTACACGGCCCGCGGTGGCGCTCGGGTAGAGACGGTCCAGGAGACGGGCGTCCTGGCGGAGGACCGGGGCGTCGGAGTCGTCGAGGCGGACCGCCGACAGGTCCTCGTCGTTCCAGGCGTCGGCGGCGGCGAGGACCTTGTCGGGGTTGCCGTTCATGAGCTCGCGGTGGCGGCCGTGGTAGATGTCCCACTGCCATTGCGAGCCGGACAGGACCGGGCCCGAGCCCTCGGGGCGGGACCACCACGTGGAACCGGGGAGCCGGGAGTCGAGTGCCTGGTACATCGCCTTGCCCACGGTCGGGGCCTTGTCGGAGACGGTGCCGCCGAGCGGGTGGCCGAACTCGCTGACGACGGCCGCGGTTTGCGAACCGGCGGCCCGATCGCGGACGGTGCCGAAGTCGCCGGCGTACTGGCCGTCCTTCGCTCTGCCCCACATGAAGACGCCGGAGATCGCCTTCTGGTCGTAGAAGTGGGTGTTGAAGACATAGCGCGGGCCGAGCCGTCCTGCGTCGAGGAGGCCGCCCTCCTGCCTCTGGAAGTCCAGGTTGGCGTTCCAGAAGAGATTCGGCTCGACGAACGCGGGCTTGTCGCGCCACCCCGCCGCGTCCATACGGGCACGGAACCTCTCGTAGAAGGGCCACAGAACGTCACGCTCCCAGGTGCGACTGGTCTGGCCGGGGTCGTACGAGCCGGCGTGCGGCTCGTTGTACGGATCGAAGCCGACGACGCCGGCGAACTCGGCGGCCGTGAGGTGCTCGGCGACGTACGCCATGGTGGTCTGCGCCGTCGCGAGGAACGCTTCCTGGATACCGCCCTTGTTGTGCCAGAAGTCGTACGTCGCCTTCGTCACGGCCTGGTTCTGGGTGATGTTCTGTCCCCAGAAGAGGCAGATCCCGCATGACTCACGCGGGTAGCCACCGGCATCGACCACCCATTTCGGGGCTCCGTCACCGGTGTACCAGCTGCCCTTGTGGAACAGATGCCGGGAGAAGAGGTCCTGGTGAAAGTCCGGGTAGACACGGATGCCGACCCTGAGGAAGGCCCGCATCTGCGCGGTGGCGGCGGCGAGATAGGTGTGGTCGACCTGGCCGCGTACGGGTTCGGCGTACGCCCACGACAGCAGGAAGCGCGCGGAATTTCCACCGCCGAGCGCGCGCAGCGCCGCGGCGGACTTCTCGGCGTCGGCGACGGAGGCGAAGGGAAGTCCGTCGTTCTCCTCCAGCTTGGTCTCGCCGGAGACGTTGTACCCGCGCAGCACCACCTCGCGGCCGAGTCCGTCGACGAATCGCCCGTCTTCGACCGTGAACGAGGTGGCGGCCCGCTCGTCGAACCAGTGGGATCCGGGCACGGGTGCAGCGACGGACGGCATGCTCGACCCGATCAGGGACGCGGTGATGAGGAACAGGACACCCATGAGACGCCTGCGCTTCGTCGGCATGCGCTCCACGTTCCTGACGATTCGTCAGTTTGTCAACGGCATCCGTCGTCCCGTAATGGCCCGCGGAAAACACAAGGGGAGGGAGCTCTGGAGCCTGTTCACGAGCAGGGCCTGGCCGGACGGTTGGCTGGCTGGCTGGCTGGCTGGCTGGCTGGAACAGATGCCCGCGCGCGCTCGCGGATCGGCACCGGCGACCGTGCAGGCGCCGCCCAGCACCGAGAAGGGCACGGCGCCCGAAGGACCTGATCAGGGGCCTACCCGCAATGGCAGGGGTAGGCATCTAGCCTGCCGAACCAGGCCGTCCAGTTGAAGATCAGTCGGGATCCACGACAGCCAGGTGATGTCGCAGCTCCTCGGCGACGCGGGCACAGCCACCGTCGGCCGGCAGCCGCCAGTCCGAATCGATGCCCTGTTCCACAGCACTCCCGCTGCTGAAGCGGACGATCTCCGGGGCAGGCAGATACGCGTCTCGGAACCACAGGAGGGATGGGGTCACGCCACGGAATACTCGGATCAGGATCCCGGTAGGCGGCGGGAACCATGCCGGATGCGCCGGTGAAAGAGGCCAGCACGAGGGGCACCGGCAGGGGCACCCGGATCAACGGTGGCAGGGAGGGCAATCCGGGGCTCGAAGGTTCACCGCTTCCCTGGGGAAGCTTGATCCGTTCCTCGTAGGCGTCCAGGGCATGCGCTACGTCTCCCAACTGAATGCAACCGTCCACGGCGCGGGAGAGGCCACGGCGTTGCCACGTCTTGCACCACTGGAGCCGCACGCGCGGTCGAGTAGCGGTCACAGCCGATCAGCGGCGAGGCTTCCCGGTGCCTCTCAGGGACGCCAGAACCAGACGCCCGTAGCGGGTGGTCAAGGCACCCGCCGCCGCGGCCACAGAGAGGCCAAGGGCGACCAGGAGATGCGTCACGGACTCGTCACCGAGAACCTGCAGGATGCCGAGCGCAGTGCCGAGCGGGAGGCCGAGAATCGTCAGTGTCCCCAGTGCGCCACTGATCTGCTGGCTCTCCTGCGTCTGCACCAGTCGGCTGTAGTCGGCGACCTCCGCGAGGATCTCGTTGAAGCGGGCGGGCAGCCGGTGCTGATTCTGGAAAGCGAGCAACAGATCGTTGGCCGGACCGTGCGCGGTCAGATGCTGACGCCAGTAGGTGCTACGGAAGAGGGCGATGTTCCTCTCCAACGTCGTGACCCGGCGCGCCAGCCGTGAGGAGTCGAAGACCTCCGAGAGTTCGTCCGTGAGCTCATCGATATGGTCCCGCTGGATTGACCCGAGAAGCAGGGCGTCGAGATAGACCGTGCGCGAGTGCAACGCGCCGAACTCGAAGAAGTCGCCGTCTCCCCCGTCTGCACGATGACCGAGGAAGGCGGCACCCTGCCTCAGAACCAGGGCACTCCAGTCTGCCGAGATGCGGACTGCGGAACCGAGCTGCTCCGTGGCAGTTTCCGGTGCCAGCGGGAAGTCGGCCGGTGTGGAACGTGAGGCCAGCTGCCACAGCCAGCGGTCGGCGGTCGGGGGCAGCACTCCTTCGAATCCTGCGCGCAGCGCCGGACCGTGATCGGCCTGCGGTGTCATGAATGCGACGGTGTAGGGACGCGCAATGGCGAAGGGTTCAGTTCCATCACGCACTTCGGCGAGTTCGGCCAGCAGGCGTGGGGGCGCCAACAGTCCCGTGAGTGGCGGGGCGTCAGCGGTCGGCCGTCCGCCTATCGCGCGCAGCACAGGGAGTAGTGGTCGCTCCACGCTGAAGTGCAGAACCGCAAGCGCGTGACCAGGATGACGAGCCGTGGCCGTACGGAGCAGCTCCATGCCGATGAGATGAAGTCCGTCCTGGCTGACCGACAGCGGTCGGTGCCAGCGGCGAGGCCGGCCGGGCGCCCCGTACAGGACCCGGGCGGAGGCCGGGGCGAAGTACGTGGCACGGGTCGCGGAATCGGTGCGGCGGCTGCCCAGCTCGAACGGGAACGGGCCCTCCGCCCAGTCGGGTGTACGCAGCAGCCGTACGGGCACGACGACGGTCAGTTCCTGGCGCGCGCCGCTGACGGCCTCGAGCGATGAGGAAGCTGTGGTCATCGGTAGTACGCGGACGGATCGGGCTGGTCGAGCCGGATGACGAACTCTGCCCGGTCCGGTCGTTCGGGCGAGACGTGGAAGCGGACCCGCTCCCCGGTGCGGATTGTCCGGAACCCTTCGGTCACGATCTGCCGATAGTCGAAGCCGTAGTAACGCTGGTTCTCGTCGTCCAGGACGATGTAGGAACCGACGGCACCGTTCACTCCCCCGCCATTCGGTCGCCTGTCCACGATCATTCCGTGGCGTGGCACGTCACTCATGCCACCGTCTCCTCCGTGCCGGTGATGTCCTCCACGCAACGAAAGCCCACGACGTTGCTGCCACCCCGCTTCCGGTAGATGCCTTTGCTGCTCGCCTGTACTGCACGCATCGGGTTGTCGTAACTGCCGCCACAGATGACGGCCTCGCCCGGGTCACCAAGACTGGTGGACGTCCACTCCCAGCAGTTGCCGACCATGTCGACCATCCCGAACGGGGAGCGGTTGCCGGGTCGTTCGTCGACGGGAGTCACCCATGCCTTGCGAATAGCGTCTTCCGCGAAGTCCCGGTACCACGCCTGGTAGGTCACGACCGGACGGCCGACCCAGGCGTCGGCACAGTTGACGAGTGCGTTGTCGGGCTCATCGCCCCAGGGGAACAGCCGGCCGTCCGTACCGCGCGCCGCGGCTTCCCACTCCATGGAAGTGGGCAGCCGCTTGCCTTCGAAGGCGGCGAAAGCGTACGCGCTCCACCAGCTGACGCAGACCGCAGGGTATGAGTCATGGCGGGGATCGGTGTAGTAGTCGGGCTTACGCAGCCGGTCGGTCCACGGCTTGTGAGTGACGTTCGCCGGCTGCTCGGGGTGATCCCAGGGCGAGGTGCCGTCAGTGTTGAGTGCTTCGAGGAAGCGGCGGTAGCGGGCGACGGTGACCGCGTGCCGGTCGAAGCGTACGGAGTGTGGGACACGCCGGAGCAGCAGCCGTTCCGCCGGCCCCACCAGGTACGTGCCTGCGGGCAGCACACAGTCATCGGTTGCGGGAGCGCTGGGAACGCCCGCAAGGAAGGCCCGGACCTGCTCGGTGAGGAAGGCGCCCCCGGCTGTCTCCGCTGCCCGGTCGCGGTTTCCGGGCTCTGCCAGATATCGCGCGGCCAGGAGCTCCTGGTACGCCGTGTGCACGAAGGCGACCCGATCAGGCCCGGCGAGGCGCAAGAGAGGGAAGAGTACGCAGGCATCGAATTCGAGACGGCCGTCGGTGAACGCGTCCGACCCGAGCTCCCGGTGGAGATCGAGGAGGGAGAACACGGTCCGGTCAGCGAGGAATGCCTGTCCGAAGGCAGCAGGCAGCCGCCGCTCGATGTCCACCGGCCCACGGGCGGTGACCGTGCGAGTGATGTGGGTGCCGAGGATGTCGGCGAAAGGCCGCCCGGGCGGCAGTTCGAGTTCGGCGGTGAGGCGCTTCTCGAGCGGCGTCGCGTCGGGTTCGGCAAGGCGTACGAGGTGGAAGTGCGGGACCCTGGCCGGGTCGACTCCGTTGGCGTACATCTGCTCGACCAGCTGCTCGGAGCGGCCGGCGCCGCTGTCCAGTAACTGACGAACCTGGGGTGAGTCGGCCAGGAAGGACACTCGGGAGCTCATGACCACCGCGGACTCGGCCGACAGTACCGCCGCGAGATCAGTGAACAGGTGGAGGAATCCCGAGGGGCTGGATTCAGGGACCCCTTCGTCCATGGCATCGAGCACGCACAGCGCGGTGCCGGAACGGATCAGATAGAGGAAGAGATCGTAGGCGCGTGAGCGGTCCGATGCCATGGACGGCGCCAGGAGCCGCTCAGCGTACTCGGAGAAGGGCTCGTCCTTGGGCTTGAGGCCGAGGTCGAAGTAGAAGCGGAACCGGCGGGTCTCGGGGTTGACCGCCAGTGAGCGGAGAAGCGTGCTCTTGCCGCTTCCTGGACGACCGGTGACCAGTACGTTCGCGCTACCCCGAGCGAGGCGGGTGAGTAACTCCGCGGCGTCCTCGAACTCCGTCATCCGCGACTCGCCGGTGCGCGGATCCGTGGACAGCACGGCGGCACTGATCGCCGCGCGAGGGTCGGCCGGTACGGCAGTGGATGCGACAGCGGCGAGGTGTGCGTCGAAGTTGACGAGCGTGTCGACGAAGCCGTTGTAGGGGACGATCCGGAGGTCCTGCCCCAGCATCTGGTGGAGGGCGCTGGACGACGCGGTGCTGTTGTCGTCCTCCAGGACGACGAACCGGGTGAGCTTGGGCAGACGGGTGCGCAGCAATTCGCCGCCGCTGGAGGCGAGCACGGTGCTCAGGTCGTCGGCGTCCTGGGAAAGCATCAGTTCGACGTATTCGAGCCGCATACCCGACTCGCGACAGAACAGCTGATAGACGGTGTCGGGGCTGAGGACGAAGCGTTTGGCCTGTCGGTAGCCGAGGGTCACGTACAGGCCGGCCAGGAACTCGCAGCGCCGGGCGACCTCGGGCGCCATGTCCGGTTCGCCGCCGAGGAGCGCAGCGCTCCCGGTGTTCGTGAACCAGACCAGCACGTCGACGAGTCTGCGTACCGCCAGCAGACCGTCCTCGTCGCTGATGTCGTAGCCGTCGTGCGCGGACCGGTTGCGGAGTCGACGGATGTCTTCGAGGGCGTCCATCACCGTGCTGCTGCGGATATGCGGGCGGCAGCGCTTGACGAGATCGTTCAGGGCCTTGGTCGACGGGTCGCCCTCGATGTTGTGGTGGCGCCACAGCTCCTTGAGCAGCTTCTCGGTCAGTTTGCCGACAAGGGCGACGGCATTCTCGGGATAGCCGTCGTTGAGGGAACGTAACGGGCGCTCGAGGTCGAGCCCCAAGTGTTCCGCGATACGCGAGTGATCGTCGAGCTCGGTCCGAAGGCGCCGCAGCCGCTCATCGACCACGGCACTCACTCGCCCCCACCTCGCCGCTCCCCCGCCTCAACGAGCTCTCCGACGATGAAGGCGAATCGGTCGGGGAACACGAGGACTGGCTCCGGGTGAGCAATGCCCATCTCCTCGATCCCCTTCTCGATCTCGCTGTCGCTGAACGTGGAGAGAAGTGACATGTAGCGGGCACGCACCATGCCCATGTACTTGTCCCGGTCGATGCGCAGCTCATGCTCGACATGGGTGAGGCCGGCTTCGAGCCCGGCCGCGCGCAGGTGGCCCAGCACGTCGGCCGGGTCGGGCTGGAGCTCCTCGAAACGGGTGAGGGCGGCTTCGAACAGCGGGTACCGGATGGTGGCCGGGAGCATGACCACCAGCAGTCTGCCTCCGGGCGCCAAGCGCTCGGTCAGGCCACGGAGCGTGCCGGCCGGGTCGGCCAGATGGTGCACCGACTCCTTCAGCCATACCGCGTCGAGCTGTTCGTACGGTAGGTCGGCTCGACCCTCGGCAATGTCTTCGGCGGAGGCGACGAGGGGTGTCAGACCGGGTGAGGGTGGCATGCCGATCTGGCGAAGCATGGCCTCGGAAGGGTCGACGCACAGGATGGGATGGCGAGGCTGAAGCGACTTCGCGACCTCACGCGCAAAGAGTCCGGTGCCGGAGCCGATATCGGCGATGCGGTCAGTGGCCTTGAGTCGCAGAGCTTCGGCGATACGAGCGGACATCCAGGGAACGTATTCCGGCCCGTACACCCAGTGCTCGTCGTACTCGGCAGCGAGCCCCTCATAGTGCCCCCGCACATCGCGCCGTTCCACGATCCCCCTCGCGCGTCACCGATCCGCTGTGCCGTCGAACGACAGGCTATCGCGCGGTGCCGGGCCGACAACAGCGCGTAATGCACTGCCCGTTGCTCTTTGTATGTTTTCCTGCCCTGCGAGCATCGCAAGCGGTACGTTCTGTGCGCTCGACGTACATCAGCGGGCATACCTCGCCACATCCGGAGGTGGAGCACAGATCATGCAGCTCATGGACGAACTCACACTCGATCGCGGGGCCACCCGTCACGTGAAGTCAGGTACTACCTGCGAGGGAATACCCGCAAACGGAACCGCGGTGGAGTGGGAACTACGCCTGTCAGGGCGCCCGTTGCTCACGGTCCACGACACCCGATGGAACAACGGCGAGCGGGACATCGTCCTCTACAAACCCGTCGTCGTACCTGAGATCCCTGCCCCGCTGTCCAACCTGCACAACCGGCTACGCAGCGGCATAACCGCCGCCGCACACGGGGCTGGGCGGCTGCGCCTCATGGCTTGGGTGACCTGGGTCGACTCGCTTGGCCGCCCCCGGGTCAAGAAGACCTTCACCACCTTGGGTCTCGCAGCCGAATTCGGTCTGGAGCGGTTGCGGGAACTCACCGCCCGCGGGGATGTGACGTTGGAGCCCCGGGACGACCGCCCGGATCTGCCAGACGTGGACCTGGGCCGTCCGCAGGACGCAGTCTCCTTCGAGCATGCTCTGTTCTTCCCGGCCGACGACGACGAGACGCCCGTCATCGCGTTCATCCACCTCAAGGTACTTCCGGTACTGCGTCACGTCGGCTGGATGCCCCGTCGGACCTCCTGATGCACGTGTCCGTACACGGAGCACCGACGGAGATCGCCCCTCGGGCGACAGAGGAAACATCGTGCCATCCTCGTCTGGGCTCGGCGCTGAGCAAGGTGTTCGAAGGGCCCGTCAGGCCGGTGAATGAACGTCGAGCCGGTTCTGCTCTCCGTCAAAGATGCTGGCCAGGCCGCTGACCTCCTGCCTGCGCCTGCCGAAAAGACCCTGCTGGTCGGCGTGCACGACCAGAAAGTCGTGGTGGTCGCTCGCCTCAGAGATTCCCGACGTGCCGGTGATCGGGTTCCCGGCTCTCCCAGCCACGCATCCGGGAACTACTACGGAAGCATGTCCATCATGACAGGTCAGCGACGTTTTTCGTAGGACGGAACGCACAGTTCGCGAGCCTTGTCCGGTCCGCTCCACAACTCCCAGAATCTCCTTCGTGCAATCACCCGGAGACAGGGGGAATATGAGTAAGATCGATCACGATGCGGTGCTGCGGGCTCGCGTGTTGCTGCTGGGTTCCGGCCGACTGAGCCTGCTCGAACAGGTCCACGCGTACCGGGTTCTGGCGGAGGTGAGCCCGAAGGCGTATCTCCCGAAGCTGGTCGACGCGCTCCTCTCGATGAGCTACCGCAGCCGGGACCCGGAGGTGGACCTGGCGCTGGGCGCCGAGGCGGTCGAGGCAGCGCGGAGGATCGAGGCCGGGGCGCCGACCCGGGCAGAACGGCTGTGCAGGGCGCTGGACGCCTACCAGCGGGCTCTGTTCGCCCTCGGGCGCCGAGCAGAGGGACGTGCGGCCTGCGAGGAAATGGCCAAGGCTGGAAGGAGCGGGAGGCTGGCGAACATCCTGGCGGAGGAGGGGCGCTTCCGGGAGGCCGCGGAGCTCAACGAGAAGGCAGTTCGGAACGGCATACCGGAGCATTCCTTCTGGAACATGGTCGAGTGGGCGGCGAACCTGGAGGGCGCGGGCCTGCACGATGAGGCATCGGCTGTCTTCCGCGAGCTTATCGACGAGACCCGGCGCGAGGCCGCCGACCAGCGCAAGGCGCTGGCCATACTCACCTGGGAGCTGGTCCATCTCTCCCGGATGCGCGAGGCCGCCGGGCACGAGGCGGACGCCGCGGCCACCCGGCGGGAGGCCCTGACCGTCCTGGAGGAGCTGGCGACGACGGGCGAGCCGAAGAACTGGAGCTGCATCCTCGAGTGGTGGGTCACCCTGTTCGCCCTGTCGGGACGGGCCGACGAACCAGCTGCGAGCGCTGAGTCCCCGATGCCGCCCTTCGGCACCGACCTCGGATGGTCGAGCGATACGCGAGATGCCTTTCTCGACACTCTGCCCGAGCTCGAAGCGCAGGCGGCGGGACTAAGCGAGGCCGGCCGACTGCCCGAACTGGTCGACGTCCAGCGCAGAATCAGCATCCGCGCGGCCCTCCGCGAGGGCGGCCGCCCCTACCAGTTCGGGGAGCGGTTCAAGCCGTACTTCGACGAAGGCGTGGCGCTCGCCCGCCGCCTGCCCGACGACCCTGCACGCCTCGCGCGGGCCTTGACGGACCGCTCGATGTTCCTCGTCGCCACGCGGACCTTTGAGCCCGCGTGCGCCGACTTCGCCGAGGCCGTCGCCCTCCTCGATATCCAATAGTCCCGCTCCGGGCCAGGCGCCTCCCTGCCCGCGGTTCCGCTCCCGCCTCCCTGATCGGGCACCGCCAAGTCGTCCATAGTCGCTCCATGACCATGTCGGCTGCTACGTGGCGTCCATGCTTCCCAGCCCTGGGCCCGGAGGTGGAGCAGCGCCCAAAGAGACAGGCTCTAGGCGACGAAGAGCCGTTTCTGATCGTGCAGATCCCGCGTCACGCCCTTGTACGCGGATAGCACATCCCCCAAGGTTGGCTGCCCCCCGGCTTGAGGGTTCAAGTGCGCTGTCGGCAGCAGTGCACGGGCGTCGGCAGGGGGCCTTGGGTCGACTGTCGGTGCGGTGCGCGCATGGAGGCACCGAGGGTCGCAGCGGCCCCGGCTACGGCACGCGGCAGCCTCAGCCGTCGCCACGGATCGCGGCGAGCAGACGGGCACAGCGCGCGCTCATGTCCTGCGCCGACAGGTCGGGGTGGGAGACCCACCAGCCGACGAGGGCGCTGACCGTGCCCGTCCACACATGCTTGAGGGCGTCCGCGTCGAGGGCATCGTCATTGCCCTGGCCGTGCAGCAACGCCGCGGTGCCGGAGGCTGCCACCTCGTCGATGGCCTCGCGGTGGCGGTGGGCGGCGCGCCATGGTTCGGAGTCGGGCGGCAGGGTGCGGTCGTACAGCACGAACCAGGCGTGCCGCTGTTCCTCCAGCGTTTCGAAGACGGCGGTGAGGACCGCATGGGGCAGCCGGTCATCCGACGGGCTGGATGCCATGGCCGCGTTGATCGCCGCGAGGAGACGGGGGCCGATGTGTTCGAGACAGGCCTCGTAGAGGCCGTCCTTGGAGCCGAAGTACGTGTACAGCATCGGCTTGGTGACCCCGACGCGCCGGGCGATCGCGGCCATCGACGCCGCGGCGTGGCCGTGCCTGCCGAACTCCTCCAGGGCCGCGGCCACGATCTGTTCCTCGCGCCGGGCGCGCGGGACGCCCTTGGTCCCGGCGCCGCGACTCCGGCCTTGGGCTCCTTGCGTGCCGCCGGATCCGGCCGGTGCGGCGGGGCCGACCGGATTTGGTGAGGCCGAGGCTCTTGCAGTGGTCATGGCGGAGACTATACGTTGCGGTAAATTACCAAGGGGTAAATTACCGAGAGGTCATATCTCGTGGTCGACAGCACTCCGCCCGCATCCCGCTCCAACTCGTCCCGTAACCGCTCCTGGTGGGGCTGGGGCGCCGTGGACAAGGCACTGCCCGACGCCGAGTGCCTCGCACTCGGCGGGCTGGTTCCGGGCGCGGCGGCGACTCCGCTGCCGGTGCCCGACATATCCGCCCTCGACCTGCCGAAGGTGCGCATCGAGCCGCCCTCCGCACTCGCCCCGCTGATGTCGGCCACGCCACGGGACCGGGCGTCGCACACCTACGGCAAGGCGTACCGCGACGTGGTCCGGGCCCTGAACGGAGACCTCTCGGCGGCGCCCGACCAGGTCGCCCACCCGCGCACCGAGCAGGACGTGATCGACGTCCTCGACTGGGCGGCGGACGCGGACGTCGCCGTCGTGCCGTACGGGGCGGGCAGTTCGGTCGTCGGCGGGGTCGAGTACCGCGCGGACGGGCATCGCGGTGTGGTGTCCCTGGATCTCGCGTCCCTGGACCGCGTGCTGGAGATCGACCGTGTCAGCCGGGCCGCCCGGATCCAGGCCGGCACCCTCGGCCCCGACCTCGAAGCGCAGCTGAGGCCGCGCGGAATCACCCTGCGCCACTTCCCGCAGAGCTTCGAGTTCTCCACCCTGGGCGGCTGGCTGGCCACCCGTGCCGGCGGACACTACGCAACGCTGTACACCCACATCGACGACCTGGTGGAGTCGATGCGTGTGGTGACGCCCGTCGGGGTCAGCGAGTCGCTCCGGCTGCCCGGTTCGGGAGCGGGCCCCTCGCCCGACCGGTTGTTCCTGGGGTCCGAAGGCACACTCGGCGTGATCACAGAAGCATGGATGCGGCTCCAGGACCGCCCGCGTCACAAGGCGTCGGCCACGGTGCTGTTCAGCGACTTCGACACCGCGATGATCGCCGTACGCGCCATCGCGCAGTCGGGCCTGCACCCGGCGAACTGCCGGCTGCTCGACCCCGGAGAGGCCGCTCTGGCAGGTGTCGCACGGGGCGGCGAGAGCGTGCTCGTCCTCGGTGTGGAGTCGGCCCACTCCCCCGTCGGCGAGCGCCTCGCCGAACTCGTCACCCTGGCCCGCGACCACGGCGGCTCACCCGCCCCGGCCTCCCCGGGTACCGAGGACACGGGCGAGGACGCCGCCGCCGGCACCTGGCGCTCGGCGTTCCTGCGGATGCCGTACCTACGTGACGCGCTCACCCGGATGAGCGTGGTCACCGAGACGTTCGAGACGGCCTGCACCTGGGACCGCGCTCCGGCGCTGTACGAGTCGGTACGCCGGCAACTGGGCGACGTCGTACGGGAGGTGACGGGCGCAGAGGGCACGATCAACTGCCGCTTCACCCATGTCTACCCGGACGGGCCGGCGCCGTACTTCACCGTCATCGCACCGGGGCGGCGCGGCGAGGAAGTCGCGATGTGGGACGAGATCAAGTCCGCGGCCATGCAGATCCTCACCGACCACGGCGCGACCGTCACCCACCACCACGCGGTCGGCCGCGACCACCGGCCGGGATACGACCGCCAGCGTCCGGAGCCGTTCGCCCACGCCCTCCGGGCCGCCAAGCAGGCACTCGACCCTGCCGGAATCCTCAACCCGGGGGTACTTGTCGATCCGATTGCCGTCGGCTGACGGGGGCGTTGGAGGGAGTCCGGCACGGCGGGGCGCCACGGCTGCAGGCAGATCCGGAGAGGGACAGGTGGCGCCGGCCGGAAACAGTCGCCGGCTTGAAGTCCCCTGCACGTCCCGCACTCCCCCCTCGAATTGGGCAGCACCCGCCCCGCTCACTATGATCCGCCGATGATCACACGAAAGCGACTGGCGGCCGCGGTGTGCGGCGCGCTGCTGGTCACGTTGACCGGTGGCCTACTTCCGGCCGCCGCCTTCGCAGACTCTGGCGACGAGCCGGCCGCGAAGGAACCGCCCAAGGTCGAACTCGTCCTCGACGTCAGCGGTTCCATGCGCGCACGCGACATCGACGGACAGTCCCGCATGTCCGCGGCCAAACATGCCTTCAACGAAGTGCTGGACGCCGTACCGGAAGAGGTCCGGCTCGGCATACGCACGCTCGGCGCCGACTACCCCGGCAAGGACCAGAAGAAGGGCTGCAAGGACACACGCGCGCTCTACCCCGTCGGCGAGCTCGACCGGACCGAGGCGAAGACAGCGGTGGCGACCCTGGTTCCGACCGGCTGGACGCCGATCGGGCCCGCACTGCTGGGCGCCGCCGACGACCTGGAGGGCGGCAACACCACCCGCAGGATCGTGCTCATCACGGACGGCGAGGACACCTGCGCCCCGCTGGACCCGTGCGAGGTGGCGCGCGAGATCGCGGCCAAGGGCGTCAACATCACCATCGACACGCTCGGTCTGGTCCCGAACGCCAAGATGCGTGCCCAACTGATGTGCATCGCCGAGGCCACCGGCGGTACGTACACCTCCGTGCAGCACAAGGAGGAACTGTCGGACCGTGTGAGTCAGTTGGTCGACCGCGCGGCGGAGCCGGTCGTCACCCCGGTCGCCACGACGGGCACCGACGGCTGCAAGGACGCCCCGCAGCTCAAGGCCGGCCTCTACACCGACCGTGAGACCTTCGGCCAGCACCGCTGGTACCGGGTGGACCTGCTGCCCGGGCAGGAGCTTCGCGCATCGGTGAGCATCGCAGCCGACCGTGCCGTCAACCGCGACTACGGTGTACTGCTGCGCGCATCGACCGTGCACGGTCGGGAGATCGTACGCGGCGAGGCCACCGGGGACGGACGCACCGACGTCATCTCGACGGGCCTGCGCTACCCGAAGCCCGAGACCGAGGACGCGGACACCGATACCGACACCAAGCCCGCCGCCGAGACGGTTTGTCTGCGGGTGAGCAACTCCTTCTCCGCCCCGGCCTCGGTCAAGACCTCTCCCGGTCTGCCCGTCGAGCTGACCCTCGATGTGGTGGACGGCCCCGACAACGCCGCCGACGTCGCCTTCCTCGGCCTCGGCCGCGGCTGGTGGCTGCTCGGTCTGCTGACGCTCGTCGGCTTTGTGGCCGGTCTGCTGTGGGGCTGGATCTCGCGCTGGCGCATCGCCGTCTGGAGGACCAACTGATGCGTACCGTACGCACGTTCACAGGCGCGCTGCTCGCCGCCGCTGCGCTCTTCGCGCTGCCCGGGACCGCAGGCGCGGACACGCCGTCACCCACGGCCTCCGAGGAGACCGAGGAGACCGCCGCCGCGCCGACCGAGGCCGGCACGTCCTTCCGTACCGCCACCGTCGTACGCCCCGGACAGCGGGCCACGGCCCAGGCGTCGACCGGTGACTACCTCTACTGGCAGTTCCCGGCCGACGCCGGGCAGCAGGCCACGGTCCGGGCCACTGTGAAGTTGCCCGACTCCGACGCCCGGCACGGTTCGCACACCTGGCGGATGGATGTGTACGACGGACTCCGGCGCCGTCAGGCCTGCCGCTACGGGAGCGACGCCAAGGCGGCGCCGGTCGGGGCCGCGTCCGTCGAGCTGTCCTGCGCGCTGCGTACGGTCCGGTCCTGGGCCGAGCCGGCGGCGAACGATCCGCTCCCCGGTGCGTACTACGTCCGCCTGACCGTCGTCGACGCTCCCACCGAAGACCTGGGTGAGACCGTCGACACCGCGCTGGAGGTCATCACGGCCGAGGCCGGAGGCGCCGCAGCCGTGGACGGCACGCTGGCCGTGCCGCTGGCGCCCGCGTCGGGGCCGAAGATCGAACCGGACGGCGGCTGGTCGTCCGGCTGGTGGTCGTCGCGTGTGCTGTGGACGGCGGGCGGTGCGCTGCTCGCCGCCCTCGCCGGAATCTGGGGCTACCGCCTCACCCGCGGCAACGGCCGCCCGGCACACGTACCGCCGGGCGCCTGATCCCTCCGGCCCGCTCGCCCCGGGCGGGATCGCCGCTCGCCCCGGGCGGGACCTCCCCCCGGGGTGGGCGGTGCCTCGATCACCCCACCTGCGGCCGACCGGCGGGTGCGAGGCCCTGACGGGTGCCTGACGGGGCGTCCTGGTGAATCAGTACCTGTCGAGCGAGACGGCGTCGGGCGGTGGGATCCGACCGGCACGACCTCTGCTGTCCGGTCAATCGCCGTACCAGTGGCCGACCGCCCATGCCAGGGCATATCCCGCACTGTTGAGAGCGCAGTGCAGCGCCATGGGTGGGATCAGGCTGCCCGACCGGCGGCGCAGCTCGCAGAACACCACACCCGCGAGGGCGGTACCGACGACCGCGGCTGCCACTGACAGCGCCGCTCCGGTCGCACCCGTACCGAAGACCGCTTCCGCCGCCGCGTTGGAGTGGGTGAGCCCGCGGGACGGCTGAATGTGCCACAGCCCGAAGAGTGCAGAGGAGACGGTGGTGGCCCAGGACGCGCCCCAGCGTCGCCGCATCATGGCCCACAGGACACCCCGGAACGCGATTTCCTCCAGCAGCACGGTTCCCAGCGGTACGCGCACCAGCACGCGGTACACCAGCTGCGCGCCCGACAGTTCCGCGGCGCGCTCGTCCTGGAATGCCTCACGGGTGAACGGCACAGCCAGCGCCACCAGATAGACCAGAAGGACGGCCCCGACCAGCACGAGTCCCCATCGCAGGCCTCTCCGCGCCGACGAACGGCCGAGCCCCAGCTCGTCCCATGTGATCCCGGCCCGCCGGGCGATCAGCACGAGCGAGGCGGCCGTGGTCACACAGACGGGGACGTACAGATCGGGCCCAAGCCGGTTGACGAGTGTGTTGGAGGCCGCGAGCACCACGACGGCCAGAATGAGCATCCGCATGGTCACGCCAGAATGCCCGATCCCCACGGTGGTCTTCCCGCAACGCGCCGCTCGGCGGACCACGGCGGTGATCGGCGTGCCGACATCAGTCGCCGGCGCATAGCCTGCTCAGCTGTGGACAGGAAGCGCGCGGAACAGCAGCTGGCCCTCATCGCCGCGGTGAGGGGCATCGCGGACGCACTCGGGATCGTCGTATGGCTGCGCGGGGGCTGGGCCATGGACTTCTCTACCTCGGCGAGGTCACACGTGACCACAAGGACATCGACTGGTTCGTCCGGGCCGAGGATTCGGCCGAGTTGACCGGGGCCCTGCTGCGGCACGGCTTCGAACCAGTCACCGGGCCTCCCCCTGATCTCCAGGCCGACTTCGCCAAGGACGGGCTGGACAGCAGTTTCGCGTTCGTCGCAGAAGACGCGGCGGGGCGCCTCGTGGTCGCCGGCGGCCCGTGGGCGGGCGCCCCTTGGCCGGAGGGGATGCTCGATGCGGAGCCCGGGCGTATCGGTGGGCTGGAGTGTGCCGTCGTCAGCCCGCCGGCACAGATCGAGATCAAGGAGATGATGCCGGTGTGGGTTCCTGGCGCGCCACGCCGGGCCAAGGACGCCGAGGACATCGTGCGGCTGAGAACCGCGATGGCCGAACGCGCAAGAGACAGCGCGAGGCCGACCATGTCTGATCATGGTCGGTGACGCCGTGCTCCCCAGTGGGCGACCGGGACAACGGGCGTCACTCAGGCGCGCACCGGAAACGACGCCTGGAAGGCCGGCCGGCCGCGCCCTCGCCGACAAGGGCCGGCACTTCGTCGAGCGCCATGTACTCCTCCCAGCGCTCACGGCCGCCGGCCTCCGCGAGCCGGGCGATGACGAGGTCCTCGAGTTCCGGGACGCGCTCGTTCTTCCCTACCTTGTCGGCCGTGCTCACCAGCAGGTCCTCGATGGTCGCCGTCGGCGATGTCCACGACGCGTGAGTTCCGGCGAACCGCGCCAGGTCCGCGCCGAAGCCGCCGTCCAGCAGGAGTTGTCGCCCGGCTTCCTCGTGCGCGGAGCCCGGTCCTGACAGCTCCGCGATGTGCAGCGTCTTGCCCATGTCGTGCGTGGCGGCGCCGACGAGCACGGCTTCGCGGTCGACGACGAGGCCTGGGCAACTGTCGGCCGCCCAGGCGACCAGCTGATGGGCGACGTCGTGGACCGCCCGCAGATGGGCGGCCAGGCGCGGTGGTGCCCCAAGGCCCGCGAGGAGATCTGCCACGGGCCCCGGCAGTGACCGCAAGGTGGGGTCGCTGGCGGCCGGAAGCGGCTCGGGAGAGCAGGTCCAGGGTCACGGTCACCGCGTCAGGCTGGCGGCCTTTGCCTCTCATCGGACGGCTCGCCGGGTGGCCTCTGCCGTACACAACGCGCCACCTGGTGCACATGCGTTGACAGAGACCTCTGAACGCAGTTCACTCCCCGGAAGAAAGGTATGGACCAGGACTCGAATCCAAACCCCCACGATCAGGCTGCCAATTTCCCGGCAGCACTGCGTCGTTGGCACCCCCACGACAGAGATCGAGGCACTCTTCATGTCCTTGCGCACTCGCAGAAAGCCCTTGCGGACCGTGGCCCTGATGTCCGCCGCTCTCATCGCCGCGCTGAGCTGGGCACCCAGCTCCGCCGCCGCCCCTCCTGTCAGCAGCGTTCAAGCCGTGAACTTCGAGGACAACTTCGACGGCCCCGCCGGTGCGGCGGTCAACGGCGGCAGGTGGCAGATCGAGACCGGCGACAACGTTGCCAACCACGAGCGCCAGTACTACACCGCGGGCAACGCCAACGCCGCGCTGGACGGCCAGGGACATCTGGTGATCACGGCTCGCCGTGAGAACCCCGCCAACTACCAGTGCTGGTACGGCACATGTCAGTACACCTCGGCCCGGCTCAACACCGCGGGCAGGTTCACCCAGGCCTTCGGGCGCGTCGAGGCCCGGATGAAGGTGCCGCGCGGACAGGGCATGTGGCCGGCGTTCTGGATGCTCGGCCACGACATCGGGCAGGTGGGCTGGCCGAACAGCGGCGAGATCGACGTCATGGAGAACGTCGGCTTCGAGCCCGGCACGGTGCACGGCACCATCCACGGCCCCGGCTACTCGGGAGGCGGCGGCATCGGCGCCGCGTACTCACTGCCGGGCGGGCAGGCGTTCGCGGACGCCTTCCACACCTTCGCCGTCGACTGGACGCCCGACTCGATCACCTGGTCCGTGGACGGCAACGTCTACCAGCGCCGCACCCCCGCCGATCTCGGCGGCAGGCAATGGGTGTTCAACAAGCCGTTCTTCCTCATCCTCAACCTCGCCGTCGGCGGCGACTGGCCCGGCGATCCCAACGGCTCCACGGTCTTCCCTCAGCAGCTCGTCGTGGACTACGTACGCGTCTCCTCCGACGGCGGCGCCGGAACCACCGGCGCACTCACGGGCCTTGCGGGCAAATGCCTGGACGTGGCGGGTGCCGCCACGGCCAACGGAACTGCCGTCCAGCTCTACGGCTGCAACGGCACGCCCGCACAACGCTGGACCGTGGGAAGCGACGGCACCGTCCGGGCTCTCGGCAAGTGCCTGGACGCCGACGGCGGCGGCACGGCCGACGGTACGCGCGTACAGCTCTGGGACTGCAACGGGACGGGCGCGCAGCGCTGGTCGTACAACGCGAACACGCGTGATCTTGTGAGTCCGGGCGCCGACAAGTGCCTGGACGTCCGCGACAACAACCCGGCCGACGGGACACCGACCCAGATCTGGAGTTGCACCGGCGGCGCCAACCAGAAGTGGGCGCTCAACTCGTAGCGCCGTACCCAGAAGGCCGTCGTCGCGGCGCCGGCGGGCGCTCCCCCGCGACCGCGCACCGCCCCAAGTCCGCCTCGGCGCCACGGAGATCGTGGGCGGAATCCTGTGACGTCACCCTGCCGTTAGGATCACCCCACATGGACATAGCAGTGCTTCTTCTCCTGATCGTCGTGGTCGGGATTCTGAGCGGATCGCTCGAGACCAGACTGAGCCGCATGGATCGCAAGCTCTCCCGGCTCGAGCGCAAGGTCGACCTCGTTCTGGATCACCTCGGTATCCACGAGACCGATCCACAACTGGACCAGGTGGCCGCGCTGGTGCGCGAGGGCAAGAAGATCGAGGCGATCAAGGTCCACCGCAAGATCACGGGCGACGGACTCAAGGAGGCGAAGGACGCGGTCGAGCGTCTGGAGGCAGGTCGCTGAGCGGGCCACCAGACACCCGAGGCCATCGGGAGCGGTCGCCCTGTGGCGTTTCGTCCCGGACGTTCTCCGCCGACGTCCGGGACCGCTCTCCTGACTGCGACCGCCCGTGCCCTCACCCGGGATCGCTACGGTGGCCGTTGCAGCCGCCGCCGCTCACGGCGCCGTGAACAGCGTCGGGAAGCGGGGCGCCAGCCAGGGCTTGCGGCCCCAGGTCAGGACCCGGCCACGGGCGATCGCGCCCCAGGGTGCGCAGCGGCCGAGGGCCATCAGCAGGAAGGTGACCGGCTCGATGAGGATGGTGCAGTCGGGACGGGCCGACGGCCGTGGGGTGACGGTGGCCGCGCCGTCGGTGAACGTGGCGCCGAAGCCGGAGCCGCCCCGCAGCCGGACCGTGTAGCGGGCGGTCAGCCCGGTGGTGGCGGCCTCGTTCGTCACACGGGGCATGGCCGTGATCATGAACGGCATCGTGAGTTCCACCCGGGCCGGGTCGATCATATGGGGGCGGCCGACGGCACGCGCGAGGTCGTAGCCGTGCCCGAGCATGTGCGTCAGCAGGTACGAACCGAGCTCGGCCCGGGTCATCGTGCCCAGCGGGGTCGCCACGGTCTCCTCCGCCGCGCCCTGGTCCATCGCCCTGAGACAGGCGTCGGCATGCTCCACGATCATGTCGGCCAGCGGATCGGCTCGGCGCTCGTCGAACCCGGCGAGCGCGCGCTCGTTCGCCGCCGCGAGGCTCTGGGGCGTGCCGTCGCCATGGCTTCGTACGCCCCCGGCCGCGATGTCGGCCATCAGTTCGTTGGCCTGCGCCAGATGCGCTGCCGCTTCCCCAAGGGTCCACTCGGAGCCGGGTACCGGGATGCTCGTGTCGGCGACGCCTCGCAGCACCCCGGCGATGTCCTCGGCGGTGCCGCGTATCGCGTCGGCGAGTCCTTCGGGCAGAGTGCTTCGTACATCCTGCCCAGCCCCTGGTTCCACGCCCTCACTCCTCTGTCATTCACACGGAAGGCGTGATCGCCCGCAGGACACAAGACCAGGCACGACGAGCTGCGACAAGAGAACCGACCACAACGATGAAGTACCGGTTCGGGCATCCGCTACGCACGGTCGTGACCGCGCAAGGGCGGCTCGAGCTGCACGGTTCACAGGGTGGTCCCCATGACTCCTCGCGAGAGACGGACACCCACCCCGTCACCGCCCCTCTCGGTCCAGGGCCCACCGATCAGGTTGCACCGGCCTCCCGACACACCTGCCTCCGCCAGGTCCAGGTCCAGGTCCAGGTCCAGGTCCAGGTCCAGGTCCAGGTCCAGGTCCAGGTCCAGGTCCAGGTCCAGGTCCAGGTCCAGGTCCAGGTCCTCGGGGACACCTACGTCACCAAGAGCGCTACCCGCAACGTGATCGACCGACCACGTGTTGCAGCGCCCCCTGGAATCCGCCGAGCCCGGCGGGGGCTCGATGCCGAAGGCGGAGATCGGACACCGGTCAGTCGCGGCGGATCAGCTCCGGGTTGATGCGCCGTCCTGCCAACGGCAGTGTCCCCGCGATCGCCACCGCCACCACGCCCGCCGCCGCGAGCGCAAGCAGCGGGGTACCGGCGAAGTCCCAGTAGACCGCGCTGCCCCCGGTGATCAGATAGCTGGACTCGGCGAGCTTGCCCGTCACGAGTGCCAGGGCGAGTCCGATGCTCAGCGGCAGCACGACCTGGACACACTGAACGGCCCGCACCGTGCGCGCCCGGGCCCCGATCAGCATGATGGCGGTGACCTGCGTGCGGCGTTCCACCGCACGGTCGGTCGCGGAGACGATGAAGGCCGCCACTCCGATGACCAGGCCCATGACCATGCCCACGGCCAGCAACGTCTCGATGACGGCGATCTGTTCGAGTCCCTGGATGTTCACACCGATCAGTTCGACCTCGGCGATCGGGGCGACGGCCGCGATGCCGTCGAGGACCTCGCGGATCCGGTCGGGTTCCGAGCCGCTGGTGAGGATGAACTGCGCGGAGTCGGGCCGGGCGGCGGGCAGGGCGGACGGCGGGACGAGGAGTACGGCGCTGCCGACCGCGGACGCCGAGTACGCGCTGTAGACGATCCGCTCGGCAGGGAGCGTGATGTTCAGCGTCTTCCCCTTGCCGGCGTCGAAGCGGTAGGGGAAGGAGGTACCCGGTGTCAGGTCCGACCCGACACTCGAATTGGGGTCGACGAGCCTCATGACCTTGCCGTCCCGGCAGCCCTCGGACCGCTTGACCATCCCTTCCAGCTGGTCGCACGTGGCGACCAGTGCGGTGGCCTGTTCCTGGAGCGTGCCGTCCGCCGACTCGAGGTCGACCCAGGAATCCATCATCACGGCGTGTGCGCGAACACCCGGCACGGCAGCGAGGTCGCGCTGTTGCTCCGTGGTGACCGAGGACAGGGGCACGGAGTAGTCCTGCACGGGCGCGGACGGGCGGGTGACCTGCTCCAGCTGGATCAGCACGCCCTGGGCGAGCGAAGCGGCGAAAACGAGGAGCACAAGACCGGTGACGACCCGCATGGTGCTGCCCGGCTCCACCTCGTTGCGGCGCATCGCCAGGTTCAGGGTGAGCGACTGGGTGGTCCTCGCCACCCGGCGGGCGAGGGCGTGGGAGATCAGGGGCAGTGTGAACACCAGCCCGAGTCCCGTGAGCAGAATGCCGCCCGGAATCAGGAACGCGTTGGGGCCGACACTGTTGGCGGGGTGGTCGATCAGACCGGTGGCGCAGTAACCGGCGACGATACCGAGGCCGGTCACCAGGAGGAGGGCGCCCCACTTGGCCGGGCGCTTGGGCACAGCGGTACGGCGTACCGCCAGCGGATTGGCGGCGGCCTCGCGCGCACTGGCCCGGCCGACGAACCAGGCGAGAGCCGGGCAGCCGATCAAGCAGACGGCGATGGTCGTCGCAGACAGCGCGCCGTCGTCCGGGTACCACCTCAGACTGGGCAGTCCGGTCCGGGTCATCATCTGGTTGAGGAACCAGTACTCGCCGAGGCCGAGCAGGGCACCGAACAGCGCCGCGACGACGGTCTCGGCGGCGTTGACCCGCTGCGTGCCCTTGGTGCTCAGGCCCAGCAGGCGCAGCGAGGCGAGCCGGCGGGTCCGGGCGGCGGCGGAGAGCCGGGCGCAGACGGACAGAAAGATGCCGAGTGGGAGCAGGACGAGCGAGCCCAGAGCGAATCGGAGGGTGGTGAGGGTGGAGGGTTCGACGGCCGGGAACGGAGCGTAGTCGTACCCGAAGCCCTTCAGGGCACGCCCCTCGTCCGCGATGCGGTCACGCGTGGTGCCGACGTAAGCGAACAGCTCGTCGGGATGAGCGAGCCCTGTCGCGCCGATCAGGCCCTTCTCATGGCCCGGCAGCAGTCCCTTGACCGCAGGCTGGTCGCGGAGCAGGTCATGCACCCGGGGGGAGACGAACACCTCACCCGGGCCAGGCAGTTCGTCCAGCCCCGGCGGGGTACTGTCCGCGCCCTTGGTCCCCCTGGCGACGAAGACCCGGTTGAACGTCACGGAACCGTACGGGTCCGAGCGCTGGAGGACCAGCGTGGAACCCGTCGGCTGCGCGGAGGTGGTCTGCGGCTCTCGTGCGGCCGCACGCATGTCGTGCGCGTCCAGGATTTGCGGGATGGTGAGTACGAGCGCCAGGCAGCAGACCCCCAGGGAACCGCCGGCTGCCATCAGGAAGAAACGCATGCGGTTGCCGCGGCCGGCGCCGAACAGCAGACGCAGACCGAGAAGGAACTCCCTCACGCCGACCCCCGCGGGCTGAGGACACCGTCGGACATCGTGTAGTGGCTGTCCGCCTGCGCGGCGACGGCGGGGTCGTGCGTGACGATGATGACCGCGGTGTCCTGCGAGCGTGCCAGGTCCAGGAACTCCTTCAGTACGGCTGAGGCGTTCGCGCTGTCCAGCGAACCGGTCGGCTCATCCGCGAAGACGACGGCCGGCCGGTGGACGAGAGCCCGTGCGACAGCGACGCGCTGGCTCTGTCCGCCCGACACCTGGGACGGGCGCCGTTCACGCAGTTCCCCGAGCCCGAGCCGGTCCAGCACCTGTCCCGCGGCGGCGAGCGCGGGCCTCTTGCGCTGCCCGGCCAGGCGCAGCGGCAGGGCGGTGTTCTCCTCGATGGTCAGCTCGGGCAACAACTCGCCGTACTGGAACACGAAACCGAACCGCTCGCGGCGCAGCGCACTGATCTCGTCGTCAGCGAGATCGCCGAGCGCCCGGTTCTCGAACCGGACCTGCCCGCGCGCGACGGGCAGCACGCCCGCGAGGGCGTACAGCAGTGAGGACTTGCCGGATCCGCTCTGCCCGGTGATGGCCACGACCTCGCCCCGAGCGACCGAGAGATGGGCGCCGCTGACGGCCAACTGCGTGCCGTAGGAGAGGTCGACTCCCGTGGCACAGACAATTTCTGACGTACTG
This sequence comes from Streptomyces sp. NPDC057445, assembly GCF_042802855.1. Classification (NCBI taxonomy): domain Bacteria; kingdom Bacillati; phylum Actinomycetota; class Actinomycetes; order Kitasatosporales; family Streptomycetaceae; genus Streptomyces; species Streptomyces sp. NPDC057445. The sequence goes on along the minus strand of NZ_JBHVDH010000002.1, from coordinate 334,324 downwards.
ATGGCTTCCCCCAAGAAGCGAGCGGGCCCAGGTGTGCACCCCTGGGCCCGGCCTTACTCATCTGACGATCTACGGCCTGTAGTGCTTGGTCGGCGAGCAGTTGTCGGGGTTGAGCGAACCCTTGTCACGGCAGACGCGGATGTATGCGTCGTCGGTGTAGCGCTGGGCACCGTCCCAGTTGAGCTTGTTGAGCGAGACGGACGACTTCTGCTTCCCGTTGTAGCGGGACCAGCCGTACCCCTCGACCTTCACCTGCATGTAGACGTTGTGACCGTCACCATGGTCGGCATCGTTGAGCTTGCCCGTCCACTGGAACGCGCCGTGGCTCGAGCCCGCGGGGTGGAACTTGTACTGGCCGCTCGTGAACGACGCGCCGCCGGTCTTCAGCGTCGGAATGCTGTGCCACGAAGCCGCGAACGCGGTGCCGACTCCGGCGGCGAACAGTCCGGCCGTGAGGATGCCAGTTGCCAACTTACGCAATTTTTCTCCCGTTTGTTTGCCCTGGTGGTCGTGTTGCTGTCAGGGCTGCGGTGGAATGTAGCATGATCAGAAGAGGCACTACCGCTCAGTTGTTCGATTCTCGAGCCGTCGGCACGGACGGGGTCGGCGGCAGAGGCAGCAGTTCAGCCGCTTCCAGTGCCTCGATCACAACCGTCGGGGCGGCCCACCCAGCGGCCGGCACTTCCACCGTCCGGCGGCCTGCTGACGCCGGGTCACGGCCTCGGTCGGCATGTGCTCGAGCGAAGTGAACTCACGTCCCTGCCGGAACGAGTCGCGGACATGGGCCATCAGCCGCTCCACCTTCGGCGCAGCCGGCACGCAGCGTGGTGCCGATGAGCCCCTGGCGGGAACAGCGAGTGATGCGTCACCCAGCGGGCCGCCGGACCGCTGCGGGGCGGCGTCAGGGGGCCGACACCGCTTTCCACCGGGCCCACTGTTCGCCCATCAGGTCTCCACGACAGCCTCGAGATCTTTCCGCAACCGAGATGGACATCCCGGACTCGCCTTGGGCCCGCGGTAGGCCCATGGGCCCTGTCTCTGGGCCCGGGGCCGGGCCTAGCGTGGGTGGTGCTGCTCCCGGGGGACGCACAAGGGACGCACAAGCGTGAGAGAACGGTCCGGCGGTCCTGATGCCTCGTATCGAGGAGCCGTTCCTGACGCACCTGTGTCGTGTGGGCACTGGTCAACTCACGTGCACACGAGAGAGGTTGGGTGAGAAGTTTGTCGGGGATCGGTCTCCACACGCACACCGGTGTCACCACGCACACCGGTATCCCCACGCCGTACGCGGGCGATAGGCGCACATTGCCGCCCTCGCTCAAAGCCGCACGCATTCTGCTGCACGTGCTGTTCGCGTTCACGGTCGTGGGCGGGCTCGGGGTGATCGGCTCGGCCATCTCCACCCACGTGATGACTCCGGGACTCTTCGGCCTCGCGCTGTACGCGGCCGCGCCGGGAACCCTGGCCTGGGTGCTCGCGTGGCACATCCCCAAGGGCGGCAGGCGCGCCTGGGGCGGTCTGGTCGCCTTACAGGTGTGGCTGATCGCCGGCAGCCTGCTCAACCTCGCCGCCGGGTCGTACCTGGGCCTCAGCCAACTGCTCCTGCCCGTGATGATCCTGACGTTCCTCACCCGGCTCGAGAGCCGCAAGTGGTTCGGGATGCCGGCCCGGACACAGAACCTTCGTGAGGCGCTCTCCCGGTTCTCCCTCTCGCGCATACTCTTCCGGCGACGCGACCGGGGACAGACGGCTGTGGAGTACCTGGGACTGATCGTGATCGTCGCGCTGATCATTCTGGCCTTGGTGACCGGCAGCGTATCGAGTCGCGTCGCCGACGGGCTCCAGAGCGCGGTCTGCAGTATCACCGACTCGTCGTGCGGGACGGGCGGCAGTGGGACAGGTGGGGGCGGGACGGGCGGCGCAACCAGTGGGGGCACCGGGGGTACGGGTGGTACCGGCGCCGGAGACAACGGTGGGACCGATTCGGGTGGTTCGACCGGCGGCGACAGCGGAGGCACCGACGGAGGTACGAGCTCGGGTGGTACGAGCTCCGGAGGGACGAACTCTGGTGGAGCTGCATCGGGCGGCTCCACTTCCGGCGGCTCCACTTCCGGCGGTTCCAGCTCAGGTGGCTCCAGCTCCGGTGGCTCAACTGGTGGCGACACTGGCGGGAGCGGCGGAGACGACGGCGGTGGCGCCGACGGTGGTGTCAGTTCCGGTGGGTCCAGCTCGAGCGGGTCAAGTTCGGGCGGTCCAAGTTCGGGAGGCTCGACAGGCGGCAACAGCGGCGGCTCTGACGGAGGTACGAGCTCCGGCGGTGCGTCCGGCGGCAGCAGCGGCGGTTCCTCCGGCGGGTCTTCCGGCGGTTCATCGGGCGGAAACAGCGGCGGCTCGTCCGGAGGCGCATCAGGCGGTTCAAACTCCGGCGGTTCCAGCTCCGGTGGTGCAACCGGCGGAAACAGCGGCGGTACCTCCGGCGGTTCATCGGGCGGAAGCAGCGGCGGCTCGTCCGGAGGCGCGTCAGGTGGTTCCAACTCCGGCGGTTCCAGCTCCGGTGGTGCAACCGGCGGAAACAGCGGCGGTTCCTCCGGCGGGTCTTCCGGCGGAAACAGCGGCGGCTCGTCCGGAGGCGCATCAGGCGGTTCCAACTCCGGCGGTTCAACCGGCGGAAACAGCGGCGGTACCGATGGCGGTCTGATCGGTGGCCTGATCGGTGGCCTGAGTTCCGGCGGTTTGACCAGTGGCAGCAGCGGCGGCTCCTCCGGCGGCTCCAGCTCCGGCGGTTCCTCCGGCGGCTCCAGCTCCGGCGGCTCCAGCTCCGGCGGTCAGCCCACCGCGCAGCCGACACAGCCTGACAACCCGGAGCCCGAGGACCCCGAGGACCCCGAGCAGCCCGAGAAGCCCGAGACCGATGACTGCGACACCCTCAGCCTCGGTGTCACCGGCTCCGGCATCTCCATGCCGGTGCGCGGCTCCATCGGTCGGGTCACCTTGGCCGCCGGCCTCGGCGGTGGGGACGATGACGCCGCCATGGAGAGCATGCAGTCCGCTATCGGCGCCGTGGCTGCCGCCGCCATGGGCACAAGCGGTGCTGCGGTCGCCGGCTACGACACCTATCAACAGGCCGAAGAGGCCGCGAAATCCGTCTTCGACTCCAGCGCCTGTCCGGATCCGACGCGGCAGGAAGACGACAACGACAAAGACGTCGACAAGGACGAAGGGCCGAAGCCCAATCCTCATCCAGAGGTGGCGATCGACCCCGACGTGGATGTTGAGACCATCCAGGAAAGCATCGAAGGTCAGGGCCATGTGACATGGCGTGACACGCGTGAGCCGCTCTTCCGCAATGACGACCGTCCGCCGAGCGTCATCTTCAAGGAGGGCTTCGCGCCGCAGAATGAGAACAATACGGACCTGGACAGCTACGTCAACGAAAGTGAGCCGTCCGCCTTCGTCGGCACCACGAGCAACGAGGACTTCGCCACCAAGTGGGGTGCCAAGTACGTCTACGACATCGATGCGCCCGGTGGGATCGACATCAACCAGACCTTCAATGACAGCCCCTTCTCCCACGAGGACGAGATCGCTTTCCCGGGTGGTATCCGCCCGGAGTACATCAAGGGCGTCTGGGAGGTGAAGCCGGACGGTTCCCTGGGGAAGTACATCCCCAACAAGAACTACAAGGGGTAGTCGGGCAGCCGAAGCAGTCGGGTCAGGCTCCGGCATTCGCGGTGCGGGTGGTGCGCGGGAGGCGCCACCCGCACCGCGTGTCCGGGCCCCCGGCAGCGACGACGGCCCCCGCCACCTGGCGAGACCCCGCCAGTACCTCATGGACACCGAAGACCTCCGACACACCGCACGCAACGCCAAGGAGTCTGCGGCTGACTCACCGCGCCGTGGGCGGCACCCTCGGAACATGCTGCTCCACTCAGTGGGTGCCGGCCGGCCCCGTGAGGACCCGGCGGAGTCCGGCGCCGAGCAGTTCGGTGCCGGGGACCGGCTGGAAGCCGTACGCGCTGAAGAACGCCAACCGTCCGCTCGAATCGTCGCGCCGGTCGGGCCACAGCACCATGAATCGACGTCCCGCTTGACCCTCGTCGTGTGCGAAGCGACGCAGAAGCTCGCCCGCAACTCCTTTCCGGCGCATGGATGGATGGGTGAGAACATAGTTGACCTGGGCCCATGGGATCGGGAAGCCGGATACGGTCATGTCGGTCTCGTAGCGCAGCGTGCCCTCGAGCCATCCCGCAACATGCCCCTCAACCAGTGCCACGTACTGGGTGAACACCTGCAGGCCGTCCTCCTGGAGTTCCTTGGCCAGCTGGGTCCAGTTCTCGGCCAGCAGCAGTTCGTGCAGCTCCGCACGGTGTACGTCCGCCAGGCGGACCACCTTGATCGACATGGCGGCAGGTTATGGCTTTCCCCCGTACGAGATGTGCTCTCACCTTCACTCGGTGCTCACGGTGACTCGAATTCGACCGCCCGTGAACGGCTCGGGGCATCGCCCCACCGCCTCACCCGTGCCGATCCGACCGGCACCGGCGCGGCCACCGCGGCCACGTTTTCGTGGCGCTGGACACCTCACATCCAGTGCGCGGACCCTGGAACTCCTGGGATGGTGGCGGGAGCGCCCCGCACTGATCGAGGGCACTGATCGAGGACATGGGAAGTGGCCCACTACTTCCGCGACTGACCGATGCCCTCGTCTCCCACCTGCGGCTCGGCGGAGGTGGTGTCGGCGTCGTCCGGTACATCTGCGTCATCCCGGATATGGGTTCATCATGGCTTGTGTGGCCGTCACCGGCAGCTGATCGCCGGTTGCTTCTCGCGCTTCGGCCCTGACGGCGCTCAACGAGCGTGCGCGTTCCCCGCGACGGTGACCGCCGCGTGCTCCCCTCCTGTTCCGGCGCCGGTTCCCCGCTCCTCGGAGAGAAGAAGGAGTGCCCTGTCATGGATACGAAGCTTGAGGTCGTGGTGATTCCGGTCGCCGACGTGGACCGGGCCAAGGCCTTCTACAAAGCGCTGGGATGGCGCGAGGACGCCGACGTCCCCACCGGGGACGACTTCCGCGTGGTGCAGATGACCCCGCCCGGCTCTCCCTGCTCGGTGATCTTCGGCACCGGGGTCAGCGAAGCCGCCCCCGGATCGGCGCGCGGGCTGCACCTGGCTGTGTCGGACGTCGAGGCGGCCCGCGCGGAGCTCCTCGGACGAGGAGCGGAGGTCAGCGAGGTCTTCCACGACGCCGGAGGCGTGTTCCACCGTGCCGGCACCGGCAACCGGGTCCCCGGGCCCGACGCCGAACGCCGAAGCTATGCCTCCTTCGCCTCCTTCAGCGACCCCGACGGCAACGGCTGGATCCTGCAGGAGATCACCGAACGCCTTCCCGGCCGCTGACCCTGAGGGGACCGTCACCCGCCGGCGGCGGGCGCCAGCTGCTCGATGTCCTCCGGGCGGGCCTGTCAGGAGCCGCGGGAGATCTATGGCCGCGCGGAAACAGGGGGCCACGCCGAAGCCGTGTCGCGCGCCGTGCCGCAGCTGTCAGGAGAGCTGGTCGAACCTCACCTGGCGCGACCGCGTGCCGCACGCCACGCTCCTGCACCGCGACCTGGGCGACGTTCCTGCGCTGCCATGCCCGAGCACCGAGCGCCTTCTAGGCAAGCAACTGCGGTGGACCGGGCGTTGGCGACCTGGAGAGCCGCTGCTCCGCACCGTGCCGCTACCTCCCGGTAGACCCGGTCACGCCCAGGGCAGACCCGTTTGGATTGCTCCGTACTGCGCCTGAAAGGACATCGCCGAGTCAGGATCGTGGAAGACCCGGAGGTCGTGCCCTTCGCCGCCCCCGAATGACAAGGAAGATGACAGCAGGCCAGTCATGCGTGCTGGACCCCGATTCGGGCCCCTTCCCCGCTACTGAAGAGTGCGACCTGTCCGCCCGGGAAAGTGGTCACAGGCGGAGGCATCGAAACCAGCAACTTCATCAGTAACGATGTCTGGCTCTACCCAGCCGTCCGGCGGCAGCTCATGGTTGGACACCTACCGCAACCGCACCAGCCAGGCGAGGATCCTCGCGATGCGTGTCGCCGGATTGCCGAACTGGGCGGCGAGGTCTTCGTCCTGTCCAGGCGCAACTGTCGCTGGCGAACCCGGATTTCGAGGAGTACGCCGAAGCTGCGTGCGCCGGCCCCGAAGTCATCCTCCAACCCTTCCTCAACCGACCGGCCCGCCCCGCCCGATCTGCGCCCCCAGCCCGTCCAGCAGCACCTCCAGCGCCGCCCGGAAGACGCGCTCGCCCGTCATCGTCGCCATGTGGGCGGAGCTGCGCGCGATCGACGGGTAGTGGGACGGGTCGGCCGCCACGTACTCGCGGGTCCAGGCCGCCTCGTCGCCCGCCTGTGCCGCCGGGTCGAGGGTGGCGAAGGCGGCGTCCATGCCGGACCAGGCGAGGCTGAAGTCGCCGTAGACGCGGTGCAGGAGGGCGGACTGCTCAGGGTCGCAGCCCGCTTCGGCGAATGCGGTCAGGATGTGCTCGACGATCCGCATCTCCGCGGGTCGCCGCGTTGTCCGGTACGTGGCGACGACCGCGGCCGCCGGATGCCGCAAGGCGGTCTCGCGACAGGCGACCGCCAGGTCGCGCAGGGTCGTCCGCCAGTCGCCGGGGGCCGGCGCGAAGGCCTCCAGGACCTCTTCGAAGAGCCGGTCCGCGAGGAGCAGGTGCAGCTCGTCCTTGTCCGCGACATGCCGGTACAGCGACGACGGGTCCACACCGAGCCGGGCCGCCAGCTTCCTCACGGTCAGCGCTTCCGCGCCGTGTTCGTCGCAGAGCGCCAGTGCCGCGTCCACGATGATCCGCGCGTCCAGGACCACCTTGGGCGGCCGCCCCCTGCCCCGTACCACCGTGCCTTCCGATGCCATGCACCCGATGAGACCAGCCCACGGCACCTCCCGGCAAGCCCGTGATCCCATCCGGGAGATTATTTTTCCCACACTGTTGACTTAATCGGTCGGCGGGCGCTTTCCTTCCCTCACCCCGGAACGAGGAGGACCGCGCATGGACGACGGCCAGAACCCCCGTCACGACGAGTTCCGCAAGACCCTCCGCACCCGCCACGGCGTGATCATCGCGCTCGCCAACATCAGCCCCACCGTCTCCATCGGCATCGGACTCGGCTTCCTCGCCGCCGTCGCCGGGACCTCGCTCCCCGCCGCCTTCCTGCTGGCGGCGCTGCCGATCCTCGCCGTGTCCGGCGGCTACGCCCGCCTCGCCGCCCGCGACCCCAACTGCGGCACCGCGTACGTCTGGGTCCGCCGCGCCCTCGGTCCGTGGACCGGCTACCTCACCGGCTGGACCTCGGTCGCCACCAACATCATGTTCCTCTCCTACGCAGGCCAGCTGACCGGCCAGTTCACCCTCGAACTCGCCCATGAGACAGGACTGTTCAGCACACAGTCGACACTCGCGGTCACGCTCACCGGTCTGCTGTGGACCGGTCTGATCGTGATCGGCGCGTTGCGCGGTGTGAAGGACGCGACCGCCGTGCAGTCGGTGCTGCTCGGCCTGTCCGCGGTGGTCGTCCTGGCGGTCGTCGTCACCGCCTTCGTACGTGGGGACGCCGCTCCGGTGCAGGTGTCCTGGTTCTCGCCGTTCGCCTTCCGCGACACGCTCACCCTGCTCAGCGCCACGGTGCTCGCCGCGTACATGTTCTGGGGCTGGGAGAGCGCCTTCAGCGTGGTCGAGGAGAACGCCGAGCCGCGGTCCTCGGGCCGGGCCGGCCTGATCGCGATCGTGGTCACGCTGGTGCTGTTCCTGATCGGCGCGGCCGGCTTCCTGCACGCGCTCACCCCCGGGCAGCTCACCGACCCGCTCGCCGGGATCACCGAACTCTCCCGCACCTTCTACGGAACCGGCGGCGCGATCGCCGCAATCGCCGCGATGCTCGCCGCCACCGTCGCCTGCATGCAGTCCTCGGTGATTGCCGGGTCCCGGCTCACCCTGGCGATGGGCCGCGACGGAGTGCTCGGCCCCAGCTGGGCCCGGCTGCACCCGTCCCGCCGGACCCCGGTCACCTCCACCCTGCGCACCGCCGGGCTCGCGGTCGCGCTCTCCGTGGCCGGGCTCGCCGTCGGTGAACTCTCCGAGGTCGTGCTCGCGGTCGTGAACTCGGTCGGCATCCTGGTGTCGTTGATGTACGGCATCGGGGGCTGGGCGTGCGTGATCACCTTCCGGCACGAGCTGCGTGGCGGACGCCTGCGCGACACCCTCACCGTGGGCGTACTGCCCGCGCTCGGCGGGACGGCGCTGCTCCTCCTCGGCGGTCTGGTCGCGTACCTGCAGTGGACCTCCGTCGACCACATGGCCTTCGACCCGGAGAACGGGCGCTTCCTCACCGCCCTCCCGCTCGGCACCGTGCTCCTCGGCGTCCCTGCCGCCTTCTGGACCCGCTACCGCCGCAAGACCGCCTACTTCACCCGGCCCGCGCCCCCGCTCGCACCCGCACCCGCACCCGAATCCACAGCCGCACCCATGTCGGCTTCCACCTCCACTGGAGTCTCCGCGTGAGCACCGCCCCTGACCTCGTCCTCCTCAACGGCACCGTCTGGACCGCCGGACCGGCCCGCGCCCGGGCCTCGGCGCTCGCGGTCACCGGTGACCGGATCACCGCCGTCGGCAGCGACCGCGAGATCCGTGAACTGGCCGGGCCCCGTACCGAAGTCGTCGATCTGGAGGGGCGGTTCGCGCTCCCCGGGTTCACCGACGCGCATGTGCACCCGGTGATCGCGGGCATCGGGATGCTCGGCTGCGACCTGTCCGGTGCGCGGGACGTGAACGCGTACCGCAGGATCGTCCGCGCGTACGCGGCCGCGCATCCGGAAGAGGAGTGGATCGTCGGCAGCGGCTGGTCGTTCGACGCCTTCCCGGGCGGGCTGCCGCCGCGCGGGCTGCTGGACGAGCTGGTGCCTGACCGGCCCGCGTACTTCCCGGTGCGGGACGGGCACTCCGCGTGGGCCAACGCCCGCGCGCTCGCCCTCGCCGGCGTCGACCGCAACACCCCGGACCCGGCCGACGGCCGTATCGAACGCGGCCCGGACGGCGAGCCGACCGGTGTGCTGCACGAGGGCGCCATGGGCCTGGTCGGCGACCGCACCCCGCCGGTCACCGCCGCCCGGGCCCGCGCCGGACTCCTCGCCGCCCAGGCGCACCTCCACTCCCTCGGCATCACCGGCTGGCAGGACGCTCTGGTCGGCGCGTACGGCGGCTACCCCGACCCGCTCGACACCTACCTCGCCGCCGACGCCGACGGCTCGCTCACCGCACGCGTCCGCGGCGCCCTCTGGTGGGACCGCGAGGCCGGCCTGGAACAGATCGAGTCGCTGCTCGCGCGGCGGGCGAACGCCGCCGCGCAGGGCGGGCGGAGGTTCACCGCGGGCAGCGTGAAGATCATGCAGGACGGGGTGGTGGAGAACTTCTCCGCCGCCATGCTGGAGCCCTACCTGGACTCCTGTGGCTGCCCCGGCGACAACCGCGGGCTGTCCATGGTCGACCCGGCACTGCTCCGCGAGGCCGCGGTCCGCCTGGACGCCGAAGGGTTCCAGATCCACTTCCACGCCCTCGGCGACCGCGCCGTCCGCGAGGCCCTGGACTCCCTGGAGGCCGCCGTCGCCGCCAACGGCCACACCGGCAACCGGCACCACCTGGCCCACCTCCAGGTCGTCCACCCCGACGACATCCCGCGCTTTCGCACCCTGCGCGCCACCGCCAACATCCAACCGCTGTGGGCCGCCCACGAACCCGCCATGGACGACCTCACACTGCCCTTCCTGGGCACGGAGCGCGGCGCCCTCCAGTACCCCTTCGGCGCACTCCACGCCGCGGGCGCGATGCTCGCGGCCGGCAGCGACTGGTTCGTGTCCAGCCCCGACCCGATGCACGGCATCCACGTCGCCGTGAACCGCCAGGTATGGCCGGAGGAGTTGGGGGAGCCCGACCCGCGTCCCCCGTTCCTGCCGCACCAGCGCCTCACCCTCACCGACGCGCTCGCCGCGTACACGGCAGGTTCTGCCTGGGTGAACCACCAGGACGAGGCCGGCGTCCTCGCCCCCGGGCGGCTCGCGGACATCGCGGTCCTGGACCGGGACCCGTTCGCCGTCGACCCGCGGGAGCTGCACGGCATCCGGTGCGTGCGGACGCACGTGGGCGGCGCCCTGGTGCATGTCGCGGACTAGGGTCCGTCTTCGAAGATCATCCGCTCGTGGATCTGGTGGGTGATACGACGCCACCAACTCACTGACGGGGAGTGGAGTTGCTCGCTCCGTTGATACCGCGGGGCCGGGTCAAGCCGGCCCCGCAGGGAGGACCGGACGATACGGTGTTGTTCGAAGATCACACTCGGGCCATGGATCGGGTGGGCCACGCGGTCTGACGCCGCTCCGGCCGACGTCCAGCGGCAGCGCGACGGCCGTGCCCCCCCCCTCTTTCTCGATTGCCGCCACTGCGTCCAGGCCACCTTGCCGCCGCCCGACTCCCGGCAGCAGGCACCAGGGACCGGACGCCCGCCCGAGCGAGGCTGGTCGAAACGCCCGGCGGCTCCACCGCGACCGGCTCTCCCCCTGATCGACCCGTGATCGGTAGTCGAGAACGATAGAAATGTTCTATGCGTGAATTTTTGGGGCGAAACAGGCATGGATCGTCGAAGTCGCCCGGGAGTGATCATGCGTCCGGCCGGTGGAGCGCGCGGAGGTTGCTGCGGCGCCTGCGTTCCCTGCTGAGTGTGCGCAGCCTCGCCGGCCAGGTGTTCCTCCTGCAACTGGCGGTCGTGGTGCTGGTCGTCGCCGCCGCGCTGGTGGCCCTCGTCGTACAGGCGCGGCGCGACAGCATGGCGGACGCCCGGCAGCGGACGCTCACCGCGGCCCAGACCTTCGCGAACTCACCAGGGCTCCTCACGGCATTGGAGAGTCCCGACCCCTCGGCGTCGCTGCAGCCGAGCGCCGAGGCGGTCCGCAGGGCCGCCGGCGTCGACGCCATCATCGTGTACCGGCCGGACGGGATCGTCCTCACCCACAGCGACCCGAACCAGATCGGGAAGCACGTCATCGGCCCCTACGCGGAAGCGGCGGAAGGAAAAGCGTTCACCAGCACCTTCCAGGGGGCCCTGGGGCTCTCCGTCATCTCGGCCGTCCCCGTCGAGGACACCGGCGGCTCGGTCGTCGCCATCGTCTCGTCCGTCGTCACGGTGGGGAACGTGCAGGACAGGGTGAACCAGCAACTGCCTGTTCTGTTCGGGGTCACGGCCGGGTCACTCGCCCTCGCCGCGGGCGGGTCGGCACTGGTGAGCCGTCGGCTCCAGCGGCAGACCCACGGCCTGGGCCCGGCCGAGATGACCCGGATGTACGAGCATCACGACGCGGTCCTCCACGCCGTACGGGAAGGAGTACTGATCATCGGGCGCGACGGCCGGCTTCTGCTGGCCAACGACGAGGCCCGCCGCCTGCTGGACCTGCCGGAGGACGCCGAACACGGCCATGTGAGCGCGCTGGGGCTGAACACCGACCTCGCCGAACTGCTCACATCCGATCGGCCGGCCACCGACGAGGTGCACCTGGCGGCTGACCGGCTCCTCGCCGTGAACAAGCGGTTCACCACCCCCCAGGGAGCGGCGAGCACGGTGGTGACGCTGCGGGACACCACCGAGCTGCAGGCCCTCTCCGGCAGGGCCGAGACCGCCCGCGAGCGGCTGCAACTGCTCTACGACGCCGGAGTGCGGATCGGGACCACCCTGGATGTCACACACACCGCCCAGGAACTCGCGGAGGTCGCGGTCCCCCGCTTCGCCGACGTCGTCACCGTCGAGCTCCTGGACCCGGTCCTGCACGGCGAGGAGCCCTCCGGCGCGAGCACCGAGATGCGCCGCACCGCCGTCGTCGGCCTGGAGGGGGACCATCTCCTCTACCCGGCCGGCAAGCTGATCCGCTTCGTCGCGGCCCACCCCACGGCCGCGGGCGCGGCCGAGGGCCGAGCGGTGCTGGTGGAGGACCTGAGTACCTCCGAGGGATGGCGGGCCCAGGACCCCGACCGGGCCCGCCGGATCCTGGACCACGGCATCCACTCCCTGATCGTGGTCCCGCTGCGCGCCCGGGGGGTGGTGCTCGGAACGGCCCACTACTGGCGGACGAGCGGCTCTCCGACGTTCGAGGAGGAGGACGTGTCCTTCGCCGAGGAGCTGGCCGCCCGGGCAGCGGTGTGCATCGACAACGCCCGCCGCTACACCCGCGAGCACACCATGGCCGTCACGCTGCAGCGCAGTCTGCTGCCCAGCCGGGTGCCCGAGCAGACAGCGCTGGAGGTGGCCTACCGCTATCTGCCCGCCCGGGCAGGGGTGGGCGGGGACTGGTTCGACGTCATCCCGCTGTCCGGTGCCCGGGTCGCGCTGGTCGTCGGAGACGTCGTGGGCCACGGCCTGCACGCTGCGGCCACCATGGGCCGACTACGCACAGCCGTGCACAACTTCTCGGTCCTGGACGTCCCGCCGGAGGAACTGCTGGGCCGCGTGGACGAGCTGGTGGCCCAGATCGACAGCGACGAGGCCGCCGACGACGGGGAAGGTCAGGGGATCACCGGCGCGACCTGTCTGTACGCCGTCTACGATCCCGCCTCCGGGCAGTTGGCGGTCGCCACCGCCGGCCATCCCGGTCCGGCGGTGGTCCGCCCCGACGGGACGGTGGACTTCCCCCACCTGCCGGTCTCCCCGCCGCTGGGCCTCGGCGCCGGACTGCCCGGCGAGAGCGCCGAGCTGACCGTGCCCGAGGGGTCCCGGCTGGTGCTCTACACCGACGGGCTGATCGAGGACCGGGGCCGAGACCTGGACGTCGGCCTGGCGGCCCTGCGCGACGCGCTGACCGGGCCCGACCGCTCCCCGGAGGCCACCTGCGCCGCGGTCGTCGACGTCATGATGCCCGACCGGCCCCGGGACGACATCGCGCTGCTGGTGGCCCGCACACTCCGGCTCGACCCCACCCGGATCGCCGAATGGCAGGTGCCCCGTGACCCGGCGGCGGTCGCCCCGGTCCGTGCTGCCTGCGTCCGCCGGCTCCGGGAATGGGGCCTCGGGCAGATCGACTTCGCCGCCGAACTCGTCCTCAGCGAGCTGATCACCAACGCCATCCACTACGGCGCCGAGCCCATCACCGTCCGGCTCCTCCACGACCGGACACTGGTCTGCGACGTCTCCGACGGCAGCAGCACCTCGCCACGACTGCGACGGGCCAAGGTCACCGACGAGGGCGGCCGCGGACTCTTCCTGGTGGCCCAGTTCGCCGAACGCTGGGGCACCCGCTACACGCCCACCGGCAAGGTCATCTGGGCCGAACTGTCCCTCCACGGCGGTGCCGGCCCGTCGGTGGAAGGACTCGCCGAGCTCCTGCTCGACGAGCAGGAGCCGCTTTCCGGCGAAGGCCGGGAGCAGGACGGCACGGCAGGGCGAGGGACATCGTGAAGTCGCTGTACGACCGGCCACCCGGCACGCCCACGGGCCGGGCCACGGCTTCCGGCCCGCCGCAGCACGCGCCCCCGACCCGACTGCTTCTGGACGTGCCTCGGCCGTCGCACCCCGCCGCGGGGCGCCACCCGTTGCGGCTCGTCGCAGGACCGCTCGGCGCCACCGCTCATCACCCCCGGGACGCGCCACATCCTGCGAAAGCCGGACCTCCGTCGGCGACAACCGTCCGTTCCCGACCCCGCTCGTTCCTGAACCCACGCGTCCTGGAGCAATCGTGACTGCACCTCGTGTCCGAGCAACGGCCGTCGCAGGCTGCCTCACCCTCCTGGTCCTGAGCGGCTGCACCGAGACGCCGAAGGCCGCGCCCGTGAAGCCGTCGGTGGCCAGCTCCGCAGAGGAGGCAGGGGGCATGGGGGCGCTGATCGCCGCGGCGAAGGACGAAGGCGCGCTCAACGCGATCGCGCTTCCGCGCGACTGGGCCAACTACGGAGGTCTGATCGACGGCTTCGAGAAGAAGTACGGGATCAAGGTCACGGTCGGCGATCCCCAGGGCTCCAGCCAGGACGAGATCGACGCCATCAAGAAGAGCGGGAAGCGCGCCAACGCCCCCGACGTCATCGATGTGGGGGACACGTTCGCGCGGACAGCGGCCCGGCAGAACCTGCTTGCGCCGTACAGGGTCGCCGCGTACGACTCGATCCCGGACAACCAGAAGGACGGCGAAGCCCGCTGGACCAACAACTACGGCGGCTACATCTCCATCGGCTGCGACGCCAACCGCGTCAAGCCCTGCCCCCGGATCTTCGCCGATCTGCTGGATCCCCGCTACAAGGGCAAGGTCTCGCTCGACGGAGATCCCACCCGTTCCAACACCGCCTTCGCCGGCGTGTACGCGGCCGCCCTCGCGAACGGGGGGTCGTTCGACGACATCCGCCCCGGCCTCGACTTCTTCGCCGAACTCAACGAACGAGGCAACTTCAACCCCGTCGAGTCCACCTCGACCGCGGTCGAGACCGGCAGGACCCCCATCAGCATCGACTGGGACTACGTCAACCTCGACTACGCGGAACGGTTCCGCAGCAAGGGCGGTGACTGGCAGGTCGCGATCCCCTTCGACGGCAGCTTCGCCCAGTACTACGCCCTGGCCGTCAACAGGAACGCCCCGCACCCGGCGGCGGCCCGCCTGTGGCAGGAGTACCTCTTCAGTGCGGCGGGCCAGAACCTCCGGCTCAAGGGCTTCGCCCGCCCGGTGCTGATGGAGACCATGCGCGAGGACGGCACCCTCGACGAGGCCGCCGCGGCAATACTGCCGACGGTAGAGGGGGAGCCCCAGTTCCCCACGGACGCGCAACTGGAGAAGGCGAGGGTGACGGTCGACCGGGGCTGGGCAAAGGCAACGGGGGGCTGAACACGTCGTGTGGGATGTCCTCCGCCTGAACAGCCGAAGTCCACGACGTACAGCAGGCGCACGGCGCGGGCATCCCTGCCCGGCAGCACGACGAACTGAACCCGCAGATGCACGTAAAAAGGTCCCGTTGCCGCAGAGTGTGCGGTGAACCCAACCCTCCTGCGGTCTCAGCCCGGCTGGTCGGACCTACACCAACCTGTGCCACAGCAGGTATTCACCGTCCCTGACAGTCGCCCCGGCTCAGGTGAGAAGGGGCTCGCCACTCACGACCGTGAGGCGGTCCCGCACCTGGCTTCGTCGGCCTCTCGCGTGCGCGCGTCGATCGAGGTGCTCCGGTCGTAAGGGTCGACCTCGGGTCCGCCTCCCGAGCCCTTGGTCGCGCGTTCGGCAGCGAACTCGGGGGTGAGGTAACCGGTGAAGGTGTCGCAGCCGCCGTTGGTCATGTCCACCTTGTAGGAGACGACGGAGAACGTGCCCGGCGCGACGACCACCTTCGCCGGGTGGTCCCAGCTCATCACGACCTCGCGGCGCACGATGGTGCGCGCGACTTCGTCGCTTCCGGCGGCAGCGCGTACGACTGGATATACATATGTGACATCGGTGGTCACCTCGAGCGCACCACGCTTACCTTCCCGGTACGTGATCCGTCCCCGGGTCTTGACCACGCTCCCGACGAGCCGCACTTTCGTTTTTGCGAACCGGCTGAACAGCAGCAGAGGATCGTTCTCCCGACTGGGCGCGCGGAACGCGGTTGCCAGGTAGTCCTGGACATCCTGCTGATGCGGATTGATCAACGCGATCGCCTTCCTCGGCCGCTCCCCCCGTAGCACGCCAGGATCCAGATTGGAGTCGACCAGGAAGCCCCGGGTCTGCTCGAGCGCATGCGCAACCTGCTCCTTGCTCATCCAACCGGTCGCCTGTGCCGCAGGCAGGCGGATCCCTGCCGTGCCGTCGCCCCATCGCGCCGCGGGTGATCCCCTGAACGGCTCGTCCACTGTGGGCAGTTGGGCTGACCCCGCAGTTTCCGGCGGCTGATCCGGACGTTCCGACTCCGCCGCGAGCGGCGCGATCTCGCCGCCTCCGAACCATCCAACCACCCGCCCCGGATCCACTGCCACGACCAGCAAACCGAGCGCAATCAGCAGACCGACCACGTACCGGCCCTTGCCCCGTGACCGCAGGGCCGGTTGGTGAGTCCGCCACCCCTCTGGCCGATTTGACTCATCCCGCAGCCGCCGCGCCACCATCCGGGCTTGCGCCGACGGCTCCTCGGGCGCGTCGTGCGTGCCGGCCTCGGCCTCCCGTAGAAAGCGCTCCCACTCCTCGTCCGGTATGGCCGCCCCACCCTTACCCACGAACGCTCCCGGTCCTTCCCACGCATCCGCGGCCCCCTCCCAAGAGGCCAGGTCCCTGTCCCATGCATGATCACACAGCTCAGTCGCAGCCATCCGCGAAGCCAATTCCGCAAATGACCAGCAACGGAACCCTGCTGGCTCAGAAGCTGCTGTCTCGTCGACACACCATTCGGTGTTGCCGCACTACCAGCCGATGGTGAACGGCACTGCCTCTGGCACCACGGCCGACGCAGTTGCTCCGCCACGGCCACCATCAACTGCCGCGTCCGAGGAAGACCGGCGAGGAACGGATCGTTCGGCATCGAGGAGCACGGCCTTGATGAGGGCTTCCACGGATTGACCGGCGGTGGCGGCGGCGCGCTGCACTTGGCCGTGCTCGTCGGGCGTCAACTACAGCAACGCAAGGAACGAGGCGTGCGCGGGTTCCATGGCGGTACGGAACCAGCGTCAGGAACGCGAGCGGGGTCTACTGCCTCGTCTCCGGGCGCTCACAACCGCCAGGTGGTCGCGGAGCAGAACCGCGGTGCGGCACCCTGGGCGACGGCAGCGGAAGGGTTCTCGTGGCCGGTCAGCCCACTGGGGCGGTATGGGGAGGAGAACCTCCGTCGTCGATCGGTTCTCGTATGGCCACTACCAGTTGAACTGGCTCGGCCAGCAGGACGTCGCAGTAGGCCTGGAACCAGCACCGGGTGGCGTGAAGGTCCTCGAGAAGGTCCCCTGCGTGCATGGCCTCCTTGTGGTTGCAGTCGTAGCAGAGCAGGCCTTCTCCGAACTACGGGTTCAGCCTGCTTGGTTTGCGGTGGGGCGAACGAGGCCGCCTTTCGCGCAGCGCCGTCGAGGGCTATGGTCCGGGTGCAGCGAGTGACCCACGAGGAGCTGAGACATGGTCGGTCGTCCGAGCGCGCGTTGACGTTGTAGGCCGTGACCGGCCTGTCATCGCGTGCTGCCCTTGATGTTGCGGCATAGCGAGCCTTCCCCTGCCTGAACCGTCGGTGCACCTGGTGTGCGCCGGGTGGCGGGCCTCGTTCGGCAATCCAAGGGATCCCCGTGCCGTCCGCTTCCTCCGCTGTATCCGATTCCGGTCGACCTGTTCCGTCAAGCCTGTGGCGGGACGCCGACTTCCGCAGACTCTGGATGGGCCAGACAGCCTCCCAACTCGGTGAACACGCACATCTGGTGATGCTGCCGCTCTTCGCGGTCTTGACGCTCAACGCCAGTGCCGGCCAGCTGGGCGTGCTTCGCGCGGTGGGGCAAGCGCCGATCCTGTTGCTCTCGCTCTTCGTCGGCGCGTGGGTGGACAGGTGGCGGACCCGTACGACGATGGTGCTCTCGGACGTCGGTCGGGCCCTGGTCCTGGGCACCGCCGCCATGGCCAGCCTCTTCGGCCGGCTCGGACTGCCCGCGCTGCTTGCGCTCGCCTTCGCCGTCGGGACCCTGTCCGTGTTCTTCGACGTGGCATACCAGGCGTCTCTCGTGCGACTGGTGGAACGCGACCAACTGGTGCGAGGCAACAGCGCGCTCGAGGGCAGCCGGTCCGCGGCGCGGATCGGCGGTCCCGCTCTCGGAGGTGCGTTGGTGTCCCTGCTGTCGGCGCCGATTGCTGCCGCCTCCAACGCGCTGCTTTTCGCGCTGTCGTGCGTGTCGATCCGGCGGATCCGCCGAGCCGAATCGATCCCGGAACGCGCGGAACATCCCCCTCGGGTCTGGCAGCGGATTCATGAGGGCCTGCGTTTCGTCGCCGGCGATACCGCGCTTCGGACCGTGTGCCTGGCCTCGGCCGTCTTCCAGTTCTCCTTCGCGGCCATGATGACCGTCTATCTACTCTTCCTGCCGCGGGAACTGCACCTGTCGGGCACCGTCGTAGGGCCTGCACTCGCGGCGGCGGGACCGGGCGCGCTTCTGGGCTCGCTGCTGGCCGCCCGCCTGTCGAGGCGGTTCGGCCATGGCGTGGTGCTCGTGTGCGCGGCGGCACTCGGCGACGGCGTGTTCCTGTGTGTGCCCGCGCTTCACGTCTCCTCTGCGGTGACGGTTCCCGCGCTCCTTGCGGTCAGCTTCGTGTTCGGGCTCTGCGGCCAGTTGGTGAATGTCGCGGTCATGACCGTCCGGCAGGCCCTCACTCCGGACGGGATGCAGGGCCGCGCGGCCGCGACGATCACGTTTGTCGGCATGGGGTCGACCCCGCTCGGTTCTCTGCTCGGCGGATTCCTCGCGGAGGAGTGGGGGCTGCGCACCAGCCTCCTGGTGACGGCCGCAGGCATGATGCTGTCCCCAGCGGTGATGGCTTTGTCCCCGCTATCACGCCTGGGACGGGAGCTTCCGGCCTCGCACGACGCGCCGCCGACGGCGGCCGCTCACCCTGAAGCCCACGAGATGGCCCTCCGCGACACTGATGCGGCTCATGACGCGGCCACTGAAACCGGTTCATGACAAGAGGCCAGGGCTACCAGACCGTCCGGCAACCTGGCCGAAGGCCGACAGGCCCAGGTGGGTGACTGGGGGCTTCAACCTCGCCGAGCCGGCCCTCGCGCTGAACTTCGGCGACCCGATCGATCAGGTTGTCGCGAATCTCGGTCAGCCGGTCTCGCTGCGACAGCTCGGGCCCGAGGAGCGAGCATCGGACGCACGCCCAACCGAAATGATCTCGACTGGCAGTGCAGCGCGCGCCGCGCTCTCGCTCCTCGCTAAGAGTGACGGAGGGGATTTCGTCGCCGACACCCTCGGGAGTGTCGGCGCGAGAGCCCGGACGAAGGAGTCCACGGAGGTGCGTGAGCGCGCATTGTCTGCGGCATGAGCGGATGTTCGCGACGATCGCCGCGGGATTCGTGCTCGTGGACACCGAGGGGTGGTTATGGATCAGGACCGTTGGCGCGCCGCGGGACGGCGACCCTCGTGATGGCGAACTGCACCAGTCGACTCGCGAAGGTGCCACGTTCGCGGCCACTCAGCGGCCACTCAGTCGAGACAGAACTCGTTGCCCTCGACGTCCTGCATCACGAGGCACGACTCGTTGTAGCCATCGGCAGTCAGTAGTCGCACGCGTACCGCGCCGAGCGCGACCAGTCGTGCGCACTCGGCCTCAAGTGCGGCCAGGCGCTCTTCACCCACGAGCCCGATGCCGACCCGCACGTCAAGATGCAGCCGATTCTTGACGACCTTGCCTTCGGGAACGCGCTGGAAGAACAAGCGCGGGCCCACACCTGAGGGATCGATGCAGGCGAACGCTGAACCCTGACGCTCAGGCGGCAGTGCGCGATCGAAGTCGTCCCAAGTAGCAAACCCCTCCGGTGGCGGCGGTACGACGTAACCCAACACCTCGCACCAGAAACGAGCGACGCGCTCAGGTTTTGCGCAGTCGAAGGTGACTTGGATCTGCTTGATCGACGCCATCGGTCCATCATAGAGGCGGGGTCTTGCGTCGTCTCCACGGTCCCGCCCGTGGCCAGTACTCCAGCCGTAGATCGCGATCTTCATGCCTGAGTGGCTTGTCGCTGGTAGTGGCTGGCCTGGGAGTCGGCGACGTGCCGACCGCAGGCCGTCCGGTGCGGTGTGGCTTGATGGCGCCTCTGTGTGTCGAGCGGCCTGAGCGAGGTGGGCCCATTGCTCGCGTTTCATGATCCGGTAGACCGCGTTGGACAGGCGGCGTTTGAGGGCCCTGCGGCCTCCGCGGGCGTTTGCCTTCCGCGATCTTTCGCAGGTATTAGTCCAGTCCGCGTCCGCCATCGCGGATCTGGTAGACGGCGATGACGTGCAGCACGGAGTTCAGTGCCCGGTTGCCGCCGGTGCTTCGGTCATCGGTCACCCTGTCGACGAGGGGCACTGTCCATACATGCCGCGGTGGGCGCGACGGAAGTGGCTGGAGTCGGCGAACTGCCAGCGTGCCGCGACGTCGGCGACGGTGTACGGGCTGCCTGGACGGTCGAGTTCGCGGCGGGCGCCTTCGAGGCGGCGGCGTCGCACATAGGCCATGACGGTCTCGCCGTCGGCGAAGGCACGATGGAGGGTGCGGACGGAGACGTTCAGCGCCCGGGCGATGGTGGCCGGAGCCAGGTCCGGGTCCCTCAGCCGGCTGTCGGCGTATGCGGTGGCCATGGCCCGCACTGACTGTGGCGGGACCGCAATGGGTGCGTGTGTCCGGATGAGACCGGTCAGCAGCACGGCCATCGCCTCGCCGGCCGCATGCGTTGCCTCCGGGCCGAGCTGCTCCGCGAGGGACCAGGCGGCGTCGAGATGGGAGAGAAGCAGCCGGGACTCCGGGGCCGTGGCGGGGGCGACGGTCAGGGCCGGCAGCCGGGTTCGGTACAGATGCTCGAGCAGGCCGGCCCTGGGCAGGATGAGCACCCTGCAGTCGGTGGGTGCCGTGTACGCGAACTGCCAGGAGGTGTGCAGATCGCGGATGCAGAGAGTGCCGGGGCCCAGGTCGGCACCCGTCCACAACCTCCCGGGACAGAACAGCTAGGCGGTGACGCGAGCTGCGTCGGCGAGATGGGCCGACAGGAGCTGTCCGGCTCGGGGACGTTTCGGCTCAACAGGACATGGCGCGACTTCTTGTACGCCGCAAATGGGTGAACAGGGCCCGGCGGGCGGCTCAGGAGGCGACGGCCGAGGCCATGCGCAGCGGTGCGAGCGCGGCGCTCCAGGCGATGACCTGGTCGAGCATCGTGTTCAGGGCGGACACGCTGTGGTCGCTGGGCTTGAAGACGCTGAAGTTCTCGAATTCGGTGAACATCGACAGGGCGACCTGCTGGCGTACGTCGGCCATCTGGAGCTCGGCAACGACGAGACGCAGGTGCTCGACGGCCCGCACCCCGCCGACCCCGCCGTAGGACACGAAGCCGACCGCCTTGTTGTTCCACTCGGCGAAGAGGAAGTCGATGGCGTTCTTCAGCGAGCCGGGGATGCCGTGGTTGTACTCCGGTGTCACGATGACGAACCCGTCGAACGACGCGATCTTGGCCGCCCATTGCCTGGTGTGCTCGTGTTGGTACTGGCCGAACGACGGCGGCAGTGGCTCGTCGAGGTGCGGCAGGGGGTGGTCGCGGAGGTCGATGAGCTCGAACGTGGCGTCGTTGCGGCGCGAGGCGATGTCGAGCACCCACTTCGCCACCTGTTCGCCGTTGCGGTTGGGGCGGGTGCTGCCGAGGATGATGCCGATCTTGAGCATGACCGTTGCCCTTCTCATCTGCGGCGCTTCGTCGCGGAAGTGCGTTGTCCGATAGATCGCATGCTGCGCAGATGATCTGTCCAACAATGGGCGAGTGGGTATCATTCCGGTTATGAGCACCGAGACACCGACCACGCCGGTCGCCGACGGTGTCGACTTCGCGGGGGGACTTCGCGGGGGGACTTCGGTCTCTCCCTCCTCGTCCTGATGCGCGCGTACCGGACCGTCGTCGCGTCGGTCCTCGATGACGTCCCGCAGGGCGCCCGCGGCTACCGGACGCTCACCGTCGTCGTCCGAGGTGACCAGCAGAATCAGCTCGCCCCGGCCACGTACCTGGGGATCGACCGCACGGTGATGACCTACCTGATCGACGACCTCGTCACGGCCGGCCTGGTCGAGCGCCGACTCACCCCTGCCGATCGGCGCCGGCGCAAGATCGTCGCCACCGCCCGCGGCGTGGACGGATACCACGGGTCACCGGGAGCGCCGGGCCGGCCAATTCCGTCCCAGCGGCGGCCCGCCGCGTGCGGGACCGAGTGATCTGAATCAGCAGTGAGGTCAAAGGGAACAGGGAAGATCACGCCGCCCACTGGAACGAACCATCAAGGAACCCTGATTCAGGTCACTGGATGGTCGGCTGGGGCGTCGATCGGGGAGGGATCTGCCATGGCCTGACGAACCGTCGCGGCCTGCGCGTTCAAGGTTTCTTCAAAGAACTCTGAAGGCGGTCCGAGCACGGTGGTCGTGTTCGGGCAACCGGCCCTGACGGGAAGGGAGTAACCCATGCGCATCCGGATCGGGACGATCTCCGATCGCCTGCTGAACGCGGTGGCGCCGAAGCAGACCGCCTCGGCGATCAGCTGCTGGCAGTTCGAGGCCTGCTACCAGAACAACTGCTCCAGCAACCGCGACATGCTGTACGAGGTCGACCCCTGCAACGACCGTCAGCGGTGGACCTGCGTCAACAGCTGCTGAGGCCGTACGGGGAGACAGGGAGACGGGGTGGCTGCGGGCGTCATGCGGGCGCCCCGTCGTCCGGCCAGGAGGGGTGCGGACACGTGGAACACATCGGTGAAGGCGGCCGGATTCTGTTGGGCCTTGTCTTCCTCTGCTCGGTCGTCGGCAAGGTGCGGCCGTCCTCGTTCCGGGGGTTCCGGGGCGCGGTGCGCCGCATGCTTCCGGAGACGGCTCCGTCGGCCCTTCCGGGAGTGCTCGCCTCGGTGGTCGCCTCGGCGCTCGGGCATGCGCGGCGTGGTGCGACGGCCGTGGCCGCCGGCGTGCTGGTCGGCGAGGCGGCGGTCGTCGTCGCACTGGCCGTTCCGGCGACGGCGAGGGCGGGGTTCGTACTGGCCGCGGTGTTGTTGACGGCGTTCACCGTCGGGTTGGCCGGAGTGTTGCGCTGGGGGACGCGCACATCCTGCCACTGCTTCGGCACGACGGCCGGCATGATCGCGCCCCGGCACGTCGTGCGCAACGTGTTGCTCATCGCCACGGCATTCGCCGGGGCGACGGCATCGCACGGCGGGGGAACCGCGCCGACCGCGGGGCTGATGCTGACCGCGGGCGTTGCGGTCGTCCTCGCCTTCGTCACCGTGGCTCTGGACGATCTCGTCGGTCTGTTCGCGCCCGCAGGCCACACCTCCGAACGCGACGGGGCGCCCCGATGACTTCGCGGGCGGCAGCGCCGAGGGTCGGGTTCGGGAGCGCGCTTCGGCTCGGCTTCGGGATCGCGCTCGTCGGGGGCGGGGCCGCGGTCGCCGTGGCCGCAGTGGCCGCAGTGGCCGCAGTGGCCGCAGTGGCCGCAGTGGCCGGGATACGCCGCCGGTACGTGGTGGTGACGGTGGAGGGCTCCAGCATGGCCCCCAGCCTCGCTTCCGGCGACCGGGTACTCGTCCGCCGTACGGGTCCGGCCGGCATTCGGACGGGCCGCATCGTGGTGACGAGACCGCCCGCAGACGAACGCTGGGCCCGCGGGCGCCGCGCCGGATGGCTGGTCAAGCGCGTCGCGGCGGCGGCGGGGGAACCGGTGCCCCGGGGCGTGGTCCCGGCACTGTGCACCCGCCCCGAGGAGCACGTGCCCGAAGGCCGGGTCGTGCTCCTCGGCGACAACCCCCCGGAAAGCCTCGACTCCCGCTTCTGGGGCTACTTCCGCGCCGATCACGTCGTCGGCGTCGTCGTCCGCCGATTCCCCTCCGACCTCCGCTGACGCGGCGACCGCCCGCCGCTACCGCTACTCGCCCGCTGCCTGGAAAGGACTCACCGTCATGGCGTACCTGACCGCGTCCGTCGTGCTCCTCGGATTGCTCGGCTTGCTCAATCTGACCCTGACCTTCGGCGTCGTGCGCCGGCTGCGGGAGCGGCCTGCGGACGCGACGGGCGGCGAGATGAGCGTCCCGGCGCTCGTCGCGGCCTCCGGGGACCTCATCGGGACGTTCTCCACGGTCGACACGGAGGGCGACTTCGTCGACCAGGACGTACTGGACGACGGCTCGATGGTCCTGTTCATGTCGCCGGGCTGTCCGGCCTGCGAAGACCTCCTGCCGCTGGTGGCGGAACGGGCGGGGCAGTACGGCAGGGACCGAGTGCTTGCGGTCGTCACACGCGACGAGGAGAAGGAGGCGCTGCTCGGCGAGTACCTGAGGCGGTTGTCGCCGGTGGCTCGGGTGGTCGTGACGGAGTTCGGCGACGAGGTGACCCAGGCGTTCGCTGTCAGGGGCATGCCGGCGTACGTGGAGGTGGGGGCCGACGGCCGGGTCGCGGGCAGCGGCCGGACCCTTCCCCGCCGTGCGGACCGGGCCGGTGCGGCCGGATGAACTGGCCCAGGGACAAGCAAGCGCGGAGGAAGGACGGCGCACGCACCCCGAACGACGAGCGCACGCGCAGGAATGACGGAGCACGCAGCGCGAAGGGCGCGCCCGCCGTCAAGGAGAGACTCGCCCCGAAGGAGGCGCTCGCCTCGACCCGCGCGGCGATCGTGCTCGCCTGGCAGGCGGCGCCCGGCAGCACCGTCACCCTGCTGCTGATCACCCTCGCGGCGGCGGGGGCACCGGTTGCCGCCGCGTGGCTGACCCGGCTGGTCCTCGACGGCCTGACCGGGGCCGGCGACTCCGCCCTGCTCGGGCTCGCCCTCGGCCTCGCCGCCATCGGCCTGACGGCGGCGTCGCTCCCGCCCCTCACCACGTACGCGGGCAACCGCCTCGGGCGGCCCACCAGTTACCGCGCCGTCGGCCGGCTCTACACCGTCGTCCATTCCTTCACCGGTCTGGCCACGCTCGAGAACCCGCGGTTCCAGGACCGGCTGCGCATGGCCCAGTCGGCCGGCAGCCAAGCCATCGGCGGGATCGTGCTCAGCGCCCTGCGCATCGGCGGCGGGGCGCTGACCGCCGTCGGGTTCGTCGGTGCTCTGTACGCGGTGAGTCCTGAGATGACCGCTCTCGTCGTCGCCTGTACGGCGCCGGTCCTGACGGCGCAGCTGCGGCTCTCCCGGCGTCGGGCGCTGAGCGACTGGCGGATCGGCTCGGCCCGGCGAAGGGAGATGTTCTACCAATCACTGCTCTCCAGCCTCGACGCCGCCAAGGAAGTTCGCCTGTACGCATCTGGGGACTATCTGCGCGACCGAATGCTCACCGAACGACGCGCCGCCGA
This sequence comes from Streptomyces sp. NPDC057445, assembly GCF_042802855.1. Taxonomy (NCBI): domain Bacteria; kingdom Bacillati; phylum Actinomycetota; class Actinomycetes; order Kitasatosporales; family Streptomycetaceae; genus Streptomyces; species Streptomyces sp. NPDC057445. Next base: position 309,265 of record NZ_JBHVDH010000002.1, on the reverse strand, counting down.
CGCCGAGCACGCCACGATGGACCGGCGGCAGCTGGCCACCCAGTGCGGACTGGCGCTGCTCGGAGCCCTGGTCGGCGGGGCGGGGCTGGTCTGGGCGGCCCTCGCGGCCAGGCGCGGGGAACTGACCGTCGGGGACGTGTCGATGTTCGTCGCCGCCGTCGCAGGGGTGCAGACGGCGCTGTCCGGTCTGGTGAAGTCCCTGGCCGACGTGCACCACCTCCTCCTGATGATGCGCCACTTCCTCGCGATCGTCGGGACCGGCGAGGACTCGGACGACTCCCCCGCGGACGCGCTCCCGACGCTGCGTCGAGGCGTCGAGTTCCGGGACGTCTGGTTCCGGTACGACGAGGAGCACCCTTGGGTGCTGCGCGGTGTGAACTTGTTCCTGCCTCACGGCCAGGCGGTTGCTCTGGTGGGGGCCAACGGGGCGGGCAAGAGCACCCTGGTGAAACTGCTGTGCCGGTTCTACGAGCCGACCCGCGGCGCCGTGCTCTGGGACGGCGTCGACATCCGCCAGGTCCCCGCCGCCGAGTTGCGCAGCCGACTCGGTGCGGTGTTCCAGGACTACATGCATTACGACCTGACCGCAGCGCAGAACATCGCCCTCGGCGACGTCCGCGCGCTCGACGACCGCTCGAGGCTGGTCGCCGCCGCGCGCGCAGCGGGCATCGACCGGGAGCTGTCACGCCTGCCGCAGGGCTACGACACGATGCTGAGCAGGATCTACACCACCCACGAGGATGCAGAACCGGGCACGCTGCTGTCCGGCGGGCAATGGCAGCGGCTGGCCCTGGCCCGGGCCTTCCTGCGCGATGATCCTCAGCTCCTGATCCTGGACGAGCCGAACTCCGGTCTCGACGCGGAGGCAGAACACGAGGTCCACCTAAGGCTCCTGAACCATCGTCAGGGACGTACCAGTCTGCTGATCTCCCACCGGCTCGGCGCCGTCCGTGACGCCGACAGAATCGTCGTGCTTTGCGACGGTCGCATCACCGAAGAAGGCGACCACTGCGAACTCCTCGCGCGCAAGGGCACCTACGCCCGCCTCTTCACCCTCCAGTCCAGCGGCTATCGGCAGACCACCGGTCCGTGACGACCGAGGTTGGGGTGAGGAGAGCTCGGTCTCGAGCACGTGGCTGGGCACCAGGCTCGCGAGGGGCGCTCAGGCCTTCCGTAGCTCCGCGGCCTCGTCGCGGGCCCGGGTCGCGGCCGGTTCGTCCCCGGCCTCGGTGTGCGCGGTGGCCAGGGTGTCGAGGGCCACGGCGAGCCAGGTGCTGGAGCCAACCTGTCGCCAGAGCGTGACCGCGGCATCGGCGCGCACGAGGGCGAAGGCCGGGCGGCCGGCCGCGAGTTGCGCTTCCGCGAGGGCGTACAGTGTGGCCGCCTCGCCCCACAGGTTGCCGAACTCCCGGTACGTCCACAGGCTCTGCGCGAGCAGACGGCGCCCTTCGCGATGTTCTCCCTGGCGGACCAGGACGTCCCCGAGCCAGCAGGCGGCGTGAGTGGCGGTGAGGCGGTCGCCGAGGTCCGCGCTGATCGCTACCGCATGCCGGTAGGCCTCGGCGGCGGCCGGGTAGGCGCCCAGCGCGCGGTGGCTCTGGCCGAGACAGCGCAGGGCCTGGGCCTCCCCGGGCCGGTAGCCCGCGACCCGGCTGGCCTGCAGGCACTCCGTGAATCGCTCCATGGCGGCCTCGACGCGGCCTTGCTCGAGGTCGATGACGCCGAGGCCGTTGGTGGCGTAGACGAGACAGTTGATGTTGCCCGCCTGCCTGGCCAGCCCGGTGGCCGTCTCGAAGTGCTCAACAGCCGAGGAGTACTGGCCGAGGAGCCGGTGCACGTACGCCAATCCTGCGGTCGCCCCTGCCAAGTAGTTCGGCCCCTGTCCCTCGGCGAGCAGCAGCGCCTGTTCGAAGTGGTTCAGCGCCTCCGGATACCGGTCGAGGATGGTGGTGAGCTCGCCGAGGCAACGGTGGAGCTTCGCGGCGCTCGGCCGGTCGCCGCAGCTCAGCGCCGCCTTGAGCGCCCGGTTCTGCAGCCGCTCCCAGTCGTCGAAGTGGCCGCCGACCTGGAACAGGGTCGTGAGGGCGGTGGCCAGCCCGGCGGCGGGTGCGGTTTCCGTCCACTCCAGCGCCTGCTCGGCCACCTCGATGAGGAACTCGCGCTCGTCGGTGAACCAGGCCAACGGGTCGGCGAGCAGCCGGCGGGCGTCCTCCGGGGAGACCCGCCAGGAGACCAGCTCCGTCTGCGAGATGCCCTGGAAGTCGACGCTGAGGGTGTCCGCGGCGAGGTCGGCGAGGTGGAGGCTGGCCCCGACCAGGCGGGTGAGTGCCGCCGTACGGTCCTGGCGTCGGACGGCTCGAACCGCGCGCTCGCGGCCGAACAGTCGTACCAGGTCGTGCAGTTGATAGCGGATTCCGGTGGCGCCCACCGATCCGACCCGCACCAGGTGCACCTCGACAAGATCATCGAGCACGGCCTCCGCCGCGGACACGTCCACGTCCAGGAGCGCGGCCAGCGCCCAGGCGGCGAAGTCGGGTCCGGGCAGGAGCAGGGAGAGCATCCGCAGCGCGTGCTGGGTCGACGCCGCCATCCCCTGGTAGGTGAGTTCGAGGCTGGCCCGTACGGCGATGTGGCCGACTGCGAGCTCGTCGAGCTTCCGCTCCTTGTCAGCGAGGGCGCGGGCCACGGTGGCCAGGGGCCAGTGCGGGCGTGCGGCCAGCCGCGCGCCGGCCACCCACACCGCGAGCGGAAGGCCGCCGCAGGTCTCGACGATGGAGCGGGCCGAGTCGGGCTCAGCGTCGGTCCGGTCCGCGCCCAGCATCTCGCGCAGCAGAGCGAGCGCGGTGGCGGCGTCCAGCACGTCCAGGGGGAGCCGACGGCAGCCCAGCTCCGCCATCGTCGTACGGCTGGTGACGACGGCGGCGCACCGCACGCCGCTCGGCAGCAGATCGCGCACCTGCTCGGGCCCGGCCGCGTTGTCCAGGACGACGAGCACCTGCCGTTGGGCCAGCAGGGAGCGGTAGAGATGGATGCGTTCCGTCAGTTCCGCGGGCACCGTGCCGCCGCGGACGCCGAGCGCGCGAAGGAACGCGCCCAGGACTGTGAACGGATCGGCCGGCTCGTCGCCGAAGCCGCGCAGGTCCGCGTGCAGCTGACCGTCCGGGAAGCGGAGGGCCAGCCGGTGGCCCGTACGTACGGCGAAGGCCGTCTTGCCGACCCCCGCGGGGCCGGTGACCAGCAGGGTCGGCGGCCCCGGGCCGCCCGCGTCGAGGAGCCGGCAGGCCTTGTCCAGTTCGGCGTCGCGGCCGACGAACAGGGCGAGGTCCGCCGGCAGGAGCCGGGGGACGAGCTGTCGACCCGTCACGGGGTTCACGGCGGCGGCGCTGTCGTCTTCCGCTTCCTCGTCGGCGGGGGCGACGTGGACGTCGACGCCGGCGGCGATACGGGTGGCGACGCCGGCGGCGGCCGGAGCGGGATCGCCGAACAGGTCCGGATCCCCGGCCAGGATCCGCGCGTACAGCCGCTGCAACGCCGCGCCGGGGTCGACCCCCAGCTCGTCGGCGAGTCGCCGCCGGGCGCGCTCGTACTCCTCCAACGCCTCCGCCTGACGCCCGCACCGGCACAGGGCGAGGAGCAGCTGCCCGAGCACCCGCTCGTCGAGGGGATGTGCCTCGGCCCGGGCCACCAGTTCGCTCACGATTCGATCATGCTGCGCCAGGCGTAATCGGACGTCGACCAGCTCCAGTTGGGCGACCAGGCGCTCGCTGTCGAGAAGCTGGCGCTGCGCGTTGAACCAAGGAGTGTCCACTCCGGTGAACGCGGTGCCCCGCCACAGCCCCAGCGCCTCCCGCCACAGCGCCTCCGCCTGCTCGTCCGCAGCCGCCCGTCGTGCCCGGTCCGACAAGTCCCTGAAGCGATGCGCGTCCACCAGCGAAAGATCGACCGTGAGCCGGTAGCCACCGCCCCGCGCGCGTGCGATGGCCGTGCCGTCACCGGCCAGTACGGTGCGCAGCCGGGAGATGTAGCCGTACAGATTCCGGCGACCGTGCGACGGCTCGACGTCCCCCCACACCCGGTCCACCAGCGCATCGAGCGACACGGCGCGGTCCGCGTCGACGAGCAGCGCCGCCAGCACGCGCCGCTGCATCGCGTGCCCGACGTCGACCGGGACTCCGTCGCGCCGAACTTCGATGCTTCCCAGGACCCCGTAGCACGTGCCCATCGCTCCCCCTCACCGTGCCCTTGCCCGTTCGCACGCCACACCCTGAGCGCCACCGACCAGCTATTCAAGGCGCATTCAAGCTTTTCCGAAGGTTTCCCGATGTCCGTCCCGGCACCGTGAGTGGCCGGCAAAGAGGTGGCCCATTCACCGAGGGAGCAAGCATGGCAAGACGCATCGTCCAGGCGCTTCTGGTCTCCGCATCGGCTGTCGGAGCCCTGATCATCGCCCCCGCCCAGTCCAACGCGGCGGCCTCCGCCTGCCCGACTCCGCCCACCGTGGACGGGTTCTACGGGTACCAGGGAACCGTGAAGAGCAGCACGCCGCTGCGGACCGGCCCCGCGAGCACCTGCGGTGGCCGCTCCATCAGTGGGGCCGTGGCGGTGAGCTGCTGGTACGCGAACAGCGCCGGAAACATCTGGTACGCCACGACGCACTACGGGACGCTCCGGGACGGCTGGGTCTACGGCGGCAACTTCACCGCACTGGACATGAGCCTCAACGACGAGAACTACTGCGACGGTTGGTGATTCGTATGATGCGCAATGCTTCCCGGTTCGCGGTGGCCGCCGTGGGCGCGGCGGCGACGGTCCTCTGGTTCGCCACGTCGGCGCAGGCCGACGCGGTGGTGGGCAACGGGTACGCCACGGGCGGATTCATCGGCTACGGCGACAAGATCTGGGTCGAGCACTACGAGGGCCGCACCAGTTCGGTCGAGTGGTACACGGACTACGGGCGCTCGGGCTCGTGCAGCGTGACCGTCCCGGATGTCAGCAGGACGTGCAACTACGACATGCGGGAGAACGGCACCATCACCCTGTGGGTCTGCACGACGGGGCCGGGAATCGGTTCCGACGAGTGCAGCGTGGCCGTGACCGACCGGATCAACAGCTGAGGGTGGGGGTCGGACGGGGGGGAAAAGGGGTCCCGGTGTCACGGGGGCACCGGGGCCGCACGGTGAGGCCTCTCCTGTGGTCCGTGCGCCCATGAGGGCGCGGACGGGTACCCGGGCAGCTCCACGAAGCCCTCGGCATCACCATCAGCTACGACAACGCAACAAGGACCGCGACCGTACGGTCGAGGCCCTCACTTGCGTATCGCCATAGCGAGTGTCCGAGGGGGGACTTGAACCCCCACGCCCGATAAAGGGCACTAGCACCTCAAGCTAGCGCGTCTGCCATTCCGCCACCCGGACCAGGTGTTACCGCCGCTCACAGGGTGTTCCCCGCGGCGACATGGATAACTCTACCAGGGGTTCGAGGTGGCTCTGAACTGCATTTCGCGTGGTCAGTGGGGTGGGGAGACGTCTACGGACCCGTCCGGGCCGGGGCCCGGGGCGCCGCCACGTCCGGAGTGCGGAGTGTGGTCGTATGCATACGGACGGTGTTTGGTCGTCTAGCCTCGCAGGGTGAGCCGTGAACGCCGTTATCGCAGGCCGCGAGCCTTGTCGCCGTTGCGGGAGCATCTGCGGGACACCTTCTGGTTCGCGCCCACCGCGGCGCTGGTCCTCGTCTGTGTGCTGTGGGGCGCGGCGGATTCTCTCGACACGAAGATCGTGGCGGTACTCCAGGCCGAGCGCGACTACGACACCCTTCGCTACCTCATCGGCGTCGCGACCGACGCAGAGACGATCATCACCACGATCAGCGCTGCGATGATGACGTTCATCGGTGTCGTCTTCAGCATCTCGCTGGTCGCCGTCCAGATGGCCGCCGGGAACTTCAGCCCCCGGATCGTGCGGATCTTCATCAGGAGCAGGATCAGCAAGCTGACCTTCGCGGTGTTCCTGTCGACGTTCCTGCTTTCGCTGCTCGTGCTCACTTCGTACGAGAGCGAGACCGACCCTCGGGACGTGCGGACCGTGCCGCTGGTCCAGAGCGGGCTGACGATCTTCATGGTCGGGATCAGTCTGGTGCTGTTCATCGCCTACGTGACACAGACGCTGCAGCTGATGAAGGTCGGCCCGGTGGCCGAGCGGATCAACAAGGAATCGCTCAAGGTCCTCGCGAAGGTGCCAGTGCAGGGGTCCGACGGGACTTCCCTGGCGGCCGAGATCGCGCGGGTGAGCCATGACGGGCGCGCGGGAGTGCTGCGGGATGTGTACGTCGCGCGGTTGGTACGGGTCGCGCGGCGCAACGATGTCGTGCTCAGGCTGATCCCTCGGATCGGGGACTACGTGGTACCTGGAACTCCGGTGCTCGCGGTGCACGGGCAGCGGGTACCCGCGCCGTCCTCCCTCCGGTACACGGTGTCGGTCGGCGTCGAGCGCACGTTCCACCAGGACTTGGGGTTCGGGCTGCGGCAGCTCTCCGACATCGCGCTGCGGGCGCTGTCGCCGGCCGTGAACGACCCCACGACCGCCGTGCAGTGCGTCGACCGGATCGTCGGGTTTCTGGAGAAGCTCGCGGACCGGCCCCTGGGAGCTGTGCATCACCGGGACGGCAAAGGGGTCGTACGGCTGGTTCAGGACGGGCCCGAGTGGGTGGATCTGGTCGATCTCGCGTTCACGGAGATCCGGTTGCAGGCTGCGGGCAGCCCCCAGGTGTCGCGGCGGCTGATGGCGGGGCTCGACGATCTGCTGCGGCTCGTACCGCAGGAGCGGCGCGAGCCGCTGCTCCGGCACCGTACGCTCCTGGTCCAGGCCGTGGAGCGTACGGTGCGGGAGGTCACCGAGCGGGCGTTCGCGCTGGAGCCGGACCGGCAGGGAATCGGCTAGGCCTTGTCCGGCGGATCATGCCTGGGCCGTGATGGTCTGGCACGCCCGTCTGCGGCGCTGTCGTCCGGTGAGGGAGCAGAATGAGCGGCATGACCATGGTGAAGGACATCGATGTCCGCGGTATGCAGCACTGCGAGACGACGGCGCTGGGCGTGCTGCTGCGCCATGAGGGACTCGACCTGTCCGAGCCCATGCTGTTCGGGCTTGGCTCCGGACTGTCCTTCATCTACTGGGACAGCAAAGCCATGGGGTTTCCCTTCCTGGGAGGCCGGGTCAAGCCGTTCGAGCTCACCAGGAACCTGGCCGCCGTACTTGGGCTTCAGCTGCTGGTCGGGGAGACCACCTCCCCGCGCAAGGCATGGCAGAACGTGGCGGCACCCATCGACGCCGGTCGGCCGGTCGGCCTTCAGCTCGACAGCTACCACCTGGACTACTTCAGCACCAAGGTGCGCTTCGGCGGGCACGTCGTGGCCATGTACGGCTACGACGAACAGCACGCCTACCTGGTGGATACCGACCCGCAGGGCGGAGCCGTCTCGACCAGCCTCGCCGGCCTGGCCAGGGCGAGAGCCGAGCGCGGCCCCATGACCGCCAAGCACCGCTCCTTCACCATCGCAGCGCCCAGCAACCTGGCGTCACCGCAGGACCGGATCATCCCCGCGATCAAGACCTGCGCCGACGCCTTCCTGAACCCGCCCATCGCGAACCTGGGCCACCGGGGCATCGAGAAGACCGCGAAGCAAGTGCCGAAGTGGCTGCAGCGCAGCAACAATCCGCGGGGGGACCTGCCACGGGTCGCCGTCCTCATGGAGAGGGCGGGCACCGGCGGCGCCCTGTTCCGCAATCTCTACCGGGACTTCCTCGCCGAGTGCGCCCAGCTGATCGACAGCAGCCACCTGCGCACTGGCCACAGCCTGTATACCGAGGCCGCCACCCTCTGGACACAGGTGGCCGCACTCATCGGGACAGCAGGAGAATCCGGCGACGCGAAGAACCTCATGCAGGCCGGCTCCATCCTCCACGAGCTCTCGCGCATCGAACGCGATGCGATGCAGGCACTCAGCATGCTCTAGCACCTGTCCGGCCGATCTTGTGACTGCGCTGTGTCCAGCGTTGTTCCGGGCATGGGGCGGGATGATCCGAGCGATGCCGAGTGGGAACAGCTGGGGCCGTTCCTGCCGGTGAGCAACGGGCGTTGTGGCCGGTGGTGTGACCACCGGCAAGCGACCAAGACCCGTACAGGAAGCGCAACACCGTCGAACGGGCCATCAACAAGCTGAAGCATTCCAGGGCTGTGGCCACCCGGTGCGACAAGGGCCCCTACGTCTGCCTCGGCACCATCACCGCCGCGGCTCTCGCCGTCCGGCTCCGAACACGATCGCCCGGACAAGTCCTTAGCGGCGCCTTGTCCTGTTAGGGCGGCGGGGGCGGGCGTTGGGCTGGCAGTCAGGGAAGATGCCCGGTCGGCATCGGTCCGCGCGAGCCGCCATGCCCCATCCCTGGCCCTGGCCCTGGCCCTGGCCCTGGCCCTGGCCCTGGCCCTGGTTGGAGGATCCCCTGGCCGAATCAGAGCAGAAGACGCCAGGAGGGACGGGGTGAGTGAACGACTGTGCGTGGTCGAGCGGGCAGGCGACAGGTGGCCGCGGCGGCCGGGAACCCGGTCACCGCGGCCACCCGGGAGGGTCAGGACAACTGGCCGTCGTAGTCCGGCAGCTTGAACGTCCTTTCGGCGTGACCACCCACGAGGTCACTGCTCTTGTTGCCGATGTTGGCGATGATGGTGTAGCCCTTCGCCTCGATCTCGGCCCGCTTGCCGGTCTTGTACTTGCCGACCTCTTCGAAGAGGTCGGGCAGGTCCCGGACGTACAGACCGTCGACCGGGTATCCGACCTTCTTGAGGTTGTAGTCGGTGATCGAGGAGATGATCCCCGGGCGGGCGGTGACGAAGAAGACGTCCACACCGCGCGAGTCCGCGAAACGGGCGAGGTCGCGGACCTGCTGGACGGCAGGGGTCGGCCATTCCCAGAAGGGGTGGAAGTCCGTCTCGAGCGAGGTGTTGTCGATGTCGAGGACGATCGCCTGCTTCTTTCCGCCCGGCTGCGCGCTCCGCTGCTCGATGTAGGGGCGGGCGACGGCGACGACCGACGCCACATCACGCTGCCAGGTCGCGTAGTCGACGCCCGCCGCCTGTGCGGCAGTGGTCGCGGCCCGGGCCTGGGCGCCCTGCGGGGCCAGGGTCACGGCCGAGGCTGCGGGGGTGGCCATGGTGAGAGCAGCTGCCGTGAGGGCTGCGGCCACACCGGTTCTCCAACTGCGTGCATGCATTGGGGGGTTCTCCTGGGAGTCGGGGATTGCTCAGGAAGCCGTTCGCCGGGCTCCGGCGACAGCCTTGGCATGCTCGCGCTCAATGATGGACGGAAGGCAACATTCCATCTACCGGTCAGTAGCGAGAAGTTTCGATGACCTTCCGGGCACACGACTCCGCCCGCGACGAATGACTCGCAGCGGGCGGTACGGGCCGGAGGATTCGCTAGCAGCCCTTCTCGCGGAGCGAGTGGAGGTGCTCGCTCGACCTGCGGGCGAAGGTGAACGACTCGACGGGGTTGTCGTGTTCGGCCTGCCAATGGTGGTCGTGGCGACCGCTGCGGGTCCTGGTGACGGCCGAGATGAACCGCTTGTAGTCGATGTCGCCGTCCCCGACGTCCACCATGCGGTAGCCGTCGCGGGCGGAGTCGTCGCGTTCGCCGTCCTTGACGTGGAAGAGCGGATAGCGGTCGGGCTGCTTGAGGACGTAGCGGAGCGGGTCGAAGGGAGCGGGGGTGCCGTCCACGCGCTTGGAGAAGCGGAACTGGCCCGCGTACGCCCAGTAGATGTCCATCTCCAGGTACACGAGGTCGGGATCGGTCTCGGCGAGCAGGACGTCGTAGAGGCGTACGTCGGGCCTGTCGGTGGCGAAGGAGAACTCCTCGGCGTGGTTGTGCTGGTAGAACTTCATGCCACGGGCCCGGGCAGCGGCGCCGAACTCGTTGAACTCGTCGGCGCAGCGCTTCCAGCCGTCGACGGTGGCACCGTAGCGCCAGGGACCGGAGGCGGTGCCGATGTGCTTGAGGCCGAGTGCCTGGGCGTCGTCGAGGACCTTGTCGAGGTTCTGGGCGAAGGTGTATGCGTTCGGGTCGCCGTCGCTGTAGTAGCCGACGTGGCTGCCGATGGCGCGCAGTCCGTGGTCGCGGGTGAGCCGGCGGAGCTGGGCGAGGGTGATGGGGCCCGCCGAGCCTTGGGTGTATCCCGCGAACTCGACCTCGTCGTAGCCGTACTTCTCGAGTTCGGCGAAGACCGGGGCGAAGCCGAGGGTGGAGACCTTGTCGCGGAGCGAATAGAGCTGGATGCCGAGGCGTCCCGGGGGCAGCACGGGGCGGCTGCGGTCGCGGCCGGTGCCGTGGGCGGCGGCCTCCGGGGCGGCTGCGCCGAGGAGGGCGGCGGCGGTGGCTCCGGCGGCGACGCCGAGCATGCCGCGTCTGCTGAGCTTGTGGCCGAGCTCCGGGTCTGGGGTCCTGCTCGTGCGGCTCATTGTGGATAACTCCTCGTTGTCAGTGGTTTCTGGTTCAGTGGAGTCCAGCGAGTTGAAGCAGCAGGGACTTCACATCGGTGGCCGCGACGCGGCCTCCTACGGCGCGGGGGGTGGAGCACAGAATGAGCGGCCCGTTGTCGGTGTCATCGCTCGTGGGGAGGCGGCCATGGCTGCCGCGAATAGGTGAGGGGTCGAGCGGTACGACCGCCATGCGGTAGCGCATGCCGAGTTTCTTGCGGGCGAGGACTGTCGCGGCCCTGACGCGGACGTACGGGTCCTCGGGGTCCATGAACAGCTCGACCGGGTCGTAGCCGGGCTTGCGGTGGATCTCGACGAGCTGGGCGAAGTCGGGTGCCCGGTCGTCGTCGAGCCAGTAGTAGTACGTGAACCAGGCGTCCGCCTCCGCCACGGCGACGAGCTCGCCGGAGCGCGGATGGTCGAGCCCGTGGCTCTTCTTGCCTTCGTCGTCGAGCAGTTCGGCGATGCCGGGCAGTCCGGAGAGTGCCTCGCGAGTGGCGTCGAGGTCCTCGGGGCGGCGTACGTAGACATGGGCGAGCTGATGGTCGGCGACGGCGAAGGCACGGGAGGCCATCGCGTCGAGGTACTCCATGCCGTCCTGGGTGTGGACTTCGAGCAGGCCGGCGCGGCGCAGCTCGCGGTTGATGTCGATGTGCCGGGTGACGCGGGTGATGCCGTACTCGGAGAGGGCCACGACGGTGCGTCCTTCGCGCCGTGCGTCGTCGAGGAGGGGGGTCATGACCGAGTCCAGGTCGGCTGCGGCCTGCAAGGAGCGCGGGTCGTCGGGGCCGTACCGCTGAAGGTCGTAGTCGAGGTGGGGCAGGTAGCACAGCGCGAGATCGGGGGTGCGGGTGCGCAGGATGTGACGGGTGGCGTCGACGATCCAGCGGCTGGAGACGATGTCTGCGCCGGGGCCCCAGAAGTGGAAGAGGGGGAAGGTGCCGAATCTGTCCGTGAGTTCGTCGTGGAGCGCGGGGGGCCGGGTGTAGCAGTCGGGTTCCTTGCGGCCGTCGGCGTAGTAGACCGGGCGCGGGGTGACGGTGATGTCGGTGTCGGCGCCCATGGCGTACCACCAGCAGATGTTGGCGACGGTGTAGCCGGGGTGGGCGCGGCGGGCGGCGTCCCAGAGTTTGTCGCCGCGGACGAGGCCGTTGTGCTGGCGCCAGAGGAGTACGTCGCCGAGTTCACGGAAGTACCAGCCGTTGCCGACGATGCCGTGCTCCGAGGGAAGCGTGCCGGTGAGGAACGTGGACTGGGCGGCGCAGGTGACGGCGGGCAGGACGGTGCCGAGTGGGGCTTGTGAGCCGGCGGAGGCCAGCTGTTTCAGTCGCGGCATGTGGTTCAGGAGGCGGGGGGTGAGGCCGACGACGTCCAGGACGAGGAGGGGGGTGGGTCGCGCCGCGTCGCTCGTTGTGCCGGCGAAAGGGACGACAGTGCTGTCCCCGGAAGGGGTGTCGCCGGAAGGGGTGTCGCCGGAAGGGGTGTCGCCGGAAGGGGTGTGGCTCATGGGAGTTCCTTGAGGCCGAGGTCGGTGAGCAGGTCGCGCGCGAGGGTGAGTTCGGCGGCGATTCCGTCGGCGAGCTGGGTACGGCTGCGGGGACGGAGCTCGGCGGGAAGTGCCTGCCAGGTGTACGTCTCGACCTCGAGGTGGTGGGTGAGCGGAACGGGGCCGCCGACCAGGTGGGTAACGGCGTCCTGGAGCACGGAGAGGGTTGAGCCGAGAGGCGGTGCGGGCGGTGCGTGCAGGGGGACGTGGAAGTGGGCACGCCAGGGGGCGTCGTCGGGAAGGCCGTCGGTGGCCAGGGCCTCGTGGAGGTCGTCGGTGCCGCGCAGCCCCGGGGCCGACGTCGGGTCCCCTGCTCGGGCAGGTCGGGCAAGGGTGCGGGTCTGGTGGAGGAAGCGGGGCTCGGCGAAGGCGGCGAGCGCGTCGCGTACATCGGGGAGGTGGGGGTGTTCTGCGTGCAGCGCGGCGGAGAGCTGTGCTTTGGGGATGGTGATACCGGCGGCGGTGAGCGCCCCGAGTGCGGGGCCGGGTTCTTCGAAGGAGGTGGCGAGATGGCAGGTGTCGACGCAGATGCCGATGCGGTCGCTCGATATGGCGGTGAGGGGGCGGATCGCGTCAGCTGTTGTCTCCACGGTGCAGCCGGGCTCGGGTTCGAGGGCGATCCGGATGGACTTGCCGGTGAGTTCCTCGAGGGCGTCGAGGCGCTCGGCGAGGGTCGTGAGCGCGGTTCGGGCGGCGGCGGCCACGGTGTCGTCGAAGCGGGTCCGCCAGGCGAGCGGAAGGGTCGAGATGGACCCTTCGGTGATGTCGTCGGGAAGGAGCGAGGCGAGGAGACGGGCCAGATCGACGGTGTGGGCGAGGCGTTGGGGCTCGGCCCAGTCCGGGCGATAGACGCGGTACTTGACCTCGTCGGCGCCGAAGCCTTCGTAGGGGAAACCGTTGAGGGTCACGACCTCCAGTCCGCGCCGGTCGAGTGCGGCGCGCAGTCCACGCAGGGCCGCCGGGTCGGTGACCAGGGCCTGGGCCGCGTCCTTGGCGAGCCACAGGCCGATGCCGAGGCGGTCGCGGCCGAGGCGTTTGCGTACGGGTTCGCAGTGGTCGCGGAGCTGAGCGAGGACACCGGCGAGGGTTTCTGCCGGGTGGACGTTGGTGCAGTAGGCCAGGTGGACGGTGGAGCCGTCGGGGTGGCGGAAGCGCATGTGTGTCGCCTCCTCATTCCCCGCCGCGGAGGATGGAGTTGCCCTCGTGCAGGGCCTCGGGCGCCGGGACGTCGTACGGGTCGAGCTGGTCGAGCTGGTCGAGCTGCAGGCGACCGCTCTGGGCGTAGAAGGCCACGGGATTGCGCCACACGACCTGATCGACGTCATCGGTGCTGAAACCGGCCGCGAGCATGGCGTCGGCCACCTTGCGGGTCTTGAGCGGGTCGCTCCTGCCCCAGTCCGCGGCCGAGTTGACCAGGATCCTGTCGGTGCCGTGGGCCTTGAGGACGGCGACCATGCGGTCCTCGTCCATCTTGGTGTCGGGGTAGATGGAGAAGCCGAGCCAGCATCCGCTGCCGGCGGCGTCCTTCACGGTCGTCTCGTTGAGGTGGTCGAGGAGGACTCGTTCGGGGGCGAGGGCGGATTCCTGGACGACGTCGATGGTGCGGCGCAGGCCGGCGAGCTTGTCGCGGTGGGGGGTGTGGACGAGGGCGGGCAGGCCGTGGTCGGCGGCGAGCTGGAGCTGGGCCGCGAGGGCGGCGTCCTCCGCGGGGGTCATCGAGTCGTAGCCGATCTCGCCGACGGCGACGACGTTGTCCTTGACGAGGTAGCGGGGCAGCGCGTCGAGGACCGGTGTGCAGCGGGGATCGTTGGCCTCTTTGGGGTTGAGCGCGATCGTGCAGTGGTGGGCGATGCCGTACTGGGCGGCACGGAACGGTTCCCAGCCGAGGAGGGAGTCGAAGTAGTCGAAGAAGGAGGCGGGTGAGGTGCGGGGCTGGCCGAGCCAGAAGGAGGGTTCGACGAGGGCGCGGACACCCGCGGTGTGCATCGCCCGGTAGTCGTCCGTGGTCCGGGACGTCATATGGATATGGGGGTCGAAGATGCGCATCAGGGCTCCTCCGTGGGGGACGTCAGGGCAAGGACGCGGTGGAGGTCGGTGGGTACGGGGCGGCCGGCGGCGGTGCGTTCTGCGGCGTGGTCGCCGAGCATGCGGGCGAGTTCCCCGTCGCCCCGGGTGCGCCGCTCGAGGCCGTCGGCGCAGTCCACGGGCACTCCGGTGAACAGGCATTTGAGCAGTGCGTGCCGCCAGGAGTGCGGATCGAGGTGTTCGGCGGCGTACGGGCCGAGGGCAGCGGCGATGAGCCGGGTGTCATTGGTGCGCAGTGCGTCCTCGACGAGTGGGAGGCCGGCGGCGGGGTCCGGGGAGAGGAGGGGCAGAGCGAGGAGGACGGCGCGGCGCTCGGCGGCGGTGCCTTGCCGGTAGAGGCGGGTGAGGGTGGCCGCGTCGGCGCCGGCCTCGTGGAGAAGGAGGGTGCGTACGGAGTCGGCGTGCTCCTGACCGCAGTGACGGCCGGCGGCCGCGAAGCGCAGTTCCCAGCCGGGGACCGCGCAGGGGCCGGGGGCGTCTTCCGGGGTGCCGGTGGTGCGGGCCGCTTCGGCAAGGGCTTCGTGCAGCCAGGCACGGGCGGGGGCGCCGAGCCGGGCGTCGAGGTCCTCGCGGGTGGACGTCGTCATGCCGCTGCTCCTCGCGTGCGCAGGAACTCGATCGAGGCGCGGGCGAGTTCGGGGCCCGCGTGGGAGTGGCGGGGCAGTTCGACGACGGTCAGTCCCCGGTAGCCGACGGCGGCCAGTGCATCCAGGACGGAGGGGAAGTCGATCTCGCCGTCGCCGAGCGGAAGGTGTTCGTGGACGCCGCGGCGCATGTCCTCGATCTGGACGTGCCGCAGCCAGGGGGCGGCCGTCTTGACACAGTCCGCGGGCGATGCCGGTTCGAGGCACTGGCAGTGGCCGATGTCGAGGGTGAGACCGAGGGGTTCGGGGTCGCCGAGCAGGGTGCGCAGGTGATGGAAGTCCTCGAGGTTGGAGAGGAGATGCCCGGGTTCGGGTTCGACGGCGAGGGGGACGTGAGCGGTGGCCGCGGCGTCCAAAACGGGGGTGAGGGCGGCTTCGAGGCGCTGCCAAGCGGTGGAGTCGGACGTCCCGTGGGGGGTGATGCCGGTGAAGCAGTGCACCGCGTGTGCGCCGAGGTCCGCGGCGACCTGGACGGCGCGGAGGAGGAGTCCGGTGCGGGCTGCGCGTCCGTCGGGGTCCGGGTCGAGGAGCGAGGGGCCGTGTTTGCGGCGCGGGTCGAGGACATAGCGTGCGCCGGTCTCGACGGTGACCTCCAGACCGAGGTCGGCCAGGCGTCCCGCGAGCCGGCGGGTGCGGGCGGCGAGGTCGGGGGCGAGCGGGTCGAGGTGCATGTGGTCGAGGGTGAGGCCGACGCCGTCGTAGCCGAGGTCGGCGAGAAGGACGAGGGCGTCGTCGAGACGGAGGTCGGTGAGGCCGTTGGTGCCATAGCCGAGGCGCAGGTTCATGTCGGGCTCACCTTCCGGGCGAGACGCCGGGCGACGGGGACGAGCGCAAGGACGGCCAGTCCGGTTCCGGTCGCTCCGGTGCGGGCGGCGAGGGCGGCCTGCAGCGGGATCATGGCGCGGATCCCGGCGCCGACGGCGCGCTGGGTGAGGGGCGGGGAGGGGTTGAGGGCGGCGTGGAGGAAGGGGGTGAGGGTGGCGTGGGCATATGTGGCGGCGAGGAGACCCGTCGTGGCGCGGAGCCGACGGACCCCCGCGTCGCGCCGTCCGCCTCCCGCGTCCTCCGGACTTCGTGGCGCGGGCCGGCCCTCGCTGCGGGGTCCGGGACGGCTGGTCGTTGCCGCGACGGTGAGGGCCGTCGCCAGAGCCGCGAGAGGGGCAGTGGTGGAGCCGCCCTGGACTTCATGGCGGGAGACGGAGGTGATCGCGCAGGTGTGGGCACCGAGGAGGCCGGCGCTCGGCAGGGCGGCACGCAGGGCACCCGGACGAGTGGCCGATGCGCCGAGGAGGAGGTCCAGGGCGCGGGCCGACGCCATCGCCGCCGGCCCGGCCGGAGTGTGCTTGAGGTGCAGGTCGTACGACCAGACCATGACCGCCAGGGATGTGGCGACGGCGAGCGGGACCCTCCCCGCGCGGGCGGCCAGGGCCAGACCGGCAGCGGTGAGGGAGCTCGCCGCGGCGAAGGCCGCGGACGGGGTGACGCGGCCCGAGGGTATCGGCCGGTGGGGCCGGTCGATGGCGTCCTCGTGCCGGTCGGCCCAGTCGTTGAGGGCCATGCCCGCCTCGTAGAGGCAGAGCGAGGCGACGACGGCGAGAGCGGTGCCCCGGTTGGGGCGCAGGCCTGCGGAGGCGGCGCCCGCGAGCGCGTCACCGGGGACGGTGAACAGGGCGGAGACGCGGAGCAGTTCGGCCCAGGCCCGCGCCGTCCCGCCGCGTCCGGGTGCGGCCCCCGCTCCGGGGGGCACGGGCCCGATCGTCGGCCCGAGCCCGGGCCGGGCGGATTCCTCCCGCGTGGACGCACCGTGCGGCACGCCGGTTTCAGCCGGTACGCCGCCCTCAGCCGGTACGCCGCCCTCGGCCGGTACGCCGCCTCGCGCGTCCACACGCCCGGGTGCTGTCCGACGGGCTCCCCCGCGCCGAGGTCCGCCGTGGTTCGCCGCGTCGTTCCCGGGTTCGGCGGCGCCCGCCACGGGATCCGCCGGCGCCGGCTGCTCGCTGCGCGCATCCGGGCATCCGCACACGCACCGCGTGTCGCCGTGCCCGTGCCTGTGTGCCGCGCCCGCCCCCGCGACCCCCCACCGGCCTCGCGGCGCCCTGCGTCCCGTCGCCGGGCGCGCCTTCGGGGGTGACAGCCATGCCAGGCCGCGAAGGGCGGTGAGGAGGCGCCGTCGGCCGCCGCCGCGTGTCACCGGTTCTCCCGGAGGCGGTCCGCGAAGGCGACGAGGGCGGCGTACTGGTCCGGCAGAGCGGCCGGTGCGCCCGGGTCCGGGTCCTTGAAGTAGAAGGCGAGCTCGGGAAGGGGGCCGCGGATGCCCGCCTCGTGGGCGCGGGCCAGCAGCCGGGCCAGGTCGAGGACGAGCGGGGCGGCGAGGGCCGAGTCGCAGCCCTGCCAGGTGGTCTGCAGCACCATGCGGGTACCGAGGAAGCCGTCGAAGGCGATGTGGTCCCAGGCGGTCTTCCAGTCGCCGAGCGCCGGGACGTCGTCGATGTGGACCTCGCCCTCCGGTGCGGCGCCGAGGGTGTCGGCCAGGACGCGTTCCTTGCCGGCGTTCTTCGCCGCGGCCGCGGCGGGGTCGGACAGCGCCGCCCCGTCGCCCCCGCCCAGCAGATTGGTGCCGGACCATGCGCGCACCGACAGGGCCCGCTGGACGAACATCGGGGCGAGTACGCAGCGGAGCAGCGTCTGGCCCGTCTTGCCGTCCCGGCCCGCGTGCGGAAGTCCACGGGCGGACGCGTTCTCGGCGAGGGCGTCGGTGCGCAGCCCGGTGGAGGGGGTGAAGTTGACGTAGGGGCAGCCGGCCTCGGTCGCGGCCGCCGCATAGAGCGAGCTGGCGGGGAGCCGTACGGAAGCCGGGTCCGGGACGGGCTCCGTGGAGGCGACGTTGACCACGACCACTCGGGCGAGCCCGTGGCGGTGCCGGAAGGAGGCGATGTCGCACGCGAACGCGGCGATCAGTTCCGCGTCGGTGCGGGTGTCCCCCGGAAGCGGTCCGCCGGCCCGGATCTCCTCGTCCGCCGCGGTGAGTTCGGTCCCTACCGCCGCCGGCAGGCCATGGGGCAGGACGCCGCCCGCCGCCAGTTGCTCGGCCCGTTTCGGCAGTGGGCAGTTGACGGTGTCGTGGCCGCCGAACACCAGGGATGACAACGATGGCAGCCGGGACGCGGCGAACGGCGCGGTCTCCGTCACCATGCCCGTCGCCGGGTGCAGCCCGGCGGTCACCGCCGCGCAGCCGGCGACCGCGGTGGTGGCGACGGAGCCGCGGGCTCCGACCAGCCAGACCCCGGTGCGCGACACTGTTTCGTTCCTGTTCGTCACAGGCTGCCTCCCTGGGATGCGGTGGTGGGGCGGCGGGCGGGGTTACGGCGCTCCCCGCCCGCCGCCGGCTTGTGGGTCCGGCAGGGACCGCCCTATGAGGACGAGGGCAGTTCCTTGAGCCGGATCTGCCGGAAGGACACCTGGTCGTCGGCGCCGTGGTTCTGGATGCCGATGTAGCCGTCCTTGAGGCTCCGTACCGGGTCGGCGTTGGTGAAGGAGTTGATCTTCACGCCGTTGAGGAGGACGGTGAGCCGCTCACCCTGGACCCGGATCTCGTAGCTGTTCCACTGGCCGGGTGGCCGCAGCACCCGGTCGCGGGCCTTGAGGTCGGCCGACTTGAAGCCGTAGACGGCGCCGGTGGTGCGATCAGGGGCGTCGGTGGCGTCGATCTGTATCTCGTAGCCCTTGTTCACCGCGGACCAGGGGTCGTCGGAGGCGGGGAAGCCCACGAAGACGCCGGAGTTGTCGTCGCCCGTCATCTTCCAGTCGAGCTTGAGGGAGTAGGAGTTCAGTTCCTTGGCCTGGTACCAGAGCATCCCCATGCCGCCCTCGGACCTGAGCTCGCCGTCGACCACGTTGAACCTGCCGGGCCCGGCCTGCTTCCAGCCCTCCAGCGTGTGGCCGTTGAAGAGGTCCCGGTGTCCGGTTCCCGGCTTGCAGTCGGCGTTGACCTGCCCGGAGGCATAGCGCAGTCCGCCGAGCAGATGCTGCCGGAACGCCGGCTCGGTGTAGGACTCCTTGGTGTGTCCGCCGCCCGTGTAGAAGGCGCGCCCGCCCTGGTAGTTCTGGCACCAGGCGATCGGATGGTCGCCCTTCATCGTGCCGCCCACGTAGGTGGTTTCGTCGAGGGTCGCGAGGACGCGGGCCTGACCGCGCGGGTTGGTGCGGTAGTTGTACCACTCGTCCGTGCGCTCCCAGACCTCGTCGAGGTGCGAGGTGGCCGGGTGGACGTGGTCCTCGACCCGCACGGTCGCCTTCTGGATCTGCGGGTGGGACTGGAAGTAGGCGCCGACGAGTCCGCCGTAGAACTCCCAGTCGTACTCGGTGTCGGCGGCCGCGTGGACTCCCATGTATCCGCCGCCCGTGGCGACATAGTTCTCGAACGCCTTCTGCTGCTCGGCGTTCAGCACGTCACCGGTGGTCGACAGGAACACCACGGCGTCGTACCGGGCGAGGTTGCCGGTGGTGAACTGGGCCGCCTCTTCTGTGGCGTCGACCGTGATGTTGCTGGTCTTCCCGAGTTCCTTCAGAGCCACGACACCGGCCGGGATCGAGTCGTGGCGGAAGCCGGCCGTCCGCGAGAAGACCAGGACACGCTTGGCGGTCCGGTCGACGGGCGTGCTGGAGAGCTCGAAGTCGTCGACGTCGTAGAGCGCTCCCGCGCCGCCCTTGAAGACCAGGAAGAGCTCGGTGGTCTTCTTCGGTACGCCCCGCAGCGGTACGTCGATGTCCTGGAAGGTCTCCCAGCCGCCGGTCACCGGGACCGGGGCGGAGCCCAGCAGGGTGCCGTCCGCCGATCCGGTGCGGACCTCGAGGAAGCCGCCCGCGCCGCCGGAGGAGACCCGTGCGGTCAGTTTGGTGGTACCGGTCAGGTTGTAGGGCTTGAAGGAGATCCAGTCCCCGTCGTCGATGTCGCCCACGGTCCTGCCTCCGTTCGCGGGCGTCTTGTCGATGACGCTGACGCCGGACGAGCCCGTGAAGTGCTCGGCCTGCCGGTGGCGTGGCTGTAGCTGCGCCTGGTCGTGGCCGGTCAGCGCGTCCTGGCCACCGCCTCCGCCGTCCGTGTACTCGGCGTCGAAGACGCCGAAGATGTTCGCGTTCGGGTCGTGGCCGCCGTCGGCGGAGGTCTTGATGGTGCCGGTGCAGCCGTTCGCCGAGGTCACGGGGTGGCCGTGGCTGTCATGACCGAGGACATAGGTGACCTTCACCTTCGCGCAGTCGACGGGGCCGTCCTCCGGGTCGGTGACCTTCACCCGGAACGGGATCTCATCGCCGAAGCTGAACAGCGCGCCTTCGGACGGCAGTTCCAGGGTCACCTTGGGCGCGGTGTTGCCCACCACGACGTGCACACTGGCCGACCCGGTGCGCCCCGTGGGGTCCTTCGCCGTCACGGTCGCCGTGTAGGTCCCGTTCCTGCGGTAGGTGTATGTCGGGTCGGCCGCCGTGGACGTACCGCCGTCGCCGAAGTCCCAGGTGTAGGTGAGGGCGTCGCCGTCCGCGTCGGTGGTGCCGGCAGAGGAGAACGCGACCCGCAGCGGGGCCTTGCCCGATGTCCTGTCCGCTGCCGCCTCTGCGACCGGGGAGCGGCCTCCGGTGGCGTTCTCGATGCGGTAGAGCGCGGAGTGCTCGTCGCCGCCGAACCAGGCGGTGCCGTAGTCGAGGACGTACAGCGCGCCGTCGGGGCCGAAGGACATGTCCATGATTTGCGTCCCGGTCCAGGGAATGGGGTTGATGGACCGGACGGTGCCGTCGGCGCCGTGCTCGATGCGCTTGATCCAGCGGCGGCCGAACTCGCCGGCGAAGAAGTCGCCGTCGTACGCCTCGGGGAACTTCACCGGGGAGTCGAGGTTCGCGTCGTAGTGGTAGACGGGGCCGCCCATCGGGGACTCGGAGCCGGTGCCGAACTCGGGCACGGACCCACCGTCGTACGGAATCCACGCGGGCTCTGCGGACGGCAGGTCGACAAGACCGGTGTTGTGCGGGGATTCGTTCTTCGGGGCCGCGCAGTCGAAGGCTGCTCCGGACACCTTTGTCTCGAAGTCGTAGTCGACGAACGGGTCGTTGTCGCCGGTGCAGAAGGGCCAGCCGAAGTTCCCCGGCTTGGTGACACGGGCGAATTCGACCTGTCCGGCCGGTCCTCGCCCGGGGTCGGCCGCTCCCGCGTCGGGGCCGTAGTCGCCGACATACAGCACACCGGTCTTCTTGTCGACGCTGAAGCGGAACGGGTTGCGGAAGCCCATGGCGTAGATCTCGGGCCGTGTCTTCTCCGTACCCGGGGCGAAGAGGTTGCCGTCGGGGACGGTGTACGAGCCGTCGGCCGTGACCTTGATGCGAAGGATCTTGCCACGCAGGTCGTTGGTGTTGCCCGAGGTGCGGCGGGCGTCGTAGGCCGGATTGCGGTTGGGCCGCTCGTCGATGGGGGTGTAGCCGTCGGAGGCGAAGGGGTTGGAGTCGTCGCCCGTCGACAGATACAGATTGCCCTGAGCGTCGAAATCGATGTCTCCGCCGACGTGACAGCAGATGCCACGGGTGGCGGGGATGTCGATGACCTTCTTCTCGCTGGCGTTGTCGAGCGTGCCGTCGGCCTTGAGGACGAAGCGGGAGAGCCGGTTGACTCCGTCGAACTTGGCGAGTTCGGCGGCCGTGCCCTCGTTGGGGGCATCGCCGGCGGGTGTGTCCAGCGGGGGCGCGTAGTAGAGGTAGATCGCCCGGTTCTCGCTGAACCCCGGGTCGATGCCGACGCCTTGGAGACCTTCCTCGTCGTGTGCGTAGACCGGGATGGTGCCGATGACGCGGGTGTTGCCCGCCGCGTCGGTCGTCCGCAGCTCGCCGTCGCGCGAGGTGTGCAGCACGCTGCGGTCGGGCAGGACGGCGAGCGACATCGGCTCGCCGACCTCGGGCTCGCCCTTGGCGAGGGTGACCTGCTGGAATTCCTCGGCCGCCGCCGCGGGTGCCGTGTCATGGGGGGCGGCTCCCGCTCCTGCGGGGGCGGCGAGGGTGAGTGACGTCGCGGCCAGAAGGCCGCCGGTGAGGAGCGCGAGTCCCTTCCTGACTCCGCGTGCTCCGGGCCGTGTTCTGTGCACGTGTGTCCTCCGGAAGTGGCCGGTCGTACGGGCGGGTGCTGCTGCCGTGCGGTTCCGCGCGCGGGACGTGCCGCGGGAACTCCGGGGACCGGCGTGCGCCGTCACGCTGGTCGAGATCGGGGAGACCCCTGTTCTGAGCTATGTCCTGTACACCTCAGGGACCGTAGCGGGCTTCGTCCTGGGCCGAAAGCCCTTGCACACCAATGAAGTTGAACTTTCTCCAGAGGCAGGACAAAGCCGGTGACGGGCAGGCCTGACCGGCCCGGCAGCGCGTTCCGCGCCACCGGGCCTGGCCTGCGTCGATGCTCTAGTCGTTGCCTCCGAAGGCTGCGTCGAACGAGGCCGTGGACGGTTCGAAGTCATACCGCTTCAGCGTGGCAAGCGCTTCCGGAGCGCCCGCCAGGCGGTCCATTCCGGCGTCCTCCCACTCGACGGAGACAGGACCGTCGTAGCCGATCGACCGCAGCATCCGGAACACGTCCTCCCACGGCACGTCGCCGTGCCCGGCCGAGACGAAGTCCCAGCCGCGCCGCGGGTCGCCCCAGGGCAGATGCGAACCGAGCCGCCCGTTGCGTCCGTCCAGCCGGCGCCGCGCCTCCTTGCAGTCGACGTGGTAGATCCGGTCCCGGAAGTCGTAGAGGAAGCCCACCGGATCGAGGTCCTGCCAGACGAAGTGGCTCGGGTCGAAGTTCAGCCCGAACGCCGCCCGGCGGTCCACGGCCTCCAGCGCCCGGTGCGTGGTCCAGTAGTCGTACGCGATCTCACTCGGATGGACCTCATGGGCGAACCGCACGCCCTCCGCGTCGAAGACGTCCAGGATCGGGTTCCAGCGCTCGGCGAAGTCCTCGTAGCCGCGTTCGATCATCCGCTCCGGCACCGGCGGGAACATCGCGACCAGATGCCAGATGGACGAGCCGGTGAAGCCGATGACGGTACGGACGCCGAATGCCGCCGCGGCCCGGGCGGTGTCGGCGAGCTCACGCGCCGCCCGTTGCCGTACGCCCTCGGGCTCCCCGTCGCCCCAGATGCGGGCGGGCACGATCGCCTGGTGCCGCTCGTCGATCGGATGGTCGCAGACCGCCTGCCCGACCAGATGGTTGGAGATCGCCCAGCATTTCAGCCCGTACTTGTCGAGCAGCGCCCGCCGCCCGTCCAGGTACGAGGGGTCGGCGAGAGCCTTGTCGACCTCGAAGTGATCGCCCCAGCAGGCGAGTTCGAGGCCGTCGTAGCCGAAGTCCCGGGCGAGCCGGCAGACCTCCTCCAGCGGAAGGTCGGCCCACTGACCGGTGAAGAGGGTGAAGGGGCGTGGCACGGCAAGGACCTCCTCAGACGGGGACGGGTGTGTAGACGGCGTTCTTCTCCACGCTCTCCTCCACCGCCGCGAGCACGCGCTGCACCTGCAGTCCGTCGGCGAACGACGGTGCCGGTTCTGCGCCCTCGGCGATGGCGTGCACCAGGTCGCGCGCCTGGTGGGTGAAGGTGTGCTCGTATCCGAGCGCGTGGCCGGGCGGCCACCAGGCCGCCAGATACGGGTGCTCCGTCTCGGTGACCAGGATCCGGCGGAAGCCGGAGGACGCCGCGGGTTCGCAGTCGTCGTGGAAGGACAGCTCGTTGAGCCGCTCGAGGTCGAAGGCGAGCGACCCCCGCTCCCCGTTGATCTCGAGCCGCAGCGCGTTCTTGCGGCCGGGCGCCATCCGGGTGGCCTCGAAGGACGCGAGCGCCCCGGAGGCCAGCCGCCCGGTGAACAGGGCGGCGTCGTCGACGGTGACCGGCCCCCGCCGGAGGCCTCCCGACGCCGACAGCCCCGCCGACGCACCGGCGAGCAGAGGCCGTTCGCGTACGAAGGTCTCCGCGAGCGCCGAGACCCCGACCAGCGGCTCCCCCGCCAGGTACTGCGCGAGGTCCACGATATGAGCCCCCAGATCGCCGAGCGCCCCCGAGCCCGCGTGCTCCCGCCGAAGACGCCAGGTGAGCGGGAAGTCCGGGTCGACCAGCCAGTCCTGGAGGTAGGTGAACCGGAGATGCCGAAGGGTGCCGAGCCGCCCGTCGGCGATCAGAGCGCGGGCGTACGAGAGCGCCGGCACCCTGCGGTAGTTGAAGCCGACCATGGCCACCTGACCGCGCTCCCGCGCGCGTCGGGCAGCGGCGGCCATGGCCTCGGCCTCGGCGACCGAGTTCGCGAGCGGCTTCTCGCACAGAACGTGCTTGCCCGCCTCCAGCGCGGCGATCGCGATCTCCGCATGGCTGTCACCCGGTGTGCAGATGTCGACGAGCTGGACGTCGTCGCGGGTCACGAGGGCGCGCCAGTCGGTCTCCGCGGCGGCCCAGCCGTGCTTGTCCGCCGCGGCCCGGACCGCTGCCGCGTCACGACCGCAGACGGCGGCGAGGACCGGTCGCACGGGCAGGTCGAAGACGCGGCCGACGGTGCGCCAGCCCTGGGAGTGCGCGGCGCCCATGAACGCGTAGCCGACCATGCCGATGCCGAGCACCGGCACCGCAGCCTTGCCGGCTCCTCCGGACCCACCGGCTCCACCGGCGTCGCTGTCCCTCTGTTCCATACGGGTTCCTCCTCGTCGATTGCTCGGTGGGGGCGGGCGGGACGATCAGCTGAAGCCCGTGGGCAGGTACTCGTCGACGTTCTCCTTGGTGACCACGGCCGAGTAGAGGGTGATCGAGGCGGGGATCTCCAGCTCCGCGAGCCCTCCCACGCCCTTGCCCTGGCCCAGCGCCCGCGCCAGGTCGATGGCGGACGCTGCCATGGTCGGCGGGTAGAGAACGGTCGCCTTCAGTACGCCGCTGTCGGCCTTGATGGCGTCCATCGCGGACTTGGCGCCCGCGCCGCCGACCATCAGGAAGTCGCTCCGGGCCGCCTGCTGGATGGCGCGCAGGGCCCCTACGCCCTGGTCGTCGTCGTGGTTCCACAGGGCGTCGAACTGCTTCTGTGCCTGGAGGAGTTGGGCCATCTTCGCCTGGCCGGACTCCACGGTGAAATCGGCGGCCTGGCGGGCGACCTTCTTGATGTTGGGATAGTTCTTCAGAGCGTCGTCGAAGCCCTGGGTGCGCTGCTTGGTGAGCTCCAGGTTGTCCATCCCGGCGAGCTCGACGACCTTGGCGTCCGGCTTGTCCTTGAGCTGTTCGCCGATGTAGCGGCCCGCGTTGAGGCCCATGCCGTAGTTGTCGCCGCCGATCCAGCAGCGGTACGCCTGCGGCGATGCGAAGACCCGGTCCAGATTGATCACGGGGATGCCGGCCTTCATGGCCTGCAGTCCGACCTGGGTCAGAGCCTTGCCGTCGGCCGGCAGGATCACCAGTACGTCGACCTTCTTGTTGATCAGCGTCTGGATCTGGCCGATCTGGGCGGCGGTGTCGTTCGAGCCCTCGGTGATCTCCAGGGTCACCTCGGAGTACTTCTTCGCACGCTCCTTCGCGTTCTCGTTGATGGCGTTGAGCCAGCCGTGGTCGGCCTGGGGCCCGGCGAAGCCGATCGTGAGGGGCTTGCCCGGCCTGTCGTCGGCGGCCGGTGCGTTGTTCGCGGCCGTGTCACCGCTCTTGGAGTTCGAGGGCTCGTTGCTGGTGCAGGCGGTGAGGAGGGCGCCGGCGGAGACCGCCGCGGTGCCGAGGAGCAGCCCTCTGCGGCTGGTGGCGGGGATTTCTGGCATGGCGATGGGACCCTTCGGGATCGGGCGTGCGGGGAGGGGGAGTTGGCGGGATCGGTGGGGTGGTGGTGTGCGGTGCGGTGGGGCGCGTCAGACCTCGCCGCCGCGCAGGGTGCGGCGCTGGACCAGTACGGCGGCGACGATGATCGCGCCCTTGGCGATCTGCTGGACGTCGCTCTGGAGGTTGTTGAGAGCGAAGATGTTGGTGATCGTGGTGAAGACGAGGACGCCGAGCACGGAGCCGACGATGGTGCCGCGGCCTCCGCTCAGCAGGGTGCCGCCGATGATCGCGGCGGCGATCGCGTCGAGTTCGTACAGATTGCCGTTGGTGTTCTGGCCGGAGCCCGACAGGATGATCAGCAGAAAGGCGGCGATGCCGCAGCACAGCCCGGAGAGCAGATAGAGGTAGAGCCGCTGGCGGCGGACGTCGATACCGGCGAGGCGGGCGGCTTCCGCGTTGCCGCCGACGGCGACGGTCCGTCGTCCGAAGGTCGTCCGGTTCAGCAGCAGCCAGCCGATCACCGTGACGGCGGCGAAGACCAGGACCAGCGGCGGTACGCCGAGGATGTACGCGTCGGGGACTCCCAGGTCGAGCACCGGCTGCACGGTCACGATCTGGGTCCTGCCCTCGGTGATCTGAAGGGCGAGGCCGCGGGCAGAGGCGAGCATGGCCAGGGTCGCGATGAACGGCACCATCCCGCCGTACGCGATGAGCAGGCCGTTCACCAGTCCGCAGCCGAGGCCCACCACGACCGCGGTGAAGAGGATGCCGGTGAAGCCGTACTCCTGGGTGGCGACCGTCGTGGCCCACACCGATGCGAGGGCGACGATCGCGCCGACGGACAGATCGATACCGCCGCTGGTGATCACGAACGTCATCCCGACGGTGACCACACCGATCACGGACGCCTGGGTGAGGACCAGTTGGAGGTTGGAGGGGTCCAGGAAGGTGTCCGGGCTGGTGAAGCCGCCGACGGCGATCAGTACGGCGAGCACGCCGAGCAGCGAGAGGTTGCGGACGTCGGCGCGCAGCCCGAGGGTGCGCAGGCCGCCACCGGACCCGGCGGGCGTCTTGGCGGGTGCGGGAACTGCCGCCCTTCCCCCGCCGCTCGGGGGGCCTGCGCCGTCCTGCTGCGCGGGCGGGACCGACTGCTGTGTCACTGGGACTCCCTTCGCGAGGATGCGGCGCCGGCGGTGCCGGGTGCGGCAGGCCCGGTGGGGCTGCCTTCCATCACCAGGTCGAGTACGCGGTGCTCGTCGAGCTCCTGGGCGGGCGCCGTGTGCACGACCTCGCCCTCGCGCAGGACGAGCACCCGGTCGGCCAGCCCGAGGACTTCGGGGACCTCGCTGGAGACGAGGAGGACGGCGAGGCCCTCGTCGGCGAGGCGGCGGATCACCGCGTAGAGCTCGGCGCGGGCGCCGACGTCGACACCGCGGGTCGGCTCGTCGAGCAGCAGGACTCGGCAGCCGCGCAGCAGCCAGCGGGCGAGCACTGCTTTCTGCTGGTTGCCGCCGGAGAGCGTGCGGATGGGGGCATCGGGGTTGTCGGGTCGCAGTGACAGCTCTCGCGTCGCCTCCCGGGCGGCGCGGCGCTCCTCGCCCCGGTCGAGCCAGCCGCCGCACGAGAAGCGGGAGAGGGAGGACACCGAGACGTTGCGGGTGACGGATTCGAGCATCAGCAGGCCTTGTGCCTTGCGTTCCTCAGGGGCGAGTCCGAGTCCCGCGCGGACCGCGGATCGCACACTGCCTGGCTTGAGGGGGCGTCCGTCGACGACGACCCTGCCCGCGTCGGGCTTCCTGGCCCCGAAGACGGTCTCCAGGATCTCCGAGCGGCCGGAGCCGACGAGCCCGGCGAGACCGACGATCTCGCCGGGGCGCAGTTCGAGGTCGACCGGGGCGAACTCGCCGTGCCGGGTGAGTCCTTCGACCCGCAGCACGGGAGCACCGCCGGGTGCACGGTCGGGCCGGCCGGGAAAGACGTACTCGACATTGCGTCCGGTCATCATGGCAACGATGTCGCGCGTGGGGGTGTCTTTCGCGGGCAGTCCGCCGGCGACGGCCCGGCCGTCCTTGAGGACGGTGACGCGGTCGCCGATGCGCCGGATCTCCTCCAGGCGGTGGGAGATGTGGACCACGGCGACGCCGTCCGCCGTCAGGTCGGCGACGATGCGGAAGAGATTGGCGGTCTCTTCGGGGTCGAGGGCCGCGGACGGCTCGTCCATGACGATGAGGCGTACGTCGTGGGAGAGCGCGCGTGCCATCGACACGATCTGCTGCTGGGCGGCGGAGAGTTCACCGACGGCCCGGCCGGGATCGATCTCCGGGTGGCCGAGACGGCGCAGCAACGCGGTGGCGGCCTGGCGGGCCTCTCGGCCCCGGACGACGAAACCGGCCGTGGTGGGTTCATGGCCGAGGAAGACGTTCTCCGCGACGGTCAGTCCTTCGACCAGGTCGAGTTCCTGGTAGATGGTGGCGATGCCGAGCCGCATGGCGGCGATGGGCGACCTCAGCGAGACGGTCGCGCCGCGCCAGGTGATCTCTCCGCCGTCGGGTTGGTGGGCTCCGGCGAGCACCTTGATGAGGGTGGACTTGCCGGCGCCGTTCTGGCCGAGGAGACAGTGGACTTCACCGGCCTGGACGTCGAGGTCGACGCCGTCGAGGGCACGGACGCCGGGGAACGACTTGGTGATGCCGGACATGGTGAGGAGCGGTGGTGCGGACGGTGCCGGTGGTGGTGCCGGAGGTGGTGCCGGTGGTGGTTCTGGTGGTGGTTCTGGTGCCATGACGAATCCCCTCGGCTGGTGCGGCCGGTGAGCGGGCAGGGAGGTACCAGGTGCGCTGTGCCGTTGATTGCTGCGGTGCTGCGGTGCTGCTGTGCTCTGCGTCTGTTGTGAGCTGTTGTGAATGTTGTGAGATGTCGCGCGGACCGGCCGGTCCGCTGGATCAGGCCGGGGAGAACAGGTGGTCGCTGATGAGCCGGGCGGCACCGATCACTCCGGCGGTGGGGCCCAGTTCACCCAGCACGATGGGGAGATTGCCGGTGGCCAGCGGCAGCGACTGCCGGTAGACCTGGGTACGGACACTGGCGAGCAGTGTGTGACCGAGACCCGTGACACCGCCTCCGATCACGACGAGGCCCGGGTTGAAGAAGCTGACGAGGCCCGCGATGACCTGGCCCACGCGGTTGCCGCCCTCGCGGATCAGGTCGAGCGCGGTCGCGTCCCCGGCCGCGGCAGCCGCCGCGACATCCACGGCGGTGAGCTTTCCGGCGGCCTCCAGTCGTGCGGCGAGTTCCGGCGACTGTCCCGTACGGGCCGTCTCCTCCGCGTCTCGTGCGAGAGCGGCGCCGCTGAAGTGGGCTTCCAGACAGCCCCTGTTGCCGCAGGCGCAGGGACGCCCGTCGGGCTCGACCTGGATGTGGCCGATGTCGCCCGCGCTTCCGGTCGTACCGCGGTAGACCTCGCCGCCGACGACGATGCCGCAGCCGATGCCCGTGCCGATCTTGACGCAGAGGAAGTCGCCGACGGAACGCGCGACGCCTGCGTGCTGCTCCCCCATCGCCATGAGGTTCACGTCGTTGTCGACCATGACGGGACAGCCCAGCTCCTGGCTGAGTGCCTCGCGGACCGGGAATCCGTCCCAGCCGGGCATGATCGGCGGTGCCACGGGCACACCCTCGGGGAAGCGGACGGGTCCCGGCACGCCGATCCCGGCCCCGTCGAAGCCCTCTGCGAGACCGGACGCCTTGAGTTTGGCGGCCATCGCGAGGACCTGCTCGAAGACGGCGACGGGTCCTTCGCGGACGTCCATCGGGTGGTTGAGGTGACCGAGGACCTCCAACTCGGCGCTGGTGACCGCGACATCGACCGATGTGGCACCGATGTCCACACCGAGGAAACGCAGATTGGGCGCCAGCCGGATGTTGTGCGACCGCCGTCCGCCCCGGGAGGCCGCGAGCCCGTCCGCGACGATCAATCCCGTCTCCAGCAGTCGGTCCACCTCGACCGCCAGCTTGGACCGCGAAAGGTCGATCTGATCGCCCAGCTGAGCACGGGAGTTGGGGCCGCCGTCGCGCAACAGCCGCAGCAGTCGCGCCTGATGCGCGTTGGCGGGTCGAGCCGTCATACGTCTCACGCGTCCCTCCCCTCCCCCGGCCTTCGGCATGGGGAACCCCGGTCTGCCCCGGCCTTCCTGCTCCGTCGGGCTTTCGAGGGGAACGTAGCAGCGCTGTCCGCAACGGGGAAGAAGTTGAGCATGAATCCATGGCAACTTTCTCCACACCCAGGACAAAGGCTGTCGGGGGTCGGCCGCCCTGTCCGGCGTTGCGGTCCTGGTGCCGGTGTGGCCGCCCGAGCACGATGGTGGCGACGGGATCCGCCGACCGGCGACCGGCCACTCATCAACGGCAGTTGACGGGAACGACGAGAGGACGGACCCCCGCATGATTCCGGTGACCGGTGCCACGGGAAACGTCGACTCCGAGCTCGTGCGCGCGCCGGCCGAGGCGGGTGCCCCGGTGCGGGCGTTCAGCGGTCATCACCGCCGTCGAGGCCGTGTCGCTGACCTCGTCCGGGCACGAGGGCACGGCGTACACCCTGTCCGGGCCCGAGGCGCTGCTGCCCGCCGACCGGGCGCGGGTCCTCGGTGACGTGCTCGGCCGTGCCCCCGCTCCCGTCACCCACCGGTCCCGTCCAACCCCCGGTCCCCTCCAACCCCGTTCCCGACATCCACCGGTCCCCTCCAACCCCGGTCCCGTCATCCACCAGTCCCGTCACTGACCGGCCTCGCCGCCCAGGGTCCGGTCGGCGTCGCGCTGCGTCCACCTGGCCGTGAGCAGCAGCGCGATGTCGTCGGGGCGGTCCGGCGACTGCCGGGCCTCGCGGATGAGGCGGTCGGCGACATCGGCCACGGTGCTCGTGCCCGCCCGGGCCAAGGCACTGCGCAGCCGCTCTATCCCGATGTCGGTGTCCCGGCCCGGTCGCTCGATCAGTCCGTCGGTGAACAGGGCGAGCACCGCCCCCGGTTCGACCGTCAGCTCACTGACGGGATACGTCTCCTGCGCGTCCACGCCGAGAATGAGCCCCCCGGGGAGGTCGAGCACCTCGGTCCGCCCGTCGGGCCTGCGCAGCAGGGGCTGGGGGTGTCCGGCGCGCACGGCCTGGGCGGCCCCGGTCTTCGGGTCGAGCCGGACGTAACAGCAGGTGGCGAACTGTGCCGGATCGAGGTCGCTGAGGAGCCGGTTGGTACCGCGCACCACTCGTTCCGGCTCGAGCCCGGCGAGCGCGAAGGCCCGGACCGCGCTGCGCAGCTGTCCCATGATGGCCGCGGCGGCGACACCATGGCCCTGGACGTCGCCGATGACGAGGGCAAGGCCACGGTCGGTCTCGATGACGTCGTACCAGTCGCCGCCGACGTCCATGCCCTGGGTGCCCGGGAGATAGCGCCCGACCGTCTCGACGTTCTCGATGGTGGGCAGCCGGTGCGGCAGCAGGGCGTCCTGCAGGCCTCTGGCCAGCGCCGCCTCTGTGTCGTAGCGCCTGGCGCGTTCGAGCGCCTGGGCGATGAGACCTGCGAGGGCGGTGAGGACCGTGCGTTCCTCGGGAACGAAGGCGCGCGGCTGGTCGAAGCCGAGGATGCAGGAGCCGACGGGGCGGCCGGAGGTGATCAGCGGCAGGAACGCCCGCGCGCCGACGGAAGCGTCCAGGGGGATGCCGGGGTAGGCAGCGGCCAGTTGCTGCATGGACTCGAAGAAGATCGGGCGACCGGTGGCGAGGGTTTCGACGCCGGGCAGCCGTGCGTCAAGCCCGACGCCCTCGAAAGGTGTGAGGAAGCCGGGTGGGAAACCGGTCTCCCAGGCCAGGTAGAGGTGCCGCTCGTGGAGGACGTAGATGGCCAGCTGACGGCCACCGAACGCGGGCAGCAGTTCCTCGGTGACGACGGCGGACACCTGACGTGCGGTGACGGCCTCGGTCAGGGCGATGGCGAGGGCGACCGGGCGGTACAGGGCGGTGGCCCGGTCGACGGGTGAGGCGAATGTGCCCCCGGGGCCCGGCCGGCCGAACGAGCCCGGCCCGGCGTCGGGGCGGTCGGCGGCGATGATCGTTCCGGTCAGCCCGTGGTGGCCCGGGTAGAGGAACACCGACACCCAGTCCTGCTGCCCCCTGTCCGCCTGGAACCGGACGGGTTCGTCGGAGAGGAGCGCCGCCCTGTAGTAGTCCTCGTAGGCGGGCCGGTCGAGCCACTGCACGGCATCCCAGAGGACTCGTCCGACCAGGTCGGCGCGCGCGAACCCGAGCAGCTCCTCCGCGGTGCGGTTGACATAGGTGATCCGCCCCGACCGGTCGAGGGAGAAGAGGCCGTCGGGGAGACGGTCCCCGGCCTCGGACGCGATCGCTCCGGCGCCCAGGTCGATGAGGGATCCGGTGAGGCGGCGCGCTCCGGTGCCGCTGGACGGATGGACCGGGCGGCCCGCGAGTTCCAGCAGGGAGGGGGGACCCTCGTCGCGTTGGAGCCTCAGCCTTCGGACCACCGGTCTGCCGTCGTGGGCGGCTTCCTGGGCGAGGGCCCTCAGCTGGTAGGCGTCCTCGGGGACGACTCTGCCGGCCAGCGCGTCGATATGGCCGGGGAAGCGGTCGGGGGCGATGTCGAGGATCGCGCAGAACTCCTCGTCGGCGGTGAGTTCACCGCTGACGAGATCCCAGTCGAAGGTGCCGATCCGCACCGGGCGGGCGGCCGAATCCGGGGTCTGGACGGCGAGAGGTTCGCCGTCCCAGATCACGGGGTCCCCGTTCTTGCGCAGTTCCGCGAGGGCGGCGCCGAGCCGCTTGCCGGCGTCACCCATACGACGGCGGTCGGACTCGTCGACCAGGTGCCCCGGGGTGGCGGGGCGCAGGGCCACGAGGACTCCGAATTTCTCCTCGTCGCTCGAGACGGGAACGTAGAGAGAGCTGAAGGGGAACGGAAGACCGGCCATGAGCTGCGGGAACCGCCGCATGGCCTCCTCACCGTCGGCGAGGTTGATGGGCTCCGACGTGCGGAAGCACTCGGCCACGGGGAAGGGCCGGTTCACATGCATACGCCACCACGGGCGCATGAGCTCGCTCGGCAGCCCGACGAGCACCGCGAGGCGCAGCAGGCCATCGGTCTCCGAGCGCAGATACACCCCGCCGGCGTAGCCGCCTACCGCGCCGGTCGCCTTGACCGCGACCTCGGCGAGCACCAGACCGAGCTCATCCGCGCTGTGGTCAGCGCTGAGGCTCGTCCGGCGCTGCGGCCCGCTCCGGCTTCGCGGGCCGGGCCTGGCCGCGCCGTACCACGTCACACAGCTAAGGATGCGCCAGGGCTGCCCCGAGTCGCACCTCCGGCCGGGCGGAGCGCACCGGCCGGACGGGACCGAGGACGGCGAAACCGCGGGACGGCAGAACCCGGTGGCTGCGGGACGACGGAACCGCAGGACCCCGTGCATCACCGCGTATCCGCGGACCGGCCCGACGCGCAGGCCGCGGGCCGCCTCGCCTTCCGGGAGCGGACGGACAGGCGGCTCAGGGGCAGCGCACGACCTGTCCCGCGTACGAGAGATTGCCGCCGAACCCGAAGAGCAGCGCCGGCGCACCCGGGGCGACCTCGCCGCGCTCCACCAGCTTGGACAGGGCCATCGGGATCGAGGCGGCCGACGTGTTGCCGGACTCGACGACGTCCCGGGCGACTACCGCGTTCACCGCGCCGATGCGCCGGGCGACCGGCTCGATGATCCGCAGGTTGGCCTGGTGCAGTACGACGGCGGCGAGGTCCTCGGGCGCGAGACCGGCCCGCTCGCACACCTGGCGGGCGATCTGCGGGAGCTGGGTGGTGGCCCAGCGGTAGACGGTCTGGCCCTCCTGCGCGAAGCGCGGCGGCATGCCCTCGATCCGTACCGCATGGCCCATCTCCGGGACCGAACCCCAGAGCACCGGGCCGATGCCGGTGCCGGTGCCGATTCCGTCCTCCGTCCCCAGCGGGCACGCCTCGACGACGGCGGCTCCCGCGCCGTCACCGACGAGCACGCAGGTGGTGCGGTCGCTCCAGTCGGTGACGTCGGTCATCTTGTCGGCACCGATCACCAGCGCACGGGTGGCGGACCCCGCACGCACGGCGTGGTCCGCGGTGGCCAGGGCGTGTGTGAAGCCGGCGCAGACGACGTTCAGGTCCATGGTCGCGGGCGAGCCCATCCCGAGCCGGGCCGCGACGCGGGCGGCGGTGTTCGGGGAGCGGTCGGTCGCCGTGGAGGTGGCGACCAGGACCAGGTCGATGTCGGCGGGTGTCAGTCCGGCCGAGGCGAGCGCCTTCGCGGCGGCGTGCGCGGCCAGCTCGTCCACGGGCTCGTCGGGCCCTGCCACATGGCGGGTCCTGATCCCGACGCGGCTGGTGATCCATTCGTCACTGGTGTCGACCATGGCCGCCAGGTCGTCGTTGGTGAGCACCTTGGCGGGCTGGTAGTGCCCGAGCGCGGCTATGCGCGTGCCGATCATGCCCGGGGGCCCCTCTTCTTCCGACGTCAGGAGCCCTCCAGTGTCCTCGGTGACTCACGGGTAGCAGGGCAGGTGAACCAACAGGAATCGCCGCGCGATCTTGGAGACTCCCGAGCAGTTCACGCCGGACCTGTGCGCCCGCGGCGGTGTGGGTGCGCGAACCGGAAGAGTCCGCGAACCGGAGAAAGTACACGAACCGGAAGCGCCGGAGGCCCCGGGACGGGGCCGGGCCCGGTCATCGGCCCGGGCCGGCGGAAGTCCTGCGCACAGACGGTCCCGGGGGCGCCGGGTCCGCGGTCGACCTGCCCCGCCCTGCTGCGCGAGGCCGGTGCCGGCCCCGGCCTGCGGACGCGTCGATCCGCGGTCTCGTCGTCCCCCCGAGCGGTAGACGCAGTTCCACGTGTGTACGGCGGGGAGAGGAGGGAGAGCGGTGCGAGGTGCCGCTGCATGTCCGAGGCATCCCTGCGCGTCCAGGAGAATGAGAGCGTCAGGGTCATCTCGCCGCGGCGACAGCCCGAGGCACACGCGGCAACCGCCGCAGCGAGGGCCGTTCGGCTTCCCACACGTACAGAACGGAATCGGGACTGACATCATGGGACGGGTCACCGAGCGCCGCCGCACCATCCGGATCAGGAACGGGGCCGTTTCCACCCGGCCGGACACGCTGGTCGCAGAGGAGCCGCTGGAGATCCGGCTGAACGGCCGCCCACTGGCGATCACCATGCGCACACCGGGTGACGACTTCGCGCTCGCGGCCGGGTTTCTGGTCAGCGAGGGCGTGATCGGCTCCGCCGCGGAGGTCCGGTCGATCGTGTACTGCGCGGGCGCCAAGGACGACGGCACGAACACCTACAACGTCGTCGATGTGCAGCTCGCGCCGGATGTGCCTGTCCCGGACATCACGCTGGAGCGGAACGTCTACACGACGTCGTCGTGCGGTCTGTGCGGCAAGGCCAGTCTGGACGCCGTGCGAACCACCACCCGCTTCCCGGTCTCCGACACTCCCCCGGTCCGGGTCGAGCCGGCGCTGCTGTCCCTCCTCCCGGACCGGCTGCGGGCGGCACAGCGCGTCTTCGACCGGACCGGTGGGCTGCACGCCGCCGCGCTGTTCACGGAGGAGGGCGAGCTGCTCGACATCCGTGAGGACGTGGGGCGGCACAACGCCGTCGACAAGCTGGTCGGCCGGGCTCTGCGCGAGGACCTGCTGCCGCTGTCGCGGGCGATCCTGCTGGTCTCGGGGCGGGCGTCGTTCGAGCTGGCGCAGAAGGCGGTGATGGCCGGGATTCCGGTACTGGCGGCCGTGTCGGCGCCGTCCTCGCTGGCCGTGGACCTGGCCGCCGAGACCGGACTGACGCTCGTCGGCTTTCTCCGCGGCCCCGACATGAACGTGTACGCGGGCGAGGAGCGCATCGCGCTGACTTCGGAGGTGTGAGAGGCACGGCCGAGGGGTGCCCACTGCGTCGGCCGGGCCCCTGCGGGAGCCAGGGTCTTTCGTTCGGACCAGGCCGGATCGGTGAGCGGGGTCCGGCGGCGTGCATCGCAAGGCGGAGGTAGGAGCCCACGCGGTGGGGGCACCTCCCAGCGGTGGCCGGGGGACGTCGGCGACCGACGACAACGCGGCGAGGTGCGCCGCCAGGGCATGCGAGCCCGGCAGGATCCGAACGAGAGGCCTCAGCGCACGACGTCGATGGACACCGGGTTCGTGTAGCACCAGGTGTCCGCCCATGGGTCGCCGTCCCCGGGCCGGTGCGGGACCGGGCCGTGCGGGTCGACCGCCGCGCCGAGAAGGCCGGGGCCGTTGCGCTTGCCGTCGCTGCCGCGCAGCCGTACGTAGCAGGACTCGTCGACGCTGCCGAGCGGGATGCGCAGTGTGTAGCGGCCGTTGCGTCCGGAGACGTCGGCCGTGTGCACGACCCGGGTGTCGGGGGCGCGCCATTCGTCGCGATCGGCGACCGGGCCGCACACCGCGCCCCGGATGACGTCGAGATGGGCGAGGGACGGCAGTTCACCGCCCGGGACCGGCCGCGAGGCGGACGTGACGGTGACGTTCAGCGTCACCTGCTCGCCGCGACGGACCCTCAGCCGGCCGCCGAGGGTGACGCCCCGTCCGGTCCCGCGCGCACGGTTGACCCGTACCTCGATGCCGTCGATCAGACGCCCGTGGTCGACCCAGACACGGCCCGCGCGGAGCCCGGCCATGACGTGCCGGTAGCCGTAGCGGGTCACACCGACGTGGGTGCGGCTGAACTGGCCGGGCCACAGTCGCTGCCGGGCTGCGGCTCGGTGGTGTCGACCGGGTCGGGGAGGCGGCCGGTGTTGTCGAAGTTCCGGCCCGGCAGCCAGTCCCCGTTGCGCCATGTGTCGAAGACGACCCGGTGCACATCCGAGTTGGCCGTGATCGAGAAGAGCTTACCTTCGGCGAGCATGGCGTCCCACAGGCCGCCGACGGTCGCGGTGGCCCAGTCGAAGCCGCCGTAGGCTGTGCATGAATGCCTCTCCTTCGGGCGGATGAACAACGGCCGGTACGACCTGGGCGGTTCGCGCTCAGGCGTTCATGAACGCCTTTACGGGGAGGGCGCGTCCGGTGATGCGGACGTCGCCGATCCAGCCTCGGAACAGCTGGTCGAGTCCGCCGCCGTACTCGTAGCCGCCGAGCAGCCAGGGCAGACCGAGGGTCGTCAGACCGTTGGCGGCAGTGGCGGGATTGCGGGCGACCGGGCAGCCGTCGACGTACATCGTGGTGCGGCGGCCGTCGTTGACGACGGCGACGTGCCACCAGGTGTCGAGCGCGAGTTCATGACCCCAGTTGGTCACGGGACCCTCCTGGTCGAGGGGTGCGGCGGCCCACTGGAGGGCGTGGCCGTCCGACAGCGAGAGGGTGGCGACCGGCTCGTCGGGGTCACCGTTCTTCCCGGCGGCGCCGAGGCTGCCCCGGCGGCTGAGGATCGCCGACCAGGCGTTGTGGGAGCTGTTCCAGTCGGCGGGGAGTTTGAAGAACGCCTCGATGGTGTAACCGGAGCGGAACGCCGCGGTGTTGAGGGGTGCGTCCTTCACGGTCCCGAGGAAGGCGCCGCGCAGTGGGGGCCTGCTGCCGTCGAAATAGAGACTGCCGTGGCCCGGCTGGTCGGGGTGGTGCCCGCCTGACCACCGCAGGGCGTCGGCGGGGCTGCCCGGAACGGCGGTACGCGTCAGGTCGTTCCCGTGGCCGGAGAGGTCGGGGACGCGGAGGGCCTCGTCGGCCGGTGAGCCGTCGGGGCGTCCGCGGTCGAAACGCCAGTAGGCGACCGTGCCCGGGATCAGCATCCGGGAGGCGGGGCGGGGACGGCGCGGGGCGACGGGTGCGAAGCCGGCGAATCTCTTCTCGAAGTCGACCGGGACGGAGAAGTGGTTCTGGGGGTCGGTGAGTTCGAGCTCGCGGTGCTCCAGGGCGTTGAGCCGGCCCGACTCCTCCTTGCCGAGGAGCCATGGCGAGAACGTGGAGACGTCGATGGTGTCCCTGGAGAGGTCGAAGCGGTAGAGGCGGATCATCGCGCTGCCGCCGAAGTAGCGGTCCTGGTAGTTGGTGAGGTGCAGATGGACGTCGTTGCCCGCGGCGTTCTTGCGGACGGTGCGTGCCGCGGGCCAGTAGTGGCCGTTGAGCGTGAGGAAGATCTGGTCGTTTCCGGCGATGAGTTCGTTCCACAGGCGCTGACCGAAGTCCGACAACAGGCCTTCTTCGCCCGCCTCCTCTGCGTACACGAGCTCATGCGTGGTGAGGATGACGGGCGCTTGGGGGTGCCGGGCGATCACGTCCTTCGCCCAGGCGATGCCGGCTGCCGAAGGCCGCCAGTCGAGGGCAAGGACGAGCCATTCCCGGCCCGCGGCGCGGAAGACGTGGTACGTGTTGTAGCCGTCCGGCGAGGCTCCTCCGAAGCTACGCAGCCGGCGCAGGCGCCGCGGGCCGAAGGCGTCGAGGTACGGGGTCCGGCCACGCCGGTCGTCGGTGCGCGGGTCGATGTCGTGGTTCCCGGCGAGGACGCTGTACCCCGCACCGCGCCGGTCCAGGATCCGGAACGCCTCGCTGATGGGGGCGAATTCCTCAGGACGGCCGTTCTCGGTCAGGTCGCCCAGGTGGGACAGGAAGACGATGTTCTCGTCACGGGCGTGGTCGAGCACGTACCGCAGCGCCGCCTCGACGGGCTCCTTGTGGATGCTCGCGCCGTCGAAGAGGTACTGGGTGTCCGGCATGACGGCGAGGGTGAAGCGCGGGCTCTCCGGGTCGGGCCGCGTCCCGGCAACGTTGTCAGAGGCTGCTGCGGCTGTGGTGCCCGTGAAGCCCACGGCCACTGCTGCCGCTCCGGCCACGCCCGCCGCCCGCAGTACCGCCCGTCGGCCGGCACCGCTCGAACCCGTCTCCTGCGCGTCCTGCGGGCCGACTTGCGTGTACGGCGCCTCTGCCGTCTCGGGCATGTCCTGCGTATGCGGCGTATGCGGCGTATGCGGCGTAGCAAGCTGACGGGACATGTCTTCTCCCCACCCTGATCCACGTGATGCCCCGCACGCTATG
The DNA here is from genome assembly GCF_042802855.1 of Streptomyces sp. NPDC057445. NCBI lineage: Bacteria > Bacillati > Actinomycetota > Actinomycetes > Kitasatosporales > Streptomycetaceae > Streptomyces > Streptomyces sp. NPDC057445. Next base: position 270,639 of record NZ_JBHVDH010000002.1, on the reverse strand, counting down.
CGCGCCCCACCCGCCCCACGCCCTCACATCGGCAACACCGGGAAGAAGACTGCGTGAACGGGCGCGGGGCGACGTGGGGCCGGACCTTGGGGAGAAGTCAGCGCCTACCGCGGGGGCGGGCCGCGGGCGGTGCGATCAGCTGGAGCGAGAGGGTGGCGGAAGGCTCCGCGAGGCCCGGTCCCCCGGCCTGCGCCCAGGCAAGGATCTCGTCCGTGGCGTCGTCGTCGAGTGCCCAGCCGATCCACGCCGCGCGTGCGCCACGGGCACGGGCCGCCGAAGAAGGCTGGACCACCACCACATTGGCCTGTCCGCAGGGCCCGAGACACTCGCTGGTCCGGACCGCGAACCGGCCCTCCGAGCCGGCCGCGGCCTCGCGCATCCGACTCAGCTGGCCTTCGTGGTCCGTGCCCGGGTTCTTGCGGGCGTCTCCGCAGCAGCAGCCCCGGCAGACGACGAGTGTGCAGGGCCGGGAAGCGGCGGGGCGCATCCGGCCAGGGGGGATCGCGGTGGTGGCCACGCTCGTGGCGGTCGCCGCGGTCGCCGCGAGGCCGGTCGCTTCGGTCGTCATCCGACGGCCCCGCCCAGCGTGATGCCGGAAGCGGCGGCGACCGTGCCGAGCCGCGGGAAGTTCAACTCGACGGCGGCACGGTGTTCTTCGGCGGTGAGGGCCGTCATCGCGTCCTCGGCGAGGTCGCGTTCGTAGCCGTGATCGGCCGCTGCCCGCGCGGTCGACTCGACGCCGAGGTCGGTCGCGACGCCGCGGTCGACTCGACGCCGAGGTCGGTGGCGACGCCGAGATCGGTGGCGACGCCGCCGAACACGAGGGTGCGGACGGAGCGTCCCTCGAGGATGTCGTGCACGCCGGTCCCCTGGAAGGCGCCGACGATGCGCTTGACGACCACGATGCCGTCGGGCCGGGCAGGTGAGTCGACAAGGCCGCTTCCGGGCGGCTGACTCCCGGCCCCCGGCCGCTCGGATCGGACCAGGACGACCGGGGCGCCCGCCGCTCCGAAGACGTCGGCCGGTCGGCCCTTCGCGGTGAGTGCGTCCTCGCCGGTGCGCGGCGCGTGGGACAGGGCGACGACGCGCTCCATCAGGTCGACGGGCACCAGCGCGGTGCGGCCGGCATCGAGTACGGGCATGACCGCACGCTATCCGGCCGGATGATCGCCACCGTCCGCCGGGGGCAGGTTCACGCCAGGGGCGGGCCCCCGGCCTGGCGGAGGCCCGGCGCTCAGCGAGACAGGGGCGCGGACGGCTCGCGAACCGGGACGCGCGAGGCAGGCATCTCGGTCGCCGCCTCCGGCCGACACTCCTTCGCCCGCCGCTTCGCGATCACCGCACAGACCATCAACTGCATCTGGTGGAAGAGCATCAGAGGCAGCACGGCGAGGCTCGCCTGTGCGCCGAAGAGCACGGTCGCCATCGGAAGCCCGGCCGCGAGGCTCTTCTTGGACCCGGCGAACTGGATCGCGATGCGGTCCGGGCGGTCGAAGCCGAGCCGCTTCGGGACATGCCATGTCAGCGCGAGCATCACGGCGAGGATCCCCGCCTCTACGAGCAGCAGCGCGCCCAGTCGCGCGGGCGTGACCTGGTGCCGGACGCCTGCGACCATGCCTTCGCTGAAGGCGGCGTAGACGACGAGCAGGACCGAGCCGCGGTCCAGGTATCCGAGAAGCGTCCTGTGACGGGCGAGGAAGCCCCCGATCCATCGGCGCAGCACCTGCCCCGCCAGGAACGGCACCAGCAGTTGCAGCACGATCTTCAGCAGCGCGTCCCCGGAGAATCCGCCCGCGCCGTTCCCCAGGAGCAGCGCCGCCAGCACGGGCGTCAGAAGCATCCCGGCGAGGCTCGAGAAGGAGCCGGCGCAGATCGCCGCGGGCACGTTGCCGCGGGCCATCGACGTGAAGGCGATGGACGACTGGATCGTCGACGGCACCAGGCACAGGAACAGCAGTCCGCTGTGGAGCTGCGGGGTCAGGACGGTGGGCACGAGTCCCCTCGTGGCGAGCCCGAGCAGCGGGAAGACCGCGAACGTGCAGACCAGCACGGTCAGATGCAGCCGCCAGTGCCTCAGCCCGTCCAGCGCGTCCCGGGTCGAAAGCCGCGCCCCGTAGAGGAAGAAGAGCAGGCCGACCGCCGCGGTGGTGGCCCCGTCGGCGACCGTGGCCGCCGGGCCCGACGCAGGCAGCAGCATCGCGAGGAGGACGGTGGCGAGCAGCGCCAGGATGTACGGGTCGAGCGGCAGCCAGGAAGGCAAGCGCAAGGTGCTGCGGCGGTCGCGGCGGTTCATCTGCTCCATCGGTCCGTCTGTTCGCGGTCAGGGTCGTGCCCGGTCCATCGTCCACGCCCCTCCACCGATCGGGAATCCCGTACACCGCTCTGACTGTCATCACGTTTCGTGATGATCCGCTAGCCTTGGCCCTGTGTACGACCCCGTCCAGCTGCGCACGTTCCTCGCCGTCGCCCAGACCCTGAGCTTCACGCAGGCCGCCCGCCGGCTCGGTGTCCGTCAGTCGACGGTCAGCCAGCATGTGCGGCGCCTGGAGGAAGCCACGGCCCGGCAGCTGTTCACCCGTGACACCCACGGCGTCGAGCTCACCGAGGACGGCGAGGCCATGCTCGGCTTCGCCCGGACGATCCTGGAGGCGCACGAGCGCGCGGCCGCGTTCTTCACCGGCACCCGGCTGCGCGGGCGCCTGCGATTCGGCGCGTCGGAGGACTTCGTCCTCACCCGGCTCCCGGAGATCCTGGAGTCGTTCCGTCGCGATCATCCCGAGGTCGACCTGGAGCTGACCGTCGAGCTGTCCGGAACGCTCCATAAGCGACTGGAAGCGGGCAGGCTCGACCTCGTCCTCGCCAAACGCCCTCCGGGCGGCAGCCTGGGCGAACTGGTCTGGCGGGACACCCTGACCTGGATCGGCGCACCCCGGCTGCGACTGGAACCGGACCGTCCCGTCCCGCTGATCGTCTTCCCGCCGCCCGGCATCACCCGAGCCCGCGCACTGGAGGTCCTGGAGGCGCACGGGCGCGCCTGGCGGATCGTCTGTACGAGCGCGAGCCTCAGCGGACTGATCGCCGCCGCGCGGGCGGGCCTCGGCGTCATGGCGCACACACGCGGGCTCGTCCCGCCGGGCCTCACCATGGTCCCGGCCCGCGCGGGACTGCCCGAGCTGGGCGGTGTGGACTTCGTCCTGCTCCACGGCCGGCGGACGGGCGCGCCCCTCGAGACCCGCGAGGCCGCGGACGCGCTGGCCTCCTCTATCCTCGCGGGCGGCGACAGGCTGCACCGCCCGGCGCCCTCCCTCTGAGTCCTCCTCGTGAGCGTCGGACGCCCTTGCGTAACCGTCGGGCGTCGATCCTCAGGCCGGCGTAGAGCGGGCGTGTTTGCCGCGTACAGATTCGGTGCAGATTCCATCCAACGTTTCTTACTCGCGGGTCAGAACTATGCCCAAAGCTTGTTCCTCTGGCCGGATTTGAACGCCTGACCAGCAGGGATTCGTTATGTGCCGAGTTGTCGAAGGCACTCCCCCGCCGGCTCGCGTTGGGGTACCGTCACCGGCGCTGTGCGGAGCGCCACAAGGAGCAGGTCATTGCGTGAGTTCACGGTTCCACCTCTGGCGATGGCACCCCCTGTCGGCGGGCTGGCGGATGCCGTGTTCGACCATGCCCTCAGCGATCCGTCCCAGGTCGCACTCGGCCGCAAGGACGCGACGGGCGAATGGCTCGATGTGACGTCCGCCGAGTTCTGTGACGAGGTGCTGGCCATCGCGAAGGGGCTCCTCGCGGACGGCGTACGGTTCGGCGACCGGGTCGCGATCATGTGCCGTACGAGGTACGAGTGGACACTCTTCGACTTCGCGTTGTGGACGGTGGGCGCGCAGTCCGTTCCGATCTATCCCACCTCCTCCGCCGAGCAGGTCTACTGGATGCTGCACGACGCCGAGGTGTCCGCGTGCGTGGTGGAGCACGAGGACCACGCGATGACGATCGGCTCGGTCATCGACCGGCTTCCACAACTGAAGCGGCTCTGGCAGCTCGACAAGGCCGCCGTCGCCGAACTCGTCTCTGCGGGCGCGCACATCGACGACGACGTGGTGCACCGCCACCGGCGGGCGGTGACGCCCGAGTCGACCGCGACGGTGATCTACACATCGGGGACGACGGGGCGCCCCAAAGGCTGCGTGATCACGCATGCGAATTTCATGTACGAGACCGACACGCTCATCGAGCGCTGGGAGCCGGTGTTCCACTCCAAGCCGGGTGACGAGGCGGCGACTCTCCTCTTCCTGCCGCTCGCGCACGTCTTCGGGCGGATGGTGGAGGTCGCGGCGATCCGCGGCCGGGTCAAGTTGGGCCATCAGCCGGTGCTGCAGGCGAGCGCGCTGCTCCCCGATCTCGTGGCCTTCCGGCCGACGTTCATCCTGGCCGTTCCTTACATCTTCGAGAAGATCTTCAACGCGGCGCGGCGCAAGGCCGAGGCCGGGGGCAGAACAGGGGCCTTCGACAAGGCGGTCGATGTCGCGGTCCGCCACGCGGAGGCCATGGAGCACCGGGCCTTCGGCCTCGGGCCCGGTCCATCGGCGGCGCTGCGGGTGCAGCACCAGTTCTTCGAGAAGGTCGTCTACAACAAGGTCCGCGAGGCGATGGGCGGCCGGGTGCGGCACGCGATGTCAGGCGGCTCGAGCATGGACCGGCAGCTCGGTCTCTTCTTCGAGGGCGCGGGCGTCACCGTCTTCGAGGGGTTCGGCCTCACGGAGACGACCGCGGCCGCGACCGCCAACCCGCCCGAGCGCACCAAGTACGGCACGGTCGGCCGGCCCATTCCCGGAACGACGATCCATATCGCCGAGGACGGTGAGGTGTGGGTGCGCGGGGGCCAGGTCTTCTCCGGATATCTCAACGATCCGAAGTCGACCGACGCGGTGCTGAACGACGGCTGGCTGGCGACGGGCGATCTGGGTGCGCTGGACGAGGACGGCTATCTGACGATCACCGGGCGCAAGAAGGAGATCCTGGTGACATCGGGCGGCAAGAGCGTGTCGCCGGTGGGCCTCGAGGAGCGGGTCCGGGGGCATCCGCTGGTGGCGCAGTGCATCGTCGTCGGCAACGACCGGCCGTACATCGCGGCGCTGGTCACCGTGGACCAGGAGGCGGTCGAGCACTGGCTCGCGATGCGCAACAGGGCGCCGATGCAGCCGACGGAGCTGGTGCGCGACCCTGACCTGGAGATGGAGATCCGCAGGGCGGTGGTCGCCGCGAACACGCTGGTGTCGCAGGCGGAATCCATCCGTACGTTCCGGATACTTGCGCATCCGTTCAGCGAGGAGCACGGGCTGCTGACGCCGTCGCTGAAGCTGAAGCGGAAGGCGATCGAGAAGGCGTACGCGTCCGAGGTCGACGCGCTGTACCGCTGAGCCGGGGCGCTGTCGGCCGCCGTCCCGCATGGAAGATGTGCGGCCCGCCTGCCGGGTGCGATCCGGCCGATCGTCCTCGACCGTCCCGAAACGGTTCTTCCGGCGGAGGTCGAGGGTGTTTCGTTCCTTGCTGTACCTGCTTTCCTGAGAGGTGGGGTTCAGGAGTGCCGTGTGTGGACACACATGGCGAGGCAGGAACGGACCAATCGTTCACATGGATGCACCGTGTTCACCGATGTGCAATAGAGTCACGCCATGACGGACGCGGTCAATCGGGTTGTGCCCATGGGACCGGTACTGTGCCGGCCGGATTCCGGCGAGGGAATGCGACCACCGGACTGATCGTTGACCAAGGGAAGCGCCAACCGACGACGTAAAGGATCGACCGCTCGTGAGCAAGGTCCCCTCCATCACCCTCAACAACGGTGTCCCGATGCCGCAGCTGGGCTTCGGCGTCTGGCAGGTGCCGGACGACGAGGCGGCAAGGGCCGTCGGTACGGCCCTGGAGGCCGGCTACCGCAGCATCGACACAGCAGCCATCTACGAGAACGAGAAGGGCACCGGCGAAGCCGTCGCCGCCTCCGGGATTCCCCGGGAGGAGCTCTTCGTCACCACGAAGCTCTGGAACAGCGAGCAGGGTTACGACTCCACCCTCCGCGCCTTCGACGCCTCGCTGCGGAGGCTCGGCCTCGACTATGTGGACCTGTACCTGATCCACTGGCCGACGCCGGCCAAGGACGCGTATGTGGACACGTACAAGGCCTTCGAGACGATCCTCTCCGAGGGCCGCGCCAAGGCCATCGGCGTTTCCAACTTCCTCCCCGAGCATGTCGAGCGGCTGCTGGGCGAGACCTCGGTCGTACCCGCGGTCAACCAGATCGAGCTGCACCCCCAGCTCCAGCAGGCGGATTCCCGTGCCGTCCACGCGAAGCACGGCATCGCGACCGAGGCCTGGTCCCCGCTCGGCTCGGGCCGCGGCCTTCTGGAGGTCCCGACGGTCGTCGCGATCGCCCGGAAGCACGGCCGCACTCCGGCGCAGGCCGTTCTGCGCTGGCACCTCCAGATCGGCAACGTCGTGATCCCCAAGTCCGTGACCCCGTCCCGGATCAAGGAGAACATCGACGTCTTCGACTTCGAACTGGACGCGGACGACATGGCCGCGTTCGCCGCTCTCGACGAGGGCCGCCGCTTGGGCCCGGACCCGGCGGCGTTCAACCTCGGAGCCTGACGGTTCACGGCGCAGCCGCCGCCCGCTCGGCGGCGGCTGCGCCGTCGTGTCTCCTGATGTCTCCCGGCCGCGCCCGCTTCAACAACATCCCGGGCAGTTCGTCGGCCCGCTGGGCCGCCGGGAGCTCATGGGGCCTCACGTAATGTGAGGCCCCATGAGCGAGAAGGACAGCCCCGCCGCGGCACCGTTCCGGGAAGGCCGCTATCTGGTGCGCAACGTCGGCAGCGGACTGCTGCTCGAGGTGTACAACGGCGCGAAGGGCAGTGGCGCCAATGTGCAGCAGGGCAGGGAGACCGGCGAGTTGGCGCAGCAGTGGGACGTCTCGCTCGCCGGTGGCGGCTTCTACCACCTGGTCAATGCGAACAGCGGCAAGCGGCTGGACGTTGCCAACGCGTCGACCGAGAACGGCGCCAACGTTCAGCAGTGGAAAGCGAACAACTTCGGGGCCCAGGAGTGGCTGATCGAACAGCACCTGGACGCACCCGGGACGGTGACGCTGGTCAGCCATATCAGCGGGCTGCTACTGGAGACCGAGGACGGGTCCACAGCCGACGGGGCCAATGTGCGGCAGTGGGAGGACATCGACTCACCGTTCCAGTGGTGGCAGCTGGAGCCGGTGACGGAATAACCCGTTCGAGCGCGGACCGGCACCCGACGGCTTCGCGGTAGCGCCGGCCGCATGCCCGGCACGGGGTTGCCCTCATCGTTGCGCGGTCCTCCATGCTCGACACGCCCGTCCCCTCGACACCGTCCCCGTCCCCGCCCCCGCCCCCGCACCCGCACCCCGCCGGCTGACCGGGTCCCGCACCGGGCCGTGTGCCCGGGCTGAGGCAGAGGCCCGGTAGCGGGGAGGGGCGGAGCCGGTCACGACGTGCCCCCGAGCTCTTCACGTCGTTGGGTCAAGGCCCGGGCGGGCGGGCCCCGAACGCCGAGGAGTTCCCCGGAGGGCCATTCCGTCGGCCGGTCATCGCCTCCGGCCGAAAAGGGCCCGCGTACACGATCTTCTGCCATCCCAATTTCTGCTTATGCTCTTTCCGTGTTCGATTCCCGGTACATCAAGACCTTCCATGAGGTGGTCAGGACCGGTTCCTACTCGGCCGCCGCCCGCTCCCTGGGCTACACCCAGCCGGCTGTCAGCCAGCAGATGAAGGCGCTGGAACGGGACGTCGGCACACCGCTGTTCACCCGGGTCGGGAGGGGGTTACGGCTCACCGAGGCCGGAGAGGCACTCAAACGGCACGCCGCGGCGATCCTCGACAGTCTGACGGCGGCCCAGGAGCAGATAGACGCCATCGCGAGGCTGCGGTCGGGGCGCGTGCGGGTGTGCGCCTTCCCCAGCGCCGGGGCAACCGTCATCCCCGAGACCATGGCCAGGCTGGCCGCCGAACACCCCGGTATCAGGGTGGAGTTGGTCGAGAGCGAGCCACCCGAGTCGCTCCGGCTCGTGGCGCAGGGCAGCTGCGACATCACGCTGGCCTTCAGCTATCCGGGCCAGCATGCCGAGATCCCGGACGAACTGGCGGAGATACGGCTGCTGGAGGACCCCCTGACGGTCCTCCTCCCCACCGGGCACCCGCTGGCCCGGCGCCGCGCCGTGCGGCTGGCCGATCTGACGCACGAGCGGTGGATCGCGGGGTGTCCGCGCTGTCGCGCGAACTTCCTGCACGCCTGCGCCGAGGAGGGCTTCACACCCGACATCGCGTGCACCACGGACGACAACCTGGTGATGCAGAGCCTGGTGGCGGCCGGGGTCGGCATCGCCATGGTCCCGGCGCTGGTGCTGTCGTTCCTCTGCCACAAGAAGGTCACCGGGCGGATCGTGGAACCCCACACCCGCCGTCAGGTCTGTGCGTACGCGCTCCGCGACCATCTGCGGATCCCCGCCACGGCCCTCGTACTTGACCAGCTCACGGCGGTGGCCGGGACGAAGACAGGCTGCTGAGAGCGGCTTCCGCCACCCCCGCATCCATAAGCGGGCGTTGGGGACCCGGCAAGCAATCGTCCTTGGACGCCTGGGAGCCGGCGGGCGGACGCTGCCTCCATGACCCCTCCGAACGCGGCCACGACCACCGCTGCCCCGACCACGGCCCGTCTCCGCGCGCTGGTGGAGGAGATACGCGGGACCGTCATCCGCGGACTGCCACCGGAGCCCACGGCGCGACTCGTGGCGGAGCGACTCGCCCCGCATCTCGGGGCGGCCGACCTGCTCACCGCCGAGCACTGCGAGGGCGACCCCGAGTGCTACCGCCAGCACGTGCTGCACGCGGAGCACGACGGAAGCTTCTCCGTCGTGGCTCTGGTCTGGCTGCCCGGCCAGGTCACCCCGATCCACGATCATGTCTGCTGGTGTGTGACCGGCGTCCACCAGGGCGAGGAGCACGAACGCCGCTACCAGCTCATCCCGCACGGCGCGACAGCCCGGCTCGTCGCCACGCAGGACGTGGTGAACCCGCGCGGCGCGGTCGCCTCCTTCGCCCCGCCCGGCGACATCCATCTCGTACGCAACGGCGGTACGGGCACGGCGCTCTCCATCCATGTCTACGGCGCCGACATCTCCCGCCTCGGCAGCAGCATCCGGCGCGTCTACCACCGTCCGGCCGACCGGTGACGGCCCTCGCCGGATCACGCGCGCACGGCATCACCGCACGCGGCAAAGCCCTGCGGGCGCGCGGCCGTGGCGGTCGCCCGAGGCCGGGCGGAGCCGGTCCGGTCCCAGGGCTCCTGCTGGCCGCGGCAGGCGTGGGCATGGCATGGCTGGTGCACCACGCCCTCCCCGACGTGCCGATGCTGACCGCAGCCGTCGTGCTCGGCATCGCCGCCGCGCACACCCCGTGGCTGCGCACCCGTGTCCGGGGCCGTTGCCGGCCCGGATTGACCCTGGCCGCGCGGAGGCTGATGCGGGCCGGAGTCGTCCTGCTCGGACTCAAGTTGAGCCTGGCCGACGTCCTGGGCCTCGGCTGGGCGACGGTCGCCATGGTGCTCGCCGTGGTCGCCGCGACATTCCTGGGCACCTGGTGGCTGGGGCGCCGGCTCGGACTGCCCGGTGATCAGCCGTTGCTGATCGCCACCGGCTACTCCATCTGCGGCGCGTCCGCGATCGGCGCGGTCAGCGCGGTGCGCGACAGCGAGGAGGAGGATGTCGTCACGTCGGTGGCGGTCGTGACGCTGTGCGGCACTCTCGCCATCGCCGTACTGCCGTTGCTGCACGGGCCGTTGGGGCTGACCGACGCCGGCTTCGGGCGCTGGGTGGGAGCGGGTGTCCACGATGTGGGGCAGGTGGTGGCCACCGCCCAGACCGCCGGGGCCGGGGCGCTGGGCGAGGCCGTCCTCGTCAAACTGATGCGGGTGGCGCTGCTCGCCCCGCTGGTCGCGGGCGTCGTGGTCTCGGCACGCCGCCGCGGCCGTACCGCCGCCTCGGCCCGGCGCCCCCCGCTCGTGCCGCTCTTCGTCGTCGGCTTCCTCGCCATGGTGGCCGTGCGCACCACGGAGGTCCTGCCCGCAACCGCCCTGACCGCGGCCGGCACGGCTCAGGAACTCCTGCTCGCCGCCGCCCTCTTCGGTCTCGGCAGCGCCGTCCATCTGCCGTCGCTCACCCGGACCGGACTTCGGGTGGCCGCGGTCGGGCTCACCGCGTGGGTGCTCATCGCCGCGGCATCGTACGCGGGCGTGCTGGTGACCACGTAGGGTCCGCGCTCCCGACGGTGTCCGGCGTGCGGACGCCGGACCGTGGCTGTCAGCCGCGCCTGGCCGTGTGCACCGTACGGGCCGACAGCAGGAAGCAGTCGGGGCGCTGCATCAGCCCCTCCTTGTCCTCCGGGTCGAGCAGCCGGTCGAGCACGGCCATGTCGTCGGGATTCAGTCGCCCCTCAAGGACCTTGCGCTGCCAGGCGAAGGCGGCGACCAGATGCTCGCGCACGGCAACGGTGACCGGTGCCGGGACGTCGAGGAGGAAGGAGCGGTTGACCGTGGGCGTCAGGCCCGCGGCGGCGAGCAGGGCCCGCCAGTCCTCGGTCTCCGCCCGGGTGTCCGGCAGCCCTGCGCGCATCGCCTCGAACCATTCGCCGCCGGCCGCGTCGATACGGCTTTCGAGGCCGGGCCGGCCGACGCCGATGTCACGGGGCAGATGACGCGGCTGCAGTCCGCCTTCGACGAGGGCGAGCAGTCCGCCGGGGCGCAGGAGCCGCCCGAAACCGGTCAGGGCGGCACGCTGGTCCCCCACGTGGTGCAGGGAGTTGCCCGCCCATACAAGGTCCGCCTCGTCCAAGTCGTCGATACCGTCGGGCATTTCGGCGACGTGGACGCGGACGCGGTCGCCGAGTCCCATGCGCTCGGCCCGGGCCCGGGCGCGGTCGAGGAGCGCGGGGGTGGAATCCACGGCGACGACCTCCGCGTACGGAAAGGCCTCGGCGAGAAGACAGCTGATCACCCCCGGCCCGCTGCCGATGTCGAGGATGCGGCGCACCGATGCGACGGGCAGCTGCTCGCCGATCCAGGCCGTCGCCTGTGCGTACAGCGGGCGTTGCAGCTCGGCGCCGCGTTCCAGCAGCGGGGCGAGCTCGTCCCAGTCGATGTGGGTGGTGCCGGTGCCGTCATGGTCGTGGTGGTGAGAACTCATGGCGCCAGAGTGGGCCGTCGGGAGCGCTCATGGCGAGTCGTGTTGCCGGTCCGGCAAAGCCGCAGCGGTGCGGTGCTCCCGCGGGCTGAGGCCGCGCACGCGCTTGAACGCGGCGCTCAGCGCGAAGGCGCCGCTGTAGCCGACCTGCCGCGCCACCGCCTCGACGGTCGCGTCCGTGTCGCGGAGCAGATCGGCGGCGAGGGCGAGCCGCCAGTCCGTGAGGTACGCCATCGGCGGCTCGCCCACGACATCGGTGAACCGACGCGCGAGACCGGCCCGGGAGACCCCGCACTTCGCCGCGAGCGAGGCGACGGTCCAGGGGTGTGCCGGATCGTTCTGCATCAGCCGCAGTGCCGGGCCGACGACCGGGTCGCCCATGGCCCGGTACCAGGCCGGCGGCTCGGCTCCCGGCCGGGAGAACCAGGCCCGCACCGCCGCGATCAGCAGCAGGTCGAGCACCCGGTCGAGGACGACGCTCTGACCCGGCTCGTCACGGCTGATCTCCTCGTCGAGCACCGGCATCAGCGGGCAGTTCCACCTGTCCGCGGGGAGGTGCAGCAGGCCCGGCAGCGCGTCCAGCAGCCTCCTGCTGACCTCGCGGTCCATCTGATAGGTGCCGATGAGCATGGTCGTGGCGCCGTCGGGGGCGTTGCCCCAGGTCCTCACGCCGAGGTGCATGGACTGTTCGAGCGGCTCGCCCTGGAGGGTGGCGCAACGGCCGCCCGGACCGATCAGCGCGTACGGCGGGGTGTCCGGGCTGCCGGCGGCGAGATACGGATCCGGGCCGCGGGCGATCGCGACATCGCCGGGAAGCAGCAGGACGGGGTCGCCGGTGTCGGGGACGATCCACGCCTCGCCACGGGTGACGCACATCAGGCAGAGAGGGGCATGGTCCTCGACGCGAACGGACCAGGGCGGCTCCATGACCATACGGAGCAGGAATGCCCCTCTGGCCCGGGGTCCGTCGAGCAGTCCGGCGAGTGCGTCCATGGGTCGAGCGTAAGCCGCTCCGTGGACGCACGCGTATGGGATCGAGCCTTTGCCGCATGGAGAGTCCAGACCGCGGCTGTGAACCTTGAGTCATGACGGAGAACCGGAAGCAGGAGAATCAGCGGAAGCCGCGGACGACGGTGCTGGTGACGGCGGCGAGCGGCAAGACCGGCCGCCGGGTCGCCGAGCGGCTCGCGGAGCGGGGAGCGGGCGTACGGGCCGGCTCGCGCAGAGGAGAGGTTCCCTTCGACTGGGAGGACGAGGCCACATGGGGTCCGGCGCTGCGTGGCGCGGACGCCGCCTATGTGACGTACTACCCGGACCTGGCCGGACCGGGCGCGGTGGACGCGATGCTCGGCTTCGGACGGCTCGCGGCGGAGAACGGGGTGCGCCGGCTCGTGCTGCTCTCGGGCCGCGGCGAGCCGGAGGCGGTGCGCGCGGAGGAGGCGCTGCGATCGGCCGGGGTGCCGCTGACGGTGGTGCGGGCGGCGTTCTTCGCGCAGAACTTCAGCGAGGGCGCCATGGCTCCCGGCGTCGTCGCCGGGGAGATCCCCTTCCCCGCGGGCAGCACGGCCGAACCCTTCCTCGATCTGGACGACCTCGCGGACGTGGTGGTCATCGCCCTCACGGAGGACGGCCACGAGGGCCTGACGCATGAGCTGACGGGACCCCGGCTGCTGACGTTCGGCGAGGTGGCGACGGAACTGTCCGCCGTGACGGGCAGGCCGGTCCGCTATGTCCCGGTGTCCGGCGAGGAGTACAAGGGCATCCTTCAGCAGTTCGGCATTCCGGCGCCCGACGCCCATTGGCTGACCGATCTGTTCACCATGCTCATGGACGGTCACAACTCCCGTCTGACGGACGGCGTCCGGCGCGTCCTCGGCCGTGCCCCGAAGGACTTCACCGCCTTCGCGAAGGACGCGGCCGCGTCGGGCGCCTGGCCGGTCTGACGTACCGGCGGCCCCGCCCGGGGCCGGTGCGTCAGGGTGCGCCCCGGGTCACTCGCCCGGGGGCGACCCGGCGCAGTGCCAGGAGGCGGAACCGGGGGTCGGGGCGGGGCTCGTCCGGGCCGGGCAGTGCGGACAGCCGCGCGGCGAGCTTCTCTGCGACCACGCCGTGGGCTGTCAGCCGGGAGGCGTACTCGCCGCGCAGCAGCGCCTGGGCGACGCGGCGGGGTGAACGGCCCTGCCCGTGTCCGGTGAAGTGCGTGTCCCCGGCCGGGACGAGTCCGTGCGCCGCGCCGAACGCCTCGATGCGGTCGGCGCGGTCGAACGCTTCGGCCGTCCGGTACGGCGCGAGCACGGCGTCGACGTCGCTGCCCACGTCGTGCCCGGCGTCCTTGTCGACGGTGGCGACGAACGTGCCGCCGGGGCGCAGTACCCGCGCCGCCTCTGCGACCACCGCCCGTGCGTCCCGTACGAGATGCAGCAGCCAGACCGCGCTCACCGCGTCCACGGAGCCGGCGGGCAGCGGCAGCCGGCGCACATCGGCACGCACGACGGAGTCTCCGGTACGGCGGCCGGCGATCCTGGCCATGCCGTGCGACGAGTCGGCGCCGAACACCCGCAGTCCCGGTCGGCCGAGGCGCTCGGTGACAAGACCGGTGCCGCAGCCGATGTCGAGGAGCGTGCCGGCGGTCGCCGGCACGAGGGAGAGCACGGCCGCGGCGGCCGCGGCGGCGCGTGGCACGCCGCCGCGCGTGGCGTCGTAGACCGCGGCCTCCACGTCGTAGTCGAGCAGTGTGTCCCGCCCGGCGCCCGCGGACCCCGACGTCTCGTGGACGGTCTCGTCGTCGTGCAGCACGGTTCAGCTCGCTCCATGGTTCGGTGCCACGGTCTCCACGCGGCGGGCCAGCTCGAAGTCGCGGTCGGTGATGGCGCCGCCCGCGTCGTGCGTGTTCACGGTGAGGTTGACGGTGTTGTAGCCCAGAGTGAGATCGGAGTGGTGGTTCAGCTCGTCCTGGATCCGCGCGACATGCACGACGAGCGCGGTGGCCGCGAAGTGGTTGCCGAGCCGGTACGTACGGGCGATCCGGTCGCCCTCCTGGGACCAGCCGGGCAGTTCGCGCAGCCTGTCCTCGATCTCCTTCTGCGACAGCGGCTCTGTGGGCATGAGTCGGTCTCCCTCCGGAATCGTCTGCGGGCGACGTTACGGTTCCCGTATGACAACTGTCGCCCCCGACACGGGAGTGGGGCCACTGCTGCGCAGCTGGCGCACGCGACGCAGGCTGACCCAGCTGGAACTGGCCCTGCGCGCCGACTCCTCCGCCCGCCACATCAGCTTCATCGAGACGGGCCGGTCCCGGCCGAGCGAGGAGATGGTCCTCAGGCTCGCCGAGCATCTGGACGTGCCGGTCCGCGACCGCAACGCGCTGCTGCTGGCGGCCGGTTACGCGCCACGGTACGCGGAGACACCCATCGACGACCCGGCGCTGGAGTCCCTGCGCGCGGGCCTCGACCGGCTGCTGCAGGGGTACGAGCCGTATCCGGCGATCGTCGTGGACGGCGCTTACACGGTGGTGGCGGCCAACCGGGGGATCGCGATGCTGCTCGAGGGGCTCCCGGAGCATCTGCTCACTCCCCCGCTGAACGCGATGCGTATCACCCTGCACCCGGAGGGCCTTGCCCCGCGCATCCGCAATCTGCGCGAGTGGCGGGGGCATCTGCTGGCCCAGATGGAGCGCCAGATCGCGCCCGCCCGCTCCGAGGCACTGCGTGAGCTGTACCGGGAGGTGAGCGCGTACCCCCTGCCGGAGACGGCCGGCGACGGCCTCGACGGCCTCGAGGACCGGGACGAGCCGGGGCGCCCCGAGGGCCGGGAAGACCCTCGTCCGTACCCCTACTTCGCGCTGCCGCTGCGGATCGAGCACCACGGCACGCTGCTGTCCTTCGTGTCCTCGATCTCCACCTTCAACACGCCGCTGGACGTCACGGTCGCCGAGCTGGCCATCGAGACGTTCCTCCCGGCCGACCCGGCGACGGTGAAGTACCTCCAGTCGCTCACGCCTTAGCGTCACCGGCCCGGAGGGCGAACCACTGCAGCCCCGCCAGGGCGGCGACGACCGCCGCCTGGGCCGGGATCCACAGCGTCCCCGCGGCGCTGGGCTCCAGCCATGCCACCAGCGCGACGACGCTGAGCACGGCCCAGGCGGCATTGGCGTCGACGACGAGCTTCACCGGACCGGCGGCCGGCTGCCGCTGCCCGGCGAGCAGTCCGATGCCCACCGCCAACAGCGTGAGAAGGGCCCCGAGTTCCAGCAGCAGCCCGCCGTCGACACCCAGCAGCCGCCCGAGTGGCCCTGACGCCGCGAGATACGCCAGTCCGTTGGCACCCGTGACGACGGCGTCGACGGCGAGGAAGCGGCGCAGCATCGTCCGCGGCTCGGTGGTGCGTGAGATACCGGCGAGTAGGGCCTGGGACATGGCGGATCAGCCTCCATCGAGGTCGTACGGGGTCACGGGGACCCGCGGCCCGCCCGGAGCGCGCCGCCCGGGCCGCGGTGCCCACCACGATGCCGGGAGCGAGGGGCCGCGGTCGATTACCGCTGAGGTAATGGCGGGCCCCCGCTGTGGCTGCGGTAGTCGGCCCAACGGCGCCGCTCCTCGCGCGGAAGCAGGAGGACGAAGGGGACGCGCAGCACGCCGGGCACCATGGCGCGCGGGGGCCGCTCTGCGCGGCACGGGGCGGATCCCCATGGGCAACACCGGGCGATGGCGTGCCCGAACCGTGTGATCAGGGCACGCGAACATCCGACTTCGGTCGGAGCCGGTCCGGCACCCGGCTCCGCCGGCACCGGGTCGACTTCACGACGGTCGATGGAACGGGGCGCCGAGCACGATGTCCTCCTGCGCGCGCTTCGCCACGTAGTTACGTGACGTCGTCGAAGACCGGGTTCTCGACACCGGAGATCGACAGCAGGACCAGATGCCCGACCCTCTGAGCGGAACACGCGTCCACGACGTTGTGGGTGGCAGCGGTGAGCGATGCGCGCAGGCCGACGCTCTCGTCCGAGGGAAGGGCTGGTGTCCCGAGTCGCGGATTCTTGGGGCAGTTCCCGCCGCCGGGCGCCAAGGTCGCGGTCGACGGCGAGGGCGGCGTCCGTGAGCGCCGGGCAGGCCCGGGATGCCGTTCACGGACAGAGAACTGCCGACGAGATTCTGACCCAAGACACTATTGGCGTGCGCCCGGTCTGGCGGCGTTGATGGCCCGCACGACCCGCAGGGGGTGGCGGGTCGACACGTACAGGTAGCGGAAGGGGACCGACGGATCGGCGACCTCCACCCTGACCGCGGTCGGGATGTAGGCGCGCAGGGCGAAGCTTGCATGCGGGCCCGCCCGGAAGGTGCGCCACTCGAGCGCCTCGTCCTCGTCGAGGATCTCCACCCATCCGAGGCGCTCCACCCGCACGGCCAGGCCCTCGGTGATCAGAACGCCGTCCTGGACGCGCAGTCGGGCCCCGCCGTAGCTGACCAGGCCCGCGGTGAGGAGCACGGCGAGTACCGCGGCGGCCGTCAGGGCGGGTCCGGTGCCCAGAGGGGCGGCCGTCATGGCGACCGCGAGGCATGCCGCCGCGGCCAGCAGCCACCAGCGCACAGGCACGACAAGGCGTTCCTGATAGGCAGTCATGACGTGATGGTGTCATGCCGGGTACGGCGTCGGCGTGACGGGACTGCCGTTCCCGTTCGCCCGCCGCCGCGCCCTCCCCCGTCCGCCGTATCCGCCGGACCGTCCGGCGGATACGGCGGTGCGGCGATGGGGGTCAGCGGGCCGCGCCCGTCCCGCGGTCGCGGCGGGCCGTCTCTGCGGGCTCGGCAGCCTCCGGTTCTCGTTCGGCCGGTCCCGGCGTTCCCCGCTCGACGGGGCCCGTACGGGCGACCTCGGCACGGATGATGGCGTTCACGGCGGCATAGGGGTCGATGGGCATGGCTGTCTCCTTGCGCGTGACGAGGGTGGTCAGCGTCCGGAGCGGGACACGGCACGGCCAGGTGCCGTGCCGTGTCCCGCGGGACTCCTCAGCAGCGCAGGACCACGGACCTGCTGGAGGGGCGCGGGCGGAGCGGCGCCATGGGCACCGCGGTCTGCCGAAGACACGTGCACGGCGTGCCGGCGTCCGCACCGTCCGCCGCGGGCCGCACGCAGGTCCGCGCATGCCGCCGCTCCGCCCGGCCGGGCGGGGGCTGTTCGGTTTCGCAGACGTCCTGCTGGGCCTCGCCGGGCGGATCCGCGGGCGCGGAGGCCGGCGAGGGCTCCGCGCCCGGCGGTGACACGGCGGCGGCGCCCGTCGGCGTACTGAATACGGCGACCAGCGCCATCAGCACGACGAGCGCGGCACGGACGCCTGCACGGTGTGCGTGTGCGGAACGGTTCACGAGGCACAACCTCCTGCACCTGCCACATGTGCCCGCCCACCGCCCCGGCCCGAACGCCCCGGGCCGGGAACCGCTCCTGTGGCCTACACCGGTTACGCCGGATGCGCCTCGCGCGCGGGCTCCACATCACCGCTCGTGGCCGTGACAGCCGTGTCGGTCGTGGGCCGGTTCCGCGCGGACATCCACGCGTACACCAGCACACCGGCGAACAGGAACAGCACACCCTGGTAGACGGCCGCGTAGCCCGATCCGGCGACCAGCCAGATCGAGAAGGCGGCGGCGACCGTCGCGAGCACCCCGTCGCGCAGCAGCCGGGGGCGGCTGACGAGGTGCGAGCGGCCCGACGCCAGGTAGTGGATCTGCGCGGCTGTGGAGAGCAGATACGGCACGGTCGCCGTGAACGTCGTGACCAGGACCAGGACCTCGAAGACCCCGTCGGGACCGACGGTGTAGTTGTAGACCGTCAGCAGCGAGGCGAGGACGACGGTCACGAGCACGCCCACCGTGGGGACCCCGCGCCGCTTGCGTGCGAAGGCCGCCGGGAACAGCCCGTCCAGGGCCGCCGCGTACGGCGTCTGCGCGCTCAGCAGCGTCCAGCCGTTCAGCGCGCCGACCATCGAGACGAGCGCCATGCAGGCCACTGCCGTACCGCCCCAGGTCCCGCCGAACATCGCGTTGACCGCGTCGGAGAACGGCGCGGTGGACTCGGTGAGCCTGTCGTGCGCCACAGTGCCGAAGACCGCGAGCGTGCCGAGCAGATAGACCACCGCGGCCCCGGCGGTGCCGAGGATCGTGGCGCGGCCGACGTTGCGCCGCGGGTCCCGGACCTCGCCCGCGCTGACGGCTGCGGACTCCACGCCCAGATAGCTGAAGAGCAGGATCGCGGCGGACGCGGAGACCGCGCCGACCGGGCCGGAGCCGCTCGCCTCGAAGGGCCCGAGGTTGTCCGCGTCGAAGCAGAGGAGTCCGCCCACGGCGACCAGCAACAGGGGGACGAACTTCATGACGGTCGCGACGAGCTGGACGGCACCGACGTACCGCGTGCCGGCCAGGTTCGCGAGCGCGGGCAGCCACTGCAGGAGCAGAGCGGCCCCGATCGTCGCCGGCTTCGAGTCGTGCAGCGGTACGAGGACGTCGAGGTAGCCGACGGCCGCGACGGCGAGCGCGGCGTTCGACACCCAGGCGGTGATCCAGTACGACCAGGCCGCGAGGAAGCCGGCGAAGTCGCCGAAGGCCTCACGTGCGTAGACGTACGGGCCGCCGGTGCGCGGGTGGCGCTCGGCCAGCCGTCCGAAGACGAGGGCGAGCGCGACGGCGCCCACGGTCAGGACGGCGAAGGCGAGGAGGCTGATGGTCCCGAAGGGGGCGACAGAGGCGGGCAGCAGGAAGATCCCGCCGCCGATGATGTTGCCCATGACCAGGGCGGTGGCGACGGGCAGTCCGAAGCTCCTGGCGTGTTTGCTCTGCTCTTTGCTCTGCTCCCCGGCAATGGCCGTCGTGGATGAATCGTGCTGGGGAACGGTGGTGGTCATCGGGTGGTGCGCCTTTCATCGTGCAAACCCGGCCATGATCGGACACAGATGCACGCTGCACCAAATCAGTCTGATTACTCCTGCCCGGTACCCCCCGCCACCGGAAATGCTTCTCCTGTCCCGTCCGGTGGCCGCGGATTCTCCGTCCCGCCGAGCGGCACCTGCGGGGCGTGCGCGTCCCCCAGGGACTCGACGAGCCAGCGCCGCAGTACCTCGTGCACCCGCTCCGCGCCCGCGAGTTCCTCGTCGTCGACGACGGGCTCGGAGAACGCGCGCGGAAACAGCAGGAACGGGTAGGACTGTTCGCCGCCGAGGCCGCCGTGCGACCCGATCTGTTCCTCGAACGCGTGCACCCGGCCGCTCCCGGGGTCGTACATCGAGTTGACCATGATGTCCGCGACATGCGGGAACGAGTCGGTGCGCCGGACGACATCGGCCGCTCCCGGCCCGAAGACGGCCAGCGGCCCGGACCCGTCGAGCGTGCCCAGGGGAAGCTCCGCTCCGTCCCTGCCGAGGACCACGGAGCCGTGCCGCTCGCTGCGCACCAGCAGGAAGCCGATGCCCGGATGGTTGGCGAGGGTGCGCAGCAGGGCGGGGTGGCGGCGGTCGATCTGCTCCCGGCTGAGCCGCCCCGGCACACCGGGGAACGAGACGAGGCCCAGATTCCCGGAAGCGAGGACCACCGGGTCCGAGCCGCCCGTCGGCAGCTCGTCGGGGTCGTCGTCACCGACCGGCCGGTGCAGCGCGCTGCGCAGCGCGTCCCTGACGGCATCGCGGGCCTCCGCGCCGCTTCTGGTGCGCCCGGCGCGGCGCGGAACGGGCAGTCCGCAGCCGGCCCGTACAAGGTCCTTCAGCGTCAGCCCGTATGCCCCTTCGAAGGTCTCGCCGGGGCTCTGGCCGTGGTCGGAGAGGAGCACGATCCGGTAGGTGCGGGGCGCGTGCTCGGCGACCTTGGCGATCAGCGCGACGGCACGGTCGATCCGCTCCAGCACGTGCGCCGCGTCGCGGCTGTGCGGGCCCGAGTGGTGGGCGACCTCGTCGTAGGCGACCAGATCCGCGTACACCGCGGTGCGTCCGGCCAGCATGTCCCCGATGACCGCAGCCACGACGACGTCCCTTTCGACCACGGTGGCGAATGCCCGGATGAAGGGATAGAGCCCGCCGCGGCCGACGCGCGGCTCGTCTCCGCGCAGCCGGGAACGGACCGACTGGCCGATCTCGCGGGCGACCTCCGCGACGAAGGACAGGGCGGTGCGGACGGCATTGGCGGGATCGGAGAAGTACGCGAAGTAGCCGGCCCGGGAGCGGTTCGCCCGTCCTCGGCGGGCTGCGACGGAGAGCACCAGTGCCAGCTGGTCGGCGCCGCCGCTGAACAGATTGCCGCGGCTGGCACCGTCCGGGCCCAGCAGCCCGGCGTCACGCGTGCGGGCCACGGCGCGGCGCTGCAGTTCGGCGGCGCTCGCCGGCCGGTTGCTGACCATGATCCGGCCGGTGTCCTTCTCGTACCAGCGGAACCCGGGGACGTCGTGGTTCGAGCCGTGGAGGATGCCGAGCTGACTGGCGCCGGTCTGGCTGGACCAGTCCGTGCGCCAGCGGATCAGCCGGTGGGACTCCTCGGTCCAGCGCGCCACGGTCGGCATCAGTCCGTCCTCCACGGCCCGCAGCAGCACGGCGTGCCCGACGCCGTCGAGCTGCAGGAACACCGTGCCCGGCGGGGCGCTGCCCGCGATCCGCTCGCCGCGGCGGCGACGCCGGCGGTCGGCGAGGCGGGAGAGCCGGCGCCGGTACGCGTTGTCGTCACGGACGGCGAGGGCGGTGGAGGTGGCGGAGGCGACGGCGGACATGACCGCGGCGACCACGACCGCCGTCTCCGGGTCGGCGGCGCCGCGCCCGTCGGGTATCAGCCAGAGGGCGATCAGCAGCAGTGAGCCGTTGAGGAAGAACACCAGGAGCCCGAGCACCAGGGCGGGGACCAGCAGCAGCGCGCGCACGACCAGGGGCCAGACCAGTGCGCTCAGCAGACCGAACGCCCCCGCGCCCAGGGCCGCGGTGATAGCCGTTCTCGTGGCGCTGTCACCGCCGGGCGACTGGAGCTCGAAGTCCGGGAGGATCCCGGCGAGCGCGAGCATCGTCAGTGTGGACACGCTCCACACCACGAGCACCCGCAGCAGGGCGCCGCCCGCGGTCCGCCATCTCCGTACGCCCACGCGCCGTTCGCCCACGCGTCGTCACTGCCTCTCGCCGTGCCTGGGGTCCAGCGTGGCACAAGCCGGCGAGGGCCCAGGGTCCCCGTGGCATGCGCCCGGGGGCTCGGGGTGCGCCCGGGGGCTCGGGGGACGCCGGTCCGAGGTCCTGACCGGACGGTTCACACGCCTGAGTGCGGCGCCTGCGCCCTCAGCAGCCGTCGTACCCCGCAGTCGGCATCGACAGCCGCCGGTGCACACTCGCCTTCTTCGCCGCGTCGTACACGGGCTCGTCGAGGCCGGCTGTCTCCAGGCGTACACCACGGCGTTCGCACTCGGCCGAGAAGTCCGGCACTGATGTGACGGCACGGGCGAGGACCCGTTCGCTGGGGGCGACGAACAGGTCGACCAGACCGGCCTCGACATCCGCCCACAGCACACCGTGGTCGGGGCGCAGCCCGTAGAACAGCAGCTCGCGGGTGACGACGTAGCCCTTGTCGGCGGCCCAGCGGGCGCACATGGCGTGCTGGCTGCGGGTGTCGACGAGGAACGGGTCGCTGTCCAGTTCCTCCAGCGGGGTCAGGCTGGCGATCGACGCCACTCGTACGTCGTCCGGTGCGTCGTCCATGGACCGTCCCCCTGCGCCGTGCCCGCTGCGTCGGCTGTCGGCGACGACCCTACTCCGGGCACGACCGCGTGAGGGAGGCGCATTCGAGGGGCTGACGGAGGACCGCCGGGGGTCGCGAGCACCTACGCTCGTACGGAGACAGGTCTGCAGACCTGTCGCGAGACCTGCCGGGAGACCAGTCGGGAGACGGTCGCCGGGAGACGGTCGCCGGGAGCGAGGAGGCGGTGCGTGCCGGTGGAGGTCACCTGGTGGGGTCACGCCACCTGCACGGTCGAGGACTCCGGCGTCCGGGTGCTGACCGACCCGCTGTTCGTGGGCCGGCTCGCCCATCTGCGCCGCCGGCGCGGTGAACTGCCGCCGCCCGAGGCCACGGTCGCAGAGGCCGTCCTGATCTCCCATCTGCACTCCGACCATCTGCATCTGGCGTCGCTCGCCCGGCTCGCGCCCGGTACCCGCCTGATCGTGCCGCACGGGGCCCCGCGGGCCGTGCCGGGACTGAGAAGACTGCAGAACGGGCTGCGGATCGTCGAGGTGGCGCCGGGCGACGAGGTGGTGGTCGAGGATCTGCGTGTACGAGCCGTACCGGCGGCGCACGACGGGCGCCGGCTGCCGGTCGGTCCCCATCGCTCCCCCGCGCTGGGTTATGTGATTCAGGGTGAGGCGCGGACCTACTTCGCCGGGGACACCGGCCTGTTCGACGGCATGGCCGATGCGGTCGGCCCCGTCGATGTGGCGCTGCTGCCGGTCGGTGGCTGGGGACCGTTCCTGGGGCACGGGCATCTGAACCCGGAGCGGGCGGCGCGGGCGCTCGCGGCGCTGGTGCCGCGCTCGGCCGTGCCCGTGCACTACGGCACGTACTGGCCGATCGGAATGGATGCGATCCGGCCGCATGAGTTCCACTCACCCGGGGACGAATTCGTACGGAAGGCGGCGCGCCTGGCGCCGGAAGTGGCGGTGCACCGGCTGGGGCACGGCGAGAGCGTCCGGCCGGAGGTCGCCCGGTGACGATCCAGGACGTGGTGGGGCAGCTGGCTCCTGAGCCGACGCAGCAGGCCGTCGGCTATCCGTCGCTGTTTCTGCTGGTGGCACTGGGTGCGCTGGTCCCGGTGATTCCCACGGGGGCGATCGTCAGCTCGGCGGCGGTGGTGGCGTTCCATCAGGCGCTGCCGTTCGCGCTGTTGTTCGTGTTCGTCGTGGCGGCGCTCGCGGCGTTCACCGGGGACATCGCGCTGTACTGGCTCGGGCGGCGCGGGGTCGGATCGAAGAACGGTTCGAGATGGCTGGAGAGGTTGCGGCAGCGGGCGGCGCCGGAGCGTCTGGCGCAGGCGCAGCGCAATCTCGAAGAACGGGGGGTGACCGTTCTGGTGCTGTCACGGCTGGTGCCCGCCGGGCGCATCCCGGTGATGCTGGCGTGTCTGCTGGCCAGGGTGCCGCTGCGGCGGTTCGCGCGGGGCGATGTGCCGGCCTGCCTGGCATGGGCGGCGACGTACGGCCTCATCGGGATTCTCGGGGGCTCGCTGTTCTCCGAGCCGTGGGAAGGGGTGCTGGCCGCGGTGGGACTGACGGTGGCGATCAGCGCCGCGCCCACGCTGTGGCACCGGCTGCGGCGGCCGGGGCCGGGCCCGTCCGACGGCGGGCGGACGTGAGCGCGGCGGCCCGGTTCGTCCCATGGACGTCCTGAGCGAGCGGGCGGACGTCGCGCCGCGCGCTCAGTCCGCGGCCAGCAGTCGGGAGCCGCCGACCGGCAGGTCCCAGAGCCGCTCGCGTGGAAGGCCGGTGTGCTCCCATGCGGTCAGCAACCGGGTGAACGGCTCCAGCACGGGCTCGGCGGAGAGCACGAACGTCGCCCAGTGCATGGGCGCCATGTTCCGGGCACCGAGGTCGGCGAAGGCCTGAACGGCCTCCTCCGGGTCGGTGTGCACGGTACTGAGCCACCAGCGCGGTGCGTACGCCCCGATCGGCAGCAGCGCCAGATCGATGTCCTGGTGGCGGCGGCCGATCTCCTTGAACCAGTGGCCGTATCCGGTGTCGCCCGCGAAGTAGACCTGGCGGCCCTGCCGGTCGCTGAGGACCCAGCCGCCCCAGAGCGAGCGGCAGGTGTCGGTGAGGGTGCGCTTCGACCAGTGATGGGCCGGTACGAAGTCGAACCGCACCGCTCCCCCGTCCGGCGCGGGCAGTTCGGCCGCCTCCCACCAGTCGAGCTCGGTGACCCGGGTGAACCGGCGCCGCCGGAACCAGCGGCCGAGCCCTGCCGGGACGAACACCGGCGTGCGCCTGGGAAGCCGGGCGAGGGTGGGTGCGTCGAGATGGTCGTAGTGGTTGTGGCTGATGACCACGGCGTCGACGCGCGGCAGATCCTCCCAGCGGACCCCGACGGGGGTGAGGCGCGCCGGGGTGCCGAGGATCCTGCGCGACCACACGGGATCGGTGAGCACCGTCAGTCCCCCGATCCCGACCACCCAACTGGCATGCCCGGCCCAGGTCACGGCGACGGTGCCCGGCTCGGCCCGGGGCAGCGGCCCGGGTGCGAACGGCAGCTGCGGAATGTCCGCAAGACCTGCGGCGGCCGGCCGCAGCGCCCCTTCCCGTGCCAGCCTGGCCATGGCCCGCACCCCGGGCAGCGGGGCGGTGAGGCGGTCGGCGAAGGAGCGGGGCCAACGGCGGGTGAGGCCGAGGGGGCGGAGTTTCGCCGGGGGCGCGGTACCGCCGGGAGCCGTGTGTCCGGCGGGACCGGACCGGGACGGGGATCCGGCGGACGGGGATCCGGCGGACGGCCCGGGCGGCACGGTCCGGGGGACGGCGCCGTTCCGCGGTGCGGATGCGGTGGGCTCCGGGGGCGGTGCGGACTGGGCGGCATGCCCGGTCGTGACCCCGCCACTCGTCGCATGCTCCAGATGCGCGGAGGACGCGGGGCCGTGTGCGACGCCCGTCGGGGCCGTTCGGCCGGGGAGGGAGTCCGGGCGTGCGCGGCCCGGCCGGCTGTCGTGGGTGTTGTGGCTGTCGTGGCTGTTGTGGCTGGGGTGCGGCGAGGGCGGGGGCTCCGGGTGGTCCGTCATCTGCGGCTCCGTTCGGCGCGGGTGGGGCTCGCGGTTCGCGGGTGGGTCAGCGGAGTTCGTCGAAGGCCGATCCGAGAAGAGCCAACGACTGGGCCACATGGGGCAATTCCAGTGGCCGGTCGGAGGCCAGTGCTTCCAGGCGCTCCTCCGGCGTCGAGCCGAGCAGAGGGCCCGTGCCCAGGCGGACGCGCAGGGCGCCGAGTTCGTCGCCGAAGCGGTGTCCGCCCGGGGTCAGCGTGCCGAGGCGGGCGCTGAGATAGTCCTCGAGTTCCATGGAGTCGTTGACGCCGCGCGCGGCGAGGCGGGCGCGCAGCGGGCCGAGGTCGGCGTACAGGTGGCGGCCGGCCTGCGGCGGACGGGCGAGGGCCCCGGCGGTGAGGACCGCGCGATGGGCCGCCGCCGCGACCTGGGCGTGCAGCGCGGCCGCACGTGCGGCCCGTGCCGTGACGGGGGCGGGTTCTCCGAGGGCGTGCGCGGCCGCGGCGGACACCGGGCCGGCGACGAACGCGCCCAGCGCGGTGAGGATGTCGAGGACCCTGGCCCGGCGGACCGCCGCGTGCTCGGTGGCGGGGAAGCGGGCGATCGCCGCAGGCCACGCGGCGGGGGCGAGCGCACCCGACAGATCGCTGATCACGGTCACGTCGTCGGGGCACATCTCGGCCGGGCTGAGCAGCACCCGGTCGTGCGGCTGGTGCAGCGTGTCCCGCCAGGTCTCGTCGCTGATGATGTGCATGCCCTCGTCGACCGCGGCCTCGCACGCCTCGCGCACCAGTTCCGGCGGGGCGACCGTGGCCGTCGGGTCGTCGGCGACGGAAAGCAGCAGGAGGTGCGGCGTGCCGCCCTCGGCCCGCACCCTGCGCGCCGTCTCGAGCAGGGCGTACGGGTCGGGCACGCCCCCGCACTCCGCGGGCGTCGGCACATGGTAGGCGGGCCGCCCCAGAAGCCGGACCTGGGGAGTCCACCAGGCGGAGCACGGCCGCGGCATCAGCACGTCGCCGCCGTGGGCGGTCAGCAGGGCGAGCAGCAGCGGCTGCGCGCCGGGCGCGGCCGCGACGTGTTCGGGCCGGCTGCGCAGGCCCCGTCGCCACCAGTAGCCGGTGGCCGCCTCCCGCAGGACGGGGCCCCCGCCGGGCGGCTCCGAGGTCGAGGTGCGCCCGGCCGCGGCCGCGAGGACGTCCGCGAGCTCGGGCAGCACGGGCAGGCCCGACTCCGGTGCGGGCGGCCCGTAACGGACCGGACCGTGGCCTTCCGGATCCGTCCGCTGCATGTGCCCACCTCCCGTGCTCGCGCCCGGGAACCCTGCCCGGCCCACGTGCCCTTTATACGGAGGTTCGGCCCGCCCCGCCGCTCCGGTCAGCCCATTCCCGTGACCAGGGCCGGCGTCCGAGCAGACACAGCAGCTCCGTGCGCGCGTCCGCCCCCGGCGGGGGCTCCACGGCGGGAGCGAACAGCCCGCTCTTCGCGAGGCCCGCGGCGTACGGCGCCACCTCGCGTGCGGTGAAGTCCACGAGCGCGTCGGGAAGGTCCTCGTCCGCGCCGATGCCGCGGGACAGGTCCCATGCGTGCACCGTCGCGTCGGCGGCCATCTGCGCACAGTAGGCGGCGCCGGTGCTCCTGCCGTACGACAGCCGTACCGTGCGCTCCAGCGCGCCCGGCTCGTTGAATGCGGCCTTCGCGGCGGACGCGGCGCGGTCCCAGCTGACCGCGGGGTGCTCGCCGAGTACGTCGCCGTCGAAGGCGTCGCCGACCTCGTCGATGCCGCGGCCCTCCCTCACCAGAGGTGGTACCCAGAGCTGTTCGACGGTCAGATGGCTGACCAGATCCCGGACGGACCACTCGGCACAGGGAGTCGGGGCGTCCCACTGCCCGGGCCGCACGGCGTGCACCCGGTCGGTGAAGAGGGCGAGCGCCTCTGCATGCCGGGCCAGAAGGCGGTTGTCCATGGGGTCCACTGTGCTCCCGCCCGGGGGCCCGCGCGAATGCTCCGTCGGAGTCCGGGAAACGGGCAGGCGCCCGCGGTGCCGCGCGGCGCACCGGCGAACTTCGCAGGTGGCCCGCTTGGGCCCCCGGTCTGCGGGGTACCCGCGTTCCATGTCGGCCTTCGCCCGTGAATCCGCCCCCCACTCCGTCAAGCAAGCCATCGAGCGCGCGGTCGAGCACGCCGTGCCGCGTGCCGCCCCGCATCTCCTGTCACGCCGTCAGCCGGGCTCCCGGCCGGCCGCGCGGGGCCTGATGGAGGTGCTCTCCCGCTGGGACCGGCGCGCCTTTCAAGAAGTCGCCACCCGCCACTGGCCCGGTGCCGAGCCCCTTCTTCCGCGTCTCAGCCGGAGCGCCGATCACGGCGTGCTCTGGTTCGGCACGGCTGCCGCGATAGCGCTTGGCGGTTCCGGTTCGGGCGCGCGGCGGGCCGCCGTGCGCGGCGTGGTGTCGCTGGCGCTCGCGTCCGCGACGATCAACACCGTGGCCAAGCGCTCGGTGCGCCGGGCCCGTCCGATACTCGACGCCGTACCGCTCATCCGGCAGCTGAAGCGCCAGCCGATCACCACCTCCTTCCCGTCCGGGCATTCGGCTTCCGCCGCCGCGTTCGCGGCCGGAGTGGCGATGGAGTCGAAGGCCTGGGGCGCGGTGGTCGCGCCGGTGGCGGCGGCGGTCGCGGTGTCCCGCGTGTACACGGGCGCGCACTACCCGAGCGATGTACTGGTGGGCGCGGCGCTCGGGGTGGGCGCGGCGTACGCGGTGCGCGGGCTGGTTCCCACGCGCGGACAGCTGCCCGCGCCCGGCCGGCCGCACATCGAGGCGCCCGCGCTGAAGGCCGGTGAGGGACTGGCGGTCGTGGTCAACCGCTCGGCAGGTTCGTCACCCGACGCCCAGCTCGTACGGGACACCCTGCCGGGCGCCCGGGTGGTGGAGTGCGCACCCGACGAGCTAGAAGCCGCGCTGGAGGAGGCCGCCCGCGACTGCCGGGCGCTCGGCGTGCTCGGCGGCGACGGCACGGTCAACCGTGCCGGCGGCGTGGCGGTCCGGCACGGACTGCCACTCGCGGTGTTCCCGGGCGGCACGCTGAACCACTTCGCCTACGACCTGGGTATCGAGACGGTCTACGACACCTGCCGCGCAGTGACCACGGGGGACGCCGTCAGGGTCGACGTGGGCCGGTTCACCCCCGGCCCCGACGGCAAGGGTGAGGGGTACTTCCTGAACAACTTCAGCCTGGGTGTGTATCCGGAGCTGGTGCGGGTGCGGGAGCGCTGGTCACCACGCATCGGCGGTTGGCCCGCCGGGATCCTGGCGGCGCTGCGGACGCTGCGGGGCGACCATCCGCTGGAGGCCGAGCTCGAGGGGAGCAGGCGTCCCCTGTGGCTGCTGTTCGCGGGCAACGGCATGTACCAGCGTCTCGGCCCGGCGCCCGGTCACCGGCGCGATCTGGCGGACGGCCTGCTGGATGTGCGGGTGGTGCACGGCGGCCGTGGTCCGGGGTTCCGGCTGCTGGCGGCGGCGCTCGCCGGTCCGCTCAGCCGCTCCCCCTTCCATGCGGCGGTACGGCTCAGGCGGCTGCGGATCTCGGGTCTGGCACCGGGCACACCGGTCGCCTACGACGGAGAAGTAGCCGGAACGGAAGGGGAGTTGCTCCTCGACAAGGCACCCGAGGGACTCGTCGTGTACCGGCCTTCGACGGATGGCGCCCATCGTGCCGGCACCGTTCCGCCGGTCGTGGTGGGGCTCCCCAGCAGTTCCACATAGCAAGACGTGGGTCTCGTCATTCGATATGGCGGCGTACCGTGGGCATACCGCGTCACGCGAGGGAGAGGGAAGACAGCCATGTCGAAGGAATCCGCCGTCTACACCCACGGGCACCACGAGTCCGTGCTGCGCTCGCACCGCCGACGGACCGCCGCCAACTCCGCGGCGTATCTCCTTCCCCAACTGCGGCCGGGCATGGACGTACTGGACGTCGGCTGCGGGCCCGGCACGATCACGGCCGATCTGGCCGCGCTGGTGGCGCCCGGTGCGGTCACGGCGGTGGACACCGCCGAGGACGTCCTCGGAGAGGCCCGCGCCGTGACGGCGGGGCGCGGCCGGGACAACGTCCGCTTCGCGGTCGCCGATGTCCACCAACTGGACTTCGCCGACGGCTCCTTCGACGTCGTCCATGCCCATCAGGTGCTACAGCACGTCGGAGAGCCGGTGCAGGCACTGCGCGAGATGCGCCGGGTCTGCCGCGCCGGCGGTTTCGTCGCCGTCCGCGACAGCGACTACGGAGCCTTCACCTGGTACCCGGAAGTGCCGGCCCTGGAGGAGTGGCAGGAGCTGTACCGCCGGGTGGCCAGGGCGGCCGGCGGTGAACCCGACGCCGGCCGCAGGCTGTACTCCTGGGCGCGCGCCGCGGGCTTCACCGACATCACGGCGACCGCCTCGGCCTGGTGCTTCACCACGCCGGAGGAACGCGCCTGGTGGAGCGGTCTGTGGGCGGACCGGACGACGGTTTCCTCGTACGCGCGACTGGCCGTCGACGGCGGGCACGCGAGCGGCGAGGAACTGGCGCGCATCGCCGACGCCTGGCGGGAGTGGGGCCGCCAGGACGACGCCTCGTTCACGGTGCCGCACGGCGAACTGCTCTGCCGGGTCTAGCAGCCAGGCGGCAGCGGGGCACGAACCGATCTCGTGGTGCGGCATCGCCAACTACCCTCGCCCGTATGGAGATCCTCGGAACCACGCTGCGAATCTGCGTCGACGACCTCGAGGGCGCGACCACCTTCTACGAACGACTCACCGGCACCGCCGCGCTGCGCTTCGAGCGCGGCGGCGTGTCGGTGGCGGCGGTGAGCTGCTTCCTGCTGATGAGCGGCCCGGAGCCGGAGCTGGACGTACTCAGGAAGGTCACGGCGACCATCGCGGTCGACGACGTGGACGCGGCCCATGTCACGCTCACAGAGGTCGGCGCCAAGGTCCTCGCGGGCCCGGTGCCCACGCCGGTGGGGCGCAATCTCATCGCCGTGCACCCGGACGGGTCGGTCTTCGAGTACGTCGACCGGAAGGCCGTCGTCTGACTACTGCCTCACCTTCAACGGCACGATCATCCGGACCGGGACCGGCTCCTGGAATGCAGGGACGGATCGGACCGCCAGGAGCAGCGGGCCTCGCTGGAGTCGCCGTTTCAGGGGCACGGCATGCGCCATGGGACGCTCACGCCGTCGACGACCGACCGCGCCCTCGCCGGCCGGGGAGTGGACGGCGCGGTGGTCCGCGGTCCGACGCAGGCATGGCCGTCAAGGGACCGAGCAGGCCCGGCAGGCGGTCCTGGAGGCGACCGACGACCTGCTCGCCGAGAAGGGCTTCGCGGGCGTCACGATGGAGGGCATCGCGGCGAGAGCCGGTGTCGCCAAACAGACCGTCTACCGCTGGTGGAGCACCAAGACCGACGTCCTGGTGGACGCCTTCCTGCAGGACCTGGCCGAGGAGCTGACCGTGCCCGACCACGGCGACATCGCCCTCGATCTACGCGCCTACCTGCGTCAACTGGGCCATTTCCTCAGCCGGTCCCACCCCGGAGCCGTCTTCAAGGCCCTGATCGCACAGACGCAGCACGATCCGGTGTTCGCCGACGACTTCCGGGCCAGGTACCTCGACGAGCAGCGCCGCCGCGACCGCCTGCCACTGGAACGCGCCGCACGACGGGGCCAGCTTCCCACCGACCTCGACGTGGCGGCCGAGACCGACCAACTCGTGGGACCCCTCTACTACCGCGTCCTGGTGACGAACGAGCCGATCGGAGAGGACTTCACCGACCGACTTGTCGATGCCTTCCTCCGCCGCATGCGCTGACGACGCTCGCCGCCGCCCGTCTGGGCCTCCAGACCCTGCAAGTGGCCTTGATCAACCTGCTCAAGAAGGCAGGACGGTCTTCGGCCGTGATGCGTGAGCCACGAGGAACAGGGACAGTCCGCACATGGCGACCAGGATCCAGCCCGGACGGGAAGCGCGTGCGAGCCCCGTAGGGCCGGCGCCCGCGACCAGGCCGCCGGCAATGGCGATGCCGAGCGCGGAGCCGAACTGCCGTGCGGTGGACGTGATCGCTCCGGCCACGCCGGCACGGGCGGGAGGCAGTCCGCTCACCGCGGTGTTGGTGATCGGGGCGTTGGCGAAGCCGAACCCGATGCCGATGAGCAAGTAGGCCAGCAGGAGCAACAGCACGCTCGTGTGCTGGTCGAGCCCGACCAGACAGAGTCCGCCCACCGTGATGAAGCCGCCGGCCTGGACGAGCGGCAGCCCCGGTCCGACACGAGCGACCAGATGGCCCGACAAGGGCGCGCAGACGGTCGCTCCAACAGCCATGGGCAAGGTCGCCGCCCCGGCGGCCAGTGGCGTCCATCCCCGGGCCTGTTGCAGGTAGAGGGTGTTGAGCAGCAGCGTCACGTTCAGGGCGGCGAAGACCGCCACGGCGCCCAGGACCGCACTGCTGAAGACCGGGCGCCGGAAGAGTCGCAGGTCCATCAGCGGCTCGCGCCGGCGGGACTCGACCCGCACGAAGCCGACCGCCGCCACGGCAGCCGCCGCGTACGCGGCCAGCGCCGCGAGCGAGGTCCAACCGATCCGCGGCCCTTCGATGAGGACACCGACCAGGACGCCGATGACCACGGCCAGCAGGACCTGGCCCGGGATGTCGAGGCGCCGCGCGCGCTGTGCCCGGGACTCCGGCACGAACACCGCGCTGAGTACAAGGGCTGCCACGACGACCGGCGCATTGATCCAGAACAGCGACCGCCAACCGAAGCCCGCGATGAGAGCGCCGCCCGCGACAGGACCAGCGGCCATGCTGAGCCCGAAGACCGACGCCCAGACACCGATCGCCTGTGCCCGTTCCCTCGGATCGGGCATCGCGTTCACCACGATCGCGAGAGCCACGGGACTGAGCATGGAGGCGCCGATTCCCTGGACGGCGCGGGCCGCGATGAGCGCGCCCACCGAAGGTGCGACCGCGCAGACCAGCGAGGCCGCACCGAACACGACCAGCCCGCAGCGGAACACCCGTCGGCGTCCGAACCGATCCGCCAGCGCACCGGAGGAGATCAGCAGGCCGGCCAGGACGAGGGTGTACGCGTCCACGGTCCATTCGAGACTGCGGGTCCCGACATCCAGGTCGCGCCCGATCGCGGGCAGACCCACGTTGACGATGGTGGTGTCCAGGCCCACCAGGAACATGCTCAGGCAGCAGACGGCCAGCACCGTCCAGCGCCTGCGCGCGCTCATAACGGGCTGACCTGGGGATGTCGTCGCGGTCACGGCCACCTCTCACGTACGGGAGCATCTGCCCGGCAATGCTCGGCTCCGAGGACGACCGGCGCCCAACAAATTTGCGGATACTGCAAACTGGACTCCGTGGACGCGGAACTGGAGCAGATACTCGACGGCATCGGGCCCCGGTTGCGCACGCTGCGCCGGGACCGTGGACTCACGCTGGAGGCGCTTGCGGCTACGACCGGGATCTCGGTGAGCACGCTGTCCCGTCTTGAATCAGGCAAACGGCACCCGACCCTCGACCTGCTCATCCCGCTCGCGCGTGCGCACCGCGTCGCACTCGACCAACTGGTGGCCGCGCCGGCCAGCGGTGACCCTCGGGTGCATCTCACGCCCTTGCGCAAAGACCACGGCAGCGTCCTCGTGCCCCTGACGCAGTACCCGGGCCGGGTACAGGTGTTCAAGCAGGTGCTGGCTCCCCGCGAGACGAAACTGGTGACCCACGAGGGCTACGAGTGGCTCTACGTCCTCGCGGGCGAGCTGCGCCTCATCCTCGGAGAACGCGAATTCACACTCCGCCCCGGCGAAGTGGCCGAGTTCGACACCAGAGAACCGCACTGGTTCGGTCCGGCGAACACGAGACCCGTGGAGATCCTGCACCTGTTCGGACCACGAGGCGACCAAGCCGTCGTCCGCGCGAGAGCGTCTACGACCGGTCCCGCCCCGGCGGGCGCATCCTGAAGTCGTACCGGCCGGGCAGCGGGTCGTCGGTGAGCCGCGACCACAACTCGCCGAGGATCTCCGCCCCTTCGCGTAGGTCCGCCACGTCGAAGCCGTCGTCGAAGACGGCCCGTGCGGCGGCGCGGTCCCCCTCGGCGACGAGGAGCCGGGCCTCGAGCAGCCGGAAGCGGCCACGGCCGCGCAGGGACGGCCAGAGGCGGTCCTGAACGGCCCGGGCTGCCGCTGTGCGCCCGACGGCGAGCAGGGTCTCGATCGTTTCGCGGGCCAGCGCCGCCGTCGCGGCCGTCCACGCCTCACCGTCGTCGCGGCGCTCCGCGCACAGGTCGTCGAAGGCCTCCTCGTACCGCTCTGCGGCGCGCCGGGGATGCCCGCCCGCGCGATCGGCGAGAGCGAGGCAGCGGAGCAACGGCCAGCGAGAGGGCGCCAGTCGGAGACCGCGTTCCCAGCTCCGCACGGCCTGGGCGAAGTCGCCGGCGTGCCATTGGGCGACGCCGAGGTGGTACTCGGTGTGCGGATCGGCCGGCGCGGTCTCCAGCATGTCGCGCCAGTGCGGGGCGACGAGTGTGGGCCCGGGGGGAGTGACGCGGCGCGGCGCGGGCAGCACGCCGGTGCGCAGCAGCTCCAGCCAGGGCGCCTGCTCCTCGCCGAGCGTGGACTCCTCGAAAGGGGTGCCCGGCAGCTTGTGGCCCGCGCGCAGCACCTCGAGCGCACCCCAGCCCGATCCGGTCGCCAGCACCTCACCGGGTTCGGTGTCGGCGCAGCGCAGCCATGCCCGGTAGGCGGCGTCGACGTCCGCGCGCGGCAGAGCGGCCTCCAGGCGGTCCGCCGCCTCGGCGCGCGCCGCGGCCCAGTCGTCGCCGTGCACCAGCGCCGGGTCGGCGTCGAGCGGACCGTACGCCTCCAGCCAGCTGAAGTCCTCGCCCGCCTCCAGCCGCACATGCTCCAGCTGCGTGCGGGCGAGCCCGGCCTGGATCTCGGCGTACCCCGGCGTGCCCGGCTCGGTCAGCCACTCCTGCCAGCGTCGTCCACCACGGCCCGAGCCCCACAGGAACAGCTTCCGGCCCTGCAGACGGTCCGTGGAGGTCTGGACGAGCCCGCGGCCGTACACGTCGAGCGCGGCGATCCATTTACGGGCGTCCCGCGGTACCTCGTAGAAGTAGTCGGCCGGGTACGCGCTCCGCTCCGGGTAGGTGCGGTCCGTGCCTTCGTGTTCCGGCACGGGCACCTTCCGCAGGGTGCGTTCGTAGCCGAAGTGCCAGGCCTCGTCGGCCGGGACGAGGATCCTCTGCCGGAAGTTCTCCTCGACGGCGATGTTGGACCACCAGTAGACCGGCGCATGCCGTTCATGGGGGTTTCGTATCCGTACGCCGACATGGAGGAACTCGGATCCTTCGGGCAGCCAGAGGTCCACCTGGAACGGCAGGTCGCGCAGCCGCTCCCACTCCCAGAGCCTGAGCATTTCGCCGCCGTCGGGAGCCGGGACGACGACGGCGTGCAGCGGCGCGCAGGAGAGGGTCGTGTGGCCGGTGGCGCCGATGTTCCACTCGATGCCGCCGGAGAACCAGGCGCCGTTGAGGGCGAACCCGGCGGGCTGGAGGACGGGGTTGCGGTGGACGAGTTCACGGCCGGTGGGCTTGTGACGCAGGGAGTGGACACGGCCACCGAGACCGGGCAGCACGGTGACCCGTAGCCGGTCGTTCTCGATGACGATCGTGTCGAGGTCCGTCTCGGCGCGCTCGCGCCCGTATCCGTCGCGCAGTCTCGTCGGCAGGACCGTGCGCAGCGGCTCGTACCCGATCTGACGCACCATTTCGCGCGGCAGGTCCTCCCTGGCACGTTCGTCGAGTGCGTGCAGCTCGTCCAGTGCGTGCAGTGCGGGGAGCGGATTCTCCGGCCCCAAAGGGGCGGCGGGCAGGGTCAGTACGGCACGTCGCACGGTCGTGGCCAAGGCAAACCTCGTCTCGTTCGCGTCGTTCCCGTGGAATCGCCGGTACGGTTCGCCGGCCGCCGACGGCCCGTTGACCATGGAACACGGTGGAAGCCGCCCTGACCAGGGGCTCTGTGCGTCAGGCTTCGGTAAAGGCCGCGACTGTCCTCGTCGCGGGTACGGCCGCGGGCCTTCGGGGCACCGAGATCCGTCAGCCCGCGGCCGGTGGCGAGGCCCGGCCCTTCTCCTCCGGCCGAGCCGGCGCGGTCCGCGTTCCCTGGGTGCCGCAAGTCCGCGGGCGGGCCCAGGCGTCCGCGGGCGCGAGTCCGTCGACCGGCCCTGCTTGCGGTGCCGGTGCCGGCGCCGGCAGCCCGTGGCCCGTGGCCGTGCCACCGTGCCCGGATGCATCACACTGATGGCGGGTTTACGGTGAATTGGTCCGCGCTCGTGACCCATCGAGCCGCATTGCGGGCCTCAGCGCTTCCTCAACGGGAGCCGCGCCCTTTCATGACAGGCGCATCGGAAGTCCGGAACCAGCAGTCGTCGATCACGGAGTACCGCATGTCACGGCCGAAGCACGTCCGTAAGGGCATCCACACCGGCCGCTTTCCCAGCGGTCGCAGCCATGCCGTCCGCAACTACGCCGTCCGCATCGTGGCCGCGGTGGCCGTGGCCGCTCCGGTGGCGGTGGCCGGGCCCGCGGAGGCAGCGCCACCACCACCGCCGTGCCTGGCCTCTGACCTCGCGCTGTCCTGGGCCTCCGGCGGGACGGCCGTGCCCGGGGGCGGGACGCCCGGCACCGAGAAGACCGCCCTCGTCGCTCTGCGGAACCTCGCGCGTGTCACGTGCATGCTGGACGGATTCCCCAAAGTGACGCTCGTTCAGGGGGACAGGACGCAAACCCTTGCCAAGGCGCCGGTCGCCCACTCGGCCGTGACGGTCGAGCCCGGAACAGCGGCGCGGTTCACTCTCACGTTCAAGTCGGCGCGTGCGGGCGAGGAGGGTGCCATCGAGCCGGTCACCGCCGTCGTCACCCCGCCCAACAACACGGCGTCCAAGAACCTGCGCTGGCCGTGGGGCCAGGTCGCCGAGCAGGGATCGGGCACTCGGCTCGTCAACTTCGTGAGCCCTGCGCACAATTGAGTCCCCGCCGGGCGGGTGGATCCGGCCGCGGTCGGTCCTCCCTCTCGCTGCGTCGGCCTACGACCGGTCGACGGCCGCCATCTCGGTGGTCACCGCCCACCGCTCGTGGTCGCGCCATGCCCCGTCGATGAAGAGGAAGTCGGGTGAGAAGCCCTCGAGCCGGAAGCCGACGCGGCGGACGAGCGCGAGGGAAGCGGCGTTGCCGGGCTGGATGTTGGCCTCGAGGCGGTGCAGTCCCAGCGGGCCGAAGGCGTACTGCACGACGAGACGGAGCCCCTCGCTCATGAGGCCGCGCCCCGCGGCGTGGACGAAGGCGCCGTAGCCGAGGCTGCCGCAGAGGAAGGCGCCCATGACGATGTTGTTGACGTTGATGAACCCGGCGATCCGGCCGTCCTCGCGCCCGCAGATCAGGAATCCGGCTCTGGCCGGGTCGTCGAAGAGCCTGCGGGTGTAGATGCCGTACGCGGCGACCGTCTCGGGCGGGAAGAGCCAGGGCCGGTGCAGCTGCCGGCTCTCGCGGGCGAGCCGTGTGAACTCGTCGGCGTCTTCGGGGCGGAAGGGCCGTATGCCTACGCGTGGGCCCTCGGCGAGAAAGCCGGAGGCCGGGCTCTGACCGGCGTGGAGGGGATCGGCGGGCATGCCGCCAGGTTAGACCGCCGTCATCTGTTGCGGCGCCGGAGGAAGAGCGCACCGCAGAGTGCTCCCAGGATCGTCGTGGCCAGCAGTGCGAGATAGAGCGGCATGACCACCTCGGGGATCAGCAGCCTGACTCTCACCTTCCGGGTGTTCTGGAAGATGAAGATCAGCGTGAGGGCCAGAAGCACCAGGAACGTGATCCTGGCCGGTGTGAACCAGCCTCCGTGACCACCTCCGCCCGTGCCACCTGCCTGCCTGCCGCTCCTCGATGTGTTCTTGGGACTCATGGGACCAGGATGGACGGATCCTGGCCCCATGAGGTTCATGAGCGGGCCGTACGGGTGAGACCTCCCGGCCCGCGGAACGCCCTGCTCGGACGTCCGCGAGAAGTGCGCGGGTGGCTCGGCCGGCCGCCGATCGATCTTGTCAGACAAGTTTGACCCAGGACAGGGTGACATCTACGGGCGTAGACCCTCAAGGGCTTCTGGCGGTGAATTACGGTGGGCGGAATGATGAATCCGCAGTCGTACGAGTGAGCAGACAAGTGAGCCGGGGAGACGCAGTGGCAGTCAGCGGGCCGGCGAACGCACCGCAGCGCAGGCCGGTCGTGGTCCTGTACGAGCGGATCGCGGATGCCATCCACGAGGGCACCTATCCACCCGGCTCCACCCTTCCGTCCGAGCCCCGTCTCGCCGCCGAGCTCGGCGTCAGCCGGCCCGCCCTGCGCGAAGCCTTGCTGCTGCTCCAGGAGGACGGGCTGCTCACCGTGCGCCGGGGAGTGGGCAGGACCGTGAACGACCGGCCGCCGCGGCGCGGGTTCGAGCACATCCAGCCGCTGGAGGAGCAGCTCTCGGCAGGTGCGCCGCTGCGGGTGCGGGCGCTGCTGCGCGCCGTGGAGGAACCGACCGACTTCACCACCCAGCATCTGCTGGCGCCGGCGCGGGCCGAGCTCAGGTTCTGGGAGTCGCTGCTCTCGGGCGACGGTACGGCGGCCGCTCTCAGCCAGGAGTGGGCCGCACCCGACGACGTACTGGAGCGGGTGCACCCGGCGTTCGCGCAGGCACTCGGCGCGACCGGTGGTGCCGAGCGGATCTCGATGCTGGCGGTGCTCACCGGGGCCTCGCGGGGCGTGGCGCTGACCGCCCACTCAGGGGTGACCGCGACCGTGCTCGGACAGCGGCGCGGGGCCCAGCTGGACCGGCCGGCCGACACCCCCGCCGTGCTGATCACGCAGGTGGTGCGCGCCGGGGAGGTACCGGTCCTGGCGGCCAAGCACATGCTTCCGACGGGCGCCCCCGCGCTGCCCGTCCTGCAGTCGAACTAAGGTCTTTCGTTCGGATCGGGTGGATCAGGCCGGATCGGTGAGCGGGGTCCGGCGGCGTGCGTCGCAGGGGGGGGAGGAAGGAGCCCACGCGGTGGGGGCACCTCCCAGCGGTGGCCAGGGGACGTCGATGACCGACCACAACGCGGCGAGGTGCGGCGCCAGGACACGCGAGCCCGGCCAGATCCGAACGCGAGGGCCGGGCAGGCGGTGGTGAACGGACCTGCCCGGTCCGCGTACGTCGCCACGGCATCAGGCCACGGCACGCCCGGCTGCCGCGCACCTGTCCAGTGGGCCCGCAGGCCCCGCCATGGGCCCCCTCACAACGGCGTGCGCCCCGTCACGGCGGCCCGCGCCGCCTTGCCGTACACTCCCGCTGCATGCACTTGTCTGACAACTCCGCGGCTGCCTCCGCCACCGTCGCCGCCGCTGCCGCCGACTGGATCCGCCGGGCCCCCAAGGCGGTCCTCCACGACCATCTGGACGGCGGCCTGCGCCCCGCCACGATCATCGAGCTGGCCCGTGAGTGCGGCTACGGCGATCTGCCCACCGAGGATCCCGACGCGCTCGCCGTCTGGTTCCGCGACGCCGCGGACTCGGGCTCGCTGGAGCGCTACCTGGAGACCTTCGCCCACACCTGTGCGGTGATGCAGACCCGCGAGGCCCTCTTCCGGATCGCCGCCGAGTGCGCAGAGGACCTGGCGGCCGACGGAGTCGTGTACGCCGAGGTGCGCTACGCGCCGGAGCAGCATCAGGAGCGCGGGCTGAGCCTCGACGAGGTCGTCGACGCCGTCAACGAGGGCTTCCGTGAGGGCGAGCGCAGGTCGGGCGGCCGGATCACCGTCCGTGCGCTGCTGACGGGCATGCGGCACACCCGGCGCTCCCTGGAGATAGCCGAGCTCACGGTCGCCCACCGCGAGCGCGGGGTGGCGGGCTTCGACATCGCGGGCGGCGAGATCGGCAACCCGCCGGCCAACCACCTCCCGGCCTTCCAGCACCTGAAGCGGCACAACTGCCACTTCACCATCCACGCCGGCGAGGCCGTCGGCGCCGAGTCCATCCACGAGGCGGTCCAGGTCTGCGGCGCCGAGCGGATCGGACACGGTGTCCGCATCACCGACGACATCCAGGTCCACGACGACGGCACGGCCACGCTCGGTCACCTCGCCGCGTACATCCGTGACAACGCGATCGCGCTGGAGGTCTGCCCGACGTCGAACCTCCAGACGGGCGCGGCGAAGGACTACGCCACGCACCCGATCGACCTGCTGCGCCGCCTCGGGTTCCGGATCACCCTCAACACAGACAACCGGCTGGTGTCCGGCACGACCATGAGCCTGGAGTTCCAGCACATGGCGGATGCCTTCGGCTACGGCCCGGAGGTCTTCGAAGCGTTCACGGTCGCGGCCGTCGAGTCGGCGTTCCTGCCGCTGCCGGAGCGCCGCCGCATCATCGACGAGGTGATCCGGCCGGGGTACGCGGCGCTGTAGGCGCCGGGACCGTCACGGCGCGGCGAACGAGCCGGTCACACCGGACACCCTGTCGCCGGTGCGACCGGTTCAGACGCGGGGCTCGACGCCGTCGCGGCCGTCAGGCACGGGTCAGGTTCGACACCGTCGCGGCCGGGGTCAGACACGGGCAGGTTCGACGCCGTCGGCCAGGTCAGGCCCGCGGCAGGCCGGGTTACGCGGCCCAGTAGGCGCCGGGACCGTCACGGCGCGGCGATCGAGCCGGTCACACCGGACGCCCTGTCGCCGGTGCGACCGGTTCGCACGCGGGACTCGGACGCCGTCTCGGCCGTCAGGCACGGGTCAGGTTCGACACCCTCGCGGCCGGGTCAGCACGCACAGGTTCGACGCCGTCGCGGCCGGATCAGCACGCACAGACCGTCGGCCAGGTCAGGCGTGGGCAGGACAGGACCGGCCGCGTGCGGCCCCGCCGCCCGAGCGCGGCCGGATGCGCCAGTCCCGACGGCACCGTCGGCGCTGGTCACTGCAGTGCCGGCACGTCGAGCGTCAGCGCCGCCTCGTCAGCCGCGTCCAGCACCGCCGGAATCCCCAGCGGAATCGTGAGGGCCGTCGCGCTGTGCCCGAAGCCGAGCTCCTCGACCACGGGAACCCCGAGGACGCCCAGCCGGTCCAGGAGCAGCGCGCGGACCTCCTCGTAGGGCCCGCACTCCTCCCATGAACCGAGGGCGATCCCCGCGACCCCCGCCAGCCACCCGGAGCGCAGCAGCTGGGTGAGGATCCGGTCCAGCCGGTACGGCTCCTCGCCCACGTCCTCGACCAGCAGCAGCCCGCCCCTGGCCGAGGGCCGTGCGTGCGGGGTGCCCAGGTCGGCGGCGAGGAGGCTCACGCAGCCGCCCAGGGTGACGCCGCTCGCCCGGCCCGGCACCAGTGGCCGCGCCGTACCGAGGCCCAGCCTCCGGACCGACTCGGGCTCGAAGAGCGTGGCGCGCAGCGACTCCTGGGTGCGGGTGTCCTTGAGGAAGGTCGCCGTCGCCGCCATGGGGCCGTGGAGCGTCGACAGTCCGGTCCGTACCGCGAAGGCCTCGTGGAGCGCGGTCACATCGCTGTAGCCGATGAAGACCTTCGGCCCGGCCGCACGCATCGCCGCCCAGTCGACGAGGTCCACCATGCGCTGGGCACCGTAACCACCGCGGGCGCACATCACGGCGGAGACCGACGGGTCGCACCATGCCTCCTGGAGGTCGCGGGCACGTGCCGCGTCCTCGCCCCCGAGGTACCCGAAGCGCGGATGCTCGTCGAGGACATGCGGCATCACCACCGGCTCCAGCTCCCAGCCGCGCAAGATGTCCAGGCCGGCTTCGAGCCGCTCCGGCGGGACGGGGCCACTGGGCGCCACGACGGCGATCCTGGCGCCCGGCCGCAGCCGCGCGGGCCTGACGAGGGGCGCATTGGCCACGCTGCCGGGCCCCCGGTTCATTTCCTCAGCTCGATGACCGGGACATCGGCACGCGCGATGCCGAAGACCTGTGTGTACAAGGACAGTTCGGCCTCCAGGGCACGCACCAGGGTGTCCGCGCGGCGGAAGCCGTGGCTCTCACCCTCGAAGGCGATGTAGGCGTGCCCGATGCCTCGTCCGGCCATCCGGGCCAGGAACCTCTCGCTCTGCGCCGGCGGACAGATCGGATCGTCCAGGCCCTGGAGCAGCAGGAACGGGGCGGTGATCCGGTCCACGTGCTCGATGGGCGACCGCTCCCGGTAGCGGCCGGGCACCTCGGCGATCGGCCCGATCAGCGACTCCAGGTACCGGGACTCGAAGTCATGGGTCTCGTCCGTGGCCCAGCCCATCAGATCCAGGATGGGGTAGATGATCGTGCCGCACGCGTACACATCGGTGGTGGTGAGGGACGCCGCGGCGGTCCAGCCGCCCGCGCTGCCGCCGCGGACCGCGAGCCGGTCCGGGTCGGCCGTGCCCTCGGCCGCGAGCGCCTCGGCGACCGCCGCGCAGTCCTCCACGTCGACGACGCCCCACTGCTCGCGCAGCCGGTTGCGGTACTCCCGGCCGTAGCCGGTCGAACCCCCGTAGTTGACCTCGGCGACGCCGATGCCCCGGGAGGTGAAGTAGGCGATCTCCAGGTCGAGTACGAGCGGGACGTGCCCGGTGGGCCCGCCGTGCGCCCACACCACATAGGGCGGCAGCTCGTCGTCGGGCGCGATGCGGTCGGGGTTGTGGGGCGGATAGATGTGGGCGTGGATCTCGCGGTTGTCGGGTCCGGTGAAGGTGCGGATCTGTGGCTCGGGGTAGTAGGCGGGGTCCACCGGGTCGTCGTGGGCAGAGCCGATGACGCGGGTCCTGCCGGTGCAGGTGTCCAGCTCCACGACCTCGTACCCGCTGCGTGGGCTCGCCGCCACCCCGACGACCCGGGGGCCGTGCGCCGCGAGGGCCGGCGCCCACTCGGTCCATGGGCCCGCCGCGTCGACGAGCTCGCCGCTCTCCGGGTCGAGGATGCCGAGGCCGGTGGCGCCCCTGCCGTGGATGACGGCGATCAGGCCGCTCTCCAGCGGCTGGAACCAGCTGAGACCGATCTTCCACAGCGGCCCGCCGAACTCCTCCCCGTGCCCCGGACACAGAGCGGTCGCGGACGTCTCCCCGCCGTGGAGGCCTTCGGGCCGAATGCGGTGCAGTTCCCACCAGCCACCGCGGTCGGAGCTGTACACCAGTGAGCCGTCCACGCCCCAGTCGGCCTGGGCGACCGATTCGTCGGGGCCGCCCGCGACCAGCCGCACCGCGCCGAAGGGGCCGTCGTCGGTGATGTCGCCGACCATCACCTCGGTGCCGTCCCAGGGCATCCGGGGGTGGTCCCAGGCGAGCCATGCGGCACGCCTCCCGTCCGGCGACAGCCGGGGGCCGGTGACGAAGCGGTGGCGGTCGTCGGTCAGCTCGCGTACGGCGGAGCGGTCCTCTGCCGCCGAACCGTCGAGCGGCACCGCGGCGATCACCCGCCGCACGTCCGAGGGTGACTCTCCGGTGAACTCCTCCAGGACGCACCAGACTTCGCCCCGGTCCGGATCGATGAGGGGGTCCACCCAGCGTAGCCCGCCGCCTGTCCCGGACACGGGGGTGAGCGGCCGCGGCTCGCCCCCGGCGTCCGGCTCGTACGCGTACAGCCGCTGGTCGGGGTGGTGGACGAACACGACGAGCGGTCCGCCCTGCGCGCGCGGCACTCCGGCCCAGGGCCGGCCGCCGTACTCGATGACCCTGCTGCGCACGTTCCAGGGGGCGGGCAGCACCGACTCCTCGTCCCCGTCGCCGCGCAGCCGTATCAGGGCCCGCCGTCCGCCCTCCGCGGGACGCGGCGCGGTCCACCACACCTCGTCCCCGACCGTTCCCACGTACTCGGGGCGGCCGTCGTGCGCGGCGGCCAGGGTGGCATCGATCGGTGACGGCCAGGTCCCGTAGGCCCCCATGGGTACCATGCCCGATTCCCCCTAAGCGGACTTCAGATAGTGGTCGAGGACCCGGACGCCGAAGTGCAGCGCCTCGACCGGGACCCGCTCGTCGACTCCGTGGAACATCGCACCGTAGTCGATGCCTTCTGGCAGCTTCAGGGGCGAGAAACCGTACCCGGTGATGCCGAGGCGGGAGAACTGCTTGGCGTCCGTGCCACCGGACATGCAGAACGGTACGACATGGCCTTCGGGGTCGAAGCGCTCGATGGCAGCGCGCAGTTGGGCGAAGGTCGGGGAGTCGACCGGTGCCTCCAGGGCGATCTCCCTGTGGTGGAACTCCCAGTCGACGTCCGGGCCCGTGAGCCGGTCCAGGGTGTCGCGGAACTCGTCCTCCGCGCCCGGCAGCATGCGGCCGTCGATGAAGGCGGTGGCGTGCCCCGGGATCACATTGACCTTGTAACCGGCGTCCAGCATGGTCGGATTGGTGCTGTTGCGCACGACCGGTTCGACCAGCAGAGCCGCCCGGCCCAGCTTGTCCATCAGCGCGTCCACATCGAGGTCCGGCGCGTCCAGGTCGACGGCGATGCCGTACAGCGCCGCCATCTCGGCAAGGGCCGCCCGCACCGTCGGGGTGAGCCGCACCGGCCACTCGTGGGCGCCGATCCTGGCGATGGCCCCGGCCAGTCGGGTCACCGCGTTGGACCGGTTGACCTTGGAGCCGTGACCCGCCGTGCCGTGGGCGGTGAGCTTCAGCCAGGCGGTCCCGCGCTCCCCCGCGCCGATCGGGTACAACGCCATCCCGGGTCCGGCGTGGAAGGTGAAGGCACCGGATTCACTGATGCCTTCTGTACAGCCCTCGAACAGCTCCGGGTGATGGGTCGCGAGGAAGTCGGCGCCGTCGACGGCGCTGGCCTCCTCGTCCGCCGTGTACGCGATGACGATGTCCCGGCGGGGTCTGATCCCGGCGCGGTGCCAGGCGCGTACGACCGCGAGGACCATCGCGTCCATGTTCTTCATGTCGACGGCGCCACGGCCCCAGACGACACCGTCGCGGACCTCGCCCGAGAAGGGATGGACGGACCAGTCGGCGGGCTCGGCGGGGACGACGTCGAGATGGCCGTGGACGAGCAGGGCGTCGGCCGAGGGGTCCGTGCCCTCGATCCTGGCCACCACGTTCGTCCGGCCCTCGGTGCGTTCGAGGAGCAACGGCTCGAGCCCGGCAGCGGCGAGCCGCTCCGCGACGTACTCCGCGGCCGGTCTCTCACGGCAGTCCCCGCCGCCGCGGTTGGTGGTGTCGATGCGGATCAGCTCGGAGGTGAAGGTGACCACCTCGTCGAGCG
Source organism: Streptomyces sp. NPDC057445 (assembly GCF_042802855.1). NCBI lineage: Bacteria > Bacillati > Actinomycetota > Actinomycetes > Kitasatosporales > Streptomycetaceae > Streptomyces > Streptomyces sp. NPDC057445. The sequence continues at coordinate 226,361 of NZ_JBHVDH010000002.1, read as the reverse complement.
CGGTGTCGTCGATGTTCATGGGCGGTGTCCGGAGGCTCGGGGGCTCGGGGAATGCACGTCAGCCATACTGCTCCTCCACAGCGGCCGAGACGATCGTCGTGACCGCTTTGAAGGTGCGAATGGCTTCATACATGGTCTCGCTGGTGTAGGCGGCACGCCGCTCACCGCTTCGGGCCGCCCCGGGCACGACAGTAGCGGCCGCGGCGAGGTGCTCGGCGTCGAACTCGAGTTCCACGGTGAACGGCCCGCCCCGCACCGGCTCCTGGCGGACGGCGAGCACCGTGGCCTCCTTGGCGGCGGCGCGGATCTCCGCGGCGGTACGGGCCGGGGTGCGGCACACCGCCGCGTACCGCGAAACGTGGTCCTTGACGGCGACCTTGCGCGCCTCCGGGGCGTAGTCGAGGGCGTCCTCGCAGGTCAGGTCGTCTCCGGTGACCAGGATCACGGGCACTCCGTACTCCGCGACCACATGGGCGTTGAGCAGTCCTTCACTCGCCCGCTCACCGTTCAGCCAGACCCCGGTGATGGAGTTCGCGAGGTACGTGTGTGCCAGCACGCCCTCCGTGCCCGCACCCGTGTGGTAGCCGACGAAGGCGATGCCGTCGACATCACCGTGCTGTACGCCCTCCACCATGGACAGTGTCTTGTGCCGTCCCGTCAGCATCTCTGCCCGGTCGTCGAGGTGCTCCAGCAGGAGATTGCGCATGCTCCAGTGCGCCTCGTTGATCAGCACCTCGTCGGCGCCGCCGTCGAAGAAGCCGAGCACCGCCGCGTTCACGTCGGAGGTGAACATCGGGCGGCAGCGCTCCCACTGGGGGGTGCCCGGCAGTACGTCGGCCGGCCAGGTGACGCCCGTGGCGCCCTCCATGTCGGCGCTGATGAGGATCTTCACAACCGTCTCCGTTCTCCGCGGGTCGGAGCGCTCATACCGGCTCCCGGCGTCATCACCCGACGTGGCAGGCCACCGGTACCCGGGGGACTGCCTACCCGGTGCGGCGCCGCCACAGGCCCGCACCGCTCACGGTTCGCACGCAGGGCGGACAATCACACAGGGCGGACAGGGCCGCGGCATGCACGGACCGTCCCCGGGGTCTCAGGTGGCGCGACCCCGCACGAGCGCCTCCCCCACGCTCGTCCTCGTGTAGAGCACCACCCTCCCCGTACGGTGCGCGTGCACCAGGCCTGCCTCCCGGAGTGCCGTCAGATGCTGGGACACGCCTCCGGGGGAGCGGCCCGTGCGGCGTGCCAGGTCCGTCGTGGACGCGGGCGTGGCCAGTTCGGCCAGCAGCAGGGCGCGGGTGCCTCCCAGCACCCGTGACAGTGCGCCGGAGACCGGCTGGGAGCGCTGCTCCCACAGGGTGCCGATGCCCCGTGGCGGGTAGCGCAGAGTGGGCTGCCGGTCGCCGCAGTGCAGGTTGGAGAAGATACGGGGCCAGGTGAACGCCGAGGGGACGAGGAGCAGCCCCCGCCCGTCGAGCCGTCGTAACCCGCGTGTGCAGAGATGCTCCATCTGCAGGGCTCCCGAGTCCCAGGTGAGCTGCGGATCGAGGCCGTCCAGAAGGCGTCTGGCGCCTCCTTCCGCGAACTGCTTGGCGCGGTGCAGGATGTCGCCCTCGAAGAGGGCCAGGATGCGCGGCCAGTAGGGAGCCACGGCCACTTCCCAGTACGCGGCGATCGCGTCCGCGAGCCGTCCCAGACCGCGCTCGGGCTCTTCGCGCAGCGCCGCGACGGCAGCCTGGACGCCCGGCGTCGTCGTACGCAGCAGGTGGTGCGGGGTGGCCCGCAGCGCGGTCAGTTCCACGTCGAGGGAAGGCTGCGGCGTGGTCGGGGGAGGCACGAGGAAGCCCGGAATCCCGGAGGTGGGCACCGCGACCAGTGAGGTCAGGGGGGCGAGGTCCAGCTTCGCGCCGGCGAGCCTCGGCCGTACTTCGTCGGCCCATCGCCGGTGCACACCGTGCTGGTCGGCGCCCTTGAGCACCCGTACACCCGCCACCACCTCCCACAGCGGGGAGATGGCGAAGCGTGTCCGTGCCACGTCCTCGGCCGAGAACTCGATCTGCAGCGTGCCGCCCTGCGACTGTCCGGCCACCATTCAGCCGAGGCTAAATCACTGGTACGGCGCGCGGGCGACCGCCACCGTGTTCGTCATGTCCACCCAAAGCCCTTGGCGCAGACCCGACTTCCGCACTCTGTTCACCGCGACCGCGTTCAGCCAGCTGGGCGGCGGCATCGGCTATGTCGCCCTTCCGCTGATCGCCGTGTCGGTCCTGGGGGCGAGCGCCGGCCAGGTCGGCCTCCTGGCCACGCTGAGCACAGTGGCCTTTCTGCTCATCGGCCTGCCGGCCGGGGCATGGGTGGACCGGATGCGCCACCGTCAGGTGCTGATCGCCGCGGATCTGGCGCGTGGCGCCCTGTGCGCGTCGGTACCGGTGGCCTGGTGGCTCGACGTTCTCACGCTGGGGCAGCTGTACGCCGTCGCGCTGCTGAACGGCTGCGCCACGGTCTTCTTCGACGTGGGGTCGCAGAGCGTGCTCCCTTCACTGGTCGGCCGTGACGGGCTGGTGCGGGCGAACGCCGCAGTGGTGAGCCTGCAGGCGGCGGGCAATGTCGGGGGCCGCGGTGCGGGCGGCGGCATCGTGCAACTGCTGGGCGCGCCGGTGGCCGTGGTGGGTACGGCGGTGCTCCATCTCGCCTCGGCGCTGCGGCTCACGGGCATGCGCGTCGCGAGGGAGCAGAAGGCGGGAGCCGGGCCCGGACCGGGTTCCGGATCCGGTGAGAGCCGGCGGCTGCGGGCGCAGATCGCCGAGGGGCTTCGTCATGTTCTCGGCGACAAGGAGCTGCGCGCACTCGCCCTCACCGCCTCGCTCACCAACCTCGGCACCCAGACCGTCAACACCCTCCTGCCGGTCCTGTTCACCCGTGAACTCGGCCTGTCGGCAGGCGTCCTGGGCCTGTACCTGGCGGTCGGCGGCGTCGGCGTCTTCCTGGGCGCGCGCTGCGCCCGGCCCTTGGCGAGCCGTCTGGGCCACGGACGCGCCCTGGGCGCCGCCGGCATCTGTCTGGCGCCCTGCGCACTGCTCATCCCGCTCGTCGACCGCGGCCCGTGGTTCTGGCTCGCCTCGGCCGGATGGCTGCTGTCCACGTTCAAGATGGGTGTCGACAACGTCCTGGGGGTGAGTCTGCGCCAGCGTCTGACGCCCGATCCGCTCCTCGGCCGTATGAACGCCACCTTCCGGTTCATGCTGACGGGGGCCGTCGCCGTGGGATCCGCCGTCGCGGGCCTGGTCGGTGAGTTCGCCGGAGTGCACACCGCGCTGTGGGCGGGCGGCTGCTGTCTCGCCCTGGCCTTCGTGCCCGTCTTCCTCTCCCCCGTGCGCGGGCGGCGCGAACTGCCGCAGCAGCCGCCCGTCTTCCACGGCCCCGGCCGGAAGCCGGCGGCTCAGGGCTGATCCGTCGCGCGGAGCGCAGGGCGGGAACCGGCATGCCTGCGCCGAGGCCATGTCACCCGCTGCCGACGGTGGCCCCCGCCGCCTTCTCCTTCCGGCGCCACTCCTGGGGTCTTTCGTTCGGATCAGGCCGACTCGGTGAGCGGGGAGCGGGGTCCGGCGGCGGGCATCGCAAGGCGGAGGAAGGAGCCCACACGGTGAGGGCAGCTCCCGGCGACAGCCGGGGGACGTGGGCGACCGACGACAACGCAGCGAGGTGCGGTGCCAGGGCACGCGAGCCCGGCAAGATCCGAACGAAAGACCCTGGCCCCGCGCATCCGGCGTCCAGGTGCCGGGCCAGGCCTGCCGGCCGCCGGGCCCGATCCGGGTGGCCGCCTCCACACAGCGCGGATCGTCGTGTTCGGACGGTCCACAGGCGGCCCGGATGCGGGTCGACCGGGCCTCCTCGTCGGTCAGCCCGGCCGGTACGTCCCCGACGTCGGGAGTGCGGCCCGGGTCTCGGCGAGGCCATTCACACGCGCCGCGTCCTCGACCCACTCGGGCAGTTTCACCTCCGTTTCCGGTCATGGCCGAGGCATTGCGGTGGCGTGAAATCGTCCAGGGCGTCGCGGCCATCCCGGACGCCACCGGACCTCACCCGCGACGACGTTGAGAACGGCAGGAAGAACCGCAGCTCACAGGGGGTGTGGCGGGTGCGGGAGCAAGCCGGTGCAGCGGCCCGTACCGGCTCCGGTTCCCCAGGTGGCCGGCCGGCCGGGAGGCCTTGGACCGCCCTTGACCGGCCATGAGCGGCGCTGCCACGCTCCGGGCCATGTCCACGACGACGATTCCCGTTGTGCGGCTCCACCACCCCTGCCGGCACTCTGCGCCGGAGGCGTGTACGAGCCGCTGTCCGGCGATGCCGCGCGTCTGAGGCCTCCGCCTCCGCTCGCACCGCCCCTCTGCAGTACTCCTGGCCGCTCCCGGTCGGACTTCTTGCGTTCCCCCGCCGCGAAAAAGAACCCCTCCCCTTCCACGGCCGTCCGGTGCCCGCACCGGCCGGTCGTCATGGAAGGCGGCTGCGAAAGGACCACGCCATGACCTCTGCAACCACCACCGACGTCCGCACCACCCACGATGCACCGGCGCCGTCGGTCCACAAACTCGGCGGCCGGATCGGCGCCGTCATCTCCGGGATCCGGCTCGGCCCCGATCTCGCGCCCGACACGGTGACAGCCCTGCGCAAGGCGCTCCTCGGGCACAAGGTGGTCTTCCTTCGCGGCCAGGACCACCTCGACGAGGAGAGCCACGAGGGCTTCGCACGGCTGCTGGGCACACCCGTCGCCCACCCCACCGTCCCCTCCGCCGACGGGCGTTACTCCCTGGGCATCGACTCCGACCACGGCGGCCGGGCCAATCAGTGGCACACCGATGTGACGTTCGTGCCCGCCTACCCCGCCTTCTCCGTCCTCAGGGCCGTGACCATCCCGCCCTACGGCGGCGACACCCTGTGGGCCAACACGGCCGCCGCGTACGAGTATCTTCCCCGGTCGCTGCGCGCACTCGCCGACAGCCTGCGCGCCGTGCACTCCAACGAGTACGACTACGCCGCGCTGCGCCCCGACGCGCTGCCCGAGGCGCTTGCCCAGTACCGCGAGGTCTTCACGTCGACCTCGTTCCGCACCGAGCACCCGGTCGTCCGGGTCCACCCGGAGTCCGGTGAACGCACCCTGCTTCTGGGGAACTTCGTCGAGCGCATCTCCGGACTCACCGGCCGTGACTCACGGGCCCTGCTGGATCTGTTCCAGTCGCACATCGAGCGGCCTGAGAACACCGTGCGCTGGCAGTGGCAGCCCGGTGACGTCGCCATCTGGGACAACCGCGCCACCCAGCACTACGGGGTGGACGACTCCGGCGACCACGAGCGCAAGCTGCGTCGCGTGACGATCGACGGCGATGTCCCGGTGGGGGTGGACGGGCGCGCCTCCGAGCTGTTGTCCCCCGAGACCGTGCCGGAACCCTCCTTCGGGATCGCATCGGGCGCCTCCGGCCCCCAGGGCGCGCCGGACGCCGCCGGTGCCTCGACCGGCTCCTGACCATGCCCCGGATGCCGTTCCGCGGCACAAGCACACCGAACGAACCCTGAAGGAGGCAGTGTTGTCCAGGCTGCTGGCCATTTCCGGAAGCCCGTCCGCCACCTCGCGTACCGCCCTGGTGCTCGACCAGGTCGTCCGGCGGCTGTCCCGCGCCGGTTTCGACGCCGGGCAGCTGGCCGTACGGGACCTTCCGCCGGCGGAGCTGCTGGCCGGGCGGCCCGAGCACGCGGCGCTGCGCCGCGCGCTGCACGAGGTCGAGGCCGCCGACGGCGTCATCGTCGCCACACCGGTCTACAAGGCCTCGTACACGGGCCTGCTGAAGGCGTTCCTCGACCTTCTGCCGCAGACCGGTCTCGCCGGGAAGACGGTGCTGCCTCTTGTGACCGGGGGCAGTCCCGCCCATGTCCTGACCATCGACTACGCGCTGCGTCCGGTGCTCTCGGCCCTGGGCGCACGGCATGTCGTCGCCGGCCGGTACCTCCTCGACACGGCGATCGAGGCCCGGCCCGGCGGCGGCGTCCGCATCCAGCCCGAGGCGGAGGAGCAACTGTTCCGAGCCGTCGAGGACTTCGTCGACGCACTGCCCACCGGGTCGGCCCTCGGCGCCGGCTCCGTACTGATCGCCGCCTCCTAGCGCGGCCCCCCGTCCGACACCTCAGGCAACTCTCACCCCGCTCCGAAAAGGATCCACCATGCCCCTCCCCAACGCGACCTCCCGACGCCAGTTCCTCACGCTCCTCGGCATCTCGGCGGCCGCGGTGAGCTGCGGCAGAGCCACAGCAGGCGGCGTTTCCGGCTCGGGCCGGACGAAGACACTGAGGTACCAGGGCACCGCCGGGCAGGTCACCCTTCCCGAGCTCGCCGAGGATCTCGGATATCTCGGCGATGTGAAGCTCCGGTGGATCGGCAACACCATCAGCGGTCCGCAGGACATCCAGTCGGCCGCCACCGGTCAGACCGACTTCGGAGGGGCCTTCAACGGCGCGGTCGTCAAGCTCGCCGCGAGCGGGGCGCCCATCAAGGCGGTGGTCAGTTACTACGGTTCCGACGAGCACGCCTACAGCGGCTACTACGTGCTGGAGGACAGCCCGATCCGATCGGCGCGCGACCTGATCGGCAAGAAGGTCGGGATGAACACCCTCGGGGCGCACGCCGAGGCTCTGCTCGGCATCTACCTGGAGCGCAACGGCCTGTCGCCGGCCGACATCGGCAAGGTCGAGCCCTTGGTGGTGCCGCCCCTCAACACGGAGCAGTCGCTGCGCAGAGGGCAGATCGATGTGGGTGTGCTCGGCGGCATCCTGCGCGACAAGGCCCTCGCCGAGGGAGGCGTCCGTCCGCTCTTCACCGACCACCAGCTGCTGGGCGACTTCAGCGCCGGTACGTACGTGCTGACGGAGCGCTTCATCGAGCGGAACCCCGACACGGCACAGACCTTCGTCACCGCCGTGGCGAAGGCGATCGAGTGGGCCCGCACCACTCCGCGCGAGGACGTGGTGGCCCGTATGACGGAGATCGTGCGCAAGCGGGGCCGCAACGAGGACACCGCGTCACTGAAGTACTGGCGGTCCTACGGCGTCGCCGAGACGGCAGGCCGGATCGCCGACAAGGAGTTCCAGCTGTGGATCGACTGGCTGGCCGGCCGGGACGAGATCAAGAAGGACCGGATCGAGGCGTCCGGCCTCTACACCAATGAGTTCAACAAGTACGTCAAGGGAAGCGGGAGCTGAGCTCATGGCCGATTCCAACCCACCCAAGATCGTGTTCGAGCGGGTAGGCAAGACGTTCCCCGTCAAGGACCGGACCGGCACACGGCAGCCGGCCGCCTTCACCGCCCTCGACGGCATCGATCTGAGCATCGCGGCCGGCGAGTTCGTGGTCGTCGTCGGGCCCAGCGGCTGCGGCAAGTCGACGCTGCTGGACCTGCTGGCCGGACTGACCGCGCCCAGCTCAGGACGGATCCTGCTGGACGGTGAGCCGGTCACCGGCCCCGGCACCGACCGGGGCATCGTCTTCCAGCAGTACGCGCTGCTTCCCTGGCGCACGGCTCAGGGCAATGTCGAGTTCGGGCTGGAGGCCACCGGTGTGCCGCGCCGGGAGCGCGCCGAGCGGGCCCGGGCTCATCTGGAACTGGTGGGCCTGTCCGGATTCGAGGACCGGCACCCCCACGAGCTGTCGGGCGGAATGCGTCAGCGCGTCGCGATCGCCCGCAGCCTCGCCTACGACCCCGATGTGCTGCTGATGGACGAGCCGTTCGCGGCGCTCGACGCGCAGACCAGGGAGTCGCTCCAGGACGAGCTGCTGCAGATCTGGCAGCGCACCGGCAAGACGATCGTCTTCATCACCCATGGCATCGAGGAGGCCGTCTACCTCGGACAGCGGGTGGCGGTGCTGACCTCACGTCCCGGGCGGGTCAAGGAGATCGTGCCCATCTCGTTCGCCTCCCGTACGGCGGCGGACGACCTGCGCTCGAGCCCGGAGTTCGCGCGCTACCGGCATCTGATCTGGGGGCTGCTGCACGACGAGGTGGCGAAGGCCCAGCAGCTGGAGAAGGAAGGCGTTCCCGTATGAGTACCGTGACCGACACGAGTACGGCGGTGGCCCCGGCCGGGGCCGTCCAGGACAGTGCCGATCGGACCGCCGGTCCCGAGGCGGCCGGCTTCGCACCCCGCACGCCCGGCGAGGCCACGCAGAGCGGAGTGCGACAGGGCAGGACCGCCACCAGGTTCCGTGGCCTGCTTCGCCGAGGGGCACGGCTGCTGATCGCCGCGGCGACGAAGTCGGCGGCCGTCGTGGCGCTGCTGATCGTCTGGGAGGCCTCGCCGCGTCTCGGCCTTGTCGATGCGACGTTTCTGCCGCCGTTCAGCGAAGTGGCCCTCGCCTGGTGGGAGTTGCTGGTCGACGGGCAGCTCGCCGAGCATGTGGGCGCCAGCCTGGTGCGCTCCTTCACCGGCTTCGGTCTCGCCGTCGCCGTCGCCGTACCCCTAGGGCTGCTGATCGGCTGGTACCGGCCGGTGGCGGATCTGCTGGGACCGCTGCTGGAGGTGTTCCGCAACACCGCCGCGCTGGCCCTGTTGCCGGTCTTCGTGCTGCTGCTGGGCATCGGCGAGACGTCCAAGATCTCCATCGTGGTGTACGCCTGCACCTGGCCGATCCTGCTCAACACCATCAGCGCGGTGCGCAACGCGGACCCCACACTGCTGAAGCTGGCGAAGTCCATGGACCTGTCGGCACCGCGGCTCTTCCAGAAGGTGATCCTGCCGTCGTCCGTCCCGGCCGTTTTCACCGGGATCAGGCTGGCCGGGGCGGTGTCCATCCTCGTGCTGGTGGCCGCCGAGATGATCGGGGCGAAGGCCGGCCTGGGCTATCTCATCAACGCGTCCCAGTTCAATTTCGCGATTCCTCAGATGTACGCGGGCATCGTCACGATCTCCGCCATCGGGGTGCTCTTCAACCAGGTGCTCGTGGCACTGGAGCGACGGCTCAGTTCCTGGCGTGTGCCGCCGCCGGCCTGATCCGCCCGCCACCTCCTGATCCCCTTCGCACGCCCACTACTCACCGAGGGCCACCATGACCTCCTCCCGCCCGCGCCGACTGCATCTCAACGCCTTCCTGATGAACGCCGGTCACCACGACGCCGCTTGGCGCCACCCCCGTACCCAGCCCGAGCGCATCACCGATCTTCGGTACTTCCAGCAGCTCGCCCGGACCGCCGAACGCGGCAGACTCGACTCGGTGTTCCTCGCCGACGGTCTCGCCCTGTGGGGCAAGGTGCGGCACAACGCGCTCGGCGGATTCGAGCCGCTCACCCTGCTGTCCGCGCTGGCGGCCGTGACCGAGCACGTGGGCCTGATCGCCACCGTGTCCACCACCTTCAACGAGCCCTTCCACACGGCGCGCAAGTTCGCGTCCCTGGACCATCTCAGCGGCGGCCGGGCCGGATGGAACATCGTCACGTCCGGCACCGTCGAAGAGGCGCGCAACTTCGGGCAGGAGGAGCACCTGGAGCACTCTCTGCGCTACCGGCGTGCACGCGAGTTCGTCGAGGTCGCGACCAAGCTCTGGGATTCCTGGGAGGACGACGCGATCGTGCTCGACCGGGAGCGCGGGGTGTACGCCGACACCGCCAAGGTGCGGGCGATCGACCACCGCGGGGAGTACTTCGGGGTGCGCGGCCCGCTGAACGTGCCGCGGTCCCCGCAGGGCCACCCGCTGCTCGTTCAGGCAGGGTCCTCTGAGGACGGCAAGGAGTTCGCCGCGGAGTACGCAGAGGCGGTGTTCACAGCCCAGCAGACCCTTGCCGACGGTCAGGCGTTCTACAAGGACCTCAAGTCCCGCCTGGCGCGCCACGGCCGTTCCGAGGAGGAGCTGAAGATCCTGCCGGGCATCTGCCCCGTGATCGGCTCCACCGAGGCCGAGGCCCGGGCCCTGGAGTCCGAGCTGACGGATCTCCAGGTCCCCGAGTACGGACTGGCCCAGCTGTCCGGGATGCTCGGTGTGGACCTGAGCGGTCTGCCGCTGGACGGGCCACTGCCCGAACTGCCTCAGGAGCAGGACATCAACGGCAACAAGAGCCGCTTCACTCTCGTCGCCGAACTCGCCGGACGGGACGGCCTGACCCTGCGCGAGCTGATCGCACGCCTCGGTGGCGGCCGCGGGCACCGGGTGTTCGCGGGCACTCCGGAGCAGATCGCCGATCAGCTGGAGGAGTGGTTCACCCAGGGGGCCGCGGACGGCTTCAACATCATGCCGCCCCATCTGCCGGGCGGTCTGGACGACTTCGTCGACCATGTGGTGCCGGAGCTGCAGCGGCGCGGGCTGTTCCGTACCGAGTACACCGGAAGGACCCTGCGCGAGCACTACGGACTGTCCCGGCCCGGGAACCGGCCGGCCACCGCCCGTACCGCCTGACCGGTTCCGGCCCACGGTCCCGTCCCGGACGCCTGTTGCCGTGCTGACGGCCTGTCGGGAGGGTCAGTCCTCGTGGCCCAGCTGCAGGTCACGCTCCGTGCGCCCGCCGCCCGCGACCTGCAGCACCGTCGCCACCGGCGGATAGCCGGCGGCGATCACCGTGTACTCGCCCGAGGACAGATCGACGAAACGGAAGGTGCCGTCGGGCCCGGTGGTGAGGGTGTCGACGACGTTGCCCGCGGCGTCGAGCAGCGTCACCCGCGCGTCCTCGACGGTCCGGCCGCCACCGGCTCTCACGGTGCCGCGCAGCACCGCACCGCCCGCGAGTTCGATGTCCTGCCGGGTCTCGCGGGAAGCCTGAACGCTCACCGGGACCGCGGCGGGACGGAAGGCGGGGGCGCTCGCGGCGAGCGTGTACTCCCCCGCCACCAGCTCGTTGAGCACATAGCCGCCCTCGCGTCCGCTGCGCGTGCCGCCGACGACGTCGCCGCGTACATCGGTCAGCGTCACGGCGGCGTCGCGCACGGGGGTGCCGTCGGCCGTGACGACGGTCCCGGCGAGCCGTCCCGCACCGCCGAGCACGACATCGAGCTCGACGGGCCGTTCGCCGACGGTGACCGAGACCGCCTGCGGCTGGTGCCCTCCGGCGGCGGCGATGAGGACGTACGAGCCGGAGGCCGGGACGCTGAGCGCGTACCGCCCGTCCTCGCCGCTGCCGCCGCGTCCGATCTGCCGCCCCTGCACATCGATGAGGGTGAGCGCCGCGCGCGGGACGGTGGTGCCGTCGTGGTGCTGGACGGTGCCGCAGACGGGCACTCCGGCGATGTGGGGCGGGCCGGGGGTCCGGACCGGCGGCGCGGTGCGGGCGTGCGGTACGGCTGCGGGCTCGGCGGCGGCGGGGGCGTTGTGGGACACCAGCGGTTTCTCCTTGAGGAAGAAGGCGAGGAAGAGGCCGAGGACGAGCACCGGCACGAGGTAGAGAAAGATCCGCGGCATCGCGTCCGCGTAGGCCTGGATATAGCCGTCGCGCAGTCCGGGCGGCATGGCATGGACGAGCTGCGGGGTGATGGACGAGCCCTCACCGGAGGTCCCCGCGGGCAGCCCCGCTCCGGCGGGGAGCCGCTCGGCGAGGGCGTCGGTGAGCCGGTCGGCGAAGAGGGTGCCGAACACAGCGGCACCGACACTCCCGCCGATCTGCCGGAAGTAGTTGTTGGCACTGGTCGCGGTGCCGAGATCGGCGGGCGGAACGGAGTTCTGCACGGCCAGGACGAGCACGGGCAGCGCCAGCCCGATGCCGACACCCAGGACGGCCTGACAGAGCGAGTACTCGAGCCGGGGAGTGTCGGCCTCCAGCCGGGACAGCAGCCACATGCCTGCGGCCGACAGGGCGCAGCCCGACACCGGATAGATCTTGTAGCGGCCGGTGCGGCTGATGAGCTGCCCGGAGATGACGGAGGCGCCGACGATGCCGCCCATCATGGGCAGCATCAGCAGCCCGGACTCGGTGGCACTGGCCCCGTCGACCATCTGGAGGAAGGTGGGCAGATAGCTGGCGGCGCCGAAGAGCGCGACACCGACGACCGCGCCGACCAGGCCGGTGACGTTGAAGACCGAGTCACGGAACAGCCGCAAGGGGATGACCGGTTCGGGCGCGTAGTGCTCGACGGCCAGGAAGAGCAGGGCGCTTCCGGCCGCTCCGGCGGCGAGTCCGAGGATCACGCGCGAGTTCCACGCGTACTCGGTTCCGCCCCAACTGGTCAGCAGTACCAGGCAGGTGGAAGCGGCGGTGAGGAAGAGCGCACCGAGGACGTCGAAGCGCGCCCGCGCCGTGCGCTTCGGCAGTTCGAGTACAAGGGTGACGACGGCGAGCGTCACCAGGCCGAACGGCACGTTGAAGTAGAAGCACCAGCGCCAGGAGACATGATCGGTGAAGAAGCCGCCCAGCAGCGGGCCCGCGACCGAGGCGAGTCCGAACGCCGCGCCGATCAGACCCATGAACCGGCCGCGCTCCCTGGCCGGGACGATGTCCGCGATGATCGCCTGCACGCCGATCATGAGGCCGCCCGCCCCGATGCCCTGGACGGCCCGGAAGGCGATGAGCTGGTCCATGGTGCGGGACCAGCCGGCGAGGGCCGAGCCGATGACGAAGACGACGATGGCGAACTGGAAGACGCCCTTGCGGCCGTAGAGGTCGCCGAGCTTTCCGTAGATGGGGAGGCCGACGGTGGCGGTGAGGAGATAGGCCGTGATCGCCCAGGACATGCGGTCCAGTCCCTGGAGCTCGCCGACGATCCTCGGCAGGGCGGTGGCGACGATCATCTGCTCCAGCGCGGCGAGCAGCAGCGCGAGCATCAGGCCGAAGAACACGAGGCGGACGCGGCGAGGGCTCAGGGCCGCTGCTGCGTCCGTGGGGCCGCCGGGCGGAGCCGGATCCGTGCCGTGCGGGTCTTCAGGGTTGCCGGATCCGCGGTCCGTGCCGGCGGGCCGGTGGTCCCGGGACCCCGCCGCCCCGTCGGCCTGCCCGTCCTTCACCAGCGTGATCCCGCCCACGTACTGCTCCCCTCGTCGCGGCTGCGCGGCGCCATTCTTCGCATTGCGCGCCAAGACGGAGCAAGCGGGACGTTATCGGGGAACGGGGTGCGGACGGTGGGCACACCGGGCCCACAGGGGCGCACGACAGGCGCTCATCAGGAGCTTTCCCGCGACGTGCCGTGCGCCGGGCGCACGGCGGAGCCGCGGGAAAACCACTCGATTCGGTGACTGGCCCGGCGCCCCCGGGGGCCCTGCAGAAACCTACTTCTCCACCTCGGCGGCCAGGTTGGCGAGGACCTCGTCGTGGATCCGGGCGAGGCCCTTGGGGGCGAAGGCCCGCTCGAAGAAGCCGCCGATGCCGCCGGCACCGTCCCAGACGGTGGTGACCACGACGCGCGAGGAGGCGGTCCGGCCCTCGGCGGCGGGGGCCGGGGTGACGGTCCAGGTGGTGACCATGGAGGAGTTGCGGTCCTTCTCGACGAGCTGTCCGTCGGTCGGCTCGGTCACCTCGAACAGGCAGTCACGGATGCGCTTGCTGGTGGCCTGGAGCTTCCAGTGGACGAGAGTGCCCTGGCCGTCGCCGCCCTCGCGCACCTCGTACTCGCTGAAGTGACCGGGCAGGAGCTTCGCGCGCGTGTCCGCGTAATCGGCCAGCGTGTCGAACACGGTCTCCGCGTCCGCCGCGATGATCCGCTCCGTCGTGGCCTCGACCTGCGCCATGCCTCATCCTCCAGCAATTGGTTCTTGGGGGACCCAGCCAACCACCTCCCGCACAGCCGCCCAAAATCGGGGTTGCGGCGATCAAGGGAACAAGTGTTCTATTCTGTGGTCAGTGCTACCGAGGAGGCGTCCATGCGCTGGGACAATCTCGCCGAGAACACCCCGACCGCCCCGAACACCCCTGACACTCCGGATCCCGACAGCACCGGCGCGACCGGGGACGTCGCGCTCTTCGGCACGGACGCCGTGACCACGCGTACCTTCGACACCCCGGAGTTCCGCGGGATCACCTTCCACGAGGTCCGCGCCCGCTCGATCCTGAACCAGGTGCCGGGGGCTTCGCGGATGCCGTTCGAATGGACGGTCAATCCGTACCGCGGCTGCTCCCATGCGTGCGTGTACTGCTTCGCCCGCAAGACGCACAGCTATCTGGACCTCGACACCGGCCTCGGCTTCGACACCCAGATCGTCGTCAAGATCAACGCGCCGGAACTTCTCCGCCGCCAGCTGGCCTCGCGCCGCTGGCAGGGCGCGCACATCGCGATGGGGACGAATGTCGACTGCTACCAGCGGGCGGAGGGGCGCTACCGGCTGATGCCCGGGATCATCGGCGCACTGCGCGACTACGCGAACCCGTTCTCGATCCTCACCAAGGGCACGCTGATCCTGCGCGACCTGGAGCTGCTGAAGCAGGCCGCGACGGTGACTGAGGTCGGTATCTCCGTCTCGGTCGGCTTCACGGACCGGGAACTGTGGCGCACCGTCGAGCCGGGTACGCCGTCGCCCGAGCGGCGCCTCGACGTCGTACGGACGCTGACGGACCACGGCATCGGCTGCGGGGTGCTGATGGCACCCGTCATCCCCTTCCTCGGCGACCACCCGGACCAGCTGCGGGCAACCGTACGGGCCATCGCCGCGGCCGGGGCGACATCCGTGACCCCTCTGGTGCTGCATCTGCGGCCCGGGGCACGCGAATGGTTCATGGCGTGGCTCGGCCGGGAGCATCCCCATCTCGTGCGGCGGTACGAGCGGCTGTACGCGGAGGGGGCCTACGCACCCAAGTGGTACCAGCGGCGGATCACGCGCCACGTGCATGAGCTCGCCAGGGAGTTCGGTATCGGGCCGGCCGGGCGCGGCACCTCGCGTCGGACACCGGTGCCCGACGAGCGCCCGCCCGCGGAGCCCGCCGCCACGCAGCTGACCCTCCTGTGACCGCGGTCGCCCCGGAGCGGACCGGGCCGTCCCGATCAGCGGGGACCTGTCCGAACAGGGGGAGCAGCACGCGCATTCGGGTCAAGTAGAAATCGAACATGTCCTTCCGGGCGGGAATCCGGGAACGCTGCCGCAGGGGCCGATCGGCTCCGGGCCACGCGCCCCGCCACCACGGGAGACCACATGTACAGACGCACAGCGGCGCTGGTCGCCGTCGGGGCGGCGGTGACCGGACTGGTCACCGGCATGCCGTCCGCGGCGACCGCGGGAGGGTCGGCACCACGGCCAGCCGCCGGCCTGATCTGGAGAAGCTGCGCCACGGAGGCGTTCCCACGGCTCGAGTGCTCCGAGGTGCAGGTGCCGCTCGACCACGCGCGGCCGAACGGCAGGCAGATCACGCTCGCGCTGTCGCGGGTACGGCACACCGCGAAGACCTTCCAGGGGCCGCTGCTGGTCAATCCGGGAGGACCGGGTTCTAGCGGTCTGAAGATGGCGGGATTCGTGGCGGCCTCGTTGCCCGCCAAGGTCTCGGCGCAGTACGACGTCATCGGCTTCGACCCGCGCGGAGTGGGTTCCTCCAGGCCGGCCCTCGACTGCAGGCCGGGCCACTTCGCGCCCGTACGCGCCGACTCGGTGCCGCACACCCCGGGGGGCGAGATCGCGAACCAGGTGCGGGCGGCCGCGTTCGCGCGCGGTTGCGCGGCCAAGTACGCGGATGTCCTGCCGCACATGAGCACCGTGAGCGCGGCCAGGGACCTCGATCTGATCCGGGCCGCGCTCGGTGCCGAGAAGATCAACTACTTCGGATACTCGTACGGGACCTATCTGGGCGCCGTGTACGCCAAGTACTTCCCGCAGCGGGTACGGCGCGCGGTGTTCGACTCCGTGGTCAATCCGGGCGGCGTGTGGTACCGCAACAACCTCGACCAGGACCTCGGCTTCGACGCCCGCCACAAGGCCTTCACCGCGTGGGTGGCCAGGCACAACACGACGTACCGGCTCGGCACCGACCCGGCGAAGGTCGAGGCCGCGTGGTACGCCATGCGCGAGGCGCTGCGCAAGAAGCCCGCGGGCGGGAAGGTCGGCCCCACCGAACTCGAGGACACGTTCCTTCCGGGCGGCTACTACAACGGCTTCTGGCCGTATCTGGCCGAGGCGTTCTCGGCGTTCGCGCGCGGCAAGGACCCCAAGCCGCTGGTCGAGGAGTACGAGAACTTCGGCGCGGTCGACGCGGCGGGCGACAACAGCTACTCCGTCTACACGGCGGTCCAGTGCCGCGACGCGCAGTGGCCCAGGAGCTGGGCCAGCTGGCACGCCGACAACTGGTCGACTCACGCCAAGGCACCGTTCTCCACCTGGAACAACGCCTGGTACAACGCTCCCTGCGCCTCCTGGCCCGTCGCGCCGCTCACCCCGACGGACGTCTCGAACACCGCGCTGCCGCCGGTGCTCGTCTTCCAGGCGACGGAGGACGCAGCGACTCCGTACGAGGGCGGCGTCGCCGCCCACCGGAAACTGCGCGGCTCCCGCCTGGTCGTCGAGCAGGGCGGCGGCAACCACGCGGTCACGCTGGGCGGAAACACCTGCCTGGACCGCTATCTGACGGACTATCTGGCCACGGGCAAGCTGCCCGCGCCGAGCGCGACCGGCGCCGCCGACGCGGTGTGCGCGGCCACCCCCGAGCCGGAGCCCCGGAAGGCAGCGGCCCGTGCCGGGAGGGCGGACGCGGCACAAGCCGGGGCGCTTCTGCACAGAATGCTCGGACACCGAAACTGACCGCCCCGGGAGGGAAGCCTGTCCGTGTCACGGAAGACGGCCGAGCGCGGCGGCGGCCGCGGCCGACAGCCGGGGGTGTTCGCGGGCCGATTCGAGAACCGGGCGGGCGCGCTCGTCGGCGAGCGCGCCCAGCCCCTCGACGCACGCGAGCGCCACGCGCCAGTGGGGGTCGCCCGGGGTCAGGCGGCGGCTCAGGGTGGTGACCAGGGCGGGGACGGATTCGGGGGCGCGCAGGGCGGTGAGCAGGCGCACCGGGAGAAGTGCGTAGGCGACACGGAGCTCGTTGGTGGCGAGGGCGGCGGCGGCCCGGGGGGTACGGGGGTCGCCGAGGCGGGTCAGCGCGTAGGAGGCGGAGACACAGCGCTCCGGGTCGCGGTGGTTGAGCAGCAGGACGAGCGACTCGAAGGCGCGCCGGTCACCGGCGCAGCCGAGGCGGAAGGCGGCGATCTCTCTCGCCCATAACGGGCACTGCGTCCGCGTCAGTACGGCCGCCAGGGCTTCGTGATCCGTGGTGGCGGTCAGCCGGCTGTGCAGTTCCTCGTCGGCCGGACCTTTCAGTTCCTCCTGGGTACGCCGCGCAAGGTCCTCGAGATCCGCGTCCATGCCGAGCAGCGTATGCCGGGCGGCGGGGCCCGGGAGGCGAGATGCGCGGCGCAGATCACATCCCCGCAGGACTGGCGCGCTCGTTACCCGCCAGTTAAGCTCAAGTGAGCGGGTAACACCCGTATGACTCACGGCGGCCTGGTGACGCAGCTGCCGTGGGTGTTGTCGGTTCGGCTTTCCGTACGACGTGGCTCCGGGACAGAGTCCGTCGCTTCTTCACCGCGGCCCACCGCGGTTCACAGCGACACGCAGCGCCGCGCACCCCGTGCGCGAGCGCGCCCTCCCTCAGTCGTCACTCATTCCTGGAGTCCCGTGATGGACACCCCTCTCTCCACCATTGCCGTCGTCGGCCTCGGCACGATGGGCACCGGCATCGCCGAGGTCCTCGCCCGCGCCGGCCGCGAGGTCATCGGCATCGACATCGACGACGCGGCGGCCCGCCATGCCGTGACCGCCCTCGAAGCGTCCACCGCACGCGCCGTCGAGCGTGAGCGGATCACCGAGGAGGAGCGCCGGAACGTCCTCGCCCGCTTCCGGACCTTCTCGGATCTGCAGGCAGCCGCCGACGCCGACCTCGTGATCGAGGTCGTGCCCGAGTCCTACGAGGCCAAGCAGCAGGTCTTCCGCGCCCTCGACAGCATCGTGCGGCCGGAGACGATCGTCGCCACGGGCACCAACGCCCTGTCCGTGACCCGCCTCGCCGCGGACTCGGCGCGCCCCGAGCGCATCCTCGGCCTGCACTTCTTCAACCCCGCCCCGGCCATGAAGCTCGTCGAGGTGGTCTCCTCCGTGCTGACCTCCCCGAATGCCGTGAAGGCGGTCACGGCGCTCGCGCGTGATCTGGGCAAGGAACCCGTCGCCGTCGGCGACCGGCCCGGCTTCGTGGCGGACGGGCTGCTCTTCGGCTATCTCAACCAGGCCGCGGCGATGTACGAGGCGAAGTACGCCTCCCGCGAGGACATCGACGCCGCGATGAAGCTGGGCTGCGGCCTGCCGATGGGCCCGCTCGCACTGCTGGACCTCATCGGCATCGACACGGCCCGTACCGTCCTCGATGCGATGTACGCCGAGTCCCACGACCGTCTGCACGCCCCCGCACCCATCCTGAAGCAGCTCAGCGAGGCGGGCCTGACGGGCCGGAAGTCGGGCCGCGGCTTCTACACCTACGAGGCGCCGGACAGCGCCACGGTGGTGCGGGACGCGCTCACACCGCTCGAGGCCGCGCAGACCGCCGGCGGCCGTCCGGTGAGCTCGGTCGGCGTGGCCGGGTCAGGCACGATGGCGAGCGGCATCGCGGAGGTCTTCGCCAAGGCCGGCTACGACGTCGTCCTCGCCGCCCGCAGCCAGGAGAAGGCCGAGACCGCCAAGTCCCGTATCGCCAAGTCGCTCGCACGGTCCGTCGACAAGGGGCGCCTGACCCCTGAGGCCCGCGACGAGACGCTGGCGCGCATCACCGCGGCCGGCTCGCTGGACTCCTTCGCCGAGGTCGACATGGCTGTGGAGGCCGTGGCCGAGGACCTGGACATCAAGCAGGAGCTCTTCGCCACGCTGGACAAGATCTGCAAGCCGGGTGCGGTGCTCGCCACCACCACCTCCTCACTGCCCGTGGTCGCCTGTGCCCGCGCGACGTCGCGGCCTCAGGACGTCATCGGTATGCACTTCTTCAACCCGGCCCCGGCCATGAAGCTCGTCGAGGTGGTGCGCACGGTCCTGACGGCGGACGATGTCCACGCCACGGTCCGCGAGGTCACCGCGAAGATCAGGAAGCACCCGGTGGACTGCGGCGACCGCGCCGGCTTCATCGTCAACGCGCTGCTGTTCCCGTACCTCAACAACGCGATCAAGATGGTCGAGGAGCACTACGCGTCCCTCGACGACATCGACGCCGCGATGAAGCTCGGCGGCGGGTACCCGATGGGGCCCTTCGAACTGCTCGACGTGGTCGGACTCGATGTCTCGCTCGCCATCGAGAAGGTGCTCCACCGCGAGTTCCGCGACCCGGGCCTGGCCCCCGCCCCGCTGCTGGAACACCTGGTGGCCGCCGGCTGCCTGGGCCGCAAGACCGGGCGCGGCTTCCGCGAATATGCCCGCCGCTGATCCGGACCGCACGGACGCCGCAGGCTGGGGCGGGCTGCTCGACGGCACGAGCGGCTCGCCCCCGCAGGCGCGGTCTCCTGCGCAAATGCAGTACGTTCAGGTCATGTCCCAGCCCGCTGACGCTCCCCGACGGACCTCCAGGACCGCTGCCGCGACCGACGCCCCGGAAACTGCCGCAGGCAGTCGCGCCGCCGCACAGCGGCTCAAGATGCGCAGGGAACTGGCCGCGGCCGCCATGGAATTGTTCGCGACCAAGGGCTACGAGGCGACGACCGTCGACGAGATCGCCGCGGCGGCGGGGGTCGCGCGCCGGACCTTCTTCCGGCACTTCCGCTCCAAGGAAGAGGCGATCTTCCCGGACCACGACGACACGCTCGTGCGTGCGGAGGCGGTGCTGAACGCGGCGCCCGCCCACGAGCACCCGCTCGACACCGTGTGCCGGGGCATCAAGGAAGTCATGAAGATGTACGCGTCCTCGCCCGCGGTCTCCGTCGAGCGCTACCGCCTCACCCGCGAGGTGCCGACCCTGCGGGAGCGCGAGATCGCCTCGGTGGCCCGCTACGAGCGGCTGTTCACCCGCTATCTGCTGGGCCACTTCGACGAGCGCGACCACCACGACGGAAACGACGACCCCCTGCTCGCCGAGGTGGCCGCGTCCGCCGTCGTCACCGCGCACAACCATGTGCTGCGCCGCTGGCTGCGGGCGGGCGGCCAGGGCGATGTGGAGGCCCAGCTCGACCACGCCTTCGACATCGTCCGTGCCACGTTCGGCACCGGCATCGGGGCCGGGCGCACCAGCACCGACCGCGCTCCCGCCGCCCAGGTGCAGCCCGGCGGCGAGGTCCTGGTGGCCGTCGCCCGTACCGACGCGCCGCTGCCCGAGGTCATGCGCACGATCGAGCGGGCGCTCCGGGGCGACTGACCGCACCGGGGCCTGCCCACCGCACCTACGGCGCCCGGTCGACAGGAAGCCCGGCCCGGGGCTCTTCCGGGCCGGGCTCCGGCGGCTGTCGGCCGGTCTCCCCTTCGCGGCCGCAGGGAATTCCGCTCGTCCCCGGCATGCGACAAGCCTCACAACAGCCGGCACGACCGCGGGTGTGCTCCAGATCCGGAGCACACCCGCGGTCGTTTTGCACCCCCGCGTTCATTTTGGGTGCCCAATCGATCGATCATCGCTCATCTGTGACCACCAGATTTCATCTGAGTGAAATTCTTGGCACCCAGTGTCTTGCGGACTGGCACGGGGTGCCATACGTTGATGTTGTCCGGGCGGCCGGCGTGCAGAGATCTCTCGTACGCCGGCTGTCCCCGCAAGCCACCCGGCTCGCGCGCCCGGACGCCTGCGTCACAGGCACCTTTCGCGCCCACAGGCGCCGCCCGAGCACCACCCCCGCCGAACCGACGGCACACCTCCACAGCAGCACTTCCCCCGACGTCCCCTCAGCGTTCTCGACAACGCTTTCCCCCGGCCCCTGTCCGGGGGGACCCCCTGGAGGCAAAACCGTGAAGGAAATCCTGGACGCGATTCAGTCGCCGGACTCCACGTCCGCCGACTTCGCCGCACTGCCGCTCCCCGAGTCGTACCGTGCGGTGACCGTGCACAAGGACGAGACCGAGATGTTCTCCGGTCTCACCACGCGGGAGAAGGACCCCCGCAAGTCCCTCCACCTCGACGACGTTCCGGTTCCGGAGCTCGGCCCCGGTGAGGCGCTCGTGGCGGTCATGGCCAGCTCGGTGAACTACAACTCCGTCTGGACCTCGATCTTCGAGCCGCTCTCGACCTTCGGCTTCCTGGAGCGCTACGGAAAGCTCTCCGAGCTCACGAAGCGCCACGACCTGCCGTACCACGTCATCGGCTCCGACCTCGCGGGCGTCGTGCTGCGCACCGGCCCCGGCGTCAACGCCTGGCACCCCGGTGACGAGGTCGTCGCGCACTGCCTCTCCGTCGAGCTGGAGTCCTCGGACGGCCACAACGACACGATGCTCGACCCCGAGCAGCGGATCTGGGGCTTCGAGACCAACTTCGGCGGCCTGGCAGAGATCGCGCTGGTCAAGTCGAACCAGCTGATGCCCAAGCCCAAGCACCTGAGCTGGGAGGAGGCGGCGGCACCGGGCCTGGTCAACTCCACCGCCTACCGCCAGCTGGTCTCCCGCAACGGCGCCGGGATGAAGCAGGGCGACAACGTGCTGATCTGGGGCGCGAGCGGCGGACTCGGCTCCTACGCCACCCAGTTCGCACTGGCCGGCGGCGCCAACCCGATCTGCGTCGTCTCCAGCGAGCAGAAGGCGGACATCTGCCGCGCGATGGGCGCCGAGGCGATCATCGACCGCAACGCAGAGGACTACAAGTTCTGGAAGGACGAGCGGACCCAGGACCCGAAGGAGTGGAAGCGCTTCGGCAAGCGCATCCGTGAGTTCACCGGCGGCGAGGACATCGACATCGTCTTCGAGCACCCCGGCCGCGAGACCTTCGGCGCCTCGGTCTACGTCACCCGCAAGGGCGGCACCATCACCACCTGCGCCTCGACCTCGGGCTACATGCACGAGTACGACAACCGCTACCTGTGGATGTCCCTCAAGCGCATCATCGGCTCCCACTTCGCCAACTACCGCGAGGCCTGGGAGGCCAACCGCCTGATCGCCAAGGGCAAGATCCACCCCACCCTGTCGAAGGTGTACTCCCTGGAGGACACGGGCCAGGCCGCCTACGACGTCCACCGCAACCTCCACCAGGGCAAGGTCGGCGTCCTCGCCCTCTCCCCCGCCGAGGGCCTGGGCGTGCGCGACGAGGAGATGCGCGCCAAGCACCTCGACGCCATCAACCGCTTCCGGAACATCTGAGTCAGAGGTCCACCAGATGACAGAGCGTCAGAAGGACCGGCCGTGGCTCATGCGCACGTACGCCGGTCACTCCACGGCAGAGGCGTCCAACGAGCTGTACCGCCGCAACCTCGCCAAGGGCCAGACCGGCCTGTCGGTCGCGTTCGACCTGCCGACGCAGACCGGCTACGACCCCGACCACATCCTCGCCCGCGGCGAGGTCGGCCGGGTCGGGGTCCCCGTCTCGCACCTCGGTGACATGCGCCGGCTGTTCCAGGACATCCCCCTGGAGCAGATGAACACCTCGATGACCATCAACGCCACCGCCATGTGGCTGCTGGCGCTCTATCAGGTGGTCGCGGAGGAGCAGGGCGCGGACATCACCAAGCTCCAGGGGACGACCCAGAACGACATCGTGAAGGAGTATCTGTCGCGCGGGACGCATGTCTTCCCGCCCGGCCCGTCGCTTCGGCTGACGACGGACATGATCACCTACACGGTGGCGAACATCCCCAAGTGGAACCCGATCAACATCTGCAGCTACCACCTGCAGGAGGCGGGGGCCACACCTGTCCAGGAGATCGCCTACGCGATGTCCACCGCGATCGCCGTGCTCGACGCGGTCCGGGACTCAGGACAGGTGCCGCAGGAGAAGTTCGGCGATGTGGTGGCCCGTATCTCCTTCTTCGTGAACGCGGGCGTCCGCTTCATCGAGGAGATGTGCAAGATGCGCGCCTTCGGCCGCATCTGGGACAAGGTCACGCGCGAGCGGTACGGCATCGAGAACGACAAGCAGCGCCGCTTCCGCTACGGCGTCCAGGTCAACTCCCTGGGTCTGACCGAGGCCCAGCCGGAGAACAACGTCCAGCGCATCGTCCTGGAGATGCTGGCCGTGACCCTCTCCAAGGACGCCCGCGCCCGCGCCGTACAGCTTCCGGCGTGGAACGAGGCGCTCGGCCTGCCCAGGCCCTGGGACCAGCAGTGGTCGCTGCGGATCCAGCAGGTCCTCGCGCACGAGAGCGACCTGCTGGAGTACGAGGACATATTCGCGGGCTCGCACGTCATCGAGGCCAAGGTGGACGCCCTGGTCCAGGAGTCGCTCGCCGAGATCGACCGCATCCAGGGGATGGGCGGCGCGATGGCGGCCGTCGAGTCCGGATATCTCAAGTCGCAGCTGGTGTCCTCGCACGCCGAGCGGCGCGCCCGGATCGAGGCCGGCGACGAGAAGATCATCGGCGTCAACATCTTCGAGACCACCGAGCCCAACCCGCTCACCGCGGACCTCGACACCGCGATCATGACGGTCGACCCGGCGAACGAGGCCCGCGTCGTCGCGAAGCTCCACGAGTGGCGCGACAACCGCGAGGAGGGCCGCGCCCAGGACGCACTGGCGGCACTGAAGGCCACGGCGGCGGGGGACGGCAACATGATGGCCGCCACCGTCGAGTGCGCCCGTGCCGGAGTCACCACCGGCGAGTGGGCCTGGGCGCTGCGGGACGTCTTCGGCGAGTTCCGCGCACCGACCGGAGTGTCGTCCGCGCCGGTCGCCGTGACCGCCGAGGAGGGCACGCCGATGGCGCTCGTACGGGAGAAGGTGGCCCGTACCGCCGA
The DNA here is from genome assembly GCF_042802855.1 of Streptomyces sp. NPDC057445. Taxonomy (NCBI): domain Bacteria; kingdom Bacillati; phylum Actinomycetota; class Actinomycetes; order Kitasatosporales; family Streptomycetaceae; genus Streptomyces; species Streptomyces sp. NPDC057445. Next base: position 202,561 of record NZ_JBHVDH010000002.1, on the reverse strand, counting down.
CGAGCTGGCCTCGGGCCGGCTGCGGCTGCTGGTCGGCAAGCCGGGTCTGGACGGACACTCGAACGGTGCCGAGCAGATCGCCGTACGCGCGCGCGACGCCGGCTTCGAGGTGGTCTACCAGGGAATCCGGCTCACGCCCGAGCAGATCGTCAACGCGGCGCTGGCCGAGGACGTGCACTGCGTGGGCCTGTCGATCCTGTCCGGCTCGCACGCCGAGCTGGTGCCGGACGTACTGACGCGCCTGCGCGAGGCCGGCGCGTCCGACATCCCGGTGATCGTGGGCGGGATCATCCCGAACAGCGACGCCGAGGATCTGAAGCGTGCGGGTGTGGCCGCCGTCTTCACCCCGAAGGACTTCGGTATCACGGAGATCATCGGACGTATCGTCGACGAGATCCGGAAAGCGAACAAGCTCGACCCCCTGGAGGTCCCCGCATGACCAGCCCCGTGAACCGCCTGCGTCCGCGACGCTCCTGTCTCGCGGTCCCCGGTTCGAACCCGCGCTTCCTGGAGAAGGCCCAGGGCCTTCCCGCCGACCAGGTCTTCCTGGACCTGGAGGACGCGTGCGCGCCGCTGGCCAAGCCCGAGGCACGGCACACCATCGTCAAGTTCCTCAACGAGGGCGACTGGACGGGCAAGACACGTGTCGTGCGGGTCAACGACTGGACCACCCACTGGACGTACCGGGACGTCGTGACGGTCGTCGAGGGCGCGGGGCAGAACCTCGACTGCATCATGCTGCCCAAGGTCCAGGACGCAGAGCAGATCGTCGCGCTCGACCTGCTGCTGACCCAGATCGAGAAGACGATGGGCTTCGAGGTCGGCAAGATCGGCATCGAGGCGCAGATCGAGAACGCCCAGGGCCTCAACAACGTCAACGCGATCGCCCAGGCCTCCCCGCGCGTGGAGACGATCATCTTCGGCCCGGCAGACTTCATGGCCTCCATCAACATGAAGTCGCTGGTCGTCGGCGAGCAGCCGCCCGGCTACCCGGCCGACGCCTACCACTACATCCTGATGAAGATCCTCATGGCCGCCCGCGCCAACAACCTCCAGGCGATCGACGGCCCCTACCTGCAGATCCGCAACCAGGAGGGCTACCGCGCCGTCGCCCAGCGTGCCGCCGCCCTCGGCTTCGACGGCAAGTGGGTGCTGCACCCGGACCAGGTCGCCGCGGCCAACGAGATCTTCTCGCCCTCCCAGGAGGACTTCGACCACGCCGAGCTGATCCTCGACGCGTACGAGTACTACACGTCCGCGGCCGGCGGCAAGAAGGGCTCCGCGATGCTCGGCGACGAGATGATCGACGAGGCCAGCCGCAAGATGGCACTGGTCATCTCCGGCAAGGGCCGCGCCGCCGGTATGACCCGTACCTCGAAGTTCGAAATCCCCGTCGGCTAAGGGAGCCCTGAGCATCATGCAGTTCGGACGCACGTACGAGGAGTTCGAGGTCGGTGCGGTTTACAAGCACTGGCCGGGGAAGACGGTCACGGAGTACGACGACCACCTCTTCTGTCTCCTGACGATGAACCACCACCCGCTCCACATGGACACCAACTATGCGGAGAAGACGACCGACTTCGGGAAGAACGTCGTCGTGGGCAACTACATCTACTCGCTGCTGCTGGGAATGTCCGTGCCGGACGTCTCGGGCAAGGCCATCGCCAACCTGGAGATCGAGTCGCTGCGGCACGTGGCACCGACCTTCCACGGCGACACCATCTACGGCGAGACGACCGTTCTGGACAAGACCCCGTCGAAGTCGAAGAGCGACCGCGGGATCGTCTACGTCGAGACCAAGGGCTACAAGCAGGACGGCACGCTCGTGTGCGTGTTCCGCCGCAAGGTGATGGTCCCCACCGAGACGTACATCAAGGAGCGCGGCGGCGAGCAGCCCGGCCGTCCGGAGCTGATCGAGCCCACGAAGAAGGCGGAGAAGTAGTCATGGCCCGACTTGCCCAGACCGCGGGTCTGACCGACATCCAGCAGGAGATCCTGGCGACCGTCAGGGACTTTGTCGACAAGGAGATCCTTCCGGTCGCGACCGAGCTGGAGCACCGCGACGAGTACCCGCAGCAGATCGTCGACGGCCTGAAGGAGCTCGGGCTCTTCGGGCTGATGATTCCCGAGGAGTACGGGGGCCTGGGCGAGTCCCTGCTCACGTACGCGCTCTGCGTCGAGGAGATCGCCCGGGGCTGGATGTCCGTCTCCGGCATCATCAACACACACTTCATCGTGGCGTACATGCTGAAGCAGCACGGCACCCAGGAGCAGAAGGAGTACTTCCTTCCGCGGATGGCGGCCGGCGAGGTGCGCGGCGCGTTCTCGATGTCCGAGCCCGGACTCGGCTCCGATGTGTCGGCCATCACGTCGAAGGCGGTGAAGGACGGCGACGAGTACGTCCTCAACGGCCAGAAGATGTGGCTGACGAACGGCGGCACGTCGACCCTGGTGGCCGTTCTCGTCCGGAGTGACGAAGGACACCCCGAAGGTTCCGCCCCGCACAAGTCGATGACGACCTTCCTGATCGAGAAGGAGCCCGGCTTCGGAGAGGTCCGCCCCGGCCTCACCATTCCCGGGAAGATCGACAAGATGGGCTACAAGGGCGTCGACACGACCGAGCTCATCATGGACGGACTGCGCATTCCGGCCAATCGGGTCCTGGGCGGCACCACCGGCCGAGGGTTTTACCAAATGATGGACGGCGTGGAAGTCGGCCGGGTCAACGTGGCGGCACGTGGCTGCGGCGTCGCTCAGCGCGCCTTCGAGCTGGGCGTCTCCTACGCCCAGCAGCGCCACACCTTCGGCAAGCCGATCGCCCAGCACCAGGCCATCCAGTTCAAGCTCGCGGAGATGGCTACCAAGGTCGAGGCCGCCCATGCGATGATGGTCAACGCAGCTCGCAAAAAGGACTCCGGGGAGCGAAACGACCTGGAGGCAGGGATGGCGAAGTACCTCGCCTCCGAGTACTGCAAGGAAGTCGTCGAGGACGCCTTCCGTATCCACGGCGGTTACGGCTTCTCCAAGGAGTACGAGATCGAGCGCCTCTACCGCGAGGCTCCGATGCTGTTGATCGGTGAGGGTACCGCCGAGATCCAGAAAATGATCATTGGTCGTCGGCTCCTCGAGGAGTACCGATTCCAGGGCTGAATGTCGCTTTTGGGTCGGTTCGGCCGCGAAGAAGATCACACCGTGTTATCTTCTTCCGGCCGTCGACTCGACTTCTGGCTTGCCCAGTTGCGACCCGCAACCGATAGCATCAGCCGGAAAGCCGCCGTCCCCCTGTTGCCAGCGCGGCATAATCCGCTACGAAGGTCATCCATGCCCCACAGCCAAACCTCTGCACCACGCGACAGCCTCCTTGGCGTACGCCTCGCGCGCGGAGCATCGCCGTGGCTTCTGCCGACCGTCGCTACCGCGGCGCTGAGCCTGATGCGAGCCCGCCGGTCGAGGCGTGCCGCCGCCGTCGCCGTGCCCACCACCGCGCTCGCGGCGGGCATGCTGTGGTTCTTCCGCGACCCCGAGCGCGAGATCGCCCAGGGCCGGGTCATCTCCCCGGCCGACGGTGTGGTGCAGAGCATCATGCCGTGGAAGGACGGGCGTACCCGCGTCGCCATCTTCATGAGCCCGCTGAATGTTCACGTCAACCGTGCCCCGCTCGCCGGCACGGTGACCTCCGTCGAGCATGTGCCCGGCGGATTCGTTCCCGCGTTCAACAAGGAGAGCGAGAACAACGAGCGCGTTGTCTGGCACTTCGACACCGAACTCGGTGACATCGAGATGATCCAGATCGCGGGCGCCGTGGCGCGCCGCATCGTTCCGTACATCCCGCAGGGCACCAAGGTCGAGCAGGGTGAGCGAATCGGTCTGATCCGTTTCGGCTCGCGCGTCGACATCTACCTCCCCGCCGGCGTCGAGGTCGCTGTCGAGGTCGGCCAGGCCACGACCGCGGGGGTGACTCGCATTGACCGTGATTGATCCCGAGACACAGGCGGGCTGGGCGGCGGAGGCCGAGGCCTCGGCAGCCGGGTCCGGCTCGGGGGCCGTGGACGAGGCCGAGGAGATGCCCCTCTCTCTGCGGCTGTCGATAGCGGACACCCTGACTCTCGGCAACGCGACCTGCGGATTCATGGCGGTGTACTTCACCACCACCGGAATCCTCATTCCGCATCTCGTGGGCAGCCCCGAGAGCGGCATGGCGCGGCATTCTGCCGCGACCGCGGTGATCCTGATGCTCTGTGCCGCCGTGTTCGACCTGTTCGACGGACTGGTGGCGCGCAAGCTCCGCAGCTCGCCGATGGGCGCGGAGCTGGACAACCTGTCCGACCTGATCAGCTTCGGGCTGGCGCCGGCGTACTTCGTCCTCGTGTACGGCATGGTCGCCGACGACGCGCACCAGAAGGTCTCGGCGGTCGCCGCGATCGTGGTGCTGCTGGCCGTCGTGCTGCGACTGGCCAGATTCTCGTGCGTGACGATGAAGGACGGCATGTTCCAGGGCATGCCGAGCCCCTTCGGTGCGCTCACGGTCGTGTCGATCGTGCTGCTGGAGCTGCCCTTCATCCCGACGCTGCTGGCGATCATCGGTACCGCCTGGCTGATGGTGAGCCGGGTCGAGTACCCGAAGCCGCGAGGCAAGCTCGCGGTGGCGATGCTCAGCTGGATCGTGGCGGCGATGGGGCTGCTGGCCGCATGGGCGTTCGACGCGCCGGGCGGAGAGCTGCTGCTGCAGACCGGCTGTGCGCTGCAGATCGTCCTCGCTGCGACGATCCCGCTGTTCGCGACGGCGCGACGGGTGAACACGTTCCGGGACAACCGGCGTGAGGCACGGGCGTCCGCTCAGCTGCCGTAGCGGTTCGAGTACGACGACGAAGGGCCCGGGTGCACGGCACCCGGGCCCTTCGCCATGCTCTACCGCCGTGCTCCGCGGTCTGGGACGATCAACCGGTGTCAGGGGGACAACTGCATCAGCTGTTCGAGGAACGGGTCCAGGAGGCGCCGGACCGCGCCGCCGTGGTCACCGAGGACTCCCGGACCAGCTACGGGGAACTGGACGAGCGGGCCGAACGGCTGGCCCGGCACCTGCTGGAGGTCACGCGACCGCCCGCCGGCGCGGTCATGGCCGTGTGCGCCACGCGGGTGGCGGATGTACTGGTGGGGGTGCTGGGAGCGCTGAAGGCGGGCGGCGCCTTCACCGTCGTACCGCAGAACGGGACAGTCGGGGACATACGGCAGATGCTGGATGTCTCCGGCGCACGGGTCGTGATCGCCGAGTCGGCACTGCTGCCCCGGGTCGATCCCGGTGAGGACCAAACCGTCGTCCGCCTGGACATGCTCCGTGACGCGACGGCGGCGCATTCCGCGATTCCGTCGGGGACCACACCGGGTGCGAACGCCGCCGTGCTGTTCACGGCGGGTACGACGACGGGCGAGCGGCGCCCGGTGCCCGCCTCTCATGCGCGGCTGACGGCCGCGTACCGGGCGTGGGACGAGGTGTACCGGCTGACGGGCGGGGACGCGCTGCTGGTGACGGCCGTGCCGGGGACGACCGAGTTCACGGGCGGCTGGATCCGGGCTCTGTGCTCGGGGGCGACGCTGGTGGCCGCCCGCGGGCCGGTGGGCGGCGAACCGGTCACGGTCGCGGACGTGGACCCGGTGACCGCTGCGGCGCTCCCGGCCGACGAGCTTCCGTCCCTGCGGCTGATGGCCGTGGGCGGCGAGCGCCTGACGCTGGCCGAGCAGCTGCGGCTGGAGGAGCGGCTCGCGCCCGGAGCCCGGGTGATCCATGTGTACGGGCCGACGGAGGCGGCCGGCTGCGGTACCTGGTTCGAGACGGATCAGCTGCCGGGGCCGGTGGAGCGCCCGGAGGGGAGCTCGTATCTGGGCACGCCCTTTCCGGGCTGTGCGGTGGAGCTCCGCAAGGACCGGATCCGGCTGACCCCGCCGGACGGCGGCGACGCGGTCGACACCGGGGATCTGGGGCGGCGGGAGGGCGAAAGACCGCTGGAGTTCCGGGGCCGCTCGGCCGCCCGGGTCACGGTGGACGGCCGGACCGTGGACACGTACCGGGTCGAATCGGCACTGGCGGGTCATCCGGCGGTGCGCGAGGCGGTGGTCGGGGAGAGCGGTGGCGAGCTCACCGCCTATGTGGTGCCTGAGAGCGCCGGAGCCGGTGGCCAGGGCGATGACGCCGGCGCGCCCACCGCGGCCGGTCTGCGCACTCATCTGAGAGGTGCCGTCCCGGCTGCGGACATACCGCGGAGCGTGGTGTCGATCCCCTCGCTGCCGCGCAACGAGGCGGGGAAGGTGGACAGGCGGGCGCTGCCGGGACGGCCGCAGCCGGCATCCGCCCGTCGCTCCGGCGGAAAGTTCGGCAGTGCGGTCGGCGGTGGGGCGGCCCACGATCCGGGCCGGGGCCGGATGTTCGCACCGGTGCGGTGGTGCCTGCTGCCGCTCGTCGTGTTCGCCCTGGCGGTGACGCTGACCGACGAGCTCTGGCCGGGCTCCACGGATCTGTCGCTGGTCCCGGAGTCCTGGGCCACGCTCTTCCGGGGGCTGTACCTGGCCGAGTGGCTGGCCTTCACTGTCGGTGTGACGTTCCTGGTGAACGGCCGACCGGCGATGCGGCGGCAGGGCAAGCCGCTCGGGCTGACCGTGGCGGCGCATCTGGCCCTCGTGTGGCTGCTTGTCTCATGGTGGCCGCAGGACAACTTCTACCGGCTGGCGTCGAAGGACGACTGGCCCCGGCAGGCGGCGCTGGTCTACGCCTTCAATGTGCCGTTGATGATCGCAGCAGGAGTCGTCGTCGCATGGGCGGTGGCACGGCGCGCCGACGACCGGTGACGCGGCACCCGCGGTCCGGAGCGCCGGCGACCGGCGACCGGCAACCGCAACCGGCGACCGGCGACATCAGCGGAACATGCGGCCGAGACGGGCTCCTGCTTCGCGCACCAGTGCCTCAGCCGTGTCGAGGAGGCCGGTGGTGCGGGCCGCCAGTACGAGTCCCACGTACGGGGCAGGGGCGAAGGCGGCCGTGGGTATCGACGTCAGCAGCACCGTGTCCACAGCGGCACAGCGCTGGGTCAGCTCCCGCAGGAAGGCGATGAGCTCCCGCTCGGGCAACCGGGCTCCGAGCGGGACATGGTCGAGGGACCGTACGAGATGGCCGTCACCGCGGATCTCGTCCAGCCGCGCCTGCACCATGAACGCCACGGACGGTCCGCTCATCCGGAGGTTCGTCTCGGTGGGTGCCAGGCGACCGTCGGGGGCCGCGACGAAGTCGACGTCGTACCAGCCGCGGTATCCGGTCCGGGCGAGTTCCCGGCCGACGGCGTGACCGAACTCCACTGCATATGAGTCCAGTTGCCCCGGGACGACACCGGGGCCGACGGTGGCACCCTGGTAGACGGTGTCCTCGACGTCCATGGCGGCGGTGCCGACATCGTGCACCTGACCGCACTCGTCGACGAGTCCGTCGTAGGTGACGTCGCGCGGGAACCCGCCCGCGATGTGCTCCTCGAGGAGCAGCGGCCCGCGCGGCAGACGGCGCGCCGAGGTGACGATCCGGGTGCCGTGGCCGCCCGCACCGTGTTCGCTCTTGACGACGGTGGCCGCGCCGCGGCGGGCCCGGGCGCGGATCAGCCGGGCGGCACGAAGGCGGCCGTCCGGACGCCACTGCTCGGGTACGACGATGCCCGGGTGGGCCGGGGCCAGTTCCCGGAACAGCCCGTTCGACGCCCGCTTGGACTCGTACCGCAGTGCCCCTTCCGGGAGTCGGCGTCCCGACAGTTCCCCGACGGCCTCGGTGTGGCCCCAGGCCACGACCGGCAGCCCGAGCCCTCGGAGATGGCGCCCCAGCGTCCGGTGCACATGCCCGTCCAGTCCGTCGTACAACTCCACTTCCCCCCAGGCAAGTTGCCGGGCGAGGAGGCCGAGCCATCCGCGCGGCACCCTGTTGGGCAGTACGAGCGCAGCAGGGTGCGGGGTCGCAAGGACGGCCATGCAGGAGTAGTGCGCTGCCGCCTCGCCAGGCACAGGTCCGAACTGCCTCTGGAACTCACCCGCATTGCCGATGTGCACCGCACGTCCGGCGTCGCCCGTCCATGCCCGCAGCCAACGCGGCCGCGGCAGCAGCGCGACCTCCAGCGGCGGCATCGCGCCCATCGCCCGGTAGAACGGCAGCGCGTGCGGATCGGCGTCGATGGCCAGTCGGCGGAATCCCGACTCCCGCGCCGTGCGCAGCACATGCATGTACAGCTGTCGCCCCACACCGGTACGGATCAACCGGGGCTCGACGAAGAGCAGCCCCAACTTCCCTTCCGGTGGCGACCCTTCCAGTGAGGCCACGCCGGCCACCGTGCCGGCGTCGACGGCCACGACAACCCGCCTGGCCGTCAACTCCTCGGCGTTGATGCCGAGTTCATCCCTGCACGCTGCAAGGAACTTCTCGTCGTAGCCCCAGTACGCCTTGGACCGCATCACCAGTGCGCTGAGCGCCTCCGCCTCATCGGGACGGGCATCACGTATCCGCAGCACGACGACCCTGGCCCGAGGGCGCGGTCACCGACCGGTAAGCGGCGAGGGGCCTCGGACCGTGGCGGCAGGGTCGGCGAGGGTCGCCCACACGGCCTTGCCCCGCGGCGGCGTGAGGGACCAGGACCAGCTCTCGCTCAGGGCACCGACCAGGGCGAGTCCCCTTCCCCCGAGCGCCGAACTCTCGGTGGCGCGCGGACGCGGAGGCTCGGGGCTCGGGTCGGTGACCGTGCAGACGACCTGTCCCGGGCGCCTGCAGAGCCCCAGCCAGAGGGGATAGCCCGTGGGTTCGGCCGCGGCCTCGCCGAGCGCGTGCTGGACCGCGTTGGTGACCAGTTCGCTGACGACGAGCTCCATGTCCGGAACAAGGGCCTCCAGGGCCCAGCCGTTCAGCGTGATACTGACGAACCGGCGTGCCTGACAGGCGTTCTGAAGTCTCCCGTCCAGCCCACAGGCGGCGAAGCCGCCGGGCCGGAGGTAGTCCTCCAGGCCTGGGAGTGGTTGGGCCCGCGATCCGCCGAGGGATGGCTTCTGGTCGAATTCCGCAGGCGGGAGCCGGTCGCCAGGCTCCGATGTGGTGCTCGCACTGGTTGACATGTAAATCGTCACTGGTCATGTCCCCCTGCAGGCTTCGGTGTTCGACGCTGCGGCAGTCGATGCGGAACGAGTATTGTCGAGAGCACCTCGAAAATGCAATTGCATCTGGAATTGCACTGGCCTGATTCGAGGCGAACTGGCGTACGAAGAAAAGGGGTTCGTTGGGCATGGAGTACACCAACGGCATGCAGGCGGACGCGCTGCACTCGGCGGTCTGGGTCAAGAGCAGTCACAGCAACGCCACAGGCAACTGTGTGGAGTTGGCTGCGCTGCCTGGTGACCGGGTGGCCGTGCGCAACTCCCGCGACCCGCATGGGCCGGCGCTTGTCTATACGCGCGACGAGGTGGCAGCCTTCATGGCGGGAGCCCGGGATGGCGACTTCGACTCCATGATTGGCTGATTTCCTCCATGGGGCCGACCAGTTCCCCGTGGCTCTCGCCCGCGTGTGCGGGATAGTGTCGTGGTCTTCTCATAATCCGCAGGAGCGCGCGATGGCTGCAGTCGAACCGAGCCCGTCGTTGTTCGTCGGGCCGCTGGGAGCGGTCGAAAGCAATCCGACCGCCCTGAAGGTGATCCTGGGCGGCAAGCTGCGTGAACTGCGCATCGGCGCCGGACTCGATCCTTCCGCGGTCGACGACCAGCTCGGCTTTTCGAGGTCCAAGACCAGCCGTATCGAACTCGGCCGCCACGGCTGCAAGCCGGCCGACGCACTCGCCCTGCTCGGTCTCTACGGCGTGAACGGCGAGGAGCGCGTCGCGGAGTTCCTGCGGCTGGTGGAGCAGTCCCGCCGGGCCGACTGGTGGCGCTCCTTCAGTGATGTCCTCTCCGACTTCTTCACCCCGCTGGTCGCGCTCGAGGGCGCAGCCGCGACGATCCGTACCTACGAGCCGTTCTATGTGCCCGGCCTGCTGCAGACGCCCGCCTACGCACGTGCGGTGATCCAGTCCGGGCCCGCCCGGCTGTACACGCACGACGTCCTGCGCCGGGTCGAACTGCGCCAGGAGCGACAGCGGCAGCTCGGTCAGCCCGACGGTCCGCGCCTGTGGGCCGTGATCGACGAGTCCGTACTGATGCGGACGGTCGGCGGCGACCAGGTGATGCGGGGGCAGCTCGAGCATCTCGTCTCGATGACCCAGCAGCCCCGTATCACCCTCCAGATCGCCCCGTTGGACGTGACGGCGTCGGTGGGTGTGGGCACGGGTGTGACCTATCTGCGCTTCGCGCTCGACGACCTGAAGGACGCCGTCTACATCGAGCATCTGACGGACAGTACGTTCAGTCAGAAGCCTCAGGTCGTCGAGCAGTACCGCGACATGATGGACCGTCTCGGCGCCTGCGCCCTCACGCCCAAGGAGTCACTCGGCCTGATACAGGAGCGGCTGAGCAGCCTCTGAGTCCCGGCCTGAACATCGCCCCCGAACATCACCGTGGCCCCGGGGTGATGCTCGTCGGCATCGCCCCGGGGCCACGTGCGAAGAAGACCGTCCCGGCGTCACGCGATACGAGCGACTCCGCCCCACTCGATCCACTCGTCGGTCAGCTGGACGGGGGCGAGGTCGTTGTCCGGCCGCCAGGTCGACACCTCGACCAGGCCCGGCTCCAGGATCTCCAGGCCCGCGAAGTACTCGGTCACTTCGCGCTCCTCGCGCACCCGGCCCCAGTGGCCGCCCGTCGCCTCCGCCATGAAGTCGGTGACGAACTTGCGGATCTCGGGCCGGTCGCTGACGAGCTGGCAGACCACGAGGAAGCTCCCCGGCACGAGGCGTTCTGCGACACTTCTGACGAGGCCCGCTGGATCGGACTCGTCAGGTATGCAGTGCATCACCGAGACGAACAGGGCGGCCACCGGCCGGCTGAAGTCGATCAGCCTCGTCGTCTCCTCGTGACCGAAAATGCCTTCGGTGTCACGCATGTCGGCCTGGATGACCGCGGTGCGTTCGTTCTCCTCCAGCAGCGCACGGCCGTGCGCCAGCACGATCGGGTCGTTGTCGACGTAGACCACGCGCGAGGAAGGGTCGACGGCCTGGGCGACCTGGTGGACGTTGTCCTGGGTCGGGAGTCCCGAGCCGTGGTCGATGAACTGCCGCACCCCGTGGTCGGCGGCCAGCGTCCGTACCACGCGCCGCAGGAAGCGGCGGTTGTTGACGGCGAGCGTCTTGGTGCTCGGGACCTGCTTGAGCAGTTCCACACAGGCGTCACGGTCGGACTGGTAGTTGTCCTCGCCCCCCAGGAAGTAGTCGTACATACGTGCCACGCTGGGCACCTTCGTGTCGATGGCGTCCGGGCGCCACGACTCGCGCTGCATCCAGTCCTCATTCACGTCGGTGGGAATCGGGTTCTGCAAGACGCACATGCTAGGGAGAGCCGGGGAGGCGGTACAGGTAGTTCGCGGGGCAAGGAAAAGGCAAGGGCGTCTTTCGGCCAGATCGTGAGAGGTGACCACGGCGCCCCGGGCCGGGGCCGGGGCCCCGGCGCCGGATCCCCGAAAGGCTACGGAGGAGGGCCTGCCCGGGGTGCCTCCCGGGCGAAACTCTGGGGAGTAGCGTGCGGAACGGAACATGTGGACCTTGCCTGGTGCTGTGACCGGAAAGGTTCACCGGCTCACCGGCTCGCGACTCCTCCGGAGCCGCGCCTGGAGGCCCCCTGGCAGGCACGGCACCGCACCTCGCGGGCTTGGCGTCGGTCGCCCGAGTACCCCCAGTACGAACGCGATCTCCCCCGGCTCCGGCCGGGCGTGCCCCCACCGCCTTGCGATGCACCGCACCGGACGCCGCGAGCCACTCGGCAGACCTTTGCGGTCACAGCACTAGAAGAACAAGTCCCGCGCGATGTTCTCGGCCGCCAGCTCGAGCAGCGGGCCCGCCTGCGTCATGCAGACCGCTGGATCCGGCTCCAGGTCCAGGAGGGCGTAGGCACGGCTGATACCCGCCCGGGCGAGGGCCTCCGGGGCGAGCGTGGTGCGGCCGCAGACGGCGACGACCTCCTTGCCCGCCGCACGGGCCGCCGCGGCGACGCCGGCCGGGGCCTTGCCGTGGAGGGTCTGCTCGTCGAGCGACCCCTCGCCGGTGATCACCAGGGTGGCGCGCTCCAGGGCCGTGGCGAAGCCCAGGATGTCGAGCATGACCTCGATGCCGGGCCGGAAGCCCGCGGCGAGGGCGACCAGCGCCCCGTATCCGATGCCGCCGGCCGCGCCCGCTCCGGGAGAGTCGGCATGCTCCGGGCCGAGCACCGAGGCATAGTGTGCGAGTGCCGCGTCCAGCGCGGCGACGTCCTGCGGCGACGCGCCCTTCTGCGGGCCGAAGACTGCGGGCGCGCCCTTCGGCCCGGTCAGCGGGTTGTCCACATCGCTGGCGAGGACGAGCTCGACGTCCTTGAAGCGGGCGTCCAGGGCGGACAGGTCCGCGGTCGCAAGCTCGCTCAGCGCGCCCCCGCCCGGCCCGACCGGCTCGCCGTCGGCGTTCAGGAAGCGGGCCCCCAGCGCGGCGAGCATCCCGGCTCCGCCGTCCGTCGTCGCGCTTCCTCCGACCCCGAAGACGATCGTCCGCGCGCCCGCGTCGAGCGCGGCGCGCAGCAGTTCACCGGAGCCGTACGTCGTGGCGGTGAGGGGTGCGAAGACGCCTTCGGGAAGGTGCTGGAGGCCGGATGCCTCGGCCATCTCGACCACGGCGGTGGTGCCCCGCAGCGCATACGCAGCGGTCAGCTTCCCGCCGAGCGGCCCGGTCACCCGTACCTCACGGCGCTCGAACCCGGCCGCCACCGCCGCCGCGACCGTGCCGTCCCCGCCGTCCGCGACCGGAAGGGTCTCCACGGCCAGCCCCGGGGCGACCCTCCGCAGTCCCGCCGTCACCCGCTCGGCGACCTGTACGGCCGTGAGCGAGCCCTTGAACTTGTCCGCCGCGACGAGCACTCGCGCGGCAGTAACTGCTCCGTTCGCCACCTTGCTATCCCTTGCTTTCGAACAGGCAGTCGCGCCGCCCCGACCTTATCCGGCCCCCGAACGGCATGCCACTCCCTCGTAGGCCCCCGGGGAGGAGGCCGGAGCGCGTGCCGAATGCAGGGGCCGTCGGACGCCGGCGGCGCGATCATCCACCGGCATGTCGACGATGTGGCGCAGACGCTCGACACGCTGCGCCCCATGGGCGCGGAGGAACACGAGGAACAGAAGGACCGCGGCTCCGGCTTCGTCACAGCGTCCGTCGTCGACCCCTTGGGAAACGTTCCGGGAATCATGCACAACCCGCACTACCTGGAGATCCAGCGGACGAATCTGCCCGGTTCCTGAACCGCTCCGGGCCGGAACGGGGTACACCCGAGACATGAGGCCTTCAGGCGCACCTGCTCAAGGCACACGGACGGCGGACCGGATCCTCGGCGGCTGGCTCGGCCGGATCGCCGGCAACATGCTCGGGAAGCCCATCGAGCGCGGGGACTACTGGACCCGCGAACGGATCGACCGCTATCTCCGGCTCACCGACGCGCTGCCGCTCAGCGACTACCTCCCCGAGCCGCCCCCGGGCACGGCAGGGACGGCCGGTACGGCCGGTACGGCCGGCTTCGAGCTGCGCCCGGAGTGGCGGCAGTGCGTGCGCGGCCGGATCCACGGAAGTTGCCGTGACGACGACGTGGACTACTCGATCCTGGGCCTCCATCTCCTGGAGACCCATGGTTTCGCGTTCACCACCGAGCAGGTCGGCGAACTGTGGCTGCTGCGGCTGCCGTATCTGCAGACGTTCACCGCGGAGCGGGCGGCGTACCGCAACCTCGCGGCCGGCCTGAAGCCGCCGCTGACCGCCACGTACGACAATCCGCACCAGGAGTGGATCGGTGCCCTGATCCGCGCCGACATCTTCGGCTGGACCAGTCCGGGCGATCCGCTCCGCGCCGCGTCCCTCGCCCGTCGTGACGCGGTGCTGTCCCACACCGGCAACGGCGTGTACGGGGCGATGTGGGCGGCAGCGATGATCGCCGCGGCGTTCACCGCGGCCGACGCACGCGAGGCCATCGACACGGGCCTCGACCGCATCCCGGCGAGCTGCCGTCTCGCGCGCACGATCCGCCGCACCACCGCCCTCCACGACAGCGGGCTGTCCTGGTCCGGCGCTCTCGATACGCTCGCAGAGGAGACCGGCGGGCTCGGCTGGATCCATACCGTCCCCAATGCCGCGCTGATCACGGCCGGACTGCTCTACGGGGCAGGGGACTTCAGCGCCACCGTCGCGCTCACCGTCCGGGGAGGCCTCGACACCGACTCCAACGGGGCGACGGCCGGTTCGGTGGCGGGGGTGCTGTGCGGGGCCTCCGGCATCCCGCCCCAGTGGACACGGCCCCTGGAGGACCGGGTGCGCAGCGCGGTGTTCGGCTTCGACGGCTCGAGAATCGGTGAACTCGCCAACCGTACGGCCCGATTGGCGTCCATCTGACACGGGCGGGCGGGCTCCTTCGGTGAGCGGCTACGCTGCACCGGTGACCACCTCGGACTACGCCGCCTACATCGCGGGACTCCCCCGCATCCTCTCCGGTGCCGCCACGCTCTTCCGCGACACAGAGGGCCGGGTACTGCTCGTCGAGCCCAACTACCGTGAGGGCTGGGCACTTCCGGGCGGAACCATCGAGTCCGACACGGGCGAGACCCCGCGAGAGGCCGCACGGCGCGAGACCTTGGAGGAGATCGGCCTGGACGTCGCGCCGGGGCGGCTGCTCGCCGTCGACTGGGTGCGGGGGGTGGAGAGGCCTCCGATCGTCGCGTACGTGTTCGACGGCGGGGTGCTGACCGATGAGCAGATCAAGACCATCCGGCTGCAGGAGGAGGAGCTGGTGTCCTGGAAGCTGGTGACGCGCGACGAGATCACCGCGCATCTGCTCGGCTCGCTGGGCCACCGCGTCCTGGCCGCGTACGACGCGCTCGCCGAGGGCAGTTGTCCGGCGGATCTCGTGGACGGCCGTCCGGTGGCCTGACCGGGTGGACGCCGCCGGCCCTCGGCGCACGACGGCCGCCCACGCCGTGTGCGTGGTCGCCACCGGGCTGGTCGTCGGCACCGTCTCCCGTGTGGTCAGCCTGGTGCCCGCCGGCCCGTCCGCCCGTCGTGCCGTCGGGCCGGGCTGCTGGACAGCGGCTCGCCGCGCTGCCGGGGTTGCAGAGGCTCACCGAGTACGGTCTGTTCGTGTGTGACCGCGCCCGCGCTGTGGCGCGGGCCCGTGCGGGCAGGCTCGAGTAATCGGCTCGCCGCCGCACCGCGGTGGTGCGTACGCTCGCGACATGACTCTCGTCGCGATCCTCAGCGGCGCCGGTATCTCCACCGACTCCGGCATTCCCGACTACCGCGGTCCCAACGGTCTGTGGCGACGCGATCCGCAGGCCGAGAAGCTCGTCACGTACGACTACTACATGGCCGATCCGGAGATCCGCCGCCGCTCCTGGCGTATGCGGAAGGACAGCCCCACGCTGCGGGCCGAGCCGAACGCGGCGCACCGGGCGGTGGCCGAGCTGGAGCGTGCGCGCAACGGCGTCGCGGTGCGGGTGATCACGCAGAACGTCGACGGGCTGCACCAGCAGGCCGGCCTGCCCGAGCGCAAGGTCATCGAACTGCACGGCACCGCACGGCAGGTGGAGTGCACGCGCTGTCATGTGCGCGCGCCGATGGCGGATGCGCTCGTGCGGGTCGCGGGCGGCGAGGAAGACCCTCCGTGCCAGGTCTGCGGCGGGATTCTCAAGTCGGCGACGGTGATGTTCGGGCAACGCCTCGACCCAGTGGTGCTGGGCGAGGCGATGGGCATCGCCAAGGCGTGCGAGGTCTTCATCGCTGTCGGCTCCAGCCTTCAGGTGCAGCCCGCGGCGTCACTGGCGGGAATCGCCGCGGACAACGGCGCTCGGCTCATCGTGGTGAACGCCGAGCCGACGCCTTACGACGACCTCGCCGCGGAGATCATCCGCGACCCGATCGGCACGGCGCTGCCGGCGCTGCTGGAGCGGCTCACCGAAGAGGGCCGCGGAGTTGCGGCGGGCCAGGATCCGGCCTGACCGAAGCGCTTCGGGTAAGGCGCCGGAAGGGCCAGGTCCCTGGTCCTGTCCGCGAAGTAGCGCCGTCCGCCCGAAAGGCAGGGCCTGCGGCGTCCGGTGCTGGGGGCACTTCCGCTGGCTTCGCCGACGGGACCCTCACCCGTGCTCGAAGGGCGACAGGGGAGATCGCGAGGCGGTGGCGGACCGCCCGGCCGGAGGCTGAGCGACCGTGCTCGTACCGGACGCCTCGGACGAGCCCGACAGCACGGCGAGGGGGCGCTCCCCCCTGGCTTCGCCGGGCCCCTCCCATGCCCGAAGGCCACGGGTCAGGCTGCCCGGGGGCTCCTCCCAGGCACGGCTCCGGAGCAGTCGCGGGCCGGGAGGGACTCGTGGACGCGGCCCAAGGTCTTTCGTTTGGATCAGGGCGGATCGAAGAGCGGGGTCCGGCGGCGCGCACCGCTCGGCCGAGGAAGGAGCCCACGCGGTGGGGGCACCTCCCAGCGGTGGCCAAGGGAACGTCGGCGACCGACGACAACGCAGCGAGGCCCGGCACCAGGGCACGCGAACCCGGCAAGATCCGGGCGAGAGGCCCTAGAACAGCGCGTCCTCCGGCGTGCCGTTCTCGAAGGCCAGCAGCCTCTGCTTGCGGTCGAGGCCGCCGCCGTAACCGGTGAGGCTGCCGGAGGAGCCGATCACCCGGTGGCACGGCACGATGATCCCGATCGGGTTCTTGCCGTTGGCGAGGCCGACCGCGCGGGAGGCGCCGGGCTTGCCGAGGGCATCGGCAAGGTCGCCATAGGTGCGTGTCTCGCCGTACGGGATCAGGCACAGGCGCTCCCAGACGCTGCGCTGGAACGTTGTTCCGGCCAGGTGCAGCGGCAGGTCGAAGTCTTTCAGCTCACCGGCGAAGTACGCGTCGAGCTGGCGGATCGCTTCGCCGAAGCCGCGGGGACCGGGGTCCCCGAAGGTCTCTTCGGCGGGTCGGTGGCGCTGCTCGGTCATGTAGAGGCCGCTCAGGACCGAGTCCGTGGCCACGAGGGTGAGCGGGCCGTACGGGCTGTCGACGACGGTGTGCGTTCTGGTCATGGTCCTGTCCTCAGACGGGGAGACGGTTGATGGGGTGGTCGCCGGTGGCCCAGAGGTACTGGACGGCGTAGGCACGCCAGGGCCGCCAGGCCGCGGCGCGGGTGGTGAGCGCCGCAGGGGTCGAGGGGAGGCCGAGGTGCCGGGCGGCGTGGCGGACGCCGAGGTCGGTGGGGAGGAAGGCGTCGGGGTCGCCGAGCGCGCGCATCGCGATGACCTCGACGGTCCAGGGGCCGAACCCGGGGAGCTCCGCGAGCCGGGCACGGGCCTCGTCCCAGTCGCTGTCGGCGCCGAGCCGCAGGCTGCCGTCGGCGAGGGCGCCGATCAGCGTGGTGAGCGTGGTGCGTCGGCTGCCGGGAAAGGCGAGGGTCTCCGGATCGAGTCCGGCCAGCGCCTCAGGGCCGGGGAAGAGGTGTGTGAGACCGCCCTCGGGATCGTCGATCGGGGTGCCGTGGGCGTTGACGAGCCGAGCGGCGTGGGTGCGTGCCGCGGCGGTGGAAACCTGCTGGCCGAGTACGGCGCGTACGGCGAACTCGGCCGCGTCGGCCGTACGCGGCACCCGCCTGCCCGGTGCCTTGTCGACGAGCGGCGCGAGCAGGGGGTCGCCACGCAACGACTCGTCGACGGCGACCGGATCCGCGTCGAGGTCGAGCATGCGGCGGCAGAGGCTGATGGCGAAGGTGAGATCGCGCGGGTCGGTGAGGGAGAGCCTGCAGGCGATGTGGTCGGCCCGGGGTGCCAGGGAGACGATGCCGTGGCCGTGCGGAAGCGTGAGCGTGCGGCGGTAGGCGCCGTCCCGCCACTCCTCCACCCCGGGAACGGCGGTCGCGGCGAGGTGCCCGAAGAGATTGTCGGGGTTGAGCGGCGCCCGGTACGGGAGGCGCAGCGCGATGACGCCGGGGGGCGCCGGGAGCTCGGTGCCGTGCCGCCGGGCCCGGGTCCGCAGCTCGCTCGGGGAGAGTGCGAAGACCTCGCGGACGGTGTCGTTGAAGGTACGGATGGAGGAGAAACCGGCGGCGAAGGCGACCTCTGCCAAGGGGAGCGCCGTCGTCTCGATGAGGAGCCGCGCTGTCTGGGCGCGCTGCGCACGGGCCAGCGCGAGCGGTCCTGCCCCGACCTCGGCGAGCAGTTGGCGCTCGATCTGACGCGTGGAGTAGCCGAGTCGGGCGGCCAGCCCGGGAACGCCCTCGCGGTCGACGACCCCTTCCTGGATGAGCCGCATGGCGCGGGCGACGGCGTCGGCGCGGGAGTTCCACTCCGGGGAACCGGGACTGGTGTCGGGCCGGCAGCGCTTGCACGCCCGGAATCCGGCCTGCTGGCAGGCGGCCGCGCTGGGGTAGAAGGTCATGTTCTCGGCCTTCGGCGGCACGACCGGACAGCTGGGGCGGCAGTAGATCCCGGTCGTCAGGACCGCGGTGAAGAACCAGCCGTCGAACCGGGCGTCCTTCGACCGGACGGCCCGTACGCAGCGCTCGGTGTCGGTGTGCATGGCGGAATGCATGGCTCAAGCATCGGGCACCCGAGCACGCCGATGCTGGCGAAAATGCGACATCAGCCTTCCGCTGCCTGGGCCGCCTCGAATTGGAGTGGCCACGGAACGACGCCGCGCGAACGCACTCGCAGGCCCCAACGCGGGGGCACTGTCGTTCGGATCATCGCGGGCCGTTTCATCGGCTGCGTCACCTCGCCTCATGGTCGGCAGAAGCAACCCCTCCAGGTGTGCGGCGGTCTTACCAGGCGTCGCGTTCAGAGGGGAACCTCTGTCGATCGACACCGGCAAGCGACTGGAAAGGGCGCACTCCATGGAGCTCGATCCCAACTTCTGCCTGGATGTTCCAGAGGGTTTCGACGACTCGGACGCCGAGACCGGGGTGCATCCCATGGCCAGGAAGCTGTTCCTCGCCACAACTGCCGCGGAAGCCTTCAAGAAAGCCCATGAGTGGGTGCGGGAACAAAGGATCCGCCTGTCGGACGTGTCGTGGGATTTCTTTCACGACGAGGACGAGCCCTACTGCCTGAGCATCTATTTCGTCTTCGAGCTGGATCCCCAAGACACCTGACCACGCCGGAGGGGAGGATGGGCACCGGCCCTGGGGCGGTGGGCCGACGGGCGCCAGTTCCCCAGGGCGTCGCGGTGGAGGAGGAGGACCTCGGTCCAGGTCTCGTCGAGCGGCGCGTACTCGCGCGCTTCCCGCTCCGGGAGGGAATCGGCCAGCCGTGTCGCAAGCTGCCGGGCGTCGTGTTCGTCCTTGGCGTCCCGGACGACGTAGAAGTGCCTGACGGTCCGATCCGTACCGGTGCAGAGGCGAAACCCCACCATCCACAGATGATCGATGAACAAGAGACCGCTCCCTTCGGCGGCAGAAGGTCGTCCTTCGCTCTTGGGGCCCGTGGCGCTCACGCTAGTGACTGGCCGAAATGCGGCAAAGGGGCTGGATCGACAAACAGCAACGGATTCCCGCCACACGCCTGACGTGGAAAGATCTCGCCTTTGGGGCTTTTGCTCGAAGTATTGGCATTGGCTGAATTCTGTCTATCGTTGATGCCATGCACACCGTGGCAGTTCTCGCGTTGGACCGGGTGCTGGCGTTCGACCTTGCGGTGCCGGTCGAGGTTTTCGGATGCGTCCGGCTGCCGGACGGCCGACGGCCGTACCAGGTGCGGGTCTGCGGAGTGACACCGGACGTGGACAGCGGCACGTACGTCGTGCGGGCACCCTGGGGCCTGGAGGCACTGGCCGACGCGGACACGATCATCGTGCCCGGCCGCGCCGACTACACCAGCCCGCCCGCCGAGGAGGCCATGGAGGCGTTGCGGGCAGCGGCGGCGCGGGGGACCCGGATCGCCTCGATCTGCTCGGGAGCGTTCACCCTGGCCCAGGCGGGGCTCCTCGACGGTCTCGCCGCGACCACGCACTGGCTGGCCACCGGTCCGCTCGCGGAGCTCTACCCGAAGGTGGAGATCCGTCCGGACGTGCTGTACGTCGACAACGGCCGGCTGCTGACGTCGGCAGGGGCGTCGGCGGGCCTGGATCTGTGCTTGCACATGATCCGGCAGGACCTGGGCTCTGCCGTGGCGGCCGACGCCGCCCGCCTGATGGTGATGCCGTTGGAGCGGGAAGGCGGTCAGGCCCAGTTCATCGTCCACCAGCAGCCCCCGGTGCCTCAGGGTTCGGTGATCGAACCAGTTCTCACATGGATCGAGGAACACCTGGGCCAGGACCTTTCCTTGGAGACCATGGCGGCCCGATCCGGGCTGAGCGAGCGGACCTTCAGCAGGCGGTTCCACGAACAGACCGGCACCACGCCCCTGCAGTGGCTGCTGCGCGCACGGGTCCGCCGGGCCCAGTACCTGCTGGAGACCACCGACGACCCGGTCGAACGCGTGGCGGACCAGGCCGGGTTCGGCTCGCCCACCGCGTTCCGCGAGCGCTTCAGGCGAGTGACCGGAACCACGCCGCACGGCTACCGCGCCTCCTTCCGCGGTCAGCGCACGAGCGTGTAGACCAGCCTGCTGCGCGATGCCGGGGTTCGGAGGCTCTCCGGTGATGACGTCGGTGCAGCCGATGGCCGAACGCCCTGGGACGGACCACCACCAGCAGCTGCAGCTAGGGAACGCGGTCCAGCGAAGCCTCCAGGTCGAGTTCGCCTTCGCGGGTCTGTGCGCCGGCCTCCACGGCGGCGCGCATGCGCTCGACCACCGCGTCCGGAGCCGGGTACACCCCGCCCAGTGCCTTGCTCTCCTCGCCGAGCCCCTCCAGCAGGTGCCCGCCGCCGGTCGACGCGGCCCCGACCGCCGCCTTGGCCGCGGCGATCTGTTCCGGGCGCAGCGCCGCGATGCGCCGGGCGAGTGCGTCGACGAAGCCGTCGAGTTCCTCGGCAGGGAGAGCGCGGTTGATCCAGCCGTAGAGCTCGGCCACCTCCGCGTCGAACAGGTTCCCGCCGAGGATCACTTCCAGAGCCCTGGCGCGCCCCACCAGCGGGGGCAGCAGCTGGGTGCCGCCGCCGCCGGGGATGATGCCCAACCGGGTCTCGGGCTGGGCGAGCCATGTCCGCCCCTGGGCGGCGAAGCGCATGTCGAGTGCCATCGCCAGCTCGTTGCCCCCGCCCCGAAGGCGCCCGGCGAGCTTGGCGATCGTCACCTGCGGCAGCGTGCGGAAGCGCAGCATCAGCTTCTGCATGGGATTGAGGAGCGACTCGTCGCCGCCCGTGCCGGCGTTCGGGTTGGCCAGCTCTGCGAAGGTCTCCGGCTTGAGCATGAAGCCCAGGTCGACGTGGGCGGCGAAGAAGTCCGGGTCGGCGCTCTGCACCACGATCACGCGCACCTGCTCGTCCCCGCGGACAGCCCCGGCGAAGTCGTGCAGCTCGTTGATGAGTGCCGTGTCGAGCATGTTGACCGGCGGGTTGTCGAGCGTGACATGAGCCACGCCCGCGTCGATCGTCACGCGCAGACTGGTGTATTCCTCGTACGACGACATCTCGTCCTTCTCTCGGTGGATTCTCCGGCCCGCAGGCCCTCCATCGATCACGCTAGAAGCTGACGTTGACGTCAGAGGCAAGAAGGTGTGACGCACACCATGCCGATCACGGCATCGCCGCAGCCACGGCTTCGCGTCCGCAGGCCCGAGGCCGCGGTCAGCGCACGCGCGCGGCGAACGCCGCGTACGCCTGCTCGTCGAAGAGGACGAACCGCACCTCTTCCACCGACGTCTGCGCGTCCCGCACCGTCTCGACCGCGATGCGGGCTCCGTCGTCCATGGGCCAGCCGTAGATACCGGTGGAGATCGCGGGGAAGGCCACCGTCCGCGCGCCCAGCTCGCCGGCCACCCGCAGGGACTCGCGGTAGCACGAGGCGAGCAGCTGCGAACGGTCCTCCTCGCGGCTGAACACCGGACCCACGGTGTGGACGACCCACTGGGCGTGCAGCTTTCCCGCCGTGGTGGCGACGGCCTTCCCGGTCGGCAGGCCTCTGCCGAACTGGGAGGCACGCAGTTTGCGGCAGTCCTCGAGGATCTCGGGCCCGCCGCGCCGGTGGATCGCGCCGTCCACACCGCCACCGCCGAGGAGCGAGGAGTTCGCGGCGTTGACGATGACGTCGGTGTGCTGTTCGGTGATGTCGCCGCGCACGAGGGTGATGGTGAGGCTGCTCATGAACCCATCATCGCGCGCGGCGTGTCGCGGCGCCGATCATGCACACCGTCGATCACCGCGCGCGCAGATGCCGCCAGACCGCCTTCGCGGCGTTGTGCCCCGACATGCCGTGCACGCCCGGGCCCGGCGGCGTCGCCGACGAGCAGAGGAAGACCGCCGGGTGCGGGGTCGAGTAGGGGAAGAGGGACAGCTTGGGCCGCAGCAGCAGCTGGAGGCCGCTCGCGGCGCCACAGGCGATGTCCCCGCCCACGTAGTTGGCGTTGCGCGCGGCCAGTTGGGGCGGGCCGGCGGTGGCGCGGGCGAGCACACGGTCGCGGAAGCCGGGGGCGAAACGCTCGATCTGCCGCTCGATCGTGTCGGTGAGGTCTCCGTCCCAGCCGTGCGGAACATGGCCGTACGCCCAGAAGACATGCTTCCCCTCGGGGGCACGGGACGGGTCGACGAGGCTCGGCTGGGCGGTGATCAGGAAGGGAGTCTCGGGGGCACGTCCGCCGGACGCCTGGTCGAGGGCAGCGCTGATCTCGCGGGTGCTCGGCCCGATCTGGACGGTTCCGGCACGGCGCGGCGCTTCGGCGGTCCAGGGGACGGGGCCGTCCAGGGCGTAGTCGATCTTGAAGACCCCCGCGCCGTAGCGGTAACCGTCGTACACCCGGCCCAGGCCCGCGATCCGGGCCAGCGCGGTCGGGGACGTGTCGAAGACATAGGCCCGGGCGGGCGGCAGATCGTCGAGGCGCTTGATCTCTGCGCCGGTGTGAATGGCGCCGCCGAGATCCCTCACATACGCGGCGAGGGCGTCCGAGACGGACTGGGAGCCGCCACGCGGCATCGGCCAGCCGCCGGCGTGCGCGGCGAGCGCGAAGACCAGTCCGACGGCTCCCGTGCCGATGCCGTGGAGCGGCGCGATGACGTGGGCGACGAGCCCGGCGAACAGCGCGCGGGCCCGGTCGTCGCGGAAACGCCGCAGCAGCCAGGTGGAGGGCGGGAGCCCGTCGAGACCGAAGCGGGCGAGCGTGACCGGGTCACGGGGCAGCGCGGTGAGCGGGAGGGACATGAAGTCCCGCGCGAGGGTGTCCCACTTGCCGAGGTACGGGGCGACCAGGCGGCGGTACGCACCGGCGTCCCGGGGCCCGAAGGAGGCGGCGGTCTCCGGGACCGAGCGGGAGAGCACCGCGGCGGTCCCGTCGTCGAACGGGTGCGCCATGGGAAGCGGGGCGTGCAGCCACTCCAGCCCGTACCGCGCGAGGGGCATGGCCTTGAAGGCCGGGGAGCCCGCGCCCAGCGGATGCACGGCGGAACAGGGGTCGTGCCGGAAGCCGGGGAGGGTGAGCTCCTCGGTCCTGGCGCCGCCGCCGACGGTGTCCAGGGCCTCGAACACCGCGACCGAGAAGCCCCGGCGGGCCAACTCGGCAGCTGCGGTCAGTCCGTTGGGTCCCGCACCCACGACGACGGCATCGAGCATCGACGGCACCTTCGGACTCCTTCGTCAGCCGATGGCCAAGGCGTCCAGCATATTCGGCGGCAGGGACACTCCGCCGGGGGTAGGGTCCACCGCGATGATCGACATGGTCGAAGCGATGGCGGCGCGGCTGGTGCGGGTACGGGGCGTGTGCGCCGTGGCCCTGGGCGGCAGCCGGGCGCGCGGCGCGCACCGGCCGGACTCCGACTGGGACCTGGGCATCTACTACCGAGGCCGGCTGGACGTGGCGGGCCTGACCGCACTCGCCGCCGAGGTGGCGGGCTCCCGGGTGGAAGTCGCCGGACCGGGCGGCTGGGGGCCGTGGGTGAACGGCGGGGCCTGGCTGTCGGTGGACGGGGTCGCGGTGGACTGGATCCTGCGGGATCTGGACCGTGTGGAGTCCGTATGGGCGGACTGCCGCGAGGGCCGCTACGAGGTGGGCGTCCAGGCGGGCCACCCGCTGGGTTTCTGGTCCCCCGCCTACGCGGGCGAGGTCGCCCTGTGCCGTGTCCTCGCCGATCCGTCGGGCGAGCTGACCGCCCTGCGCGCGCGGACGGCGACGTATCCGGAGCCACTGCGGCGGGCGCTGACCGAAGCAGCATGGGAGGCGGACTTCTCGGTGGCAGCGGCGGCGAAGTCCGTCGGCTCAGGGGATGCCCTTCATGTCTCCCTGTGTCTCTCCCGCGCCTTCGGCGTCCTCGCGCAGTCACTCCACGCCCACCACGGCATGTGGCTCGTCAACGAGAAGGGCGCGCTGACGGCCGCCTCGTCGTTGCCTTCCGCCCCTGCTGACTTCGCCCCCCGGGTGGCCGCGGCACTGCGCGCGCTGGATGCCGACGCCGTCGCCGCGGCGGCCGAACTGGTGCGTGAGACCAGGGCAAGGCTCGTCCAGGCGGAGGGGTGAGACCTGAGCGGGTCCCGTTCGGACGGGCGTTCTCCGGGCCGCATCGTCCGACACGGGCCCTGTGCCCGACCGGCGCACCGGCAGGCGGCCCGGCCCGCCGGTCACCCCCGCCGCGACGCCAGAAGCCTGTGGAGGCGACGGGCCGTCGCCTCGTCACGTGCCGCGGTGAACGGCAGCGCGTTGGCTCCCGTGACACGGAAGCGCTCCCCTGTGAGGGTGAGATCGGTGCCACCCGCCTCGGCGACGAGAAGGAGGCCCGCCGCGTGGTCCCAGGCGTTCTCCCAGGAGAAGGCGACTCCGTCGAGCTCACCGCGGGCGACCGCGAGGTACTCGAGGCCGGCTGAGCCGCACGGACGGCCGTGGACACCCTCGGTGTCCAGCGCGAGGAGCGCCTGCTTCTGTTCGGGGGTGGTGAAGTCCGGGTGGGACATGGCCACTTCGAGGACCGCTCCCGGCTCGGGCGAGCCGGCACGTATCGGGGCCCCGTCCACCCGCGCCCCATGGCCGCGCACCGCGACGGCCATCTCGTCCAGTGCCGGTGCGTACGTCCAGGACGCCAGCACCTCGCCCCGCCGGGCCAGCGCGACCAGCGTGCAGAAGCCGGGGTCGCCGTGGACGAACTGCCGGGTGCCGTCGACCGGGTCGACGATCCACACCGGTGCGTCGCCCTGCAACTCCTCGTACACCGCCGGGTCGGCGTGGACCGCCTCCTCGCCCACCACGACCGAGCCCGGCAGCAGTGCGGTCAGGGACGCCGTCAGATGCTCCTCGGCGCAGCGGTCGGCGACCGTCACCAGGTCGTGAGGGCCGTTCTTCTCGACGATCTCGTGCGCGGCGAGCTGCCGGAAGCGCGGCATGATCTCGGTGGCGGCCGCCTTGCGGACCGCCTCCTCGACCAGGGCAAGGTTGCCGGACGCCCAGGGGTTCCCTGTCGTCCCGGACAGAAACTCTTCGGTCATGCGTCCAGGAAAGCACGCCGCGCTGACATCCCCGCCGACACCCGGCAAAGAGGCGGTGGACCCAGGGCGTACCTCAGGCCACATCACGGTGAACGCCAGGTGTCCACCCAACGGCCTGCCGCATAACCCCGCATGCCGGGCGGGTTCGCCGCGGCCGACGGCACAAGGGCACCGGGTCCCTTGCGACCCCGCGCAGCCACCCTGCGGCCATGCCTCTCCCACCGTGACGTCCCGGCCCCGCCGACGCGGCACGGTCACCGGCTTCCAGGGCCGTCCGCGGCGTGCTCACCGAGGTCAGAAGGCCTGGGGGTGGCGGAAGAGGCGCCCCGGGTCGTAGGCGGCCTTCACGCGGGCGAGACGTTCGGCGTTCGCCCCGTAGTACGCCCGGCGCCAGTCGCGCAGTTGGGGGTCGGTGTAGTTCTGGTACGCCTGGCCGCTCGCCCAGGGCCGCATCGCGGTGTGCGTACCGTCGAGCCAGGCCTGGTGCCGGGCCACGGTGGTCGCGGACGCGTTGTCCGGCCACGAGACTATGTACTGGGCCAGGAACAACGCGTCCCGGTGGACGAACGCCGTGTCGGCCGCCCGGATCCGGCCCACCGTCCCGCCCAGCGCGTCGAGGGCGACGCTTCCCGCGCCGCCTCCCCGGAGGCCGGCCAGCCGTTCCACCCGGGCGAGCAGGGCCTTGATCCCGTCGGCCGGAATGCGTCGGGTGTAGAAGTCCGAGCGCGCCGCGTACGATTCGCGCGCCACCCGGCCCTGGGGAGTACGGCCGGGCAGGCTTCCCTGCTGGTGGGACTGGGCGATGGTGAAGCCCGAGACACCGCCCATCACCTTCATCGCGTCCATGAACGGCCTGGTGCGCACGGACACCGATCGTGCGGGCGCGCCGATGGCGTCGGCCAGGCGGTCGAGACGGTTCTCGAGGTCCCCGCGGCGGCCGAGCGTCAGGCCGCCGACACGGACCGATCCCGGCCGTCCACCCGCCGGAGCGGACAGGTGCAGATTGGCCCAGATCTCGTCGGGCGCGGTGGGCGCCCAGCGCTGCCACTCGCGCACCACCGCCGCGGCCAGGGACCATGGCCAGCTGAGGAAGAACGTCGTGCACTGCGGCGCCGCGTGGGTGCGCAGCCGCAGCTCGGTGACGACGCCGAACTGGGCGTTGCCGCCGCCTCGCAGGGCCCAGAACAGGTCGGGGTCGTGCCGGGCGTCGACGTCACGTATCCGGCAGTCGGCGGTGACGATGCGGGCACCGACGACGCTGTCGCTCGTCAGCCCGTAGGCACGGCTGACCACGCCTATGCCTCCGCCGAGGGCCAGTCCGGAGATGCCCACGGTGGGACAGGACCCGGCGGGTACGGTTCGCCCTCGGGCCGTCAGCCGGTCGTAGACGTCTATCAGTTTGGCTCCGGCGCCGACGGTCGCGGTGCTGCCGGAGAGCGCGACGGAGGCCATCTTCTGCACATCGACGATCAGGCCGGACCCGGAGGACCAGCCGGCGTACGAGTGACCGCCGCTGCGCACCGCGACGGGCACCTGGTGCCTGCGGGCGAACTCCAGGCAGCTGCGGACGTCCTCGGGCCGTGCGCAGTACGCGATCCCGGCCGGCCGCAGCCCGTCGAAGCGGGGGTTGAACAGCTTGCGTGCCACGTCGTAGTCGCGGTTGCCGGGCCGGACGAGCGTTCCGTCCAACTCTCCGGCCAGAGCCGACCAGTCTCCGGCCCGGGGCGGACGGGACGCCCGGCCTGTCGTCACGGCGGGCGTCTGTGCGGCGGAGGCGGCCACCGCCCAGGTGCCGGCGGTCACCCCCGCACCCACGGCAACTCCCGCGCCCAGCAGTCCGCGACGCGTGAACCGGCGGCCCTCCGTGGCCCCCGTCTCCGCACCCGCGCCCGCAGCTGTCCCGTTGCCCCGCCGCGCCGTCTCGCTCATCGACCGTCCTCGCCCTCGTTCGGCATCCGGTGGGGAGGATGTCGAAGAGGCGGTGGCGGTTGCCTGCAGGAGGCGGGCACCGGCCACGGACCGCCCACCGGGGCGCCGTCAGCCCGACGGGGAAGCCGAGGGGGACCCCGGAGCGGTCTGCGTGGGAGGCACGTCGTAGACGTTGCCGGGGGTCACGATGCTGGTGACGGCCTTCGCGAAGAGTGTGCTGTTCTCGTTGCCCTGGTAGTTGTTGTCGGTGTTGCTGAGCACCACCAGGGTCGCCTTCGCCGAGGGCAGGTAGACAGCCACGGTCTGGTAGCCGGGCAGTGAACCGTTGTGTCCGATCCAGCCGTGACTGACGAAGATGCCCAGGCCGTACGCGGTCCCCGGGAAGCCGGTCGGGAGCATCTTCAGCCGCTGTGCCTGGGTGGCGGGCTCGAGCAGCGTGCCCATCGCGAGGATGCGCGCCCAGGCCCGGAGGTCGGACAGGTCCGAGATCATCGCCCCGGCGGCCCAGGCCCAGGACGGGTCCCAGTTCGTCGCGTTCGCTTCCTCGCCGTCGGGTGTCTGCTCGGTGTAGCCCTGCGCATGCGGCTCAGGGAACTCGGCCCCTGCGGGGAAGAGCGTGTGGTCCAGGTGCCCCGGCTCGAGCACCTGCTCCCTCAGGTAGTCGCGCAGGCTCTGGCCGCTCGCCTTCTCCACCACCAGGCCGAGCAGGATCAGGTTCGTGTTGGAGTACTGGAACTTCTGCCCCGGCGGGAAGCCGACCGGATGCTTGAAGGAGTACGCGAGCAACTGTTGTGGTGTGAACACCCGGTCGGGGTCGGAGAGGAAGTCCTTGTCGAAATCCGGGTCATCCGTGTAGGGGTACAGTCCGCTGCGCATCTCTGCCAGTTGGCGCAGGGTGATCCGTTCGCCGTTCGGGACGTCCTTCACGTAGTCGGAGACGGGGTCGTCGAGACCGACCTTCCCCGCGTCCACGAGCCGCAGGAGCGCGGTGACGGTGAAGGTCTTCGTCACGCTGCCGATGCGCATCCGCATCGCCTCCGACATGGCAGTGCCGCTGCTCTTGTCGGCGATGCCGAAGGAACGGACATAACTGCCCTTTCCCGGAATCCACAGCCCCACGATCACGCCGGGCACGCCCGCCTGGCGCATCACCCCCGCGACGGCCATGTCGAGCTGTGCCGCCACAGCGGAATTCGGCGCGCGGACAGAGACGCCGGGAGAGGGCGTCGGGTCGGCCGCCGACGGCGCGCCCGAGGCCGGAGCACCGGTACATGCCGTGACGGCCAGCAGCCCCGCGGTCGCGAGTGCCGCCGCGATCCTGCCGTGTGTCCTGGCCCTGCCCGGACGCCACCCACGCATGCGCAACATCCCAGTGCCTCTTTCGGCCGTGCGGTCGGTGCGACGGCACGCGGACACCCGTCGGGGCGCTGATCCGGGGCGTGCCGGTCACAACGTACGTCCCGCCTGGGCGTCCGATGGCAAGACCGGGCCCGGCACTGACCCGTTCGGCAGCGTGGCGGGGCGGGCTACGCACGCCCCTGTCGGCCGTTCGGACGACACGGCGGGGCATGGCGGCCGGGACTGCTCGGCGCCGCGGACGGCCGGGCGGGGCCGCGCAAACCGGGGGCGGCCCCACCTGCGTCGTCATGCCCGCCGTATGGGCTCGCGCGGTGGCGCTGGACGGCCGCCTCGTACCGACGCGCCGTTGCCGCCGACCGGGTGGCCGGAGCAGGACACGCGCTGCGCGAACCGAGCCGGACGCGCGGTAGGGGCCACCGGCGCTTCGTGCGACGCCGTGGGCAGAGCCCCCTCGCGAGCGGGGCGGTCAGTGCGCCCCGCGCACCAGAAGCAGCAGTGCGTCCGTGAGGTCCTCCGCCGGGGAACCCGTGGCCAGGCGGCGGAGCTGGAGGCCGGTGACGAGGGCGACGGTGGTCGCCGCGAGGCGGTCGGCGTCCGGGACGCCGAGGGCCGTGAGGATCTGCGCGGCAAGACGGTCGTAGGCCGTGAAGCACTCGGCGGCGGCCTCGCGCAGCCGCTCGTCGCGCCCGGCCTGGACGTACAGCTCGAACGGGGCGATGTGTTCGCTGTCGAACGCCGTGCCGCCCGCCTGGGCGGCGAGGGCGGCCGCGCCGTCGATGTCGACGCCCTCGGCCTGGCCCGCGTCGGCGAGTTCCGTCAGCCGGCGCGTCTCCTCGTGCACGAAGTACAGCATCGACTCACGCAGCAGCTCGTGCTGGCTGGTGAAGTGGTACGTGACCGAACCGAGCGATACCTCCGCCTCCTTCGCGATCCGCCGGTTGGTGACCGCGGCGATGCCGTCCTGGCCGATGATGCGCAGGACGGCACCGATGATGCGCTGCCTCGTCGAAGGTATGGACTGCCTGGGCTGCGGGGCCAGGGCGGCGGACTCGCTGGACATGCGGGTCATTGTTCCACCGGCGCGCTCCAGGTGATCAAGGGGTCGGGGTAACGCTCGTGCCAGCGCCGGTCCTCCTCCAGTTGGGCGGCCAGCGAGATGAGCCGCTCCTCACCGCCTGCCGGCCCCAGCAGCTGCGCGCCGACGGGCAGACCGTCGGCCGTGAATCCGGCGGGGACGCTCACGCCCGGCCAGCCGAGGACGTTCCAGGGCCAGGCGTAGGGGCAGGCCGCGGCCATCACGGCATTGGTGCGCCAGGCGCTGAGGCCGTCGAAGGTGCCGATGCGCGGCGGCGGCGCAGCGGTGGTCGGGGTGAGGATGACGTCGTACGAGTCGAACAGGGAGCCGATCCGCTGGTGCTGGCGGGCCTCGCGGGCGCGGGCGGCGCGCACGACCCGGCCGCCGAGGAGGCGCCCGTTGCGCAGGGCCGTACGGGTGCGGGGGTCGAGGAGTTCGGGCTCGGGGTGCAGGGCGGCGAGTTCGGCGATTCCCGCGGTGCCGCGGGGGACGAAGCCGAGGCCGATCAGCCCGTAGCGGGGCCGGGCCTCCTCGACGTGGTGGCCGAGGCGGGCGAGGGCCTCGGCGATCTCGTTCACGGCCCGGCGGATGCCCGGATGGGGCTTGGTGCCGGTGAGGGTCAGCGGAGGGCGCCAGGCCAGCGCGATCCGGAGGGTGCCGGGATCGCGGCGCGCGGCGGCCGAGGCGTCGATGGCGTCAGGCCGGTGCAGGTCCTCGGGATGGGAGCCCTGGACGACGTCGAGCAGCAGCGCGGCATCGGCGACCGTACGGGCGAGCGGCCCGTTGACGGTGAGGCCCTGGAAGGCGTCGGTGTGAGGGTGGACCGAGACCCGGCCGCGCTGCGGTTTGATGCCGACGAGGTGGGTCCACGCGGCGGGGATCCGGATGGAGCCGGCGCCGTCCGAGCCGAGGGCGGCGGGAACGAGCCCTGCGGCGACCGCGGCGGCGGATCCCCCGGAGGACCCGCCCGGGGTGTGGTCCGTGGACCACGGGTTCCGGGTGGCGCCGAAGGCGGGGCCCTCGGTGAACGCCCACTGGCCCAGTTCGCAGGAGTTGGTCTTGCCGACGATGACGGCACCGGCCGCACGCAGCCGGCGTACCACCTCACCGTCGGCGCGGGCGGGCGCGAGCTCCCCCTGGCAGCCGAACAGGGTGGGCAGCCCCGCCACGTCGGTGTCGTCCTTCACGGCCATGGGTACGCCGAGCAGGGGCAGCCGCTCCCCCGCCTCCAGCCGGCGGTCGGCGTCCTGGGCCTCGGCCAGCGCGGCCTCTGCCCGCACGTGGCGGAAGGCGTTGAGCACGGGCCGGCTGGCCTCGATGCGCTCGAGCGACGCCGTGACGAGCTCTGTCGCGGTGGTCCGGCCCTCCCGCAACTTCCTTGCCTGCTCGACGAGTCCCGCGAAATCGGTTGTAGACATGGCCACCCAGCGCTCCCTATCGTTCGTTCGAACGAACAGAACTGGAGGGTAACCAGATGCGCATCACCGGATCAACTGTTCTGCTCACCGGTGTCACCGGCGGTATCGGCACCGCCCTGGCCGCCGAACTCGCCGCGCGTGGCGCGAAGTTGATCCTCACGGGGAGGCGGGCCGAGGCCCTGGAACCGCTGATGGCGCGCTACGGCGCCCGGGGGATCGTCGCCGATCTGGCCGACCCGGGCGACGTCGAGCGCCTGGCCCGCGAGGCCGCCGGCACCGAGATCCTGATAGCCAACGCCGCCCTGCCCTCCAGCGGCGAGCTCCTCGACTACACCCCGGACCAGGTCGACCGCGCCCTGGCGGTCAACCTCCGGGCCCCGGCCATGCTGGCCCGCCTGCTCGGCCCTGCCATGGTCGAGGCGCGGCGCGGCCATCTGGCCTTCGTCGGGTCGATGTCCGGCAAGACGGCGACGAAGCACTCGGCGCTGTACAACGCCACCAAGTTCGGCCTGCGTGGCTTCGTGCTCGGGCTGCGTCAGGACCTGTACGAGCACGGGGTGGGCGTCTCGATCGTGCAGCCCGGGTTCGTCCGGGACGCGGGCATGTTCGCCGAGACGGGTGCCGAGCCCCCGGCCGGCCTGCGCACGGTCTCGCCGCGCCAGGTCGTTGCGGGCGTCGTCCGCGCCGTCGAACAGAACCGTGCCGAAGTCAACATCGCGCCGTTGGAGATGAAGGTGCTCACCGCGATCGGCGGCCAGTTCCCGGGCTTCTCCGAGCGGGTCCAGCGCCGCGCGGGCGGTGCCGACCGTACGCTCCGCCGCGTCGTCGACGCCCAGCGCGACAGCCGCTGAGCGGAGGTGGGCCCCGCGGCAGCCTGCCGCGGGGCCCTGGTCACGGCCCGTCAGATGTCTTGGCGGGTGGGTGTCCGTCCCATGGGTGTCCGTCGCGTGGATGTCCGTCGCGTGAGTGTCCGTCCCGTGTGTGTCTGTCACGCTCGGGCAGCATCAGCAGCGTGTACAGCAGCATCGATGCCGCCAGGCCCACCGCCCAGCCGTAGTCCGCGAGCGGTTTAAGGAAGGGGATGAGGCCCTCCTCCGGGAAGGGTCCCTTGCCCTCCTGGGAGTGCGAGCCGCCCACCGCCAGGACTCCGCCCACCACGAAGGCCAGGACGGCCCGCCAGTTCCAGCCGGACGAGTACCAGTAGCGACCGCCGGGGCGGTAGAGGTCCGCCAGGCTCAGACGGGTGCGGCGGATGATCCAGTAGTCGGCGATGAGGATGCCCGCGACCGTACCGAGGAGGCCGCCGACCAGACCGAGCCAGGTGAAGATGTAGAGCTCGGGCGTCGCGGTGAGCTTCCACGGCATGATGAGGACGCCGACGATGCCCGTGATCAGCGCTCCCGTACGGAAGTTGATGAAGCGCGGGGCCAGGTTCGACAGGTCGTACGCGGGTGAGACGACGTTCGCCGCGATGTTCACCGAGATCGTCGCGATCAGTACGGTCACCAGGGCGAAGAGCAGGCCGAAGACGTTGTCCGTCTTGGCGGCGAGCTGGACCGGGTCCCAGATCGGCGCCCCGTACACCGCCTGGGAGCCGGAGGTGACGAACACGGACAGCAGGGCGAACAGCGTCATGGTCGTCGGCAGTCCCAGCGTCTGGCCCCAGACCTGGGCGCGCTGGCCGGCACCGAAACGGGTGAAGTCCGGGATGTTGAGCGAGAGCGTGGACCAGAAGGCGATCATCGCCATGAGGGAGGGGAAGAAGACCTCCCAGAACTCGGGTCCCCAGCCGAGCTTGGAGGGCTGGTCGAGAAGCGGGCCGAAACCGCCGGCCTTGATCGCGATCCACACCAGCAGCACGAGCGCGCCGACGATGACGAACGGTGCCGCCCAGTTCTCGAACCGCCGCAGGGTCTCCATCCCGCGGTAGATGATGGCCAGTTCGAGCACCCAGAAGATGACGAAGCAGAGCCAGAGCGTCCAGGGCTGGCCGGCGATCTCGGCCGCCCGTGTCCAGCCGCCGAAGATCTTGCCGAGCAGGATGAAGATGCCCTGCCCGCCGATCCAGGTCTGGATGCCGAACCAGGCACAGGCGACCCCGGCCCTGATGAGCGCCGGGAGATTGGCCCCGCGCAGTCCGAAGGAGGCGCGCGCGAGCACCGGGAAGGGGATGCCGTACTTGGGGCCGGCGTGGCCGGTGAGCAGCATCGGCACCAGCACGATCACATTGGCGAGCGCGATCGTGAAAACGGCCTGTTTCCAGTCCATGCCGATCGCGACGAGGCCCGACGCGAGCAGCCACGACGGGATGTTGTGAGCCATGCCGACCCAGAGGGCGGCGAAGTTGTAGGTCGTCCAGTGCCGCCCGGCGACGGGCACGGGCAGCAGATCGCCGTTGACGAAGAGGCCCTCGGCGGGGACCGCGCCGGGGGCGAGCTCCACCCGGCCCTGGGCATCGGTGATCTGTTCGGAGTCGGGGGACGAGGGGGCCGGGGGAACGGTCGCGGTCATGGCCTGGACCCTTCAGCAGAGGTCGGGTGCCGTTCAGCGGTTGAGTGCCGGGATGATCTCCGCGCCGTACGCGTCGATCGTCGCTTCCTTGGCGTCGTGCATGTTGTAGACCGCGAACTGGTCCACACCGAGGTCGCGCAGCGCCTCCAGCTTCTCGATGTGCGCGGAGGCGGGCCCGAGCAGACAGAACCGGTCCACGATCTCGTCGGGCACGA
Organism: Streptomyces sp. NPDC057445; assembly: GCF_042802855.1. Taxonomy (NCBI): domain Bacteria; kingdom Bacillati; phylum Actinomycetota; class Actinomycetes; order Kitasatosporales; family Streptomycetaceae; genus Streptomyces; species Streptomyces sp. NPDC057445. The sequence continues at coordinate 168,378 of NZ_JBHVDH010000002.1, read as the reverse complement.
AGTCCGTGGACGGATTGCCCGTGCGTCCGTGGTGGCTGTAGTCGTAGCCGTGCCGCTCCTTGATGTACGCGGTCAGCGCCTCCGGCACCATGTCCGAGTGCTCGCCGTAGCGGGCGACGAGATCCGCGACATGGTTGCCGACCATTCCGCCGAACCAGCGGCACTGCTCGCGTGCATGCGCCAGATCGTCGCTGACGTACGCGGGGGCCGCGACACAGATCGTGACCGCGTCCGGGTCGCGCCCGGCGTCCGCCGCCGCCTGGCGCACGGCCTTCACCATCCACTCGGTGAGGTAGGGGTCCGCGAGCTGCAGGATGAATCCGTCGGCCTTCTCCCCTGCCAGCGCCAGCGCCTTCGGACCGTACGCCGCCATCCATACCGGGAGCTTTCCGTCCCGCACCCAGGGCAGCCGCAGCGTCTGGCCGTCGACGACGGCCTCCCGGCCCTCGGCGAGGTCGCGGATGACGGGGATCGCCTCCCCCAGCCGCGCCAGGGTGTTGGGTCTGCGGCCGGCGACGCGCATCGCGGAGTCACCGCGTCCGATTCCGCAGACGGTGCGGTTGCCGTACATGTCGTTGAGCGTGGCGAAGGTGGAGGCGGTGACTTCCCAGGTCCTCGTCCCGGGGTTGGTCACCATGGGGCCGACGTGCATCTTCTGTGTGTGTTCGAGGATCTGGCTGTAGATGACGAATGGTTCCTGCCAGAGCACCGCCGAGTCGAAGGTCCAGCCGTAGCGGAAGCCGTTGCGCTCCGCGCGGCGCATGAGGCCGACGACTTCCGATGCGGGCGGATCGGTCTGCAGGACGAGTCCGAAGTCCACGGGGCGACCTCCCGGTCGGTGTGCTGACTAGTTCAGGTACTGACAGGCGGACCGGGGGGTGTACACACCGTGGCCGGCCCGGCCCGTGAACGCCCTTCGGTCGATGACGGTCCGGCCGCGCGAGAGCACGGTCTCCACCTGGCCGGTGACCCGCTTCCCCTCGTACGCCGAGTAGTCGACGTTCATGTGGTGGGTCTCGGCCGAGATGGTCTGCTCGGTGTGCGGGTCGTAGATGACGACGTCCGCGTCGGCGCCGGGCGCGATCGTGCCCTTCTTCGGGTAGAGGCCGAACATCCGCGCGGGGGCCGCACAGGCGATCTCGATCCAGCGCCGGCGCGAGATGTGCCCGTCGAGCACCGCCTGATGGAGCAGGTCCATCCGGTGCTCCACGCCGGGCATTCCGTTCGGGATCTTGGAGAAGTCGCCCCGGCCCAGCTCCTTCTGGCCGACGAAGCAGAAAGGGCAGTGGTCGGTGGAGACGACCTGGAGGTCGTTGGTGCGCAGCCCGCGCCAGAGAGCCGCCTGGTGCTCCTTCGGCCTCAGCGGCGTACTGCACACGTACTTGGCGCCCTCGAAGTCAGGCTCTGCGAGATTGTCGGTGGACAGGAACAGATACTGCGGGCAGGTCTCGCCGAAGACGTTGAGCCCCTTGTCACGGGCCGCGATGAGCTCGGCGACGGCCTCCTCGGCCGACACATGGACGACGTAGAGCGGCGCCCCGGCAACGCGGGCGAGCTGGATGGCGCGGTGCGTGGCCTCTGCCTCCAGCAGCGCCTTCCTGACCTCGCCGTGGAACCGGGGGTCGGTCTCGCCACGGGCCAGGGCCTGCTCGACGAGGACGTCGATCGCGATGCCGTTCTCGGCGTGCATCATGATCAGTCCGCCGTTGGCGGTGCCCCGCTGCATGGCGCGCAGGATCTGTCCGTCGTCGCTGTAGAAGACGCCGGGGTAGGCCATGAAGAGCTTGAAGGAGGTGACGCCCTCCTCGACCAGTAGGTCCATCTCCTTGAGCGACGACTCGTTGACGTCGGAGAGGATCATGTGGAAGCCGTAGTCGATGGCGCAGTTGCCGTCGGCCTTGGCGTACCAGGCGTCGAGCCCCTCGCGCAGGCCCTGTCCGACCGACTGCACCGCGAAGTCCACGATGGTGGTGGTGCCGCCCCAGGCGGCGGCGCGGGTGCCGGTCTCGAAGGTGTCGGAGGCGAAGGTGCCGCCGAACGGCAGCTCCATATGGGTGTGGGCGTCGACACCGCCCGGGATCACGTATTTCCCGGTGGCGTCGATGGTGCGATCGGCGGTCCAGCTCTCGGCGACGGTGGTTCCGTGCGTGGCGAGCGCGGCGATCCGGCCGTCCTCGATCAGTACGTCGGCGTGGGTCTCGTCGGTGGCGGTGATGACGAGTCCGCCCCGGATCAGGGTGCGGTTGCTCATGGTTTCGCGGTCTCCTCGCTTCGGTGAACTAGAGGCTGCGCAGGGCCCGTTCGAGGATCGATGCCCCTTCCTCCGCCTCGGCGACGGTCAGGGACAGCGGCGGCGCGATCCGCAGCACGCTGGTGTTGTGCGCACCGCCCTTGCCGATGAGCAGCCCGCCTTCGCGGGCCGCTTCGAGTACGGTCGCGGCGGCCTCCGGGTTCGCCTCGTCCGTACCGGGTTCGACGAGCTCCACGCCGGCCATCAGCCCCCGGCCGCGTACCTCCCGGACGGCGGGGACCGAGGCGCCGATCGCACGGAGCCTCTCCATCAGCAGGCCGCCGACCCGCCGGGCGTTGCCCTGAAGATCGTGCTCGAGGAGGTACGAGAGGTTGGCGAGGCCTGCAGCCATCGTGACGGGAGAACCGCCGAAGGTGGAGATCGAGTTGGCGTCGATGCAGTTCATGACCTCGGCCCGGGCGACGACACCGCCGATGGACATGCCGTTGCCGATGCCCTTGGCGAAGGTGAGGATGTCCGGCGGACCGTTCTCGGCGTGGGCCTGCCAGCCCCAGAAGTGGTCGCCGGTCCTGCCCCAGCCGGTCTGCACCTCGTCGGAGATCCACAGGATGCCGTGCCGGTCGAGGACTTCACGGAACGCGGCGTACAGCCCGTCCGGCGGCGACGTGAAGCCACCGACTCCCTGGATGGGCTCGGCGATCAGCGCGGCGACGTCATGGGTGTGGCCGAGCAGATCCTCCAGGTCGGCGACGCAGGCCTCGATGAACTGGGCGTCCGAGAGCTGGGCGTACGGCCCCCGGCTGCGGACGCCGCCGTGCACGTACAGCGTCTGCACCGGGGAGAGGCCGGTCGGCGACCAGGCGCGGTTGCCGGTGATGGAGACGGCCGAGAACGAGCGGCCGTGGTAGCTGTTGCGCATCGCGAGGATCTGGCCGGACCTGCGGTACGTCGTGGCCAGCAGCAGGGCCGTGTCGTTGGCCTCGGTGCCCGAGGTGGTGAAGAAGACCCGTGCGTCGGGAATGCCGGAGAGCGCCGCGACGCGCTCGGCGAGCTCGACCATGGGGCGGTTGAGATACAGCGTGGAGTTGTGGATGATCCGCCCGGCCTGCTCGCTCACCGCCTTGGTGACCTCGGGGAGGGCGTGGGCGGTCATGGTGGTGAGGATGCCGCCGAAGAAGTCGAGGTAGCGGTTGCCGTCCGCGTCCCAGACGTACCGTCCCTCGCCGTGGGTGATCTCGATGGGCTTGCGGTAGTAGAGGGCCACCCAGTCGGGAATGACGGACCGGTGCCGGTCGTGCAGTGCCTGGTGCGCATCCGAGGGAGGGAAGGGATTCATGGCCGCACCAGCCCGTCGTAGGCGTCGGGCCTGCGGTCGCGGTAGAACGCCCACTGCTGCCGGACCTCGTCGATGAGGTCGAAGTCGAGGTCCCTGACGATCAGTTCCTCCTGCTTGTCACTGGCGAGGTCGCCGACGAACTGGCCGCGCGGGTCGACGAAGTAGCTGGTGCCGTAGAAGTCGTTGTCGCCGTACTCCTCCTGGCCGACGCGGTTGATCGCGGCGATGAAGTACTCGTTGGCGACGGCGGCGGCGGGCTGCTCCAGCTGCCAGAGGTAGGAGGAGAGCCCGCGGTGGGTGGCCGACGGGTTGTAGACCAACTGTGCTCCGTTGAGCCCGAGTTGACGCCAGCCCTCCGGGAAGTGGCGGTCGTAGCAGATGTAGACGCCGACCTTGCCGACGGCGGTGTCGAAGACGGGCCAGCCGAGGTTGCCCGGCTTGAAGTAGAACTTCTCCCAGAACCCCTTCACCTGCGGGATGTGGTGCTTGCGGTACTTGCCGAGAAAGGTGCCGTCGGCGTCGATGACCGCCGCGGTGTTGTAGTAGAAGCCCGAGCCCTCGACCTCGAAGACGGGGACGACGATCACCATGCCGGTCTCGCGGGCGAGCTCCCGCATCCGCAGGACCGTGGGACCGTCCGGGACCGGCTCGGCCCAGCGGTAGTGCTCCGGGTCCTGGACCTGGCAGAAGTACGGGGCGTTGAAGACTTCCTGGAATCCGATGACCTTCGCGCCCTGCCTGGCCGCCTCGCGGGCGTGCTCCTCGTGCTTGGCGATCATCGACTCGGTGTCGCCGGTCCAGGTCGCCTGGACGAGTGCGGCGCGTACGACATTGGTCATGAGCTGCTCCTTCGACAGGACGTCAGAGAGCCTCTACGCACGTAGACACGATGCGTAGGAGGAGAACGTAAGCCCCGTCACACACTGGGGCAAGACCATCGTCGTCAACCCGCAGTGTCGATCATGTTTCGCACCCTAGCGGTCGACAAACAGCGTATACCGTACTTTTTCAACCGCTGATGAACCCCGCAACACGCAGGGCATGGACCAGGTCGCGCTCCCGCTCGCGTGACGCGGCGCGGGCCGCGGAGAGCAGTTGCGGGACGAGCCTTCGCGGGTCAGGGGCGGCGATGCGCGCAGCCTCCTCTGCGGTGCGGACCTGCACGAACGCGGTGAGCAGCGCGCTGGACTCGCTCCGGCCGCCCGCCTCGTCGAGCGCCAGCACGGCGTCCGCGATCTCTGCGGCGGGGCGCGCGACGCCCTGACGCAGCAGATGCCCGCAGTCGTCGGTACGGCCGGCCGCCGCGAGTGCACCCGCGGCGGCGGCGAGCTGTCCCGGCGGCAGCGAGGCGGCTTCCCAGAGCAGAGTCGCCCAGTCGGCACCGAGACCGGCGCGGTGGAGCTCCGCCGCCAGCACCGGCAGCCAGGCCGCGGGACGCAGGGCAGCCTCGCACAGCACCGCGTGCGCCTCGCCGCTGTGCCCCTCGGCGCGCAGCCTCCCGAGCGTGGCGACGGTCTCGACGGCGGCGCGCTCCGCCTGCGCGTCCTCTTCGGCCTGCCGCGCGGGCGCGGACGGCGGGGACCCGTCACCCGTGCCGGCACCCGCCCCGGCGCGGCCGAAGCGCGCCCCGCGCGGGCCTGCGTCACCGACGGGGAGCACGGGTACGCCGACGGCGTCGTCCACCCCGGTGTCGGCCCACGCGTAGCGGGCACCCCGCGACCGCCGCTTCCCGCCCGATCGGGCCGCCCGGCCCCTGCGGGACGGCGGAGAGTCCTCGGCCCTCGCCGCCGGCCCCGCCGCAGGCTCGCGGTCGGCCACGCCCTCGTCCGCCTCCGGACGGAACCACCCTTCCGTCAGCGCCGGTTCGGGCCCGGCCTGAGGGGCGGCCGCCGGATCCATCCGCTCCGCCGGGGCCGGGGCCGGTCGGCCCGCGCCGTCCGCCGGTGCGGGGACGGACGGCGGATGCCACGGGGCGTCCGCGACCCGGGCCCGCCCGGACCCGGACGTCCCCGTGTCCGGCGGCAGGGCGGCGAGGCGGGCGGCCAGTTCGGCGCAGCGGGCGGTCGCCCGGGTGTGGTCGTCGTTGGTCCAGGACAGATCGTCGGCCAGGCGCCGGTACTCAGGGGTGTCCTCGGGCAGGGCGGTCAGCTGCTGCAGCAGCTCCTGGCCACGGCCGGCCGCGTAGACCTGTTCGCGGCGCATCAGCTCCAGGCGTTCCTGAAGAGCCCGACGACCGCCCGGTCGGCCGTCGTGCGCGACCGCGGCGGCGGAGTGGAGCAGACGGGCTCGCGCGGTCTCGCTCCGGCCCGCGGCGAGGTCGTGGAGCAGCGACTCCACCACGTCCCAGGGCGGGATCTCCGCGCCCTGGAGACAGGCGAACAGCCCGTCGGGGTCACGCTGCCGGAAGACTCCGTACCAGCCTCGGTCCCGGTCGAGACGCTCGGTCAGTTCTCTCAGATACTGCGCGAACACCCCTACGTCAACGGGGAGTTGATGCACGACCATCTCCGCCCGCCCCTTTGCCTCCGGTTGGGAGGCATTCGACCTCAGTCGTGTTACGGGACGGCTACGCGGAGTTTTCGCGGACGGAGCGGATAGCTCAACGTGTCCGGAGCGTCACCGCGATGCCCGTGTGCGGGCGCTTGCCGAGCCTCACGGCCGCGGCGGGCAGGTCGACGAGCCAGAACTGCCAGGTGTACTTGCGGGCAAGGAGCCTTCGAACCTTCTTCATGTCGGCGTCGCCGAGCAGTCGCGCCGCCCCCTCAACAGAGGGCGCACCCTCCGCGACGCGGCCGCGCACGTCGCACGCGGTCACGGTGACACGGCTGTCCCTGCGCAGCCGCTTGACCTTCCATGAGTCGGAGCGGGTCCAGACGTACAGTTCCCCGCCGTCGACGGCGAACCACACGGGTGTCGCGACACCCGTCCCGTCCTTCCGGAAGGTGGTGAGGCTGATGTATTTCGCCCGGTCGAGCTCCTTGAGGTCCACGGGCGCGAGACTACGCCTCGCCACGTCACGCCGGAATCGTAGGCAGCCCCGGGAGCGGTGAACGACGAGAGCGCGGCCGCACACGTCACGGCCGGGCGACTACACCGGCACGAGCGCGCAGCGGGTGACGAGTTCGTCCATGGAGAGGCCGAGCGTCCCGGCCAGCGCCGCGACGGTGAAGAAGGCGGGGGTCGGGGCGCGCCCCGTCTCGATCTTGCGCAGCGTCTCCGCGGAGAGCCCGGCGGCCGCGGCGACGTCCACCATGCTCCGTGAGCCGCGCGCCTCGCGGAGCAACCGGCCGAGCCGCTCGCCGCGTTCGCGCTCTTCGGGGGTCAGGGGGGTTCGAACCATGCCGTCATTCTAATACCGCTTCGACCGGTATAGTAATTGGCATGGTGGAGATCAAGACAGATGCCGCCCTGGATGCCATGCGCGCTGCGGGCCGGGTCGTTGCCCGGACCCTCGCCGCGGTCCGGGAGGCGGCGGCCGTGGGTGTCACACTCGGCGCCCTGGACGAGACCGCCCGCGCGGTACTGCGCGAGGCGGGCGCGGACTCGCCGTTCTTCGGCTACCGCCCCGAATGGGCCCCCACGCCCTTCCCCGCCGTCATCTGCGCGTCCGTCAACGACGCGATCGTGCACGGCGTCCCGGACGGCTACCGGCTGCGCGACGGCGACCTCCTCAGCGTCGACTGCGGCGCGGTTCTGGACGGATGGGTCGGCGACTCGGCCGTCAGCTTCCCCGTCGGCCGCCCCACGCCCGAGGACGTCCGCCTCGTCGACACGGCGTACGAGGCCCTCGACGCGGGCATCGCCGCGGCGGTCGTCGGCAACCGCATCGGGGACATCGCGCACGCGATCGGCCGGGTGTGCCGCTCCGCGGGCTACGGCATCCCGTCCGGCTACGGCGGCCACGGCGTGGGCCGCACGATGCACGAGGACCCGGGCGTGCCCAACGAGGGCCGCCCGGGCCGCGGCATGCCGCTACGACACGGGATGGTGCTCGCGATCGAACCGATGCTCATCGGAGGCGGTGGCGACGGTTACTTCACGGCACGCGACGGCTGGACGCTCCGTACGTCGGACGGCTCCCGTGCGTCGCACGCGGAACACACGGTGGCGATCACGGACGAGGGCCCTCGCATCCTCACCGCACCCTGAACGCGCCGCTCCGTGAACGCGATGCTCACGGGCGGATGTCGTCACAGGCGATGGGCAGATGCCGGGGGCCGCGCAGGACCGCGTTCTGCCGGTACTCGGGCGGATCCTCGAGCAGACGGGGATTCACCAGCCTGCGCGCCAGTTCGCTCAGCGCGAGCTGCGCCTCCAGCCTCGCGACCGGCGCGCCGAAACAGCTGTGGATGCCGCTGCCGAAGCCCAGGTGCTCGATGTCCTCGCGGTCCGGGTCGAACCGCTCGGGATCCGTGAAACGCTGCGGGTCGCGGTTGCCCGCGGCGACGACGAGCCACAGCGACGCGCCCTTGGGGATGGTGACGCCGGCGATCTCGATGTCCGCGAGCGTGGTGCGGTTCGGCAGCAGTTGCACCGGCGGCTCGAAGCGCAGCAGTTCCTCGACGATGGGAACCGCCAGCTTCGGATCCTCGCGCAGCCGCTGGAGCTGGTCCGGGTTGCGCAAGAGGGTCAGCATCCCGTTGGTGATCAGGTTGACCGTGGTCTCATGGCCGGCGATCAGCAGCAGGGCCGAGGTGCTCAGCAGCTCCATGGTCGACATGGATCCGTCCGGCCCTTGGAGCGTGGCCAGTTCGGAGAGCATGTCGTCACCGGGGTTCTTGCGGCGTTCCTCGATGAGGCCTGCCAGATACATGCCGAGTTCCGTACGGGCCTGCTGAGTGATCTTGTTCCGCTCGGTCTGGTCCTGCCCCGGCATCGGGTCCAGGCTGGCGGCCAGGGTGTCCGCCCAGGTGTGGAAGCGCGACTCGTCCTCGCGCGGCACACCGAGCAGCCGGCAGATCACGGTCACCGGGAACGGGTACGAGAACTGCTCCACCAGGTCGATCCGGTCCGTGTTCCCGATGCCCTCGATCAGCCCGGAGACGATCTCCTCCAGTTCGCCGCGCATCTCGTGGACGCGGCGCGGCTTGTGGGGCGGCCCGAAGGAGGTGTTCGTCATACGGCGCAGCCGGTCGTGCTCCGGGGGGTCGAGCCGGATGAAGCTCGGCGGCAGGCCCGAATCATCCTGCGGGTCGAACCCGGGTCCCCCGGTCACGGTCAGATTGTGCGGGTCGGAGCTGACCCGCGGGTCGTGCAGCAGGCTCAGGATCTCCCAGTAGGTGCTCACGACGTACGCGCCGTCCCCCTCGTCGAGCACCGGGGTCTTGCGGAGCTCCGCGTACAGGGGATACGGGTTCGGACGGTTGCCGTACTCGAGGATCTGGCGCAGGAGATTGCCTTGGGTCATGACGAGTTCCTTGGGGGTCGCGCGCGGATCAGTGCCGGCCGGGGGTGAAGGTGAGCCGCCGGTCCGCCGGTGAATAGCCACTGAGGGTCACGGTCGGGCCATGCGTGGGCACCGACGGGTCGGGGAAGTCGGCGGACACCGGCCGCGCTCCCTCGGGACGGCGGTCCACGGTCGGGAACTGCGGCGGGAACGGCGCGGTCGTCTCGATCAGCTGCTGGTAGAACGGCAGCCACCGTGCCTCGTCGAAGGTGACGGCGCCGATCACGCGGTCCTGGAACCCGTACACGGCGGCGAATCTGCGTTCGGTGAGCGACCCCTGAGTGACGATGATCTCCGTGCCCATGGACGGCACTCCGACCGACTTGATGTTCACGCCGAACTGGGAGGACCAGAAGGCCGGAACCCACATGTGGGGGCGGCGGTCCACACTGTCGCAGAGCATGTTGTGCGCCGCGGTCTCGGCCTGGACGACGGCGTTGCCCCAGTGCTCCAGGGACAGGAACTGGTAGTTGAACAGCGGGTGCGGGGAGCGTGCCACGTCACCGGCCACAAAGATGTCGTCGGTGACGATGCCACGGATGTCGAAGGCCCGGCAGCCGGCGTCGCAGGCGATGCCACGGGGGCCCGCGCCCAGGCCGGAGCCGGCGAGCCATTCCGTATTGCGCGTCGCGCCGAGCGACACGACGACGACATCGGTCTCCACGCTGGAGCCGTCGGAGAGATGGGCGGCGCGCACCCGGCCCGCCGAGTCGCCCTCGAGACCGGTCACCATGACGCCGGTGCGCAGGTCCACGCCGTTCTCGCGCTGCATCTGGGCGGCGACCTCACCGACGACGCCGCCGAGCGCGCCCACCAGGGGTGCGGCGCCGCGTTCCGCGAGGGTGACCTCGATCTCCCGCTCGCGGCAGGCGGAGGCGATCTCCGAGCCGGTGAACCCGGCGCCGATCACGAAGACCCGGCGGGGGCCGTCCGCAAGCCGCTTCTGCAGCGCGGTGGCGTCGTCGCGGGTGCGCAGGACGAACACCCCGTCGAGCTCGGCCTCCCGCTCGTGCGGCCACGGCCGTGCGCGTACGCCGGTGGCGATCAGCAGCCGGTCGTACTCCACCTCGTCGCCGTCGGCGAGCCGTACCCGCTTGGCGGCCATGTCGAGCCCGGAGGCGGGGACCCCGAGCCGCCACTCGGCGTCCAGGGCGCGCCGCCGGGGCAGGGCGGTGTGGTCGGCGGTGGCCTTGCCCAGCAGGACGCCCTTGGACAGCGGGGGCCGGTCGTACGGCTCGTAGGGCTCGTCGCCGATCATCGTGAGCGTCCCGGCGAAGCCCTCGTCCCTCAGGGTCTCCGCGCCTCTGAGGCCGGCCAGGGAGGCACCCACGACGACGATGCGGCCCTCGTGCTTGAGCCGGTCGAGGTATCCGTCAACGGCCATGATGGGACGCCTCCCCCGGCGTCACGGTCTCGTCGGACCGGTCCATGAGGATGGCCTGCACGGGGCAGGCCGCCACGGCCTGCCTCACCTCGTCCCGGTGTGCCTCGTCGGCCCGGGGGTTGTACAGCAGCGCTTCTTCGCCGTGCATTTCGAACACGTCCGGTGCGAGGAACGCGCACTGCGCATAGCCCTGGCATCGGTTGAGATCGACGACAAGTCTCACCACGGATTCAGCCCTTCCCGTGACCGGTCACTCTCCGCTACCAGCATGCGGCTGCGGTCGCGGACGCGCTCGTCGGCGCGGGCCGGAGGAGTGACGGCACGGCTCGAGGCGATACCGGCGGCGGCTACGCCACGTCGGCGGCGGGCTCGGGCCGGGACCGCAGACGCACCCTGACCAGATGGACGCTGACGACCACGCACCAGGCCGGGAAGAGCAGTTCCGACCAGGGGAAGGACGACCCTGCGACGAGAAGCACCAGGCCGACCACATATCCGACGACCGCGAGCGGGCGCGGGAACACACCGAGGCGGTGCCCGATGGTCGATGTCGTGAAGATGAAGACGGCGGCCATCCGCATCGCGTAGGTGGTCAGCAGGGTGTACGCGAAATCGCGGCCGAAGGCCGAAGGCTGCTGTTCGTCCAGAATGCTGCCGGCCGCCGCGGCGGCCCCGAACATCGTGGCCACGAAGATCACTCCGCTGCCGAGGAACACCGTGGCGACGAACTTGTCCTCCGCCTCTCCCACCTGGGCGCGCAGGGCGCCCATGAACCACAGGAAGAACAGCCCGGCGAACGGCACGAGTTCCAGTGCCGTTCGCACCGCGCGCCGCTGGTCGGCACCGAGCGCGCTGGTCTGGGCCGCGCCCTCGGGAACGGCCAGCCGCAGCAGGACGATCGCGGCTGCCATCAGCACCGCGAACACGATCCCGGCCAGTCCCGCAGCGCGCGGGGTGCGCAGTCGCTCGTTCGATTCCATGGCTGCTCGCTTTCTGTCCTTACCAGCAAGCAGCCCGACCGCCGCCGTACGCCACCGGGGCCACCCGTGAGGGTGACCCCGGTGGCGTACGGCGCGAAGGCGGTCGCCTACGACGTCAGGACCGGATCAGCGGGTACCGTCCGGCCGCACGACCATCGCAGAGCCGCCACCTCGCCGCACCTTCTCGGCCGCCGCGAGCCACCGCCCGTCCGGCTGTCGCTGTACGCCTGTCGCCGCGCCGATCTCGGGGTTCTGGCGGAACGCGTGGCCCAGCGACTCCAGCTCCGCCCGCAGGGGGCTGTTCCACAGCCCCGGTTCGAGTTCGGTCGTCGCCTGGTTGCGCTGGCTGGCCCGCGGGGCCGCGATCGCGTCCACCAGAGGCAGACCGCGGTCGACCACGCCCGTCAAGGTCTGCAGCACCGTGGTGATGATCGTCGCGCCGCCCGGCGAACCGAGGGCCAGCAGCGGCCGGTCATGGCGGTCGAGGACGATCGTCGGGGAGATGGAGGAGCGGGGGCGCTTGCCCGGACCCGGAAGGTTGGGGTCGTGCACCGCCGGGTCGGCCGGGGCGAAGGAGAAGTCGGTGAGCTCGTTGTTGAGCAGAAAGCCCCGGCCGGGCACGGTGATGCCGCTGCCGCCGGTCGACTCGATGGTCAGCGTGTAGGCGACGACATTGCCCCACCTGTCGGCGACGGTGAGATGCGTCGTGTTCTCGCCCTCGTAGGTCGTCGGCGCCGCCTTCCCCCCGCTCTTGCAGGCCGCCGGTTTCCGCGGGTCGCCGGGAGCCAGCGGGCTCTTGAGCACGGCGTCGTCCCGGATCAGGCACTCCCGCGCGTTCGCGTAGCGCTGGGACAGCAGCTCCCGCACCGGCACGTCCTCGAACGCCGGGTCGCCGACCCACCGCCCGCGGTCCGCGAAGGCGATCCGGCTCGCCTCGATGTACCGGTGCAGATATCCGGCCGCGGAGGCCTCGGAGAGATCCGTCCGCTCGAGGATGTTGAGTGCCTCACCCACGCTCGTACCGCCCGAGGACGCCGGCCCCATGCCGTAGACGTCGAGTCCACGGTACGAGAGCTTCGTCGGCCGGCGCCGCTCGGTCTCGTACGACGCCAGGTCCTGCGTGGTCAGATCACCGGGGCGCACCACCCGCGTGGCGCTGTCCCGGACCCCCGGCTTCCGAACGGTGTTCACTATGTCCTCGGCGATCGGGCCCCGGTACAGCGCCCTCGTCCCCTTGCGCCCGAGCTCCGCGTACGTACGCGCGAGCCCGGGGTTCCTGAACACGGACCCCACCACCGGCAGCTTTCCACCCGGCAGGAACAGCTCGGCGGTGGCCGGGAAGTCCCGGAAACGTGCCTCGTTGGCGCGGGTCTGGGCGCGGAACGTCTCGTCGACGGTGAACCCGTCCTTCGCCAGTCGTTCGGCCGGCTTCAGCAGCTGCCGAAGGGGCCTGCTTCCCCACGCGTCCAGCGCCGCGTCCCAGGTCGCCGGAGTGCCGGGCGTGCCGACGCCGAGACCGCTGGTCATGCCCTCCTCGAAGGGTATGGGCTTGCCGTCCTCCAGGAAGAGGGAGGCGTCCGCAGAGCCGGGCGCCGTCTCGCGCCCGTCGATCGTGTGCACCTTCCGCGACTTTGCGTCGTAGTAGACGAAGAAGCCGCCTCCGCCGATCCCTGCCGAGTAGGGCTCGGTCGCCCCCAGGGCCGCGGCGGTCGCCACGGCGGCGTCCACCGCGTTGCCGCCCTTGCGCAGCACCTCGATGCCGGCGGCGGAGGCGTCCGCGTCGACGCTGGCGACCGCTCCTCCGCGGCCGACGGCCACAGGTACCTTCGCGGGGACGGTCGCGGCCGGGGCAGGCGGTCCTGCCGCACCCACCGAGAGGACGGCCACCGCGATGGCCGGAATCGTGACAAGACGAGCGGTACCACGACGCATCCGTACCTCCAGTCGACGAACGTGCGCGCAGCGTAACGCCACCTCCGGTCCCCCGTCAGGCCTACATCGAACACTGTTCCATCAGGACCGCTAGCATGCGCGCCCATGAATGACGACCTGCGCAACCTCGTACTGGGCGTCGCGGCCGCCGGTATCAGCGCCTCGCTCGGCTGGCTCGCCCGCAACTACCTGTGGCGAAGGGGACTGCGCCGCAAGCAGGCCTTCTTCGGTCTGCCCGGGAACTCCGAGTGCCTGCTCGTGGTCAACCGCGAGGCGGGCAGCGAGGGCGCGGTGCACCGCTTCGACGTGTTCGCGCTGCTCGAGCTCTCCGCGCTCGTCAAGGAGTGCGGGGCGCAGGCCCAGATGATCCAGCACGACGTCGCCCAGCAGGGCTTCGGCGAGCGCACGGAGTTCTGCGTCGGCGGCCCGTACTCGAACCGCAGGATGGCCGCCCATCTCGCCACGCTGCTCCCGGGCGCGAAGATCAACACGGATGTCGAACCGGGTCCGGACCGCGGCGCGTTCCAGATCGGCTCCGAGCACTACCGCCTGGAGTCGGGGACCACCGAGTACGTCCTTCTGGCGCGCCTCACCGCGGGCGAGGGCGGCAGACCCGTCTTCCTGTTCTGCGGCCAGCGGGCGATCACCAACCAGGCGGCCACCCGCTATCTCGCCCGTCACCATGTGAAGCTGGCCCGCAAACACGGATCGAATTCCTTCGTCCTGCTTCTGAAGGTCGTCAACAGCCAGGCGTACGGGCCCGATGTGGTCGAACTGGTGGCCGATGTGACACAGCAGGCCCGGTCCGCCCTCCCGTCGTCCGAAACTCCCGCCGCGCCGTCGGCCAGGGCCTCTCGGGGACGGCACTCACAGGCAGCTTCTTGATTCCGTTGATGAAGTTGGAGACGAGCCGCGTGGGCGGCTCCGCGACGGCGACGAACGGCAGCACATCCCGTGCCTCCTCGTGCAGTACGCGCAGCTGGAGACGTGCGAAGTGCGCCCCGAGACAGACGTGCGGGCCGTCTCCGAACGACACATGGGGGTTCGGGGACCGGGACAGGTCCAGGCGGTACGGGTCGGTGAAGGCCCGTTCGTCGTAGTTGGCGGAGGCGTGGAAGACGACGACCTTGTCGCCTCGGCGCACCTCCTGGCCGCCGACAGCCGTGTCGCAGGTCGCCGTCCGGCGGAACGAGAGCACCGGTGGATGCCGGCGCAGCAGCTCGTCGACGGCGGTGTCGACGCCCACGTCCCCCGCGCGCAGTCGCCGCTGCTCGTCCGGATGTTCGGCGAGCGCCAGGAAGCCGCCCGGCGCGGCGCTGCGGACCGTGTCGTTCCCGGCGACCGTGAGCAGGAAGAAGAACATCTCCAGCTCCCCGTCCGACAGGCCCGGCGCGGCAAGCGCGGTCATGACGTCGTCGGCGGGCACACGACGCTTGTACTCCGCGAGCTCCTGGGCGTAGTCGAACATCTCCCGCAGCATCCCGGGCGAGCGCGGATCGACCGGTTTCCCCTCGCTGTCCAGGACGGGCGGCTCCTCGGGGTCCTGGTACGCGATGACACGTTCGGTCCACCTGAGCAGCAGTCCTCGGTCGCTCTCCGGCACCCCGAGCAGGTCGGCGAGATTGAGCAGGGCGTAGTCGTCGGTGACGGTGGCGACGAGATCGACGACGGGCCCCGAGTCCCGGGCGACCGCGAGCAGCTCCCGGGCACGGGCCCGCGCGGCGGCGGTGAAGCGGTCGATACGGCCGGGTGTGAAGGCGCGGCTCACCAGTCGCCGCAGCCGGCCGTGGTCCGGGGTGGGACCCGCGCGGCCGGGGCGGGCGGAGGAAGCGGGGTCCTGATTGAGCATCATGCGGCGGATGAACGGCAGATCGGCCGGATCCGGATCCCGGATCTGGGTCGCACCGAGCCAGGACGAGAAGGTCCCGGCGTCCTTGAGCACCCGTACGACGTCGGCGTGCCGGGTGACCGCCCAGAAGCCGGGGCCCGCGGGCCAGCCCAGCACCTCGTACTCGTCCTGCCAGGCCACGGGATGGTGGGCGCGCAGCACCCGGAACGCGTCATGCGGAAGCCCGGCGGCATAGATCCGCGGGTCGAAGACGTCGGGGACGGGTGGCGTGTCCGGTCTGCGCGCACTCGCGCCCCTGAGACTGCTCATCCGTCGGCCCGCAGGAAGTCCTCGACGGTACGGATCAGCTGGAGCGGGCTCTCGTCCATGGCGTAGTGCCCGGCCGCGGGCAGTTCGGCCAGTTCACCCTGTGCGTACCAGCGCAGCCAGGTGTCCCGCATCAGGCCCGAACCGAGAGCGGGGTCGAGTGCACCGACGACGGCGAGCGCCGGGACGGTCGTACCGACGACGTCACCGTGGAAGTCCTCGACCGCCCAGGAGTCGAGCCAGGCCCGGAACGCCTTGGGGTCGCTGCGGCGCAGCGAACGCTGCACCATGCGGTCGAGCCAGGCGGCGGGCCGTACGGAGCCGGTGGTGATGTCGATGATGGCGCGGCGGTTCGCCGGACGGTCGGCCGCGTCGGCGAACAGGGCCCACTGGTCCGGGGGCATCGGCAGTCCCCCGGCCGGCACCGGTGAGATGCCGACCAGCCGCCGCACCTTCTCCGGCGCGAGGGCCGTCACCCGCTGGACGACGGACCCGCCCATGGAGTGGCCGATGAGCGAGAAGCGGTCCCAGCCGAGCTGCCCGGCAAGTGCGAGCACGTCGGCAGCGCCCTCACCGGTGGTGTAGGCACCGGGCGTGCCCTTCGCCTCGCCGTAGCCGCGCAGATCGACAAAGGCATAGGTGAACGCGGCCAGGTCGAGATCGGGGAGCAGGGGTGCGTAGGCGTCGCGGTCGGCGAACCAGCCGTGCACGGCGATGACGCGGTGCGGTCCTTCACCGAGCAGCGTGTGCGGGAGCTGATAAGGGGTCACGACTTCTCCGTTCGCGGGCGGCGGAGTACAAAACTGCGTTGGTACGCCACCACCGTGGCCTGCTCCTCACGGAATCACCAGGGTGCAGAACCGGCGCACTGTCGGACACCGCACATCCGCAACAGCGGAAATGCCCGGCATTTACGCAACCTTCCCGTTTCCTTGGCGCTCTCTACCGGCGGAAGAGAGCGCAACGGAGGTTTTCGAATTGAGCCGCAGCCGCAACAGCAGCCGCGTCCGGGTACGCGTACGCCCGCGCAGCATCACCCGCACCGCCGCGTCCGTCGGTGCCGCGGCCCTCGCGGTCGCCCTCACCGGGTGTTCCGGCGTCACCCCGACCGACGACAAGGGTGAGGACGGCGGCAAGCGGCCGACCCGCATCACGGTGAATCTGCAGGGCGAGCAGGCCAGGGCGGGCGAGCCCGTGAAGGTGACGCTCGCGGCGGGGAAGCTGGAGGAGGTCACCGTCATCGATTCCAGGGGCGGCCGGCTTTCCGGGGCGGTGTCCGCGGACGGCCGCAGCTGGACCTCGGCCCGCAAGGCCGCCCCGGGTACGGCGTACTCCGTGCAGGCACGGGACGACATGGGCGGGACGGCGACAGCGCGGTTCGCCACGGCCGCTCCGGACGAGGTCAACAAGCTGGCCCTGACCCCCGGAAAGAACTCCACGGTCGGGATCGCCCAGCCGCTGTCGCTCGTCTTCGACCATCCGGTGACGAACAAGGCGGAGGTCGAGAAGCACCTGGAGGTGACCACCTCGGACGGCACAGAGGGCTCGTGGGGCTGGATGGAGGACTGGTCCGGCAGGTCCCGCGTCGACTGGCGGCCGAAGGCCTACTGGAAGCCGGGCACCAAGGTCACTCTGAACGCCGAACTGAACGGCGTCGATTCGGGCGGCGGCTGGTTCGTCCGCGACTACGCCACCGGCTTCACGGTCGGCAGGAAGCAGCTGGTGAAGGTCGACCTCGACCACCACCGGCTGACGCTGTACCGCGACGGAGTGCAGGTCAGGGATGTCCCGGTGTCGGCGGGGACCCCGGGCGGCGAGAAGGCCTCATGGCGCGGCACGGCAGTGCTGATGGCCAAGGAGGGCACGATCAACATGCGGTCCGAGACCGTAGGTCTCGGTGACGCGTACGACAAGATGGTCGACCACTCGATGCGACTGACCTGGTCGGGGATGTACGCGCACGCCGCGCCCTGGAACGCCGCCTACTTCGGGAGCGCGAACCGCAGTTCGGGCTGCGTCGGAATGAGCGACACGGACGCGACGGCGGTCTATGACGCGGTGCAGCCCGGAGACCCCTTCGAGATCACCGGCGATGACGCGAAGGGCACGATCGCCCTCAACAACGGCTACGGCGAATGGAACGTCAGCTGGACCGACTGGCGGGCGAGGAGCGCACTGAGGTCGGCTGCCGATGTGTCACCCGCCGTTCCCCCACGGCCCCCTCGCTGACATGGCGTTCAACAATCGTTACCGTCACGTAACTTACCGACCAGTTACTTCAGGTAAGCGTTGCCGGTTACCGTCGGGTCACCTTGGGACTGGCACGAGTCAGGAGTGACCGATGGGACACCCCCGTAAAGCCCTGCGCACCTCGACGACCGGGACCGTCACGGCGGCCCTGCTGGCCGGGGCGGCTTTCGGGCTGGCTCCGGCCGCTCCGGCGGCTGCCGACGCCCACCCCGGTATACGCTTCGTGGACATCCACGGCGACGGCGGCACCGTACTCAAGGCCAATGTCGTCACCCCGGCGGACGCCGACGGCTCACGCACCTACCCCGCGATCGTGCTGCCCACCAGCTGGGCAACGCCGCAGGTCGAGTACCTCGCCCAGGCCAGAAAGCTCGCCGACTCCGGCTATGTCGTGGTCACTTACAACGTGCGCGGCTTCTGGCAGTCCGGCGGCGAGATCGAGGTGGCGGGGCCGCCGGACATCGCCGACGCGTCGAAGGTCATCGACTGGACGCTCGCGAACACCCCTGCGGACCCGTCCAAGGTCGGCATGGCGGGTATGTCGTACGCCGCCGGGATCAGCCTGCTCGCCGCCGCGCACGACGCGCGGATCAAGGCGGTCGCGGCGCTCAGCGGCTGGGCCGACCTCACCGACTCCATCTACAGCGGCCGTACCCAGCACCTCCAGGCCACCGCCTTCCTCGTCGGCGCTGGCTATCTCACCGGCCGGCCCGGCCCCGAACTCCAGCAGTTCACCAAGGACTTCTGGGGTTCGAACCTGGCCAAGGAGGACGAGATGATCGCCTGGGGGAAGAAGCGCTCCCCCGCCCGCTACGTCGACCGGATCAACCGCAACGGCGCCGCCGTGATGCTCGGCAACGCCTGGGGCGACACCATCTTCCCGCCGAATCAGTACGCCGAGTTCTACGAGCGGCTCACCGTCCCCAAGCGGCTCGAGTTCCGCCCCGGCGACCACGCCACCGCCGAGGGCACCGGGCTGCTCGGACTGCCCAACGACACCTGGACCAGCACGCACCGCTGGTTCGACCACTACCTCAAGGGCGCCGACAACGGCGTGGACCGCGAGCAGCCCGTCCGGATCAAATCCCGCTCCAGCGGCGGCTACGAGACCTACCCGGACTGGAAGTCGGTGGGCGCGGACTCCCGCACGTTCGCACTCGGCGGCACGAAGAAGATCCATGCGAACATCGACTCGGGCGCCAACGGCGGCATCGTGTTGCTCTCCAGCGCGCTCGACCAGTTCCTGAAGCTCCCCCCGATCGCATCGATCCCCCTGCTGCCGCGCCGGTTCGCCGCCGTCTGGCAGTCCGAGCGGAGCGACTCGGAGCAGCGGGTCAGAGGGACGGCGAAGCTGCACACCACGGTCACCAGCAACAAGGAGAGCGGCACCCTCGTCGCCTATCTCTACGACGTGGGCCCGCTCGGCTTCGGCAAGCTGGTCAGCACCGCGCCCTACACCTTCCACGGCACGACCCCGGGCCGGCCGTTCGCCGTGGACCTGGAGCTGTTCTCCACCGCCTACGACGTGCCGGCCGGCCATCGGCTCGCCCTGGTCGTCGACACCGTCGACCCGCTCTACATCGAGCACAACCCGTCCGGCGCACAGCTGACCTTCTCCTCGCCCACCGAGGACCCCTCGTACGTGTCGGTCCCGCTGGGCAAGAAGTGATCTCCGGCTTTCGCCGGAACGGGCTCGCGCTCCTGGCCTACCGCACTCCCCCTGCGCCCCCTGGGGCGTGGGGGGACCCCTGCCCGTAGCACTTGTTCACGTCACACAGCTCGATCAAAGGATCGACGGCCATACGCTGCCCTGCCCCATTCTCGGCGGTCGAGGTCAGCGCAAACTATCCACAGCAATAGGGCACTTCACGCCCAACACGCATAAATACGGCATAAGCGGTAGGAAAGTCAGGCCTCCGCCGCCTCCGCATACACCTGGGACAGCTCGGGCGAGCCGTGCACCGCCCAGCCCAGCCCCGCCTCCACCACATTGATCTCGCGGCCAGAGGCAAGACGCACCACCGGATGGCCACCGGGCCAGACATGCCACGCGGCACCCCGGACGGTCCGCACGATCACCGTGCCGAGATAGAGGCCCGCGTCATTGCCCAGCCAGGGCAGCTCCTCGGGGTCGTCACGCCAGCGCGGCGGCAACTGGTCGAGCTCCGCCAACGAGTGGGGGGTGTCGTCCAGTTCCAGCCCCTGCTGTCCCGCCCGGACGCGCAGCAGCTCACACTCGGCGAGCAGCTCCGCAACGCCGTCCGGGTCGCCGCCGACAGCGGATGCCAGCACCTGACCGCCCGGATCACCGCCACGCCTTTTGCGCCAGTTGTCCAAGAAAGGGATGTTCATACCGATCAGCCTCGCATTCCCATGGACGGGCGCACCACAGGGCGCGCGGGACGCGCCCCGGAGGCTGTGCCTCCGGGGTCCCGGAGCCTCAGAGATCGAGATCGACCACGACCGGGGCATGGTCCGACGCACCCTTGCCCTTGCGCTCCTCGCGGTCGACGTAACTGTCCTTGACGGCCTTCGCGAACGGCTCGTTGCCGTACACCAGATCGATGCGCATGCCCCTGTTCTTGGGGAAGCCCAGCTGACGGTAGTCCCAGTACGTGAACGGATGGTCGTACTTCAGCGGACGCGGCACCACGTCCGTGAGTCCCACCTCCCGCAGCCCCTCGAGCGCGGCCCGCTCCGGCGGGGTCACATGGGTCATGCCCTCGAAGAACGACGGGTCCCACACATCGTCGTCGGTCGGCGCGATGTTGTAGTCACCGAGGACGGCGAACGGACGGTCGCCGGCGGCGTCATCGGCGACCGCCCCCTTGAGCGCCTCGAGCCAGGCCAGCTTGTACGCGTAGTGCTCGTGTGCGACCTCCCGGCCGTTGGGCACGTACACCGACCAGACGCGGACCGGGCCGCAGGTGGCGCTCAGGGCACGCGGCTCCTGCACACCGCCGTACGCGGGGCCGCCCGGCAGACCCATGACGACCTCGTCGAGCCCCACCCGGGACAGCACCGCCACGCCGTTCCACCGGCCGTCGGCGTTGACCGCGGACTCGTAGCCGAGCTCCTTGAGCGCGTCGGCGGGGAACTGCTCGGCCGTGCACTTGGTCTCCTGGATGCACAGCACGTCGGTGCCGCTGCTCTCCAGCCAGGCGAGCAGCCGCGGCAGCCGGGCAGTGATCGAATTGACGTTGAACGTGGCGATGCGCATGCCGCAAGCGTAACCGCGGGGGGTGACAGTCAGGGGTCCGCCGGCAGGCTGCGCGCACGGGCGCGGAGCCGGATCGGACGTCCGTCTCAGAGGTCCGTCGACTCCCCGGAGGCGAGCCTGCTGTGCTCTGCGCCCCCCAGATTGGCGATGTGGGTGTCGTAGACGGGCCGGGCCAGATCGGTCAACAGTGCGTCGTGGATGTCGATCGCGCGGCGCGGCTTGACCTCGCGTACGTACTCGATGACCTCGGAGACCTTGTTCCAGGGAGCCATCACGGGGAGCATCAGCGTATCCACGGACTCCTCCGGGACGGTCAGGGCGTCACCCGGGTGGAACACCGAACCGTCCACGAGGAAGCCGACATTGGTGATCCTGGGCAGATCGGGGTGGATCACGGCGTGCAGTTCGCCGTGCACCTGGACGTCGAATCCGGCGGCGGTGAAGGTGTCGCCGTTGCCGACGGTGTGCACGCGGCCGGGGAAGGCGGCCGACAGCCGGCCGGCGACACTGCTCAGGGTCCAGACAGCAGCGGCCGGGTTGGCGTCCAGGGCCACCCTCAGCCGCTCCTCGTCGAAGTGGTCCGGGTGCTCGTGGGTGACGAGAACGGCGTCCGCGCCCGCGGCGGCGTCCTCCTCGCTGAAGACACCGGGGTCGATGACGAGTGTCCGCCCGTCCTTCTCCAGCCGGATGCAGGCGTGCGACTTCTTCGTGAGTTTCACCGGGGTGACCTCTCTCTCGGGTGCCGCGGACCCCTCCTGACTTTACCGCCGGGACCCGCCCCGTGGATCTCTCCCACAGCGCCCCGGGGCTTCGCCAGGAGGTCCGCCCCCTTCCGCCGCCTACTCGTACGGCGTCGTCTCCTCGCGGATCACCGCCTGGGCGACCCGGAAGGCCGAGTTGGCCGCCGGTACGCCGCAGTAGACCGCCGCCTGGATGAGGACCTCACGGATCTCGACCGGGGTCAGGCCGTTGCGCAGTGCGGCGCGGGTGTGGAAGGCCAGCTCGTCGAGGTGCCCGCCCGCGACCAGGGCGGTGAGCGTGACGGCGCTGCGGGTGCGGCGGTCCAGGCCCTCGCGCGTCCAGACCTCACCCCAGGCGTACCGGGTGATCAGCTCCTGGAAGTCGCCCGTGAAGTCGTCCGCCGTGGCCAGAGCACGGTCCACATGGGCGTCGCCGAGCACCTCGCGGCGGACCTTCATCCCGATCTCGTACGGGTCGGGACGGGCCACGCCGACCGCTCGCGGCTGCTCGACCGCCGGGGCGATCTCGGCGACCGGCGTGACGGGCGCGGAGACAGGAGGCACCGGCGGCGCGGGGATCGCCGCGAGTGTGTCCTGCCATGCCAGGGAGAAGTGCCGCATCAGCAGGTCGGTGACGGCCGCGGGCTGTTCCACGGGCGCGAGATGGGAGGCTCCGGGGACCAGGGCGAGGCGGGCGTCGGGGATGCCGGCGACGAGGGTGCGGGCCTCCGCGGGCCCGGTGAGCTGGTCGTCCGAGCCGACCAGGACCAGGGTCGGTACGCCGACCAGGCCCAGTCCGGCGCGTACGTCGAAGGCGGCGAGCGCCTCGCAGGCGGCGATGTAGCAGCCGGGATCCGTGGTGCGCACCATCTGGACGGCCCACTCGACGATCGCGGCCTGCGCGGCGGCGAAGGCGGGCGTGAACCAGCTGTCGGGTGCGGTGCGTGCCATCGGGTCGAGGCCGTTGGTGCGGACGATCACTCCGCGCTGCCGGAACTCGTCGGCGCTGCCGAACCGGGGCGAGGTCGAGACGAGCGCCAGCGAGGCGACCCGGTGCGGCAGCCGGAGTGCGAGGTCGATGCCGATCGCGCCGCCGATGGAGCACCCTGTGTACCCGAAGCGCTGCACGCCGAGTTCGTCGAGGGTGGCCACCAGGCGGTCGGCCAGATCGGCCACAGAGGCCGCGGGGTGGGCGGGGGCGCCGCCGTGGCCGGGCAGGTCGAAGCGGAGGACCCGCCACTGCTGGGACAGCTCGGGTATCTGCCGGTCCCACATGTGCCAGGTGGTGCCGAGCGAGGGCCCGAGGACGAGAACGGGTGCGTCGTCCGGACCGTCGATCCGGTACTGCAGGGTCTTCGGGTGCGGCTGCGTCTGCGTCTCACTCACTCGCTCCACAGTAGCGAGCGGAAGCACCCGTTCCGGGTCAGGGGGTCGCAGTCGAGACGACAAAGACCAAGGGCGAGGACGGATCGGTCAGATCGGCGGTGATGTGCTGTGTGGGCCTGGGCTCCTTCTGCCGGTGCGTGGTGCCCGACCAGGAGGACCGGGGAGGGAAGGTCCACCCCGCGGTGGAGGCGTCACGCTCTCCGATGGTGACCTCGCCCGTCCTCAGCTCGGAGCGGCTGGTACCGAGCTTGTTCAGGAAGAGGTCGAGTCCCGCGGCGGTGGTCCGGAACGTGACGTAGAGCCGGCTGGACTTCCAGTTGGACGTCTCGTAGTAGGCGACCTCTGTGGACTTCGCCGGGATGGGCACCTCGAAGACCCTGCGCTTCATCTTGGACGGCCAGTTGTCCCTCATCCCGGTCGCCGACGACTCCCGCTCCTTGTCCCGGCCGCTGTCCCGGCTCTGCTCCGCGGAGATCACCAGATAGCCGGCCGGGACGCCGACGAGCAGCACGATGGTGATGGCGGTGAGCCAGCGGCGGAAGATCATGTGCCGCCGGTTCTCCGTCGGGCGCACGGTCTCGTCCGGGTGAGCGGTCTGTCGGGGCAGGGTCATGTGGAGGGTTCCTGAGGGGTGGTGCGGGTGGTACCGGCGGGGTCGCCGCCGCTGCTGTTGGCGATGCCGCCCGGGTTGCGGAGGGCCTGGGCGTACCGCTCGTATCTCTCGTACCGCTCGACGCGGCGGCGGTTGGCGCGCCGGAAGCGCCGGGCGACCAGCCGGGCGAGGTCGGCCGCGCCGACCATACCGGCTTCGGGGCCGAGCTGTGCCTTCGCGATCCGGGCCTCCGGCCGGTAGCCGCGGCCGGTGAGATGGCGGCGGAAGGCGTCCCTGGCGGGGCCGATCAGCAGGTCGTCGGCGGCGCTGACGCCGCCGCCGATGACGAAACAGGAGGGGTCGAGAGCGGCGGCGAGGTTGGCGATACCGACCCCGAGCCACTGGCCGATGTCCTGGAGCAGTTCGACGCACATGGCGTCGCCCTCCCGGGCCAGCTCGGTGATCAGCGGTCCGGTGATGTCCGGGATGTTGCCCTTGACCCGCTCGATGATGTTGTAGGCGACCGGGGAGTCGGCGGCGGCCAGCTCGCGGGCCTCGCGGACGAGGGCGTTTCCGGAGCTGTACTGCTCCCAGCAGCCGCGGTTGCCGCAGGGGCAGCGGTGCCCGCCGGGCACGACCTGCATATGACCGAACTCACCGGCGACTCCGTACTTGCCGCGCTTGACCTGTCCGCCCTCCAGGATCGCGCCGCCGATGCCGGTACCGAGCGTGATCATGACGAGGTGGTCCTCGCCGCGGCCCGCACCGAAGCGCCACTCGGCCCAGGCGGCGGTGTTGGCGTCGTTGTCGACCATGACGGGCACGGCGAGACGGTTCTGCAGCGAGTCGCGCAGCGGTTCGTTGCGCCAGGCGAGATGGGGTGCGAAGAGCACGGTGGAACGCTCGGCGTCGACCCAGCCCGCTGCACCGATCCCGACGGCGTGCACATCGTGCCGGTCCGAGAGGTCGAGGACGAGCTCGACGATGGTGTCCTCGACGACCTTGGGGCTCTTGGACTTGTCCGGGGTCTCGGTGCGGACCTTCTCCAGGATGATCCCGTCCGCGTCGACGACACCGGCCATCACCTTCGTACCGCCGATGTCGATCCCCACCGTCGGGACGCGGGGCGCGGTGAGATGCGAGCGCCGCTCACGGGTGCCGACGGTCCGCAGGACGGTGGCGCGGGCGGAGCCCCGGTGTGCGAAGTCACGGTACGTGCTCACGGCGTCCCTGCGGGTGATGGAACGGCGGTCCGCTCAGGCGGAGGCGGACGGCGCCCGCCGTGCCCGATTGTGCCATCAGGGGCACGGGGCGGCCGTCCGCGGTTACGCGACGTGCGCGAGCGGCCCCGCGCGGCCACCGCTCACCCCGGTACGCTGCCGGACCCGCTCCCGATGCCCTGGCGGTCGGGAGTCAGGGCCCTCGCCCGCCGGACGGGATCGGGGAAGGCGCGCGCCACCGCCTCGTCCAGGAGCAGCAGCTCCGTGCGGACGGCGGCGAGATGCCGCTCGGGCAGGGCGCCGAGCAGGCCTTCCAGCAACGCCCGGAGCCGTCGGCACACCTGCACGGAGGTCGAGCCGTACTCGCGGATCTCGACCACGGCCAGCTGGAGGAAGTCCTCCCAGGACCGACCGGGGACCACCAGCCGGGGCCTGCCATGGCCGTCGAGGAGGGTGTAGCGACGGCTCAGATCCGCCTTGCCGACGGCGTGCAGCAGTGCCTCGATGTGATTCAGGACCTGGACGGCGGTCGTGGGGTCGTTCACGGCCGGGGAGAGCGCCCTGATCGCGACATCGACGAGGATGCGCATCGCGAAGGCGGGGTCCTGCTCGATGGTCCGCTCGTCCCCCAGGGCGACGAGCCCGGCCAGGGTCCGGTCAGCGGGCGGCGCCCCTCCGTGGACCTCGATCAGCGCGGCGCCGGGCGGGACGGAGTCACCGACCGGGTGGACCAGCACGAGTACGCAGTCGTTGCGCTCGGCGACAGCCTTCAGGCGTGACACGTGAAGGCCCTGGATCGCACCGCCCCTCTCGGTGCGGACCAGGGTCACCGGGCCGCCCGGGAGCCGCTCCGCCGGGTCGGAGGCGCGGAGTTGCCCGGTGTCGGCCAGCGCCGTCCCGCGGGCGAGCAGCTCCTGCCCCGCCCGGGAGACAAGGCCGGCGATGGCCACGGGCCGCAGGTTGTGGATGAAGCGGTTGAGATACATCAGCAGCAGGAGGAGGCTCACCGCGACGGCCGCTCCGGCCAGGGTGACGCCGACATCGGGGACGAAATCCGTCTCGATGCTGCGCAGCAGGGAGAAGGCGAAGGCGAATGTCCCCGTGAAGGTGGCGAGCACGGCCTTCTGGAGCCGGTCCCGGTACCACAGGCGCATGTAGCGCGGTGAGAGCGTTCCCGTCGCCTGCTGGACCACGAGGACGCCGATGGTCACGACGAAGCCGAGCAGGGCGATCATCGCTCCGACGATCGAACTGAGCACACTGCTCGCGGTCGACGGCGAGTACTCCCAGTCCGACGGCAGATCCACCGACCCGTCGAGCCGCACCGCCGCATCCGCGAGGACCACACCGAGCAGGAGGCCGAACAACGGGAGGATCCACAGACTGGCCTTGACGTACTGCCGCAGCCGGAACACCGTCGCCCAGGACACCATCGTGCACGCACCCCCGGGTTCTCCCTGGTGGGCATTCTCCTTCTCACGGTAGAGCCGATCATCATGGTGCACGAATTGCCCCGAAAAGCCCGAATTGCGCGGAGTGTCTAAGCTGATGGGGTGGCATCTGCCGCGCACCCAGGGCGAAAGGGGCTCGGGATGGGCGACTACCCCCTCATCGAGGACCACGGACTCATCGGTGATCTGCAGACCGCGGCGCTGGTCACCACCCACGGAACCATCGACTGGTACTGCTCCCCGCGCTTCGATTCACCCAGCATCTTCGGGTCCCTCCTGGACAGCGAGAAGGGCGGATTCTTCAAGGTCGCGCCGGTGGACAAGACGTACGCCACCAAGCAGCTGTATCTGCCCGACACCGCGGTTCTCGTCACCCGGTTCATGACCGAGGCGGGTGCCGGTGAAGTCGTCGACTTCATGCCGGTGACGGGAACGACGGCCACGAGCCGTCACCGTCTGGTCCGGCTGCTGCGGTGCGTACGCGGCACCCTCACCTTCCAGGTGGACATCGCTCCACGGTTCAACTACGGCCGCACCCAGCACAAACTGCATTACACCGAAGGCGGGGCCGTGTTCGTCACCGACGAGCTGGAGCTGACCGTCCACGCGGTCCGCGAACCGGGGGACGTGCGGCTGGTCCCCCAGGATCTGGGCGACCACGACATGCACTTCACCCTGGCCCTGCAAGCCGGTCAGGAGCGGGGGGTGGTCCTCGAGTCCTTCGCCGACGGCCCACCGCGGCACATCCAGCACGTCGAGTTCATGGAACTCTTCGACGGCACCGTGGAGTTCTGGCGCAACTGGCTGAGCCAGTCCCGCTACTCCGGCCGCTGGAGGGAAGCGGTCGAGCGTTCTGCGGTGACGCTGAAGCTGATGACGTACGCGCCGAGCGGCGCCCTCGTCGCGGCGCCGACCGCGGGACTGCCCGAGCAACTGGGCGGCGAGCGCAACTGGGACTACCGCTTCACCTGGATCCGCGACGCCTCCTTCTCCGTCTACGCCCTGCTGGGCCTCGGCTTCACCGAGGAGGCACAGGCGTTCATCGGCTGGCTGCGTGACCGTGTCCACGAGAAGGCGGGCTGCGACGGCGACACGGGACCGCTCAACATCATGTACCGGGTCGACGGCTCCTCCGACCTCGTCGAGGAGACCCTCGACCACTGGGAGGGCTACGCGGGTTCCAGTCCCGTGCGGATCGGTAACGGAGCGGCCGACCAGCTCCAGCTGGACATCTACGGCGAGGCTCTGGACAGCATCTTCTTCGCCCACGAGCGCGGCATCCAGCTGGACCACGGCGGCTGGACGTCCCTGCGCACCCTCCTTGACTGGCTCAGCGACCACTGGGACCAGCCCGAGGAAGGGCTGTGGGAGACCCGGGGAGGACGCAAGGACTTCACCTACGGCAGGGTGATGTCATGGGTCGCCTTCGACCGGGCACTGCGGCTCGCCGCCGCGAGCGGGCGCCCGGCGTCACTCGCGCGCTGGAGCGCCGAGCGCGACAAGCTCTACCAGCAGATCCTGACGCGCGGCTGGAACGCCGAACGGCAGGCGTTCGTGCAGCACTACGACACCAAGGTGCTCGACTCGTCGCTGCTGCGGATGTCCACCGTGGGCTTCATCACCCCGGACGATCCCATGTGGATCTCCACCCTGGACGCCATGGACCGGGAGCTGGTGAACGACAGCCTGGTCTACCGTTACAACCCCGAGGCGTCGCCCGACGGCCTGCAGGGCTCGGAAGGCACCTTCTCCCTGTGCACGTTCATCTATGTCGACGCGCTCGCGCGGGCCGGCAGACTGAACCAGTCGAGGCTCATCCTGGAGAAGATGCTCACCTATGCCAACCATCTGGGCCTGTACTCGGAGGAGATCGACCTGACCGGACGTCAGCTCGGCAATTTCCCCCAGGCCTTCACCCATCTCGCGTTCATCGACACGGCCCTCACCCTGGACTGCGAGCTGAACAAGGCCCGGAGCAACGGGGCAGCGAAGTCCAAGGCCCCTCCCGAGTCCTATCTCTGAGCGGTCACGGCCCGGCCCCGGCGGTCCCTGTCCGACCGTCCGGTGCCGGGCCGAGCAGCACGACGGCGTCCCCTGCGCCCGGCTCCACCGTGCCGGACCCGGTGACGGGGTCGAGGCGGCCGTCGGCCCGTACGACGAACAGGGTGTCGTACCCGGCCGGAGTCTCTTCGCCAGGGGCCTTCAGTACAAAGCGCGCACCCTGTTCGTAGCGGACGGCCAGGGCATGGTGGACGAGGCCCCGTCCGAACAGGATGTCCTTGTCGGTGTAGTGGGCGACGGCGGCGGGGCTGTCCTCGGGCGGACCGATCCGGTGGACCGATTCCTCGACGCTGTCCTCGGCCACGACCGACACCAGGGCGTTGAAGTCGTCGTCGTCCGTGAGCAGATAGACCGCCGTGACGCCTTCGAGCTCCGCACCGGGGGCGGTGGCCGTCGCCAGCAGCTCTCCGGGAGCCAGAGCCATCCCGGCATCTCTGATCCGCTGCCGCTGTTCCTCGGGCCCCGCCCACATCAGCACGTCGAGCCCCGCGGACCGCAGACACTTCCCCAGCCCGATCGCCCAGGGGTCGCCGCCCACCAGCAGCGGCCTGGTGCGTGCCGACCGTACGACCCCGAGGCGCTTGGCCACCGGCACCGCGGTCAGCGCATACACCAGGACCGTCCCGACGATGACCAGGAAGGTGACCGGGAGGATCTTGGAGGCGCCCGCCAGGCCCGCTTCGTCCAGGCTGCCGGAGAAGGTCGAGGCGGTGGCGGCGGCGACGATGCCCCGCGGCGCCATCCAGCCGATGAACGCCCGCTCTCCGGCGGTCAGTCCGGCTCCGTGGGTGGCGAAGCAGGCGACGAGGGGCCTCACCACCAGCACAAGGACACCGATGAGGCCGAGGGAGGGCAGCAGCACGGGAGTGACGGACGAGGGCGCGACACCGGCCGAGATGGAGACGAACAACAGACCGATGATCAGCTGGACCAGGGTCTCGAAGAAGGGCCGGCGGGCAGGCATGTCGAGACCCCGGAGGTTGGCGACCGCCAGCCCGGTCACGATGGCGGCGATGAGTCCCGTGTCGTCGCGAAGGACGTCACAGCCCGCCGACACCGCGACGACGGTGGCCAGTTGGGCCAGGGTGCCCAGCGTCTCGCCGAGCCCCAACTTGTGCAGGGCCAGCCAGAGCAGCACGGTGCCCACCGCACCGCCGGCCAGCCCGACGGCCGTGCTGACGCAGAACTCGCCGAAGTGGAACCCCTTGTCCACCCCCGGTCCGCCGGTCAGGATCGAGTGGAAGACGAGCGCCCCGAGGATGGCACCGACCGGGTCGACCAGCGACCCTTCCCAGATCAGGATGCGCCGCACCTGTTCCGACGGCCGGACGTAGTCGAGCAGCGGACCGACCACGGTCGGTCCCGACACGACGAGAATGACGCCCAGCATCACGGCCACGGCGAGCGGAACCCCGAACAGCACCGGGCCGACGGCGGTGACCGCGGCCCAGGTCATCAGCACCCCGAGCAGCAGCAGCCGGGCCACCACCGAGCGGGTGCCGCCTTTGAGATGGCGCAGATCGAGGCCGAGACCGGCGTCGTAGAGGATCACCGCCACGGACAGCGAGACCAGGGACGAGAAGTTCCCCGGCGCCAGCTTGTCCGGATGGACGACATCGGTGAGGGCACCCGCGGTGAAGCCGGCCGGAAGGAGCAGGATCAGTGCCGGGATGCGGAGCCGGCTTGCCAGGATCTGGGAGCCGACGGCGAGCAGCACGGTCAGCCCGATGCCCAGGAGGAACTCGTCAGCGGTCAGCACACTTGACCTGTCACCGCTCTTCGGCCGGGCCCCCGGCCCCGCTCTGCCGCAGGTCGGCCTCGGTGAGGGATTCCAGCTCGCCGTGGGTGTCCAGCCAGTAGAGCAGGATGACGGCGGGGGCGACGAGGATCACCGCGACGAGTGTGACGAAGGCCAGCCACTTCAGCGTCGTGGGATCGCCCGCTGCGTCCCTCACGGTCAGGGAGGTCGGGATGAGATAGGGGCGCTGGGCGACCCCCCAGGCGAGCACGCCCGCGGCGACCACACCGGCGGCGGTGATACGGGACCACGGGCCCCGGGCCCTCAGCAGCAGCCACCCCGTGGCGACGGCGCACACCGCCGCCACGATGACGAGGACGAGGCCCGCTCCATGGGTGAGTCCGTGCCAGACATGAGGGGCGTCGTCCCGGGTGACCGCGAACGCGGCCGCTCCCATCAGAGTCACGACGACGAGGCTGCCGAGTGCCCTGAACCTGTAGTAGTCGACGAGATCGGGGGCGTCGAAGCGCGCGGCGTCGGAGGCGAGGAACACCGCTCCCAGGAAGGCGGTCGCGGCGATGGTGAGCAGTCCGAAGAAGATGGAGGTCGGGTTGGCCCAGGCATCGGCCGACGCCTCGGTTCCCGGCGCCACCCGGCCGGAGGCGATACCGCCGACGGCCGCACCGAGGAAGAACGGCGTGAGGAGCGAGGAGAGGGCGAACACCGCACCGTAGAAGCGCCGTCGGGCGATCCGCTCCATGGGTTTGCGCAGCGCGAATCCGGCACCGCGCAGGACCGTTCCGACAGCGGCGAGCGCCAGCGGCAGCCACATCGCGGAGAACACCGTCTGGAACATCACCGGGAATCCGGTCCACATGAGGACCAGGACGAAGATCAGCCAGACGTTGTTGACCTCCCAGACGGGCGCCATCGCGTGGTCGATCAGCCAACGGGGCCGTTTGCCGCGTTCCGCGCCGCCGGCGAACAGGTCCCAGAATCCGGCTCCGTAGTCCGTGCCGCCGGCGCAGGCATAGGCGGCCACCGCGAGCAGCAGCACGAAGGCGATGAGCCCCGCGAGTGTCATGACGTGCCGCCCTCCCCCGGGCCGGACCGGGTGCCGCGTCCGGCCAGGGCGTCGCCGCCCGGCGGCGGCTCCGGGCGGGGTCCGTAGGGGGTGTCGCTCTCCGGCCCCTCGACCGGGTGCCCCGCCGCCGCTGCCTCATCGGCGAGTCTCCACCGGGTCCGCATCTTCAGCAGCACCGCGAGGAAAGAGCCGAAGATGAACACGTACACGACGATCACCAGGCAGAACATGATCCACAGACTGCTCGACCGGGTCGCCGTCACCGCTTCGGCAACCCGCATGTTCTGGTAGACGATCCAGGGCTGGCGTCCCACCTCGGTCGTGATCCAGCCGCACTCGACCGCGACGACCGAGGCGACCCCGGCGCATGCCGCGCTGCGCCAGAACCAGCGGGAGGCGGGAAGCCGGCGCTGCCGCAGACGGCACCAGCCGTACCAGAGGGCGAGCAGCACCAGCAGCGAGCCGATGACGACCATGAGGTCGAAGGCCCAGTGGGCGATGGTGGCCTGCGTGGCGTTCGGCCGGTCGGAGGCGGGGACGGAGGTCAGCCCCGTGACCTTGGTGTCGGGACTGAACCCGGCGAGGATCGAGTCGAGTTGGGGGATCTTGATGCCCCCGGAGATGCTTCCGTCGGGGTGGAGCCGGCCGAAGAGGTACTCCGGCATATGGGTGTCCGTCTTCCAGACGATCTCCATCGCGGCGAACTTCACGGGCTGTTTGTGGAAGACCGAGCGGGCGATGGAGTCACCGAGCATGAACTGCACCGGGGTGAACACCGCGGCGAGCGTGAAGGGCACGGTGAATCCGAGCCGGTGGTAGTGGTCCCTGCGGCCGCGCAGCCAGCCGACGGCGTAGACGCCCGCGACGACGTATCCGGCCGTGACGAGCATCGCCACGACGAAGTGCCAGTACTGCGGCCCGAACATCGGGGTGAAGATCGCCTTCCAGATGTCGACGTCGACCGGGTTGCCGTCGGCGTCGAGCGTGAAGCCCTGGGGCGTGTTCATCCAGGAGTTGGCCGCGAGGATGCCGAACGCGCCGAGCAGCGCGGTCGCGGGCAGCGGAAGGCCGAGCAGGAAATGGGTCCGTGGTCTCAGCCGGCGCCAGCCGTAGAGATAGATGGCGATGAGGACGGCCTCCAGGAAGAACGCCCAGGCCTCGACCCCGAATCCGATGCCGAAGACATCTCCCCACCTGCCCATCAGGCCCGGCCAGAGCAGGCCGAACTCGAAGGAGAGGACCGTGCCGGTCACGACGCCCACGGCGAACTGGACGGCCATGACGGCCGACCAGCGCCGGGCGAGCAACAAGGCGACCGGATCGTTCCTGCGCATTCCGCGGTAGTGCATGATCAGGGTGATCAGCGGAAGAGCCACCCCCATTGGGACCAGGATGATGTGGGAGGCCAGCGTGAAGGCCATCAACTCCCTGGCCGGGAGCAGCTGGGCGGGTGCGTCGGCCAGCAGACCGGCGTCCGCGAGCAGGTGGACGGGATTGTGCATACGTGCCTTCGCTGGTCGGGCCCCCTTCGGATCGGGCGCGCGTCAGCCTCCGGTGGCGAATCCGGGGAAGAGGGTCATTCCGCCGTCCACGTACAGCGTGGTACCCACGACGTAGTCCATCAGGTCGGAGGCCAGGGCCACGACGCCATGGGCGATGTCCTCGGGCTCTCCGACCCGGTCGTAGGGGATGAGCTTCAGGAGTTCCCGCTCGGCCTCGGGGGTGTCCCATGCGTCGGTGTTGATCGGGGTCTTGATGGCACCTGGTGCGACCGCGTTCACCCTGATCTTCTTAGGCGCCAGTTCCTGGGCCAGCGTCTGCATCATCATCTGCACGCCGCCTTTGGAGGAGGCGTAGTTCACATGGCCCGCCCACGGGATGATCTGGTGCACGGAGCTCATACAGATGATCTTTCCGGCGGCGCGCGACACCTCGGGGACGACACCCCGCCGCAGGAACTCCTTGGTCGCCTCGCGTGCGCACAGGAACTGACCGGTGAGATTGACGTCCAGCACCTTCTGCCACTGGGCGAGCGTCATCTCGGTGAACGGGGCGTCCCGCTGGAGGCCCGCGTTGCACACCATGATGTCGATCGTCCCGAACTCCTTGACCATCCGGTCGACCATGCCGACGACCTGGTCCTCCTTGGACACATCCGCCTCGTGGGCGACGGCGCGCACCCCGGATCCGGTGATCTCCTTGACGACCTCGTCGGCCTCCTCGCGGCCCGCGACATAGTTCACGACCACATCGGCTCCGGCCCGGCCGAGCGCGATGGCCGTGGCCCTGCCGATACCGGAGTTCGCACCGGTGACCAGGGCTTTCTGCCCTTTCAGCAGCGGCGGGATCGCGTACTGCGCCGCACTGTCGTGGGAATTCACGATGCCTCCTGGGTACGTCCCTCCGGTCCCGCGGGCCGCAGTGGCGCGGACCAGACCTCGCGCCACGGAACCACCTGCGCACCTGCCCAGGAGAACAGCGCACTGTCCGTTGAGCCGTTGGATGGCCGATCTTCCCCCGGTCGGCTCAACCGCCCAGGCGCTCCACGATGTGGTCCCCGACCCGCAGGGCGTTGGCGATGGCCGTCAGCGACGGATTGACGGCGCCGATGCTCGGGAAGAAGCTCGTGTCGACGACATAGAGATTGTCGAGATCGTGCGCCTTGCAGTTGACGTCCAGGGCCGAGCCGGCGGGGTCGTCACCGAAGCGCACCGTCCCGGCCTGGTGTGCGGTGGCGCCGATCGGCATGCCCTTGTGCAGATAGATGCTGTGCGACAGCAGATGGTGCTCGTGCATGCCCAGGTGGCCCAGCATGCTCTGCAGCTTGTGCCGCAGCCTGTTCAGACCGGCGATGTTGTTCTTCTCGTCGAGGGCGAGATGGATGCCGCCGTCCCGGTCCAGGGTGACGCGGTTCTCCGGGAGGGGAAGATCCTCGCCGCACAGCCAGAAGTCGACCGC
This sequence comes from Streptomyces sp. NPDC057445, assembly GCF_042802855.1. Classification (NCBI taxonomy): domain Bacteria; kingdom Bacillati; phylum Actinomycetota; class Actinomycetes; order Kitasatosporales; family Streptomycetaceae; genus Streptomyces; species Streptomyces sp. NPDC057445. The sequence continues at coordinate 134,194 of NZ_JBHVDH010000002.1, read as the reverse complement.
GTGGTGGGCGAGCACCTCGAAGGGCATGTCGGGTGTCACGGACCCGGCCCAGCGCGGGGCCTCGCCGTGGATCTGCTCGGCGTCGGACTTGCCCAGCATCTGGATGCCGCCCAGCGGGTGGTCCCAGTCGTCGGCTCCCAGGTACCAGTCGTGAAGAGCGAGGGTCTTCTGGAACCGGGTGTCGTTGGGCTCCTTCGACACCGCCATCAGCGCCAGGTTGTTGTGCCGCATGTAGTGCCGTCCCACGACGTCCGAGCTGTTGGCCAGGCCGTGCGGGTGCTTGTCGTTCGCCGATGCCAGCAGCAGGGCCGCGGAGTTGACGGCGCCGCACGCGGCGACGACGACATCGGCGGAGAAGTGCGCGGGCGCACCGTTGCCGACCTGGGCGACGACCGTACGGACGCTGCGTCCTGTGGGGTCGGTCTCCAGACGCACCACATGGGCGTTGGTGATCATCTCGACGTTCGGGTGCCGCAGGGCGGGCTCGACACAGATGACCTGGGCGTCGGACTTCGCCCGCACCAGGCACGGAAAGCCGTCGACCCTGTCGCAGCGGATGCAGACGCTGGAGTGGGTGGCCCGGCCGTTCTCGTCCTGGACCAGATTGACCCCGATGGGCAGATGGAAGGGGTGCAGTCCGCGCTTCTCGAGGTCGTCGCTCAACTGCTGGATGCGCGGCTCGTGCTCGACGGGCGGGTACGCGTACTGCGCGCTCACCGGGCCCTCGCCGGGGTCCTCGCCGTGCTGGCCGTGTACGAGATAGAGGTGCTCTGCCTGGGTGTAGTACGGCTCCAGGTCCTCGTAACGGATGGGCCAGGCCGGGGAGATGCCGTCGTGGTGGCGCAGTTCGCCGAAGTCCTCTGGGCGCAGCCGGAACAGGGCGGCGCCGTAGAACTTGGTGTTGCCGCCGACGTAGTAATTGACCTCCGGCGGAAAGCTGTTGCCGTGCTTGTCGTACCAGAACTCGGGGGCGCGGTACTTGCCCTTGACGAAGACGGCCGTGGAATCCCAGTTGTCCCGCTCCCGGGGAAGGTAGTCCCCGCGTTCGAGAATGAGTACGCGTTTCCCTGACGGGGCGATGCGATGGGCAAGGGTGCCCCCGCCCGCGCCAGAGCCGATGATGATGACGTCGTAGTGAGGGAAGTCGTTCACGGCAGCCACCGTCCTCACGGTTCTGGCCTACGTATCGAACATATCGGTGGATTCGGGGTGTTGCGACCGGGGCCCTCGCAGGTGGCGCTCACAGGATGGCGATCGGGTTCACGGGGGAGCCGGTTGCCGCGCGGAGCCGTAGCGGTGCGACCACGCACAGGAAGCTCCAGCGGCCCTCGCACTCACAGGCCGGGGCCAGCTCCTCGAACTGCAGATAGTCCATCAGATGCACTCCCATGGCATGGATGGCCAGCACATGGACGGGAAAGTCGACCCCCTCCACCGGGGTCGGGGCCGTGTCGTTGTTGCCGTCGCTGCCGAGCACCGCGACGCGCCGCTCCGCGAGGAATCCCATGGCCGCCGGATGGAGGCCGGCGCGGGACCGGGAGGAGTCCCAGGCCCCGAGTTCACGGCGCCGGCGGCGGTGGCCCACCCGGACGAGCAGCAGATCGCCCGCACCGACCCGTACTCCCTGGGCGGCTTCTGCGGCGAGCAGGTCCTCGCTCGTGACCAGGTCGCCGGGCTCGAGCCAGGGCACGCCCTTCAGCCGCGGAATGTCCAGGAGCACACCCCGGCCCACGATGCCGTCCCGGACGACATCGACGGAGAGGGCGGTGGCACCATCCGGTGTCACACTGCTCGCCGCCACACCGTTGTAGAGCGAACCGTCGTAGATCACATGGCACAGCGCGTCGAGGTGACTGTCGGCGTCCCCGTGCACGTTCATGGCGATGTGGTCGCGCGCGAAGTACAGCCCCTTCGCCGCGACGTCGCCGGGGTCCGGGCCCGTCATACGGTGGTCCGCCGGTTCGGGGCTGTCCGGGCCCGTCCGGGTCTCCACCGTTGCGGCGAGCGAAACCGTGCGCCCGGAGCGGACCTCTGCGGCTGCCGCCACCACCCGCTCCGCGGTGATGTGGTCCAGCGCGCCGCGTCTGTCGTCCGGGCTCCGGCGTGTCTCGTCGCGCAGCCGCTCGTACAGGCTCCGGAACGCCTCGGAAGTCATACGGACGCTCATCAGGCGTGGCTTCCAGGTGCCCGGGCCCCTGCGGGCCGCATCGGCGTCCCCGCCGGCGGAATGCCGTGGCCGGGAGGCAACAGTTCCGTCGTGATGAAGGCGACGACGGCCGCCAGGATCACCACGGGAATCATGGCGGTGCTGCCGAGCAGCATCGCCACGAGGACCACACTGCTGACGGGCAGCTTGAGTGCGGCAGCGGACGCCGCCGCCATTCCCGCGGCCATGCCCGGAATGACGCCGAGGCCGGGCAGAGGCGCCAGGAGAACACCGGTGGCAGCTCCCAGGAACAGGGCGGGGAACACGGGGCCGCCCCGCAGACTGCCCAGACAGAGGGCGTAGGCGGCGCCCTTGAACGCCAGCACGGCGATGAGGGCCCCGACGCCCCAGCCATGGGGGTCGGCCGACATCTGCGCCATGGTGGCCTGGCCCGAAAGGGCGACCTCCCCCGGCGAGCGGCCGGTGATCACGGCGTACAGGGCCCCGCACACTCCGGCGCCCAGTGCGCAGAGGACGGGCGCCGCAACGGGTCGCGCCGCGACGAAGGAGGCGGCGAGCCGGCCTCCCGCGAAGACCAGATGTACCAGTACGCCGATGACGACGGCCATGAGCAACGACCAGACGACATCCCCTGTGTCCAGGTGCGGAAACGGCCCGGACAGCTCCAGGCGGAGCCCGGCGGTATCCAGTCCGGTCCAGCGGTCGAAACCCGTGAACACCAAGGCCCCCACCCCGCTGGAGAGCAGGGCGGGCAGCATGACCGCGAACAGCTGCGGGCCTCCCACTCCGGCCACCTCCATCAGCAGGACCGCGCCGATCAGAGGGTTACCGAAGATCACCGCGATGGCCGCCGCGGAGCCGGCCGCGCCGAGAAGGGCCATGGTCTGCGGGGTCGCGGGCGCCCGTGCGAGGTCCCGGAACAGCATGGCGAGACCGGCGCCGAGGGCGATCAGGGGTGCTTCCGGGCCCAGCGTCGCGCCGAGCGGCAGACCGACCAGGGCAGCGATGATCACTCCGGGCAGCGCCTTCGAGGTGGCTCCGCCCGGCTGGAGGCCTTTCGCCGGGATATGGCCGCCGGCGCCTGGGAGGTGGGTGACGACCAGGGCGACGAGGACTCCGGCAACCGGCAGCAGCGGCAGCGGCCACCACCACGGCGGACCTGACCGGCCCAGCGCCTCGGGAAGGTCCGACCACATCAGGTGTTCCAGCTCGTGCAGCGCGACAAGGAACCAGAACGCGACGAGCGACACGGGGATGCCGATGAGGCCGCAGAAGACGAGTGTTCTGAGGTAACCGGGGCTGCGCAGCATCTCGCGCAGTCGGTCCGCCTCCTCCGGTTGGGTTCCGCTGCCGGCAGCGGCGGCCCGGGGCTTCGGCTCCGGCTGAGTCATGGGGCGGTATCCCTTCGCGGCCCCCCGCATTCCGTGCCGCCCGTACGGCGACAGCCCTTGCGTCAGCCGTCCGGAAGCAGCCGTCCCCAGTCGGTCGTCCGCAGTCAGCCGTCCGGAATCAGCCGAGAACCTTCTGCTTCTCGGCCGCGAATTCCTCTTCGGTGAGCACTCCCTGGGCCTTCAGTTCGCCGAGCTCCTTGAGCTTGTCGATCTTGCTGGACATCTCGTCGGCGGGCGCGGCCGGTGGCGGGGCGGGAGCAGTGGCCTGCTGCTGTTGCTGCGGTTCTTGCTGCTGCGACCAACGGCCCGCCTGCCGCCGCGACACACGGTTGGACACCGCCGTGGCGGTTCCGGCGACGACGGCGGTTCGGGCGACACCACGGATCAGGCCTGGCATGTTCTTCTCCCTTGCGTGTGAAGGGTGCGGGTGGTCACGTGCGCCCTTGACTCAGGCGGCGGACGACCCCTGCTCCGGCATGCTCTCGGCCGCGTCCAGTGAGGCGAGCAGGGCCTGCACAGGAATCCGCCCTCCGGCCACCAGCTGTGCGCCACTGCGGCGCATGGCCCGGGCCAGCGGAGCGGCCCAGGTGTTCTCGTACACCAGCACCGCGGCGGAGCTGCCCGGCTCCACGGCTGCCGACGCCTCTGCGATGTCGTCCTGCCCGAGCAGACCCGATGACGCGCCCTCGAAGACGGTGAGGTCCATCTCCCCCTCACCGACGTCGGACAGTTCCATGGCCGTGACGGAACCATCGGTGTCCTTGCGGACGAACGTCAGGTCGAGGATGCGGATGATGCCGCGATCCACCAGGTCGACGAGCAGGGGAAAGCCTTCCCCGGTCATGCGGTTGCCGGGGAACTCCACGACCAGGTAGTCGACGGGGCCCATTTCTTCGACGTCATCGCTCATGACCACTCCTTGCGAACGCATCTGCGGTCCGGGGCGGCTCGGTGGCCACGGCGCGGCCCGTCAACGGGCGCACGGCACCCTGATTGCCATTGCAGCACTCGGCCGGGTGCTTCGCACCTTCGGCCGACGGCCCGGCGTCATGGCGGTCGTCGGGCCCGAGGGAATGCGCGGCAGTCAACTTGTCAGCTGATAGATGCTGTTGCCCACCAGCCACAGTCCGAGCAGCAGACAGGCGACGACGACGGCCGGGTCCTGGTGACGGTGCAGCCAGGCACGCAGGCGCTTCAGCCGCACCGCGGCGGCCTCCGGCGAGAACACCGTGTACAGCTCCGCCGCCAGCAGGGTGGCGGTGGCGAGAACACAGAATCCGAACAGAGCCAGATACGAGGAGAGATGGGACAGATCGGCCTCGACGACGACCGTGGCGGCCGCGGCGACCATGCCCCAGGGCTGCAGGAAGACGGCGAGAGCCGCCGCGGACCAGGGGGACACCTGGTCCATCCGGGAGGTGGGGGAGGAGGAGCGCTTGTGGGGCACGCCTCGATGTCGCCGCTTGTACTCGGCGTACAGGACCAGAGCGACGCCGATGGCCAGTTTGGCCGCGAGCCCGGCCGTCGAGGGCGGTGACCTGGGCGGCGGCGGCTGTCCACCGGTCAGCAGCAGGACCGCGGCGATCACCGCGACGAGGCAGGCGAGCCAGGCGAGGATGAAGGCCAGGCCCTTCCAGATGCCCTTGGGCGCCGACAGCACCAGGACGAAGGCCATGAGGGGCAGCGGATCGATGTTGATGGCAATGCCGATGAGGAGCAGGTCAAGGACCATGACGCTCCCCTCCGCAGGGTTCCGTCCGCGCCCCGTCGCGGGCGCCGGGCGCTCACGCCGTCCCGGCGGCCGGCCCGCTCACACATCCATCGTCACCCCCGGTGACAGGACCCCGCAAACAGGAATTGCCGGCCCGTACGGCGAGCCGGTCCCCTGCCACCGCGTCCGCGTCCGCCTCTGCCTCTGCCTCTGCCTCTGCCCTGATCGCCGAGATGCCGGTGCCGGGGCCGTCCACCACCCTGGACGCAGGGAAGGAGCAACGCCATGACGACTTCCGGACGGGCGCCGTCCGCCGTGCGCGGTGCTTCGCGGAATCCGGGTGCCCTTCCGGGCCGCTGATGCCGGCCCCTCCTTCTACCGGTAACTCGCGGCGCCGGGCCGCGTTCCTCCGCCCGTCGTGGTGGACGACTCGTTTTCATGCGTGGAAGGAGTCCCTGCGCTCGCTGGCCTCGCGAACCGAGGCGCGCTTTCCCGTCGTGACCCACCTGACCGCCCGTATGATCACGGTGGACATCTTCGACTCCGCGACCCGGTTGGCCGCGCAGTGCTTCCTGACCGCTGTCCCTCTGCTGTTCGTGGTCGGTTCCTTCGCTCCTGAGAGCGTGCAGAACCAGCTGATCAGTTCCGTCGGAGCGGTCTTCGGGCTGACCGGCGCCGCCGAGGAAGAGCTGGCGCAGGTGTACCGGTCCACCGACAACAATCTGCGCGAAGCCACCGGAGTGGTCGGCGCACTGATGGTGTTTCTGTCCGCCACGGCCTGCAGCCGGGCCATGCAGCGGCTGTGCAAGCGCGCCTGGCAGATCCCGAGGTCCGGCACCGGGATCGCCGCGTGGCGCTGGCTCGCCTGGATCGGGGTGTGGCTGAGCGTCCTGATCCTGCAGGGGCCCTTGCGCAACGGGTTCGGCGTCGGCCTCTGGCTGGCCATCCCGGTCACCCTGGTGTCCCAGGTCCTCCTGTGGTGGTGGAGCCAGCACCTGCTCCTCGGTGGGCTCGTCCGCTGGCTGCCGCTGCTGCCCGGCGCACTGCTCACCGCTCTCGCCGTCACCGCGCTGTCGGTCAGCAGCCGGTACTACATGCCCCGGGCACTCAACCGGAGCCACGCCGAGTACGGCTCCGTCGGGCCGGTGTTCACACTCCTGTCGTGGCTGATCGTGCTCTGCGTGGCCATCGCCATCGGCATCACCGTGGGGGCGGTGCTGGCGAAGGAACCGTGGCTGGCCCGCCGCCTGGGCACGCCCCGGCCCTGGCACGAGACGCCGGCCGGACCGTAGGGCGTGTCCTGCCACAGGGCGTCTCTTCCTGATCAGGCCGCCCGGCAGGATCCGAGCGAGAGGCCCTAACCCTCCCGGCCGTGGCCGCCCAGATGCCGGGGCGCCGGGGCGCGTTCCAGTTCGTGGCGCAGGTCCTCGAGTTCGCTGCCGCCCGCCATCTGGCGGGTGAGCTCGTCCAGGGTGATCTCCTGCTTGGTGTGGCTGCCGGACATGGTTCCGCGCTTGAGAAGGACGAACCGGTCGCCGACGAGATAGGCGTGATGGGGGTTGTGGGTGATCAGCACAACGCCGAGCCCGGCGTCCCGCGCGGCGGCCACGTACTTGAGCACGACACCGGACTGCTTGACGCCGAGTGCCGCCGTGGGCTCGTCCAGGACCAGCACCTTGGCGCCGAAGTAGACGGCCCGGGCGATCGCGACGCACTGCCGCTCACCGCCGGAGAGCGTGCCGATGGGCTGGTCGACGTCGCGCAGGTCGATGCCCATGCGCAGCAGCTCGGAGCGGGTCGTCTCGCGCATCAGCCGGACGTCGAGCCGCTTGAAGGGACCGGCCCCCTTCGTCGGCTCGGAGCCGAGGAAGAAGTTCCGCCAGACGGGCATCAGCGGAACGACGGCGAGGTCCTGGTAGACCGTGGCGATACCGCGGTCGAGGGCCTCACGGGGAGAGGCCAGGGTGGTCTTCTCCCCCTCGACCGAGAACGTGCCGGCGTCGTGCCGGTGCAGGCCCGCGATGATCTTGATGAGGGTGGACTTCCCTGCGCCGTTGTCCCCGAGGACACAGCTGATCTCGCCGGCGTGGACCTCGAGGGAGACGCCTTCGAGCGCGCGGATGTTGCCGTAGTACTTACTGACGTTGTCGAGCTCCACGAGGGCAGTCACGACGCCTCCTTCTGTTGCGCTTCTCCCTGTTGCGCTTCTCCGCCCGCGCGGCGCGGAGGTGCGGGCATCGTGGTCGGCTGCGGCCCGGCTGCCGCGCGCGCGTCGCTCACGCCGTCGCCTCCGCGCGCTTGCGGACCCATGCGTTCAGCAGGGTGGCCAGGAGGAGCATCGCTCCGAGGAAGAACTTGAACCAGTCCGGGTTCCACTCCGCGTACACGATGCCCTTGCTCGTCATGCCGAAGATGAACGCACCCACCGCGGACCCGATCGCGGAGCCGTAGCCACCGGTGATCAAGCAGCCGCCGATGACGGCCGCGATGATGTAGATCAGCTCGTTGCCCACACCCTCGCCGGACTGGACGACATCGAACGAGAAGAGCAGATGCTGTCCCGAGATCCAGGCGCAGAACGCCACGCCCATGTACAGCCCGATCTTGGTCCTTGTCACCGGTACACCGACCGCGCGGGCCGCGTCGGCGCCGCCGCCGACCGCGAAGATCCAGTTGCCGAAGCGGGTGCGCAGCAGGATCCAGGTGGCGACGGCGACCAGGACGATCCACCACAGGATGGTGATCTTGAGGTCCACGTCACCGATGGTGAGCTGTGAGGCGAACAGTTGCTTGGCGGACTCGAAGCCCTCCATGTCGGCGATGGTCTTCGTCGACACGGTGCCGCTGATCAGCTTCGTGAAGCCGAGATTGAGACCGGTGAGCATCAGGAACGTACCGAGCGTGATGATGAAGCTCGGCAGTTTCGTGCGGGTCAGCATGACCCCGTTGAACACACCGATCGCAAGCGTGACCAGGAGGGACACCAGGACGCCGGCCCAGACGTTCGCCGTCATCCGGTAACTGAACATCGAGGAGATCAGCGCCGAGCTGGTCACGAGCACACCCGCGGACAGGTCGAACTCGCCGCCGATCATCAGCAGGGCGACGGGCACGGCCATGATGCCGATCGTGGACGCCGCGTACAGGACCGTGCCGAGGCTGGAGGCGCGCAGAAAGCTGTCGGCGACGATCGAGAAGAAGACGAAGACGGCCGCGGCGCCGACGACCGAGCCGAGCTCGGGCCTGCCGAGGAGCTTCTTCAGCGGCGAGGTGCGCAGGATGCGCTCGTCGGTGACTGCCGACTTGTCGGGCCTGTCGTGCTCGGGTGGTGCGGTCGCGGTCATCGGGTCCCCCGCTCCGTATAGTCCTTCAGTTCGGCGGCGTCCTTGCCGGTGATGATCTGCGGTCCGGTGAGGACGGGCCGTCCGCCGCCGAGAACATCGGCGTTGTAGCGGTGGAGCCACAGCAGATCGACGGCCTCATAGCCCTGGAGATAGGGCTGCTGGTCGACGGCGAAGCCGAGTTTCCCGTCCTTCAGGGAAGTGGCCACCTTGGCGTTCAGGTCGAAGGTGTCGATCTCCGCCTTGCTCCCCGCGTTCCGCGCCGCCTGAACGGCGGTGTCCGCGAAAGGCGCGCCGAGGGTGACGACCGCGTCGACGGACGGGTCTGCCTGGAGCTTCGCCTCGATGGACGCCTGGACGTCGGGCATGTTGGTGCCGTCGACGTAAAGGTTCTCGAGCGACCCTTCGAAGGTCTTCTTCGCTCCGGCGCAGCGCTGCTCATGGCCGACGTTGCCCTGCTCGTGCAGGACGCACAGGGCCTTCTTCCTGCCGCGCTTGTCCAGCTCGTCGCCGACGGCCTCGCCGGCGATGGTCTCGTCCTGGCCGATGTGGCTGAGCGCGCCGAAGGCCTTGGACTGCTCGGAGCCGGAGTTCACGGTGATCACCGGAATGCCGGCCCTGGTGGCCTTGGCGACGACGGCCTTCATGGCGTCGGGCTTGGCGAGAGTGACGATCAGCCCGTCGACCTTCTTGTCGATGTAGGAGTCGACGAGCTGGGCCTGCTGCTGCGCCTCGTCGCTGTTGGCGTACAGGAAGTTGATGTTGTCCTTGGCCGCGGCCTGCCCGGCACCGTTCTGGACGATGTCCCAGAAGGTGTCGCCCGCACCCGAATGGGTGACCATCGCGAACGTCCAGCGCGGGGTGGTGACGGCGGCGCGGCCCTCGGCCGCTGCCGCCTTCCTGGCGTCCTCTGCCCGCTTCCCGCCGGTCGCGCTGCACCCCGCGAGGGAGCCTGCGAGCACCGCCGCGAGCACCGCGCCGACCGTGCGTACCCCTGTCCGAACCCGTGCCACGACGCCGTGCCCCTCTTGCTCCGTCTGTTGTACTCCGCGGTCAGTATCGCTGAGCACGACCGCGGGGACGGAGGGCGGGTCTGCCGGAAGGAAGGTGGGCGGGTACGACGCCGGGCCGGCCGGCCGGTACGTCAGGGCGTACGTCACCGGGTGCCGTCGGCGGTGAGCTTCTCGAGGGCGGGCACATCCTTTTCGGTCACCAGCGCCGGTCCCGTGAGCACCGGCTTGCCGCCGCCGATGACATTTCCGTTGGTCTTGTTGAGCCAGAGTTCGTCGATGGCGAGATAGCCCTGGAGATACGGCTGCTGGTCGACGGCGAAGCCGACCTCCTTGGCCTTGAGGCGCTTGACGACCTCGGCGTTCAGGTCGAAGGTGTCGATCTCCGCGGTGGAGCCGGCTCCCTCTCTGGCCTGCACGGATGCGGCGGCGAACGGCGCGCCCAGGGTGACGACCGCGTCGATGTCCTTGCCGCTCTGCAGCTTCGCCTCGATGGAGGAGGTGGAGGCGGGCATGTTGGTGCCGTCGACATTGAGGTTCTCGACGGTGCCCTTGAAGGTCTTCTTCACCCCGGCGCAGCGGTCCTCGAGCGAGATGTTGCCCTGCTCGTGGATGACGCAGACGGCCTTCTTCTTCCCTCGCTCGTTGAGCTCCTCGCCGACGGCCTCACCGGCCACCGACTCGTCCTGGCCGATGTGGCTCAGCGCGCCGGCCTCCGCCGAGAACTGTCCGCCGGAGTTGATCGTGACGACGGGTATGCCGGCCGCGACCGCCTTCTTGACGACCTCCTTCACCGCTTCCGGCTTGGCGAGCGTGACCACGATGCCGTCGACCTTCTGGTCGATGTACGTCTGGACCAGCTGCGCCTGCTCTTTGCCCTCCTTGTTCGCGGCGTACAGGAACTCGACGTTGTCCTTCGCCGCCGCGTCCTTGGCGCCACGCTGGACGATGTCCCAGAAGGTGTCGCCCTCGCCGGAGTGGGTCACCATGGCGATCTTCAGCCGCTCGGTCGTGGCGGGCTTGCCGCCGCCCCCGCCGCCCTCGGGCTCGGCCTCGGAGTCCTTGCCGCCGGAGCTGCTGCATCCGGCCACGGCGAGTGCGAGTGCGGCAAGCAGGACTGCTGCCGTGCGGGGTGTGCGCATGGTGGTCCGCCTTCTCTTCCGGCCGCCCGATTGCGGCTGGGTGAGTTTTTACGGGTGCCACGCCACCCCGTCAATACTTTGTCCGAACATTCTTACGCGGATTCCCACCAGGGGTCCGTCACGGCCGCACAAGGAGCTGGAACTCGAAGGCGTACCGCGACGCCCGGTAGACGTGCGAACCGAATTCGACGGCGCGCCCTGTGTCGTCGAAGGTGGTGCGCTGCATCGTCAGCAGCGGCGCCCCCGGCTCCTCCCCCAGCTGTCCGGCCTCCTCGGCCGTGGCGGCGCGCGCCCCGACCGACTGCCGGGCGCTGTGCAGGGTGATTCCCGCGTTCCGCATCATCCGGTAGAGCCCGGTGGATTCCAGCCGCTCGTTGTCGAGCGGCAGCAGTCCGGCGGGCAGATGGTTGCGCAGATGGGCCATCGGCTCGCCGTGCGCGTACCGCAGCCGCTCCACGAGGTGGACCTCGCTGCCCTCGGGCACCCCGAGCGCGGCGGCGACCTCGGCGGCGGCGGGCTCCAGGGTGTTCTGCAGGACGCGGGTGGCCGGGCGCTGGCCCGCAGCTTCGAGGTCGTCGTAGAGGCTGCTCAGCTCGAGCGGCCGCTTGACCTGGCTGTGCACGACCTGGGTGCCCACGCCTCTGCGGCGCACCAGCAGCCCCTTGTCGACCAGCGACTGGATGGCCTGACGGACGGTGGGCCGGGAGAGCCCGAGCCGGCCGGCCAGCTCGATCTCGTTGCCGAGCAGACTCCCCGGGGTGAGCGTGCCGTGCTCGATCGCGGCCTCCAGCTGCTGGGAGAGCTGGAAGTACAGCGGGACCGGACTGGTGCGGTCCACGCCGAGCTGGAGCGAAACGGTGGCTTCCGTCGTATCTCTGGGCTGCTTGGGCACGCTGCGAGAGTAGTCGCCGGGCCTGTTGACCGGAAGTTGTGAAGTTCGATTGTCAGGACAAATGCTTGACACGGTCACCGGGCTGACTCCACCTTGGGGCCATGCGCATCGGACTCATCGGAACCGGACGGATCGGCGCCTTCCATGCGGGCGTCCTCAGCCGTCATCGCGAGGTCGGCGCCCTGGTGGTCGCCGACACGGACGCCGCACGGGCGCGTGAGGTCGCCGACCGTATCGACGCCACCGCAGCCCCCTCCGTCGACGAGGTCTTCAAATGGGGTGTGGACGCCGTCGTCATCGCCTCCGCCACAGCCGCCCACGCCGATCTGATCGGCCGCGCCGCCCGCGCCGGGCTGCCGGCCTTCTGCGAGAAGCCGATCGCGGTGGACCTGCCCGGGACCCTGGGCGCGCTGCGCGAGGTCGAGAGCGCGGGCACCGTGCTCCAGCTCGGCTTCATGCGGCGTTTCGACACGGGCTACGGAACGGCCCGGGAGCTGGTGCGTTCTGGCAGGCTCGGCCGGCTGCACACCGTACGGGCGATCACCGCGGATCCGGCGCCGCCGCCCGCCGAGTATCTGCCGCTGTCGGGCGGCCTCTACCGCGACTGCCTGGTCCATGACTTCGACATCCTGCGCTGGATCACCGGCCGGGAGATCGTGGAGGTGTACGCCACCGGCTCGGACGCCGGACCCGCGATGTTCCGTGCGGCGGGCGACGTCGACACGGCGGCGGCCGTACTGACACTGGACGACGGTACGCTCGCCTCCGCCACGGCCACGCGGTGCAACGGCGCGGGCTACGACGTCCGTATGGAACTGTGCGGCGAGTCCGACACGGTCGCCGTCGGCCTCGACGACCGTACGCCGATCACTTCCACCGAACCGAAGGGCCCGCCGCCGGCCGACAAGCCCTGGCCCGGCTTCCTGGAGCGCTTCGCCCCCGCGTACGAGGCCGAGCTGGACGCCTTCATCCGGGTCGCGGGCGGCGAACTGGACAACCCCTGCGACGGCCGCGAGGCCCTGGAGGCGCTGCGCGTGGCCGAGGCCTGCGAGCTCTCGCGCCGCGAGCACAGGCCCGTGCGGATCGAGGAGATCCCGGGGCTCTGAGAGCGTCTCACCAGCTGACGGGCAGGCGGCGGACGCCGCGGATGAGCATGCCCGGCAGCCAGTCCGGCGGCCCGCCCTCGGGTTCGGGGGCGAGGCCGGGGCAGCGCTCCAGCAGCGAGCGGATCGCGATGCGGGCCTCCAGGCGGGCGAGCGGTGCCCCCAGGCAGTAGTGGATGCCGTGCCCGAAGGCCAGATGTCCCGGACCCTTGCCCGTTGCTCCGCCGCGCCGGATGTCGAAACGGTCCGGCTCGGAAAAGCGGTCCGGGTCGCGGTCGGCTGCGGCCAGGCCGACGAGGACCGCCTCACCGGCTGGGACGACCCTCCCGCCGTAGCGGACGGGCTCGCGGGTGAAGCGCATGGTGGCGGTCTCGACAGGGCCGTCGTAACGCAGCATCTCCTCGACCGCGGCGTCGATCAGACCGAAGTCGTCCTGCAGCGCGGCCAGTTGGGCAGGATGCGCGAGCAGGGCCCGTACGCCGTTGGAGATCAGATTGACCGTGGTCTCATGTCCGGCGATGAGCAAGAGATAGGCCATGGCGCGCAGTTCGGCCGCGGAGAGCCGGTCGTCGTCCCCGGCGCTCGTGCGCAGCAGGGCGGAGAGCAGATCGTCCGCGGGGCCGCCGCAGCGCCTGTCCTCGATGAGTTCGTCGAGATACGCGCCGAGTTCATGGATGGCGGTGCGCTCGCTCTCGGCGCCGGTCGGGGCGACGACCTCGGTGGACCAGGCGCGGAAGCGGTCACGGTCGGAGGAGGGCACGCCGAGCAGTTCGCAGATGACGGTGATGGGCAGCGGGAAGGCGAGGGCGGCGACCAGGTCGGCGCGGCCCGACGGGAGCATCGCGTCGATCAGCTCGTCGGTGATCTGCTGGATGCGCGGGCGCAGGGCCTCGACCCGGCGCACGGTGAACCCACGGGCGACGAGCCCGCGCAGCCGGGTGTGGTCCGGGGGATCGACGGCCAGCAGGTGCGGGCCGATGACCTGCTCGTCGAGCATCATCAGCCCCACCGTGCCGGGCGACTTGGACAGCCGCGGGTCGGCGAGCGCCGCCCGGGCCTCCTCGTGGCCGACGACGAGCCAGAGCCGGTCGCCGTACGGCGTGACGACCTCGTGGACCGGTCCGGCCTCGCGCAGTTTCGCGTAGTACGGATAGGGGTCGGCGGTGAACTCCGATCCCAACGTCCCCAGATCGATGACAGCCATCAGCCCAGCCTAGGCTCTGCGATCCCGAGGGGCCCCCGGAACGAGGAGCCACGGAGAACGGGTCCACTGTCCGGTCCGGCCTGTCAGGTCTCGGCCTGTCAGGTCTCGGCTGTCCGGTCTCGGCTGTCGGGTCTCGGCTGTCGGGTCTCGGCTGTCGGGTCTCGGCCTGCCGGTCTCAGCCGCCGATGGAGGCGCCGACCAGGGCTTCGAGCTGCATGGTGACCCGGTCGAGGGGCTCGATGGATCGTTTGGCACGGCACAGGGCGACGGTGCCCTCCACGGCGGCGACGACGAGGGTGGCGAGCTGCGCCGCCTGCTCCCGTTCCGTGCCGTGCGCACGCAGGGAGTCGGCAAGGAGGGTTTCCCACGAGTCGAAGACCTCGGCCGCGGCGGTCAGGGCGGCAGGGATGTCCTCGCCGGGTGGTTCTTCGATGGCGACGGCGAGGACGGGGCAGCCGGCGCGGAAGTCGGTGCGGATGACGATGTCGCGCCACAGGGCGAGAAAGGCGCGCAGACCGGCGACGGGTCCGGCCTCCCGGAGCTCTTCGCCGAGGGCGGCCGAGACGGTCTCGCCGGTGTAGCGGACCGCCTCTGTCGCCAGCTGCTGCTTGCCGTCGGGGAAGTAGTGGTACGTCGAGCCCAGCGGGGCCTTGGCGAACTTGGCCAGCTCCCGGACGCTCGTGGCGTTCAGGCCCCGGCGGCTGATCATGTCGGCTGCCCCGGCGACGATCCGCTCACGGGCCTGCGGGTTCGGCTTGGTCATCTGCATTTCCCCTCTTGGCTATAACGCTCGTCATAGTCTAGCGTGAGCCATCGCTATAACGACTGTCATAATTCCGACGGTCGCCGGACTGCCGAGGAGAGCGCCATGCCCATGATCGAGCTCACCGCCCCCGAGGGCGCGCTGTCGCCCGAAGGCCGAAAGAGCGTCCAGCAAGGCCTCGCCGGTGTGCTGATGCACTGGGAAGGCGCGCCCGACACCGCGTTCTTCCGCAGCCTGACCTGGACCTGTCTGCACGAGCTGCCCGCAGGGGCCCAGACCACGGCCGAAGACTCGGCCCCGCGCTTCCGGGTGGAGGTCACCGTCCCGCAAGGGGCCCTGTCCGAGCGCCGCAAGGCCGGGCTGATCGCCGACGTCACCTCGACCGTCCTGGCAGCGGCCGGGCTGGGAGAGGCCGAGGCGCTACGGGTGTGGGTGCTGATCCGCGAGCAGCCCGAGGGGACCTGGGGCGCGGGCGGTTCGGTGGTGCGCTTCGCCGAGCTCGTGGCGCTGGCCAACGAGCAGCGGGAGCAGACGTCCGGTGCGTGAACTCACCGGCGCTGCCCGGAGAGTCGAGGCCGGCGACCTCCCCGGCGACCTCCCTGCCGGCCTCCCCGCCGCCCACCCCGGACGCCGGCTCGAGCCCGTCCCCGTACGCGACCTCGCCGCCCCCACTCACCTGAAGGAGCCCTCATGACCAGCCCCGTCGCCATCCCCGCCCACCCCGACACGGTCACCACCGCCTCTCTCGACCAGGGCACCTGGAGCCCTTACCCGCTCGGTGACGACACCATCAACGGCGAGCCGAACACGCAGACCAAGGTGCTGCGCACGACCGGAGTGCGCACTCCCACCAAGGTCGTCGCCTTCTTCACCGCCGAGCCGTCCACCTTCCGCTGGCACTTCGTCAACGACGAGGCCTTCGTCCTCCTCGAGGGCCACCTCGCCATCACCCTGGACACCGGGGAGCGCTACGAGATGCACGCGGGCGACGCCATCTCCCTGCCCGCCGGCCACGAAGGGGTCTGCGAGGTCTACCGGCCGAGCCGGAAGTTCACCGTCGTCACCAGCGGCTGAACCCCGGCCGGGTGGGGGCCCTGACCGCGGCGGTCCGGGCCCCCACGGCCTTGGCCGTGCGGCGGGCATCAAGCCAAGGCCTCTCGTCCGGATCCTGCCGGGCTCGCGTGCCCTGGCGCCCCCTGGAACCCGGCACCGCCCGGCCGTCGGGCTCGTCCGTCAGCGTCTGGCGAGGGAGGACGGCGCCCCGGCGGACTGGGCACCTTCGTCGCCCAGGTCCAGGGTGTCGCGGCCGGTCATCGTGACGACGTAGATATTGCCCTTGGGGCAGGAGACGGCGGCCGACTGGTCGGTGGGGTGGCTGGTGACCGCCTCGAAGACCATCGATGTCCTGCGTACCTCCCGCAGTTGCAGGGCCTCGGTGCATCCCAGCTCACGGCCGGTGCCCACCTCGGCCACCTTGCTCACCTGCTTGCCCGTCAGCTCACCCCGCAGTGCCGGGTGGAGGGTCAGGGTGACGGCGAACCGGTCGGTCCGGGCCTGGGTGATGCCGTCGGCGGTCGGGGTGCCCGGGCCTGTGCCGGCCCATGTACCGGCCCAGGACGCGGGAAGCGAAGCGGCGGTGGACGACGGCGAAGGCGTCCCGCCGGATGCGTCATTGCCGGATGCGTCGTTGCCGGAGAGATGCTGCACGACGAGCGTGCCCGCCGCGGCGATCAGGGCCACGGCGATCGTCCCTGCGACCGCCCGGCCGGTACGGCCGGACAGCCACCGACGCAGGGAACCGGCAGCCGGCGGGGCGGCGGTCCTTGCGCCGTCAGAAGCCGTTCGCGCTGCCGGGCCGACTTCGGGCCTGCGCGGCACATCCGCCACAGACAGCGGCTGCACTGCTGCGGAGACCAGCGCGTGCGCCTCCTCCTCCCGCACGGCGAGTTCCCTCTCCAGCGCCTCGGGCAGCAGCTGCGGCCAGGTACCGGTCCGGCCGCCCAGGCGTTCCAGCAGCGCGCCGGCGGCCCCGACCGTAGGCCGCTGCTGGGGTTCTTTGGCCAGGCAGGACCGCAGCAGCGAGACCAGGGCCGCCGGAACACCGTCGAGCTTCGGCTCCTCGTGCACGATGCGGTAGAGCAACGCCGCGGCCGAGACCTCCTCGTCCGGGTGGGAGAAGGGGCCCAGTCCCGTCGCCGCGTACACCAGCACCGCAGCCATGGAGAAGACATCACCCGGCGCACCCGATCCCCCGGCAGCCGCCTGCTCCGGCGCCAGATAACCGGGAGAACCGATCACACCGCCGGTCATCGTGTGCCGCGAATCCTCCGCGGCGCGCGCGATCCCGAAGTCGATGAGCAATGGACTACGGCGGCCCAACAGCACATTGGACGGCTTGACGTCCCGGTGGGCCAGCCCCGCCCCGTGTACCGCGCCCAGCGCCCCGGACAGCTCGGCCGCCAGAGCCAGTACGGACCGCTCGGGCAGCGGGCCGTACCGCTGCACCCACTCCGCCAGGGACGGCGCGGCCACGTACTCCGTGGCGAGCCACTGCGGGCGCTGCCCCACCGGGCTGTAGTCCACCACCGCGGTGGTCCAAGGGGAGCGCACCCGGTCGCTGTTACGGATCTCACGCGCGAAGCGCTCCTCGAATCCCGGCTCCCGTCCGAACTCGGCACGCACCGTCTTCAACGCCAGTGGGCGCCCCGACACCGTCCGGGACAGATACACCCGCCCCATGCCCCCCTCACCGAGCAGCGCCAGCAGTGGATAGCCACCGATAGCCCCCGGATCCGACCCGTCCAGCAACTCCACGCCCCCGCCGCCCCCTCACACCTACACACCTACACACCTACACCACTACACACTGCCAACCAGGTTCAGCCCCCGGACCGGCCCAAGCGAGCGTCGCATCCGTAGCACCCACACCAAGCATCACCTGCCGCACCCACCGATGGCCAGTGACAACGTGTCCGGGCCGGGGACCGCAGAGACGGCGGAGCCGACGTCGTCCAGGCCCGTGGACGGCTTCATGTGACGACAGACGCTAGGCCGCCCCTTCGTCGATCAGTCCGGCGTCATGGACCAGCAGAGCGATCTGGACACGGTTGTTGAGGTCGAGTTTGGCCAGGATGCGGGAGACATGGGTCTTCACCGTCGGCACGCTCATATGGAGAGTGGCCGCGATCTCCGCGTTGGAGTGGCCGCGGCCGACCGCGAGGGCGACCTCGCGTTCACGTTCGGCGAGCGTGCCGATGCGGGTACGGGCCCGGCCGGTCCGGTCGTCGGGTGCGGTGCCGGCCACCTGGGCCATCAACTGGCGGGTGATGGCCGGGGAGAGCACCGGATCGCCGCCCGCCACGCGCCGCACCGCTGCGACGATCTCGGCCGGCGGGGTGTCCTTCAGCTACCGAAGTCGCGCGATCCCAGACCTTCGTCACGCGGCTCGAGACTTTCGGACCGGCAGCGTATGCCGACGTCGGACGCGGCGGGGCGCTCGAGCGGGCGACGATCACGGCATGAAGAAGTTGCTGGAGTCCGTCGGCATGGGCCTGCTCGTCGTCGGCATCTGCGGAGTGCTCCGTGAGCTGACCGGGGGCTGGTTCGCCCTCTTCGGCTTCACCCGGTGGATCATCGAACCGATCGGGTTCCTGGAGGGCAGGGAGCTCTATGCGCACATCGTGATCTCGGCGTTCGGCTTCGCGGTGATGTGCCTCGGCGGGCGGTACGAGAAGGCGTAGTGCACGGGAGGCACGAGGTGGCGTGGCGCGGGCGCGCGGTCGCCTGCGGACGGGCTGCACGAGGTGGCATGCCACACGGAGTGCAGGGGGTTGGCTCGACTTCGTTGCGGCGCTTGTAGGTTCCCTTGTCGAAGCCGGTGGGCCGCACGCCCCATGGTGCGTCGTGATGCGCGGAGGGCTTGTCCGTCCGGAAGGGACGATAAAGGCAAAGGGGAGTACCCACTCCTTGCCACTCTCAACTTATAGCGCACTGGGGGTCTTGCGGCAAGGCCCCGGTCGTGGGGCAGAATCGCGGGCCGAGGTCAGAACCTGCGGAAACGGGAGATTCACGAAGTGCGTGTGCTTTTGTCGGTTCATTGGTCGTGTGGTGACGTCGAGTCAGCGGTGGGACGCCCACTGCGGGTGCGGGCCCTCGGCACCGAGATGCGGGTGTGCGCGCCGCCTGCCGTCGCGGCAGCGACCTCAGTCCGGAGCTGATGACATGAACCCTCTGATCACCAGCGCGTTCGACCTTCCCGACCACCTCTCCCCCAAGGCCGACCCGGCGCTGATCGACGGCGACGAGCAGCACTTCGCGAACATCTCGGAGAGCCTCGAGCAGACGATCGCCGAACTGTCCGACCGCCTCGAGGCCGAGCGCAAGGCGCCCGGCGGCATCGGCCGGGAGGCGATGGACCGGGACACGGAGATCCACCGCCTGACCGGTCGCCTGCGCACCTTGCGTCGCTTCGGTCTGGACCTGTGCCTGGGACACGTCGTCCCTACGGACAGCCCCGAGCCCGTGTACATCGGACGCCTCGGCCTCACCGACAGCGCGGGGCGTCGGCTGCTGCTCGACTGGCGCTCCCCTGCGGCCGAGCCGTTCTTCGCGGCGACCCACGCCAACCCGATGGGTCTGGCGAGCCGCCGCAGGTACCGCTGGACCCGCGGCCGGATCAGCGACTACTGGGACGAAGTATTCACCGCCGAGGGACTGGAGGGGCATGCCGCTCTCGACGACCAGTCCGCGTTCATCGCCAGCCTGGGCAGCAACCGGTCGGCTCGGATGCGCGACGTGCTCGGCACCATCCAGGCCGACCAGGACGCCGTCATCCGGGCGGGATCCCGCGGCGCTCTCGTCGTCGACGGCGGTCCGGGTACGGGCAAGACCGTCGTCGCTCTGCACCGCGCCGCCCATCTCCTCTACTCCGACCCTCGCCTCGGTCACCGTCGGGGCGGCGTGCTGTTCGTCGGTCCGCACCAGCCCTACCTGGCCTACGTCGCCGATGTCCTGCCCAGCCTCGGCGAGGAGGGCGTGCAGACCTGCACCCTGCGCGACCTCGTCACCGAGGGAGCCGGAGCAGCGATCGAGACCGACCCGGGCGTGGCCCTCCTGAAGTCGTCCGCGGATCTGGTGAAGGCGATCGGACCGGCCGTCGGCATCTACGAGGAGCCGCCCACCGAGGGGATGACGGTCTCGAGCCACTGGTCCGACATCTGGCTGAGCGCCGACGATTGGGCGGCGGCGTTCGAAGCAGTGGAACCAGGTACTCCGCACAACGAGGCGCGCGACCAGATCCGGGAGGAGCTGCTCACGATCCTGATGGACAAGGACGACAGTGACGCCCCGCCCGAGCTGCTCCGGAGGTCGCTGCTGCAGGACCGGGATCTGATCAGGACCCTCAACCGTGCGTGGCCGATGCTCGAAGCGAGTGACCTCGTCGGGGATCTGTGGACGGTGCCCGCCTACCTGCGCAAGTGCGCTCCCTGGCTCGGCCCCGACGACGTTCGCAAACTGCAGCGCGAGGACGCCCAGGCCTGGACGGTGTCCGACCTGCCGCTCCTGGACGCGGCACGGCAGCGGCTCGGCGACCCGGAGTCGTCGGTACGCAAGCGTCGGCACGAAGCCTCTGTCGCCGCCGAACGTGCGCGCAGGGCCGACGCCATCGACAGCCTGCTGCAGAACGTCGTGATCGATGAGAGCGAAGGCGCGGTGGGGATGCTGCACGGACGGGACCTGCAGGACACCCTGATCGACGAGAGCGCACTGCCCGGCACCGACCCGGAACCTCTCGCCGGCCCGTTCGCGCACATCATCGTGGACGAGGCCCAGGAACTGACCGACGCCGAGTGGCAGATGCTGCTGCAGCGCTGCCCGTCCCGGAGCTTCACCATCGTCGGTGACCGCGCCCAGGCCAGGCACGGGTTCACGGAGTCGTGGCAGGAACGGCTCGAGCGGGTCGGGCTCGACCGGATCACCGTGCGCTCCCTGAGCATCAACTACCGCACGCCGGAAGAGGTCATGGCGGAAGCCGAGCCGGCCATCCGCGCCGTGCTCCCGGACGCCAATGTGCCGACCTCCATCCGCAGCAGCGGCATCCCCGTCGTGCACGGATCTGTTGCGGATCTGGACTCGGTCCTCGACACCTGGCTCGCCGCACATGCCGACGGAATCGCCTGCGTCATCGGCGACCCCACGTTCCGGGCGACATCCCGCGTCCGGTCGCTGACGCCGGAACTGTCGAAGGGGCTCGAGTTCGATCTGGTCGTCCTCATCGACCCGGAGACGTTCGGCGAGGGCATCGAAGGAGCCGTCGACCGCTATGTCGCGATGACCCGAGCGACCCGGCAACTCGTCATCCTCACGAGCTCCTGACGTCGGCCACACGCTTGCCCCGCCTCACACCCTCCGTGCGCGGAGCCTCCGCCGGTGTCCGGGCACGGCCCGACGCGTCCGTTGCCGCATGGGCCCCCGACATTGTTCTGCGCCGGGGGCACCCCACGCTGCTGCGGCGCGAAGTACCGTCAGCCGCCCAGTTCCTGGTGGCGGGCCCTCAGGCGGGCCGCTCCCTGGTCCGTGAGGGAACCGAAGAGCCGCAGCCGCGAGATGCCGCCGTCCGGATAGATGTCGATCCGGACGTGTGTACCGACCGCAAGGGTGTCCAGCACGAAGCGGTGGTTGGTGTCGGGCTGGAGTCGGGTGCGCGGCAGCACCTCGGTCCACTCACCCGATTCGCCGTCGCGGACGGAGAGCGACGCCCAGCCCGCGCTGTTGCCCTTGAGGTACGCCGTGTCGATCTCGACCGCGCGGATCTCGGACTGTTCCACCAGCCGGTAGCGGATCCAGTCGTTGCCCTTGTCGCGGCGGCGACGCGTCTCCCAGCCGTCGTCCATCTTCTGGGAGCGCCCCGGCTGGACGGTGTTGGTGGCCGGCGAGTAGAAGCGGTCGGACGCGTCCTCGACCTGGCCGCCGTTCTCCAGCGCGACGAGGTCGAACGTACCGAGCGCGCCCAGCCACCGCAGGTCCGGCGCGACCTCCCCGTACACCCGCAGTCTCGCGATGCCGCCGTCCGGGTGCTGGTTGACGCGGAGGTGGGTGAACCGCTGCTCGACGTCGACGGCGAAGCCGTTGGCGGCGTGGCCGCCGATCGCCGTGCGCGGAACGAGGGTCGTCCACTTCACGTCGTCTCCCAGCAGGGCCTCCGGCGAGGGCGAGCCCGGCACCGCGGTGGCCTCGACGGAGACCGCCTGCGGGTAGTTGCCGCGGAAGTGGGCGGTGTCGATGACGATGCCGCGCACGACACCGGGGGCACCGAGCCGTACCAGTGCCCAGTCGTGGTCGTCGTCCGCCGGGTGCGGCTGTCCGGCCGAGACACCACGCCGCCGGCGAGTCTCCCAGCCGTCCATGATCTTGCCCTTGTGGCCGAAATGCTCGGGGTCGAACTCGGCGGCCCCGGGCTTCAGCATGTTCTCGCGCTCGGCGAAGAATTCGTCGTTGGCGGCGATGACGCCCGCGCCGAGGCGCCGGTCGGCGAGATCGGCGTGGTGCGTGAAGGGGAATCCCGACGGGCCGGGCGTGCGGTAGTCCGCGTACGGGTCTCCGCCGCCGTACGGGCCAGCGTCACCGGTGAAGGACGGTATCGCCACGGTTTCAGTTGTTCCTTTCGAGCAGCCGGCCGGTCGGCTCGGCGAGGGTGCCGTTCTCCACGATCCGCGTGCCGCGCAGCCATGTCGACTTCACGACACCGTGCAGGGTCTTTCCGGCATAGGCCGTGACCTGGTTGCGGTGGTGGAGCTCGGCCGGGTCGACGGTGAAGGTCTCGTCCGGGGCGAGAACCGCGAAGTCGGCATCGCGTCCCACCTCGATGGCCCCCTTGCGTGCCAGCCCCGCAAGGTCTGCCGGCGCGGACGACATCCAGCGGACGACGTCCTCCACGGTGTGGCCACGTCTGCGGGCCTCGGTCCAGATGGCCGGGAGTCCCAGCTGGAGCGAGGAGATACCGCCCCAGGCGGAGGCGAAGTCGGGGGTCTTGAGGTCGGTGGTGCAGGGCGAGTGGTCGGAGACGACGCAGTCGATCGTGCCGTCCGCCAGGCCCTCCCACAGGGCGTCCTGGTTCTCCGCTTCACGGATCGGCGGGCAGCACTTGAACTCGGTCGCCCCGTCCGGGACTTCCTCGGCGGTGAGGGTGAGGAAGTGCGGGCAGGACTCGACGGTGATCCGCACGCCCTCCGCCTTCGCCGCGGCGATCAGCGGCAGCGCGTCGGCGGACGACAGATGGAGCACGTGTACGCGTGCGTTCAGCCGCCTGGCCTGTGCGATGAGGTTCTCGATCGCGGTGTTCTCGGCGTCGCGCGGACGCGACGCGAGAAAGTCGGCGTAGGCGGGGCCGCTCTTCTGCGGCGCGGCGGCCAGATGGTGCGGGTCCTCCGCATGCACGATCAGCAGCCCGCCGAAGCCGGCGATCTCGGCCATGGACCGTGCGAGCTGCTCCTGGTCGAGCTCGGGGAACTCCTCGACGCCCGACGGGGACAGGAAGCACTTGAAGCCGAAGACGCCGGCGTCGTACAGCGGACGCAGGTCCTTGACGTTGCCGGGGACGGCCCCGCCCCAGAAGCCGGTGTCGACGTGCACCTTGGGTCCGGCCGTTTCCTGCTTGGTACGGAGGTTGCCGACGGTGGTCGTGGGCGGGAGCGAGTTGAGGGGCATGTCGAGCAGTGTGGTGATACCGCCTGCCGCCGCCGCACGGGTGGCGGTCCGGAAACCCTCCCACTCGGTGCGGCCGGGATCGTTCACATGGACGTGGGTGTCGACGAGGCCGGGGAGGACGACGTCGTCGCCGAAGTCCTCGAGCCGGGCGCCGGGCGGTACGACGGCGTCGTACGGCAGCACCGCGGCGATCCGTCCGCCGGCCACGGCGACCGTTGCGGCGCGCATTCCCTCAGGAGTGATGACGCGTGTGGAGCGCAGCACCAGGGTCACGTCGTTCGCGCCCTGCACGCCGCCCACACCGCCCACACCGCTCTTGCCGTCCACGTCCATGTCGGACACCCGTGGTCCTCACTTCCATTCCGCAGAGCGAGAGATTCAACGAACTGTTGAAGGAGTCTCACTCGCGGCACCCGGTCCGTCAAGACCTCCCCGCCTCCGTCCGCCGACTTGGCCATCACCATGGACGTTTCCATGAAGTGGAAATACAGTTTCGTGAAGCAGAACGCAGTTGTGCACGGTGGCGGGGCCTCTGGAGAGCGCAGGAGGAGGTCGCCGACCATGGACAAACACGGCCTGACCGGCAAAGACGCCGCGACGGGGGCGATGTGCCGCACACGGCCGCCCGGTAGGCTGACAACTTGCCCGCCCGCCTGAAAGGACCGTTGACGTGCCGTCGTCCAGCGCCAGCACCACCGACGCCGCCAAGCCCGCCGCGAACAGCGGTGGCGTTCAGTCCCTCGAGCGCGCCTTCGATCTGCTCGAGCGGATGGCCGATGCGGGGGGCGAGGTCGGGCTGAGCGAACTCTCCGTGAGCAGCGGGCTTCCGCTGCCGACGATCCACCGGCTGATGCGCACCCTGGTCGCCTGCGGCTACGTCCGCCAGCAGCCGAACCGGCGTTACGCCCTGGGCCCGCGCCTGATCCGCCTCGGCGAGTCCGCCTCCCGGCTGCTCGGCACCTGGGCCCGCCCGTATCTGGCCCGCCTCGTCGAGGAGACCGGCGAGACCGCGAACATGGCGCTGCTCGACGGGGACGAGGTCGTGTACGTGGCGCAGGTGCCGTCCAAGCACTCGATGCGCATGTTCACCGAGGTGGGCCGCCGGGTCCTGCCGCACTCCACCGGCGTGGGCAAGGCGCTGCTCGCGAACACCTCTCCGGATGAGGTACGGGCCCTGCTCGCCCGCACCGGGATGCCGGCCGCCACCGAGAAGACGATCACCACGCCCGAAGGCTTCCTGGACGCCCTGGAGCAGGTCCGCCGCGCCGGGTACGCGGTGGACGACAACGAGCAGGAGATCGGTGTCCGCTGCCTCGCGGTCCCGGTGCCCGACGCCCCGACGGCCGCGGCGATCTCGATCTCGGGACCCGCGGGGCGGGTGACCGAGGCCGCGACGGAGAAGATCGTCCCGGTCCTGCAGACCGTCGCGAAGGAGCTCGCCGCGGCGCTGGCGAGCACGTCGGCCCCGCCACAGGGCTGAGCCGCAGGGCTGAGCCGCAGGGCTGAGCCGGTAGCTGACGCACTGGGTCGACCGGCTCCGTACAAGGCGACGGGACGCGTCACCGCCCCCTGCGGACGCGGTACACCACCCAGCAGACGACCGCGACGGCAGGAACGGCGAACAGCAGCGGCTTGCGCCGTACGGCGCCCCTGGCCTTGCCCGCCTGCCGGAGCACCGGGTCCGGGGTGTGGGCCGTGACCTGCCCGCCGAGTCCTGCCGCGGTGTGAGCGACCTGTTCCTTCGCGTGCACCGCCTTGTCGTGAACCTGCTCCTTCGCGTGCACCGCCTTGTCGTGAACCTGTTCCTTCGCGTGCACCGCCTTGTCCCGGACCTGCTCCTTCTTGTCCCGGACCTGCTCCTTCGCGTGCACCGCCTTGTCCTGGATGCTGCCCTTGGCGGCGGTGACCTTCTCCTGGACCTGCGCCTTGACGTCGGTCTTCGCCGCCAGCGCCTCGACGGTCCGCCCGAGCTGCTCGCGCGTGCCCTGCACCTCTTCGCGCAACTCGTCCGGGGTCGGAGTGGAGCCGTTCCTGCGGGTCCTGTCCGTCATCGGTGTGCCCTCTCCTTGATCTCGGCGACATCTGCCTTCACGCTCTCGATGGCGCTCTCGGGTTTCGCCGGTGCCGCCCGTGACACCTGCTTCTTGCCCGTCAGCGCCAGTACGCCGGCGATCGCCGCCAGCACGGCGCAGACGATCAGAGCCGAAGCCCATACCGGCAGCACCAGTGCCAGCGCGGCGATCGCGGTGGCCGCGAGGGCCTGCAGCGCGACGAACCCGATGACACCGGCACCGCCGAACAGGCCGCCGCCCCGCCCGAACCGCTTGGCCTTCTCCTGCATCTCCGCCTGTGCCAGCCGCAGCTCCTGCCGCATCAGCTCGGAGATCTGTTCCGTTGCCTGCTTGACCAGCGCGCCGACCGACTCCTCGGACGTGTGGGCCGCAGGTCGATGCAATTGACTGGTCATCGTCGTGACCTGCCTTTCATGACCATGCCCTACGGGTAACCCCGATCCGTCGCATGAACCCGAAATCACGGCAGGACGGGGTGGAACACGAGAGTGGGGTGAGGTGAGGCGGGCACCACAGACCGGACACGGCCCTGGGCTGCCAGCACAAAGTGCACCCCTACGAGCTTGCTCCGCGATCAGACCCGGCGCGCGACGAGGAGTGCGGCGCGCGGGCTGCCGTCCTTCCGGTGCCCCAGTCCGGACATCGGAAGCAGTTCCACCCCGAATCCGGCCCGCTCCAGCTCGGGACCCACCTCCGTGAGCGGAAAGGTCCGGTAGTACATGACGAAGCGGGGCCACCAGATCGTGTTGCGCACCCGCATCGCCGCGTCGAAGCCGAGCATCGCCCAATACGGCCATGAGCCGGGGCGCGGCGGAGCACCGACGGGGAAGGCGAAGATGCCTCCCGGACGGAGCACCGAGTGGACCTGCGCGAACAGTCCGGGCCGCTCCTTCGGCAGGAAGTGCCCGAACGCCCCGAAGCTCACGGCAAGGTCGAAGGCCGGCGCGAAAGGCAGGGCCCGCACGTCGCCCCGTATCCACTGGGCGTTCTTCCGGGTGCTCCGCGCAGCCCGGGTGCTCCGCGCGACGTCGAGCATGCCCGCGCTGAAGTCGACGCCGACGGCCCGTTCCCGGCAGACCTCCCCCAGGACGCGGGTGCCGGCTCCCGTGCCGCAGCACAGATCGAGCCCGGTCCCGAACGGTCCGAGCGGCCGGAGGGTGCGGACGACTTCGTCCAGGATCCGCTCCGGTGTACGGAAGGGGGTCGTGTCGAACTTCGGCGCGAGCAGGTCGTACCCGCGCTCGACGGAGGAGAGCGCCTGGACGGTGAGCTCACGGAACGTGGGACCTTGATCGGTGGACATCACCGCTCAGCCTAGTCAGAACGGGCGTCACCGGTCGGGTCACCGTGGATTCCGCCTGTGGCCGGCTCGCCGAACAGCTCCACCGCGTTCCGTACGCTCGTCAGCCCGGGCGCGAGCGCGCTCACCGAGCCGATCGAGCCGACGATCAGAAGGAGGGAACGGCGCAGCCGCCGCATCTCCGGGACCCCGCTGACCGCCATGGCTTCCATCGCCGCCAGCTCGTCCTCCGCGATCCCGCGGTCGGCGAACTCGGCGGGGTATCCGGCCAGTTCACGGCGTAGCCGGGAGACGGCGGAGCGCAGCTCCGTCACCCTCGGGTCCTCGCCGCTTCGTGTCACCTGCGTCTGCCCCACGCTCCGCAACAAAGCTCGCCCCCCTCGCACGTCCATCTGCCCGGTGCACGGCCCACCGGACGGTGGTCGGACGCCTGGGGCCGCGGGCAAGTTAACGCCATCACGTGCGGACTTCGCCACTCCGCGGTGCGAAATTCAGCTCGACGTGTCGACTTCGAGCTCCTTGCGACGCCACACCGTCGGGTCGACCGTGATGCAGGTGCCGGGGTCCGATGCGATGAGGTAAGCAGGGATCATGGTTCACACGTCAGGCAAACCGCATGTGGCGGGGCTGGTTCTGGCAGCCGGCGGCGGTCGGCGGCTCGGTGGTCGGCCGAAGGCACTGCTCGAACACAGAGGCCGTCCCCTGGTGGAGAACGCCGTGCGCGTGCTCCGGGCGGGCGGCTGCCGTTCCGTGCACGTGGTCCTGGGCGCGGCGGCGGACGAAGTGCTGCGGCGGGCCGATCTTTCAGGCTGTGTCGTTTCCGTCAACCCGGACTGGGAGCAGGGGATGGGTTCCTCGCTCCGAACCGGCCTCGCGTCGCTCGGCGCCGCGGACGGGGATCCGGACGCGGCCCTGGTCTCGCTGGTGGACCAGCCCGGCATCGGGGCCGCTGCCGTCGCCCGCGTGGTGGCCGCGTGCGACTCGCTCTCCGCGCTCGTGTCGGCGGCGTACGAGGGAAGACGCGGCCATCCGGTCCTGTTCGGCGTCACCCGCTGGGAGGCGGTCGCGGAGCGCGCGTCGGGCGACCGCGGCGCCCGGGACTATCTGCGGGAACACGAGAACGAGATCACGCTGGTCGAGTGCGGCGATGTTGCGGAGCCGTACGACATCGACACGCCCGCCGATCTGGCGCACCTTGAGTGAGGTGCCTGGCACCGAGCGCCACGGTCTGTCGACCCGGAGAATCTCGACATCAACAAACCATTGAACTTCCACCATGCGGTAACTACTATCCACTGATCAGAAGGCCCCGTACCCCGGAACAGCGCCGGCGGACGCATCCCGGAGCCCTGGCACCGAGTGCCATGTCACGCTCCTGCGGCCGCCCGCCCGACCGTGAAGCACGCTGAAGGAAGTGACAGCTCATGTCCGCACCAGCGCCGTCCCCGCTGGCCATCGTCGAAGCCGAGCCCCTGCCCCGGCAGGAAGAGGTCCTCTCCGACGCGGCACTGGCCTTCGTGGCCGAGCTGCACCGGCGGTTCACACCCCGGCGTGACGACCTCCTCGCCCGCCGCGCGGAGCGCCGCGCCGAGATCGCCCGCACCAGCACCCTCGACTTCCTCCCGGAGACCGCACAGATCCGCGAGGACGACAGCTGGAAGGTCGCACCGGCCCCGGCCGCGCTGAACGACCGACGCGTCGAGATCACCGGTCCGACCGACCGCAAGATGACCATCAACGCCCTGAACTCGGGTGCGAAGGTCTGGCTCGCCGACTTCGAGGACGCCTCCGCCCCCACCTGGGAGAACGTGGTCCTCGGCCAGCTCAACCTGATGGACGCCTATCAGCGCCGCATCGACTTCACGGACGCCCGCACCGGCAAGTCGTACGCCCTCAGGCCCGCCGCGGAACTGGCCACGGTGGTCATGCGCCCCCGTGGCTGGCACCTGGACGAGCGCCACCTGCGCCTCGAGGGCCGCCCGGTCCCGGGTGCGCTGGTCGACTTCGGGCTGTACTTCTTCCACAACGCGAAGCGGCTCATCGACCTCGGCAAGGGTCCGTACTTCTACCTCCCGAAGACGGAGTCGCACCTGGAGGCGCGCCTCTGGAACGACGTCTTCGTCTTCGCCCAGGACTACGTCGGCATCCCCCAGGGCACGGTCCGCGCCACCGTCCTGATCGAGACGATCACGGCCGCGTACGAGATGGACGAGATCCTCTACGAGCTCCGCGAACACGCCGCGGGGCTCAACGCCGGCCGCTGGGACTATCTCTTCTCGATCGTCAAGAACTTCCGGGACGGCGGCGCCAAGTTCGTCCTCCCCGACCGCAACGCGGTCACGATGACGGCCCCGTTCATGCGCGCGTACACCGAACTCCTCGTCCGCACCTGCCACAAGCGCGGGGCCCACGCCATCGGCGGCATGGCGGCCTTCATCCCGTCCCGGCGCGACGCCGAGGTGAACAAGGTCGCCTTCGAGAAGGTCAAGGCCGACAAGGACCGTGAGGCCGCCGACGGTTTCGACGGCTCCTGGGTGGCCCACCCCGACCTGGTCCCGATCGCGATGGCCTCCTTCGACGCGGTACTCGGCGACAAGCCCAACCAGAAGGACCGGCTCCGCGAGGACGTCGCCGTCGCGGCCGGCGACCTCATCGCCATCGACTCCCTTGACGCCAAGCCCACTTACGAGGGTCTGCGCAACGCGGTCCAGGTCGGTACGAGGTACATCGAGGCATGGCTGCGCGGCCTCGGCGCCGTCGCCATCTTCAACCTCATGGAGGATGCCGCCACCGCGGAGATCTCCCGCTCCCAGATCTGGCAGTGGATCAACGCGGGTGTCGAATTCGAGCACGCCGGAAAGACCGTGAGGGCCACCCCCGAGCTCGCCCGCAAGGTCGCGGCCGAGGAACTGGCCGCGATCCGCGAGGAGATCGGCGAGGAGGCCTTCGCGGCGGGCAAGTGGCAGCAGGCCCATGACCTCCTGCTGCATGTCGCGCTCGACGCCGACTACGCGGACTTCCTGACCCTCCCCGCGTACGAGCAGCTGGTCGGCTGAAGTCCCTCACCGCCGAGACCGCCGCCCCCGGTACCGCACAGCACCGGGGGCGGCGCGACCTTCAAGAGCCCCTGCACCGTCTGGTGCAGCAGGCCCGCAAGGACGACAACCGCAATGGGACTGCCTGGTCCAGCCGGCCTCTGCGCCGTCGTCACCTCGGTCCGCCTCACCACGCCGCGCCTTGTCGAGGGCCGCGGAGGTCTCCTTCGCCTTGGTGCTGTGGTGATGGCGTACGGACCTCAGCTCACGGTTGCGCCGGAACCCGGTGAGCACCTGGTGCGGCACCCACAGCCGGGCCCTGAGCCTGCTGAGTACAGCCAGGGTGTCCTCACGCGTGCGGGCGTTGTAACGGTAGAGATTGAGCAGCACGTTCGTGTCCAGGACGATCATCCCGGACTGGAAGACTCGCTCGTAAAGGCGCCGCGGGCGGATGAGTGAATTCCGCTGAACTGGCTTCTGCCCGCGAGGCATGTCGGCCATCGGATGGTCGTGATCAAGACAGATACACCCTCCCCTCCCTTCACGCACCTCACTCTCAGGTAAGCATGCACAGACCAATCGGAGGCCGCTGCCTTCGGATACGAAGTACCAGGGGGAAATATACAATCAACCGATTCGGTTGCATCGAGATCGCTACGTCTCTTACGGCGCACGGTTTGCGTCTCTGCGGCCACGGCGCTGGCGGCAGGCTTGCTCGTAGGCGCCGCGTCACCGTCCACCGGCGGCGAGTTTTCTTCCGGCACCGCATTGCCGCCCGATCAGGCAACCCTCACGGAAACCGCTCGCGCATACCTGCAGAACAAGGCCTCGGCCGTCACCACGCAGACGCCTTCCGCGCGCTCCGCTACGCCTACCGGGCGGATGACTGACGCCATGGGCACAAAACTCAAGGCCGATTCATCAATGCTCGCCCAGCGAGGCAGCATCCTGAAGGATGTCAACGGCGGATACACGCGTGCCGAGGTGACTCTGACCCAGGACACGCTCCAGGTAGACGGGGAGACAGCGACCCTCACCGTACGGGAAGACGGGCGACTGCACTTTCCCCATGTCGTACCCGGCGACCCCGAGTTCGAGGAATACTCAATTCCTCATACCTTCACGTTCGCCTTCACGGGTGGCGAATGGCTTCTCAGCCAGGACACTCCCCATGTGGACCAGAACGCTCCGGTACCCACCACGCACGTCCGCACGTACCCTTCACCGCGGACAGCAAGGGAAGCCACAGACGGACTGGAAGCCGGCCCGGAGGCAGATGCCCCGATGCCCGCCCTCCCCTCACCCGGCGAGGAAGGGGCGGGCGACGAGTCCGAAGCCCAAGACCCCAAGGGGCCCCCTGCTTCGGTGGAGTCGATCCCGCCGGACACGTCGACGCCAGAGCCTCGCGCGTACTCCTACAACAAGATGGTGGACTACGCCAATCGGTACTGGAAGAACCGCAACACCGCATACCGCACATACGACAGCGACTGCACGAACTTCATCTCACAGGCCATGAGAGCCGGCGGCTGGAAGATCGTCGATGGCAACTACTTCACACGCAAGGACCGTAAGAGGTGGTTCTACGGGCCACTCGCATCGACCACCAGTTACACGTGGGCCGGTGCGGAGCCCTGGTACTGGTTCGCCTCGAAACACTCCAAGCGAACCAAGTTGCTGAACAACGTGTGGAAGCTCGAGCCTTCGGATGTTCTTCAGGCCGACTGGAACCGCGACAACACCATCGATCACTCGATGATCGTCACGAAGTCGGGTAACGGCGAGCGCTATCTCACGTACAGGTCGAGCAACACGCACAACAGGAAGCTGAGCTCGCTCCTCGCATCGCACAGGAGCGCCTGGTGGTACGTGCACCGCACGTGAAAAACCGGAGGACGACAGTCGCAGTGCCCGTTTGCTTCGGCTGCGTTCACCCATACAGTGGAGAGCATCGTGAAGAAGTATCTCCTGACCGCAGCCGTCGCGGGAGTCATTGCACTCCTGGTCGCAGGATGTTCGGACGACGACGCCGGCGCTCCCGCAGGGGCAAAGAGCGAGCGTGGCGCGGTCGATGCCTATATCTCCGCACTCAATGCGAGAGACACTGACGCGCTTGCCGACCTGGCCCCTCCCGGCAATGAGGCTGCGAGGGAAGCGGCCGCTCTCGTCGGCGCGAAGGGTGGCCGATCGCTGACCATCAAGAGCGTGGACATCAGTCATGAGTTCGGTCCTGACTTCGCGGCAGCTCACGTCGTTTCGCGCGGAAAGGACGGCAAGGAGCTGCTTGACGACCTCACATTGAGCAGGAGTTCCGGCCATTGGTACGTGGCGATCGGGGAGAACCCGAAGGGCCGCGACAAGTCCCCGGCGGAGACCAGTAAGCCCTGACATCGGGTGAGGTGGGCCGAGAGCCCACAAGGCAAGGGGGCCGGCGCACGGCGATGACCCACCGTGCGCCGAGCCAGAGGCGTGACTGGAGCCTTTCAGTGGTGGAGAGAGCTCCGTTCACGCCGTTGCGGGACAGGTCCCCTCGTGACCCCAACACGCCCTGCATCGGAGCACCTTGGGGTTATCCAGGACCCGAACCTCGAGCCGGCTACGCGCACTTACTCATCGGCCGGGCCCGGCAACGCGCGTGTCCCTCCGAGCTGGGTTGCCCGGACCCTCCACACGACAGAACAGTCCGTCCGCCCCGCCGGACAGGTGTCCGCACTGGCCGGCGACCTTCTTCACCTCGACCTCGAATTTCGCCTCCTGCTCCTGCCGTTCGTCGGCGGCTTGCACACGGTGGCCGGCGCGGCGGGTCGGTGGTCAGGGCACCTGTGGACCATCTTGGGCGGCTTCCAGGATGCTGAGGAAGCGACGGCCAAAGAGGTACGCATCCCCTGGCCAGCGGGCCGAGAGGTAGTTGCCGTCCTCCACGATGAAGGCGGGTGAGTCGTCGGTCGCGGTGCCCCGCGCGGTCAGCGCTCGCGGTCCGCGTTCGAACAAGGCGCCGGAATCGCTCAGTGCGTCCTTGACCTCGTCCTCCACGTACTGGGGATACGTACGGTAGTAGCGCCCGAGACGCCATACCGTCGTCAGGTACGCCGTGCGTTCCATGTACTTCGGCAGGCAGGTCGTACGGCGGTCCGCCAGCACGCTGCGGCCGTCGGCGTCACGTGACCGCGCCAGGACCAGTACGCCGTGGCAGATCGCCCCGACTGGCCGACCGAGGCCCCAGAACCTGGCGACCTGCTGCTGCAGCGCCCCCGACCCGAGGTACTGCCGCATCCCCGGAGCATGCCCGCCGGGCAGGATCAGCCCGTCGAACCTGCTCACATCCACATCCGCCCACGCCGCTGTCGACGCGAACTCCTCGGCCCGGGTGAGCTCTTCGTAGAAGGCCTTGGGCTCCGCCTCGGCACCGAGCTGCCCGAAGAGCACCCCTGTCAGCAGCCGCGGATCCGCGGCGGGGAGCGTTCCCGCGCGTTCGGTGGCAAAGATGACCTGGTGCCCCGCCTCGGTGAGGATCCGCCAGGGCACGGCCACCTCGGTGACATCGAAGTCGCGGTCCGGAACCGGCATCAGCACACGCATCCCGGCATCATGGCAGGCATCTCGGCGAGCAGGTGGGCGGGGCGGCAGCAGATGCGACCGTCCTCGTCAAAGCGCTTGACGAGGAGACCATCGAGCAGCGAGTCGCCGCTCGTCTGGCGCGGCAAGAGATCTTCAACCGATGGCCGGCCCCTTTGGTGAGCTTCGCCATCGAGGAAGCAGTGCTTCGCCGCCCCTTCGGCGGCAAGAGCGCTCTGCGTGGCCAGTTGGAACAGTTGCTGCTCATCGGCGAGAAGCGCAATGTTGAGATTCAAGCGATGCCGCTGGACCGTGAGGACAACGCAGGCGTCGACGGGCCTTTCACACTGATCACGCGCAGGTGCCAGGAGCAGATCGCGTATCTGGAGGTGCAAGGACGCAGCACCCTTGTGAGCGATCGAGAGGAGGTCCGCGCCCTGGCGGCCCGCTATGGGATCATCCGGGCGCAGGCTCTCACGCCACGGGAGTCACTTGCCTTCATCGAGAAGTTGCTGGGAGTGCTATGAACACTGCGGAGACCAACACAGTTGAGCTGACCTGGTTCAAGAGCAGCCACAGCGGAGCCGAAGGCGGCGAATGCGTGGAGGTCGCGGCCGGTCCCGGCACCGTCCACCTCCGTGACTCGAAGGACATGGCGGGGCCAACCCTGCGAGTTGCTTCCGAGGGCTGGTCGGCCTTCGTGGAGTTCGCCGCGCAAGGCTGAGCGCACACGAACGACGGCGCGCCCCGCCACCGGAAGCGATCCGGTGGCGGGGCGTCTACTTGTACGCGCCTGTGTGCGTTTCGGCGAGGTCGAGCTCAGCGCGCTGTTAGGGGGTTGCGCGAGCGTGACCCGATCACCGGGCTCAACGACAGGCCCGAGGTGCGCGCGCTCCACCGGATGATCCTCGACACTCCGTCCCTGGTCGCCCGGACGGCGCGGTTCAAGACCGCCGCCGAACGCACACTCGCCGAGGCATTGCGCGAGACGGCGGAAGCCCCGGACCTCACCGCGCGGCTGGCCGCCGTCCAGCTCGTCGCGGTGCAGTGGGCACTGGCACAGGACAACGCCGAACGAATGGCCTACGGGGAATCCGCCGACGAGCGGTATCCGGGTGCGGTGAATGACGCCAAGCATGCGTTCGCGCTGCTCGAGCACGGTTTGGGTCACCCGACCCCGCGACAGTGAACGCGCGACCTGTTGCCGCCCAGCCGTATACGAGTAATGCTGATTACATGATTACGAACGAGCAGCGTGAGAAGCTTCGCGGCTGGTTCGCCGGCCGCCTGCCGGAAGACGTGTACGCGTCCTTGCTGGACGTGACGGTGGACCGTGAGGAGATCACCGTTGTCGGGCGCATCCCCGAACCGCACCTGGCCGGGGACGCCTCCGCCGCCGAGAAGGAGGCGGCGGTCGAAGGCCGGATCCAGGAGTTCCGGGAGCGTACCCGTGACGACCGCATCGCCGTGGCCCGCGAGGCCGAGTCGCGCTTCGGCAAGAAGGTCTCGTGGGGCGTGGAGTGCGACGGAACCCGCGCCCTCTTCACCCATGTCGCAGCCCCCGTCATGACCCGTCTGCGTCAGCCCGAGCGACAGGTCCTGGACACGCTGATCGCGGGCGGCGTCGCCCGCAGCCGCAGCGAGGCACTCGCCTGGTGCGTACGACTCGTCCAGCGCCACGCCGACGACTGGCTCAGCGACCTGCGCGACTCGCTGGAACAGGTGCAACGGGTCCGGGCGCAGGGCCCTGACGCGGCACCACAGCAGTCGGAGGAGACGGAATCCTCCGACGAGGGCGGCGGGGCACAGTCGGACTGAACCGGCGAACCCGAGGTCCCGACGCCATGTACTCAGTCGCCGGGGAAGTGGCACGCCACCTGCCTGGTCTCACCAGGGGTCTCACCAGGGCCGCCGATCCGCAGCAGCGGCTGCTCGGTCCGGCAGACTGCCCGCGCCTTGGGGCAGCGCGGATGGAACGTACAGCCGGACGGCGGCGCGGCCGGGCTCGGCGGGTCGCCGAGGAGGGTGATGCGCTGCCGCCGCCGCTCGGCCGCCGGGTCGGGCAGCGGCACGGCGGACAACAGCGCCCGGGTGTAGGGGTGCTGAGGATTTCCGTACACCTGGTCCTTGCCACCGATCTCGACGATCCGGCCGAGATACATCACGGCGACCCGGTCACAGACCCGCTTGACCACGGAGAGGTCGTGCGCGATGAAGACGTAGGCGAGGCCCAGTTCGCGGCGCAGCCGTTCCATGAGGTTCACGATCTGGGCCTGGACCGACACGTCGAGGGCGGAGACCGGCTCGTCGGCGACGACGAGCCGGGGGCTGGTGGCGAGCGAGCGGGCGATCCCGATGCGCTGCGCCTGGCCGCCGGAGAATTCGTGCGGATAGCGGTCGAGGTGCTCCGGGATGAGGCCGACGAGCTCCATGAGGTCGGCCGCGCGCTGCCGCGCCTCGGCCCGGGTCCAGCCGTGCACGAGCAACGGGTCGGCGATGATCCGGGCAACGGTCTGGCGGGGGTTGAGGGAGGAGTGCGGGTCCTGGAAGACCATCTGAAGGTCTTTGCGCAGGGGTCGCAGCCTGCCCGCCGGCAGATGGCTGATGTCCTGGCCGTCGAAGGTGACCGACCCGGAAGTGGGTTCCAGCAATCGGACGATCATCCGTCCCGTCGTGGACTTCCCGCAGCCCGACTCCCCGACCAGGCCCAGCGTCTCCCCCGCCGCCACGTCGAAACCGACGCCGTCCACGGCCCTCACGGGGGCACCGCGTCTGCCGGTGCGCCCGCGCCTTCCGGGGAAGGACATGGCGAGGTCCCGCACGGACAGCAGGACGTCGCCGGCCCGTGGAGCCGCGAGCGAGGTCACGGTCCTCCCGCCCCTGGTCCCGGTCAACGGGCCACCTCCTTCAGCGGCACCAGCACCGGCAGATGACATGCCGTCAGATGGTGAGGACCGTCGAAGGGTTCGAGAGCAGGTCGTTCGGTGGCGCACCGTTGCCGTTCCTCCGCGCCGGCCGCGGCCGCCGACGCGCAGCGAGGCGCGAAGGCGCAGCCGGGTGCCGGGGTGAGAAGTGAGGGCGGGGCGCCCGGGATCGAGCGCAGCGGGGCTTCGTCGGTGTCGTCAAGACGGGGCAGCGAGTCCAGCAGACCTCGGGTGTACGGGTGGGAGGGGCGGCCGAACAGCTCGTCCACCGGGGCCTGTTCGGCCGCTCGGCCGCCGTACATCACCAGCACCTCGTGGGCGACCCGGGCCACCACCCCCAGGTCATGGGTGATCAGGACGACGCCGAGGCCGCGCTCCTCCTGGAAGCGGACGATGAGTTCGAGGATCTGTGCCTGGACGGTGACGTCCAGCGCGGTGGTCGGTTCATCGGCGATGAGCAGGTCGGGCTCGCAGGCGAGTGCCATGGCGATCATGGCGCGCTGGCGCATGCCGCCGGAGAACTGATGCGGGTACTCCCCCGCCCTGCGCGCCGGTTCGGGGATGCCGACCTCGCCGAGCATGTCGACGGCGCGGCGGCGGGCGGCGGCGCGGCCGGAGCGGAAGTGGACGCGGAAGTGTTCCGCTATCTGCTCGCCGACCGTGTAGTAGGGGTGCAGGCTGGACAACGGGTCCTGGAAGACCATCGCCATTCGGCGTCCTCGCAGCCCGGACAGCTCCTTCTCCGGCATCCGGGTCAGTTCCCGGCCGTCGAAGGCGATGGAACCCGTCACGCGGACCGCACCGCGGTGCAGCCCCATCACCGCGAGCGAGCTGACGGACTTCCCGGAGCCGGATTCGCCGACGATTCCGAGGGTGCGGCCGGCTTCCACGGTGAAGCCGAGGGAGTCGACGGCTCGTACCGGCCCGGCATCGGTGGTGAACGTGACCTGCAGGTCGCGTACTTCGAGCAGCGGCGGCATCAGTACCTCACTCTCGGGTCGACGACGGCGTAGAGGAGGTCGACGGCCAGATTGGCGACGACGATGAAGAAGGCGGCGAGCAGGGTGACTCCCAGGACCACGGGCTGGTCGGCGCTCACGAGGGCTCCGTAGAAGAGCCGCCCGACGCCCGGCAGTCCGAAGATGGACTCGGTGATCACGGCCCCCGCGAGGAGTCCGCCGAGGTCCATGCCGAAGATGGTCAGGATCGGGGTCATCCCCGAGCGCAGTCCGTGCTTGACGATCACGGTGCGCTCGGGCAGTCCCTTGGCGCGGGCCGTACGGATGTACGGCTCCGCCATCGCCTCGATCATCGAACCGCGGCTCTGCCGGGCGTACATGGCCGCGTACAGCAGGGCGAGCGCCGTCCACGGCAGCAGGAGGTTGGACGCCCAGCCGAGCGGATCGTCCGAGAACTCCTGGTAGGCCGGGTAGGGAAGCAGCCCGGCGGTGCGGATGACGCCGTGGATCAGTACGACCGAAGTGAAGTAGACGGGCAGGGAGGCGGCGGCGACCGCGCCGACCATCAGGGCGCGGTCGGTGAACGTGTCCTTGCGCAGGGCCGCGGTCACGCCCGCGCCGAGCCCGAGCAGCAGCCACAGCGCGGCGGCGCCGACGGCGAGGGACGCGGAGACGGGGAGCCGGTCGAGGAGCAGGTCCCACACCGGCACGGAGTTCTCGTACGAGTAGCCGAGACACGGGAAGTCGCACCGGATGGCGTACTGCCCGCTGCCCAGGGTCCGGCCGGTGAAGAGTCCCGCGAGGAAGTCGGCGAACTGCCGCCACAGCGGCTCGTCCAGTCCGAGGTGCCGGCGTACGGCCGTGAGCCGTTCCGGGCTGCACGTCTTCCCGCAGGCCGCCGCGGCCGGGTCCGACGGCAGGACGTAGAAGATGACGAAGGTGGCGGCGGCGATGGCGAGCAGGACGCCCGCCACGGCGGCCAGGCGGCGCGCGAGGTAGAGGATCACGTGCGGCCGCCCCTCGGGTCGAGGATGTCGCGCAACGCGTCCCCGAGCAGGGTGAAGGCGAGCACCGCCAGGAAGAGAAAGGTGCTCGGTATGAAGAAGTACATCGGGTCGGTCTCGTAGAAGGCGACGCTCTCGGCGATCATCTGGCCCCAGGACGGGGTGGGCGGCCGGACGCCGACGCCGAGGTAGCTGAGGGCGGCCTCGGTGCTGATCATCCCCGGGACGAGCAGGGTCGTGTACGCGATGACGGGGCCCGAGACGCCCGGGAGGATGTCACGGGTGAGGATCCGCCAGGGACCGGCTCCCGCGACGCGTGCGGCGTCGACGTACTCGCGGTGCTTGAGGGAGAGTGTCTGGCCGCGTACGACGCGGGCGATGCCGGGCCAGCCGAACAGCCCGATGACCGCGGTCATCAGCACGATCCGGTTGACGTCCTTCGCCACCGACATCACCGCGATCATGAAGATGAGGGACGGGAAGGACATGGTGAGGTCCATCAGGCGGCTGAGGACGGTGTCGGTCCGGCCGCCGAAGTACCCCGCCGCGATGCCTGCGGCGGTGCCCACGAGCACCACGATGGCGGTGGCGGTGAAGGCGATGAGGAGGGAGACCTGGGCGCCGTGCACGACACGGGCGAACAGGTCCCGGCCGGTGGCGGGTTCGACGCCGAGCCAGTGGTCGGGGCTCACTCCGCCGAAGGGGCCGAGCGGGAGTCCGCCGAGATAGGGGTCGACGGCCGTCTTGTCGAACTCGTCGGGGGCCCAGCCGCCGAGCGCACTCAGCCAGGGAGCTGTGAGGGCCATGAGGACGAAGAGGACGACGACGTAGAGGCTGATCCGGGCGGACGGACGGCGTCGCAGCTCCTTCCGGACGAGGTGCCGGGGGCTGCTGCCGGGGGGAACGGCGGTCGCGGCGGCGGCAGGATCGGGACCGCCGCCGGGAGCGGATACCTGGGCCGGGCCGGGTGCGGGTGCGGGTACCTGGGCCGGGCCGGGGACGGTTGTCGCAGGCCCCGGCGACGGCGCAGGGCCGGGCGCGGGGCCGGGACCGGACGCACCGGGACCGGACGCAGGACCGGGACCGGATACGGACGCGGGGCCGGGACCGGATGAAGGCGCGGTCATGTGCCGGCGTCCCTTCAACCCTGGCTCTTCGACGGGTCCTTGAGACCGACCGTCGCGTAGTCGAGCTGGCCCGCCCAGACGGGATGACCGAAGGCCCCCGCGATGTTGGTGCCGACGAGCAGCGGCTTGCGCTTCAGCAGCAGAGGTACGGCCGGGGACTTGGCGAGTATGCGCGCGTCCAGGTCGATCCACGCCCGGTTGGCCGCCCGGGCGTCCGTCATGGCGTTGATCTCGTCGATCCGCTTGTCGGTCGGCTCGTCGCGGAACTGCGAGTAGTTGCCCGAGTTGCCCTTCTCCTTGATGGTGCGGCCGTCGAAGACGAAGGGAAGAAAGGTCGAGCCCGACGGGTAGTCGGGACACCAGCCCGCCATCACCATGTCGGGTGCGGTCTTGGTGTCGCCGATGGCGTCGTAGTAGGCACCGGGGTCCACGGTGTCGATGGTGACGTTCACCCCAACGCGGGCCAGACCCTGCTGGATCGCCTCGGCCTTGGTCTTGTCACCCGTGGAGACGACGATCGTCGCGTCGAAGCCGTTCTCCCTGCCGGCGGCCTTGAGCAGGCTCTTCGCCTTCGCCGGGTCGCCGGCCGCAGCGATCTTCAAGGTGTCCGCCTGCACCCCACCCGTCAGTGCGGGCGGCAGGTAGGCGGTGGCGATGTCACCCAGCGCCGGGCCCCCGCCCGCGGTGAGCAGGGCCTCCTTGTCGACGGCGTACTGCATGGCCTCGCGGACCCTGGGATCGTCGAACGGAGCGCGGGACGTGTTGAGCTGGAGCATCTCGGTGCAGCCCTGCGATTCGGCGAGCAGACGCTTTCCGATGCCGGCCTTGCCCAGCACCTTCGGCACGCTCTCGGGGCGCAGGTCGGACCATTGCACGGTGGAGGCATCGGCGCCGCCGCTCGCGATGATCCGGTCGTCGATCTGCCCGCCCTTGAGGCCCATGAGGACCACGAACCTGTCCGGGTAGGCCTTGCGGACGGGGTCGGTCGTGGGGTCCCAGTGCTCGTTGCGGACGAGGACGAGCTTCTTGTCGCGGTCGTACGACTCGACCTTGTACGGGCCTGAGGAGAACGGCCGGGCGTCGTACCGGGCGCCCTGCTCCCGCGACGGCGGCACCGGAGCGAAGGTCGGCAGGGTCGCGGTCGCGGCGAAGTCGGCGACGGGACGGCCCAGTTCGAAGACGATCGTGCGCGCGTCCGGAGTCTTCACAGAGCCGAGATGCCTGCCGGTCAGGGGGCCGGTGTAGCCCTTGCTCCCGGCGAGATAGCGGGCGGCGTAGTCGGGGCCGCCGGTGAGGTCCGGGGAGAAGGAACGCTCCACGTTGTACTTGACGTCCTGGGCGGTGACCGGTGAGCCGTCCTCGTACTTCACCCCGTCCTTGAGGGTGAAGGTCCAGGTCCTGCCTCCGTTGGAGGGGGTACCGAGATCGGTGGCGAGATCGGGGACGAGTTGGCTTCCGACCTTGCCGGGCTCGGACTTGAAGGTGACGAGAGTGCGGTAGAGCAGGCGCGTGCCGAAGTCCATCGTCGGCATGACCCAGTTGCGGGCCGGATCGAGATGGGCGAAGTCCTGGTTGGACAGGACCGTCAGCGTGCCGCCCTTGGCCGGGGTCCCGCCGAGGATCCTGCCCTCGTTGGCCGCGGCGGGGTTCTTCCCGCCGCCACCGCCGTCCGCCTTCCTCGTCGCCTGGGAACAGCCCGAGGCGACGATGGTCACTGCGGTCACCAGGGCGGCGGCGAGGGCGAGTTGAGTGCGCTTGGTCATGTAGGTCACTTCCGGTGAGGGCCTCACTCACGATGTGACCTGTAACATAGTAATGTGAAATTGCACTGACAAGACGTCTGCACCGCCGTTTTCCGGCCGTATCCATTGCGCGTCCAAGTACGCCCGTACCGAGCCCCGTTGACTTGCCCTCAGCGCCGCCCACCACGACACCCGGACCGGCGCGGCAACGCTCTGGTGCCCCGCCACTGGTCGCGAAACAGGGGCGGGGCGCTGTCATATACGGGCTGGTCGCGGTATCCGCTCAACGCACGGCACCGACAGGTTGCAGTACCCAGCCGGCGACCCGGCCCGGTTGATCGCGGCACCGGGCGCACCCAGGCTTGCGAAGCGGACCGACGGTCCGTATGCTTCCATTCATACGGACTGCCGGTCCGCTTTCGTTCGGGCGCCCGTCACGAGGAACCGCCGCTACCGGATGTGCTGGATGTAGTGGATGTATCGAGCTTCTCGTGACGACAGGCCGTTGCCCGACGGGCCGGGATCGCTGTGTCTTCGAGCAGAACGGAAGCCTTGATCATGACAATCCCCATGGCACCCGCGGAGCTGTACCGCCACGGTCTGCGACTGCTGCTGGAGAAGAACATCCCCGCCTGGGTGGACCTGTGGGACGAGGACGGCGTCCTGGAGTTCCCCTTCGCGCCCCAGGGCTGGCCCGAGCGGCTGGAGGGCCGGCAGGCCATCGCGGACTACATGCGCCACTACCCCGACCACGTCGACGTCCACGACTTCCCCGACGTGAAGATCCACCGGACCACAGACTCGGAGACGATCGTGGTCGAGATGCGCGGGGTGGGCCGCCTGGTGGTGACCGACAGCCCCTTCGACATGACCTACATCGCCGTGGTCACGGTCAAGGACGGGCGCATCATCTCCTACCGCGACTACTGGAACCCCATCGCCGTTCAGCAGCCCGGCGCCGACTTCGTGGGAGCGACCCGATGACCGCCACCAGCACCACCTTGGTCATCGGGGCCACCGGCACCACCGGCCGCCGTGTCGTCGCCGGGCTGATCGCCGAGCGCCGTCGCGTCAAGGCCGCCGGCCGAAGCGCCACCCCGGTGGAGGGCGCCCAGGCCGTGCGCTTCGACTGGAACGAGCCCGCGACCTTCGGCGAGGCCCTCGACGGCGTCGACCGCGTCTACCTCATCCCGCCGATCGGCTCCTCGGACCCGGCCGCGGTCATGCTGCCCTTCCTCCGCCAGGCCCGCGCGGCAGGCGTACGCCGCGCGGTGCTGCTCAGCTCATCGGCGATCCCCGCGGGCGGTCCGGCGGTGGGACAGATCCACCAGGCCTTGCCCGGCCTGTTCGAGCAATGGGCGGTGCTGCGGCCCTCCTGGTTCATGCAGAACTTCACCGGCTCCACCCCCCACGCGCGCAGCATCCGCGAGCAC
This sequence comes from Streptomyces sp. NPDC057445, assembly GCF_042802855.1. Lineage (NCBI taxonomy): Bacteria > Bacillati > Actinomycetota > Actinomycetes > Kitasatosporales > Streptomycetaceae > Streptomyces > Streptomyces sp. NPDC057445. Next base: position 91,613 of record NZ_JBHVDH010000002.1, on the reverse strand, counting down.
GGCGCCATCCTCACGGCCTCGGGAGACGGCCGCGTCGGGTTCATCGACGCGGAGGACATCGCCGCCGTCGCCGTACACGCCCTGACCGACGAACAGGCCCCCAACACCGACCTGATCCTCACCGGGCCGCAGACACTGAGCTACGGCGACGTCGCCGCGATCATCACCGAGGTCACCGGTCGGCCCGTGGTGCACAGGCATCTGACGTTCGAGCAGCTGCGCGACCGCTGGGCGGCCGAGATACCGCTGGAGTTCGCCACCATGCTGGCGGGCATGGACCGCGCCATCGCCGAGGGCGCGGAGGACCGCACCTCGGACACCGTCCAGCGGCTCACCGGCCGGCCGCCGGGCACTTTCCGCGCCTTCGCCGAACGGGAGGTGTCATGAAGCAGTTGATGTTCCACGACGATCCACCGTTCTGGTTCGAGACGATGCGCAACCTCGGCCTCGCCGTCTACGGCGGCTCGGACGTCGGCGACGCCATCGCCCACCTCCCCGGCATCACGCCCGTCGAGATCCCGTACGAGGACACCGTGCTGCGCGGCTACTTCTACCGGGCGGCAGGCGAAGGCCCGAAGCCGGCACTGGTGATGCACAACGGATTCGACGGTGCCACCGAGGTGTCCGATCCGCGCAAGCTGTACCGGCATCTCACGGCACCGAAGACACTCCTGAGCTTCACCGAGGAAGAAGGCGGCGACGCCCACTGCCACCCGGGCGCCCTCCGCCTGGCGGTCGCGCGTATCTTCGACTGGCTCGACAACACCATCTGACCCGCTGCACCCCGTGCAGAGCATCGGCTGCCGCCTCCCGCGTGCGGGAGGCGCGGCCGAGCGCGAGCCACCACTCGCGCGACCCGACCGGACACCAGAACCCGTTCCAGGGGCCCTGGACAGGCCGACGACCAAGGAGGACTCGTGGTTCGGCGCACAGAGCGCGCAGACGCGCTGCGCAACCGGGAAGCCGTCCTGGCTGCCGCCGACGCCCTCTTCGCCGAGAGCAGCAGCCCCCACAGCGTGTCGATGGACGACATCGCCGCGGCCGCGGGGGTGGGCAAGGGCACCCTCTTCCGCCGCTTCGGCGACCGTGCCGGCTTGATCGGCGCCGTGATCGCCTCCCGCCTCGAACCCCTGCAGCAAGCCGTGCGGGAAGCGCAGGACGCTGCCGGGTCCTCGCCGCGGCAGCGGGTGATGGATCTCCTCGATGCCTCACTGCGCTTCAAGATCGAGAACCGGCACCTGATGTCGGCCGCGGAGGACGCCGGACTCAGCAGCCCCTACCAGGCCGAGCACTACGGCTGGTGGCACGAAAACCTTCGTCTGGCACTGGATCAGGTGCCCGGCGTCCACGACGCGGATTTCACCGCCCACGCACTGCTGGCCGCCATCCGCGCCGACCTCGTGGCGCACCTGATCGACGATCGGAACATGTCGCCCGAAGGCCTGCGGTCCTCGCTCGCGGCGCACATCGACAACGTCCTCGGCGCCGGTTGAGCACCCCCTGAGCGGGCCGACGGACAGCAGTCCTGCGCCGAGACGCGGCCGACGGCTCACCGGACCGTCGGACCGTCGGACCGTCGGCTCACCGGACCTCCGGACCACCGGACCACCGGACCGTCGGCGGGCCCTCCCCGCAGGCACGTCCTCGAAGCCTGCCGGCCCCGCTACGGCCCGAAGATCGCGTGCGTGCCGTCGCCGAGCGCATACCGCCCACTGTGTACGTCGGCCATGGCGGCTCCCTCACGGAACCTTCTGCCGGGTCGAACCTCCGGGCGAATCGCGCTCCGCGGTGCATCAACGGACGACGACCGTGCGCTGCGCCGAGAAGTCGCCCCAGTTCCCGTCGGGGAGCTTGGCACGGAGCTTGACCGAATAGCGGGTGCCGGGCTTGTCCGTGACGGAGAAGCTGTACCGGACACGCCCGGGCGGGGGTTGGGTACCCCAGACGATGGTGGTGGCGAGCTCGGCGTTGAGGAACAGCTGGTGTTCCTTGACCGGGGCGCCCGTCTTCGGCGGTGCCCAGGTGAGGTCGACGGTGTGGGCGGCGCCGTGGGCATGGACGGCGACCTTCAGTGCCGTAGGGGCGGTGCTCGGGCCCTCGCCCGGGGCGGGTTCGGTCGTGAGGTCGAGCGCGGGGCTGTCGGGCGACGAGTTGTCGGCCGCGTCCCGTGCCCGGACCGTGAAGGAGTAGACCGTCCCCGCACGCAGACCGTTGAGGCGCGCGGTGTTCGTGGTGCCGGGGACGGTGTGTATCCGGGAGTCGGCCTGGTACACGTCGTACGCGGTCACGGCCGTGTCGTCGGTGGACGCGCCCCACATGAGCGTGACCGAACTCGTACCGTCGACGCGGCCCTTCGGGCTGCCCGGGCGGGTCGGCGCGCGGTGGTCCTCGACGGCGGTGGGAAGCGTGGTGACGGCGACCGGTGCGCTGTGGGGCGAGGCGTTGCCCGCGGCGTCCAGGGCGCGGACGGTGAAGGAGTACGCGGTCGAGGCGGACAGCCCGTCGACATCGATCATGTACTTGGCGGCGGGGACGGACTTCACCTTCGCATCGGCGCGGAAGACCTCATAAGTCGTCACTCCCCTGTCGTCGTCGGCCCGTTCCCACATCACATGCACCGAGCCGGCACTGCTCGCATGGACGCTGACACCACGCGGCACGGAGGGGCTGCGGGTGTCCTTGGCCTCCTTGTCACCGCAGGCGCAGAGAAGCAGGGCGGCCGCGCACATCACTACGGGCATTCGCAGGGAGCGCTGCACCGGACCGCCTCCGTCCCAGCCGGGCAATGGTCCAGACCTGTATGGCACAGTCGGGACCGCTCGGCAAGAGTCCGTGCAGTCACTGTCCACCGATGCGCGGCACGCAAGGCGCGGGCGCGCAACAGGGTGCTTCCGGCCGGGCGGGTTCCGTCAGGAACGCACCACGCGCCCGACCGCGTCGACCACGGCATCGGCTGCGGCCCGGGTCCGGGTGGAGCGGGTCGCCAGGTCCTCCTGGTCGGTGGCATGGTGCAGGGTGAAAGTCGCGTCGGCCAGTTCGGCGAGCCGCCTGCGTATCCCGCTGTCCTCGGTGAGCAGTTGGACCTCGGCGAGGGCTGCGATGACTCCGGAGCGAGCTTCGAGCGCGGCGGCCGTTGCTGCCTCCTTGTCCCGGACGGGGGCGTCACGCTGCCCCCACCGGTCGTACTGGAGCCGACGGAACACGGTCTCGGAGGCGAGCAGCCGGGCGGTCGCCTGGCGGAGTTCCCTCCGGGTCTCGGCATCGAGGACACCCGTGTGGAGCCGGTTGGCCGTGCGGGTCTGCAGGACGTGCGAGACGACTGCGCCCAGCAGTGTGCCGGAGACCGCGATGATTCCCGTCCAGAGCTCCATTGTGCCCCCCTGACAACTGCGGCCCGGACAACCCGCCTTGGCCGGACCGGGTGATGGCCAGGCCAACGCCCTTGTCGCGCATACCCTTGCCGAGGGCAGCAGAGAGTAAACCGCCCCGCCCGGCTTGCGCGCCGCCATCGGGCCGGGAGGGCGGCCGCCCTTCGGCGGACTCAGCCGCGCCGCTTCCCGGTACGCCCGCCCTCCCGTGAACGCCCCGCCGCCCGTGCCGTCTTCGCCGCGTGGGACGCCAGGTCCGCCACCCCGATCTCCGGATGACGGTCGCGCAGGTCCTCGAGGACGCGGAGTGACGAGGACGGATCCGCGCCGGCGAGGGCCGTGAGAAGAGCGGACGCACCGCCCGGCCAGTCGGACGCGGTCCGGTCGAAGGCGTCGAGCAGGGCGGTCGGGGCCCGGGCCGGTTCGCGGTCCTCTGCGGCGGCGTCCACGAAGGCTCGCATGTCCTCGGCCGCGCGGGCGGAGAGCTCGTCGAGGACCAGTGTCGCCCGGGCCGTCGGCGGGATGTTCTCCCACGGCACGTCCTCGCCGCGCCCGGAGAGGGTACGGCGTGCGTAGGCGGCGGTCACGGGATCGCTGAGGGCTGCACGCAGCGGCGGGGCGGGGATGCCGGCGCGGGCGAGCCGGTCGAAGGTGTCGGACAGGCCGATCGACGGGTGGCCGGCGGAGGCCGCCTCGAGGAGCTCGCTCCAGACCTCCTCGGTGCCGCCGCGCGCCTCGGCCCACTTCTTCAGGGTGACAGCAGCGATGTGCTCGGGCCAGTGCTGAACGGCGGCGACGGTCCCCGCGGCGTCCCAGGTGGATGCCGTCGTGTCGTCGGGCGCGGCGACATGGCCCACGGCCAGTACGTGCCGCAGGACGGCGCCGCCGAGCGGAGTGAGGCCGTAGGTGTCACCGGTACGGAAGACGCACCCCGTCCCGGCCAGGCGGTCGATGACGGCAGCCAGGGCGCGGGCATGGCCGTCGAGCTCGGTTCGGTCGTCCTCGGTCAGGCCCGGCAGGCCCAGCAGGTCGGAGAGTTCGGCGGGCGTGGGAGTCGTGTACGCGGCGGGCGCGGTGTCGGGGACCCGTACCGGGGCGTCCTCCAGTTCGGGGGCGACCAGCCAGTCGGAGTGGTCGGAGGCCTTCCTTGCCACGGAGTCGGGTGTGCATCCGCGCTCGTACAGCGCGTAGAGGACATGGGCCGCGTCGAGGGCATCCTCCTCGTCGGGGCCGGAACCGGCGGCGATGCGTTCGACCTCTGCGGCCAGGATGTCGGCGGCAAGCTCGGTCAGTTCCCCCGGGGTACCACCGGTCCAGACGGCGGCGGCCGGGCCGGGAAAGCCGCACAGCTCCGCGAGTTCGTGTGCGTCGTCGGATCCGGCCGCCAGCGCCGCGGGCAGCGGGGCGATGTGGAGGAGCGCCTTGATCTCGTCGGGTGACGGCAGGACGGCGGGGGGTGGCAGCGGGACGGCGGGGTCGCCGTAGTAATCGAGGTGTTCGTCGAGCAGACGGTCGGCCAGGACGACGTGGGGCAGCGCCTCGGGGCCGGGGGCGAGACCCTCGTAGGGACCGCTGAGAGCGGCGCTGAGACCCGCGGCGGTCCAGCGGTCGGTCAGGTCGGCGGCAAGGCCTTCCAGTTCGTCCGTGAGCGCCTCCTCAGGGCGGTCCGCGGACAGCGCGGGCGTGGCGGGCAGCAGGGGGCCGGACGGCGTGGGGCCTTCGACGTCACGGGCGAAGGCGCCCAGGAGCGCCTCGGTGAGCCGGACGCCGGCTGCGAAGGTGGCGGCCGTGACGTCGGAACGGTGCAGCGGGGACGGGAGGCCGGGCCGTTCCTCGTGCGCCGATGCGTCAAGCGCCGCGAGCCAGTCGCGTACAGCCCGGGCGTCGTCGGCATCGACCCCGTCCGCGCGCATCAGCGAGGCGTACCAGCGGTGCCAGGTCAGATTGCGCGGGTCGTTCATGGCCCGCCCGAACTCGTGGAGGGCGTCCTGAACGGCGGCGAGCAGCCGTTCGTGGCGCTTGGCGTTGAGCCGGTTCGCCGCGCGGACACGGTCGGCGAGGGCGGTGAGGACGCTCGGCACGGCCGCGAGTTCGTCCGCGGTCGCGTGGAGGAGCAGCGGCAGGTCCTCGAAGAGCACGCGGCGCACGAGCTCCGGTGTCGGCTCGGGCACGCCCGCCCTGCGGTCCGCGCCGCGCAGGGCGAGCAGCGTCAGCACCGCGTCGGCGGGACGTGGGGGCAGCACGGCACCCCGCTCCGCCTCCGCCCAGGCGAGGAAGTCGCCGAGGCCGGTGTTCAGGGCACTGGTACGGGTGGTACGGGTCACCCACGGGAGCGTATGGGGGCCGGGCACGCCCGGCGCGTCCTGCCACGTGCGCATAGCCCGATCGGGCGTACGGTCGCGCCGGGTCGCCGTCGACACGCCACGCTGCACGGCCGCAACACCACGTCGCCGGCCGTTCCCGGCCGGCCACGCCACGCCACGGCCCCGTCCCGGCCGGTGAGCGATGAGTTCTCGCACCGTGGAAGGTCTGCCGGTCATGGAGACGAACAGGATGAACCTTGTGGACCTGGGGCCGGCCGCCGCCGGCATGGCGCGCCTCGCGGAGGGAGTCGGCGACGTGAGGCTCGGGGATCCGACGCCCTGCCCCGAGTACGCGGTACGGGACCTGCTCGCCCATGTCATCGGGCTGTCCACGGCCTTCCGCGACGCGGCGCGCAAGGACCTCGGCCCGACGACGGACACGGACCCCCGCAAGGCCACCCTGGTGCTGCGGGACGACTGGCGCACGGCGCTGCCGCGCAGGCTGGAGGAGCTGGTCACGGCGTGGAGCGTCCCGGCGGCCTGGGAGGGCGGGACGCGGGCGGGCGGAGTCGCTCTGCCCGCCGCGATCGCCGGCCGGTTCGCGCTGAACGAACTGCTCGTCCACGGCTGGGACCTGGCCCGTGCCACGGGCCAGGACTACGACCCGGACGGGGCGAGCCTCCGGGTGTCGTACGGCCTGCTGGAAGCCACGGTGGACGACGGGGGGCGCGGAGGCCCCTTCGGGCCGGTCGTGGAGGTCCCCGAGCAGGCTCCGCTGCTCGACCGGGTGATCGGGCTGAGCGGGCGGAGGCCCGACTGGGCACCTGACTCCGCGCGGTGACGCAGGAGCGGTGACGCAGGAGGCGGCGGGGCTCGCGACGAAGGGACGGAGGGGCGACCGGGGGCCCCGCTCCCTGCCGTGTGCCGCTCCCCGCCGTCTGCCGCCCGCCGCTCCCCGCCGTGTGCCGCCTGCCGCCTGCCGCCTGCCGCCCCAATGGCGGAGCTTCCCGGCCGCGTACGCCAGGAAGACATCCCGAGTGTCGAATGTCTACGAGATCTTCGAGCACTCGGTGCACACGGTGGCGGACCTCTCGGGCATCTTCATCTTCGGCGTCACCGGGGCACTGGTGGCCGTCCGCAAGGGCTTCGACATCTTCGGCATCGCTGCCCTGGCGGAGATCACCGCTCTGGGCGGCGGGGTGTTCCGCGATCTCGTCATCGGTGACGTACCGCCCGCGGCCTTCAAGGACATGGGCTACTTCATGACGCCGCTCGTCGCCGCCGCGGTGGTCTTCTTCCTGCACCCGACGATCAACCGCATCGGCGGCGCGGTCCAGGTCGTCGACGCGGCCGGGCTCGGGCTGTTCTCCGTGTCGGGCACCGTGAAGGCCGCCGTGTGGGGCATCGAACCGTTCCACGCGGCCGCCATCGGTGTCGCGACCGCCGTGGGTGGCGGCGTCCTACGGGATCTCCTCGCGGGGGAGATCCCCTCTCTCCTACGGCGCGATCGCGAGATGTACGCGCTGCCCTCCGTCCTCGGAGCGGGCACCGTGGCCGTGCTCCTCGAGTTCGGTCTGCTGGGACCGATCAGCAGCGGCGCCGCCATGCTCGCCACCTTCGGCCTCCGGCTGCTGGCTCTCCGTTACGGCTGGTGCGGCCCGCTCGCCTGGAGGAGCGAGGCTTCCCCGGCTTCACCCGGGGCCGGGCAGCGGAGGCAGCGGAGGCAGCGGACCGGCTGAGGAAGACGGCGCACGCGAGCAGGGCTCCGAGCAGCAGCAGTCCGGCGAGCACCAGGAAACTGACCTCGATCGCCGTGACGAAGGCGCTGTCGGCCGCGGCACGGACCCGGTCCTGGGACTCACCGGGCAGCCGGACCAGCAGGTCGCCTCCCGCCTGCTCCTGCGACAGGGCGTCGTCGAAGGCGTCCTGTTCGTCCGCGGTGAAGGCGGCGCCCGGGCCCTTCAGCAGACTGTTGCGCTGCTGCCATTCGACGGTGGTGAACAGCGCGTTCATCAGCGCGAGCCCCAGTGTCGCGCCGATCTGCCGGCTCTGCACCGACAGGCTCGCCCCCACGCCCCGCGCGGAGTCGGGCACCGCCGCCATGATCAGCCCGGTCGACGACGGATAGACCAGGGGCGGCGCGAGACCGAACAGCACCAGTGCCGGTACGAGCAGCATGTCGTGGCGGTGCGTCACCCCGTAGGCGAGCCAGAGCAGGCCCAGACCCAGCACAGCCAGGCCGGTGACGATCAGCCAGGGGCCGTGGCCGCGGTCGGTCAGCCGTCCGACGAACGGCGAGAGCGCGACGGTGCCCAGGCTGGTGCTGACGAGCAGCAGGCCCGTACGCAGCGCGCCGAAGTCGAGCACATGCTGCAGATACAACGTCACATAGACGACCAGGCCGAGAGCTGCGCACTGGGCGAGCACGAGGGCGGCCATCGGTACGGAGGCCTCGGGGCGCCGCAGCGGGCGCAGGTCGAGCAGCGGGTCGGCGGCCCGCCGCTCGACCCGGACGAAAACGCCGAGCAGCGCGATGCCCGCGGCGAGCGGGAGCAGGGTGCCGGTCCCGCCGAAGCCCCAGTCCGACGACCGCTCGCAGGCGAGGACCACCAGGGTGAGCCCGGTGCCCAGAAGGACGCATCCCGCCACGTCCGTCGAGGCCCCGGCCGGCCCGCGGGTCTCCTCCAGGTATCGCCGGGCCAGGGCGACGACGAGCACGGTGACGGGGACGGTCGCCGCGAACGCCCACCGCCAGCTCCCGTACTCCACCAGCACGGCGATGCCCAGCGGTACGACGATGCCGAAGAGGGTCGACACAGCGGTCTGTACGCCGATCGCCCAGCCGAGCCTGTGCCCGGGCAGTGCGGCCGTCAGATTCGCCAGGGCGAGCGGCACGGCCAGCGCGATCCCCAGACCCTGCACGGCGCGCGCCGCCACCAGGAAGTACCCGTCGGGGGCGACGGCGCACAGTGTCGAGCCCACGCCGAAACAGAGCATGCCGAGCAGGAACACCCGCCGACGCCCCCACACGTCGCCGAGCCGACCGCTCACCACGGCCACGGCACACAGGGGCAGCAGTGCCGCCACGATCACCCAGTGCAGCGTGGAGCTGCTGATGCCGAAGTCCCGCTGGATCGCGGGCAGAGCGACGACGACGCTGGTCAGACTGGAGAACAGCAAGGCGCTCGCCGTCACGGTGGCGGCCATGGCCGCACGCTGGCGCGGCGTCAGTTCCCCGAGACTGCCCATGTCAACGGCCAGTGTCCCGGGCCACGGGGTACCGCGCAGCCGACTGCGGGCCGCCCGGGTGACGCCGCCGACCGGTCCCCGGGAGGGCCCAAAGGTGCCCCCGCCGGTGCTCCGGGGTACCGGCAGAGCGGGTCGTTCCCGGGTGTGCGGCGAGTCCGCCGAAGGCCCGGCGGCCGGAAAACCCGGTGCTTCGGGGGCTGTCGGCCTGTCAGGCTCGTCCCATGTCTCCACGTACGGCACGTCGTGTCAAGCCCAGCCTGTACATCTCCGTCGACATCGAGGCCGACGGTCCGATCCCGGGTCCGTATTCGATGATCAGTCTTGGCGCGGCGGTCGCCGGGCGGCAGGACGAGCAGGGGTACGTCCCGGCCGGGGATCCCGAGGCGCACACGTTCTACCGCGAGCTGCGGCCGATCAGCGAGGAGTTCGTACCGGAAGCGCTCGCGGTGAGCGGCCTCGACCGTGACCGGCTGGTCCGTGAGGGCTGTGACCCTGTCGCCGCCATGACCGAGTTCACGGCATGGGTGCGGGAAGTGGCCGGGACCGCGCAGCCGGTGATGTGCGGCTATCCGGCCTCGTACGACTGGACGTTCCTGTACTGGTATCTGATCCGCTTCACCGGCGCGAGCCCCTTCGGGCACTCGGGCTGTCTCGACATGAAGACCCTGTACGCGACGAAGGCACGGCTGCCGCTGCGGGCCGTCGCCAAGGGAGCGATGCCGAAGGAGCTGCTCTCCCGGCGGCGGCACACACATCACGCCCTGGACGACGCCATTGAGCAGGCGGAGCTGTTCAGCAACCTCATGACCTGGGACCCCGCCGTGGCGGAGTGAGAATGAGGGCATGGGAGAGAACGACACCCCGGCGTCCATGACGCTTGACGATCAGCTGTGCTTCGCGCTGTACTCCGCCTCGCGGGCGGTGACGGCGGCCTATCGGCCGGTGCTGGCCGAGCTGGGGCTGACGTATCCGCAGTATCTGGTGATGCTCGCGGTGTGGGACCGCGGCCCGGTGCCGATGAAGGAGCTGGGCCCGATGCTGGGTCTCGACTACGGCACGCTGTCTCCGCTGCTGAAGCGGTTGGAGGGTGCTGGGCTGCTGCGCCGGGAGCGCCAGGCCGACGACGAGCGCGCGGTGACCGTGGAGGCGACGGAAAAGGGCGGGGCTCTGCGGGAGAGAGCCGCGGGTGTACCGGGCACGATGGGGCGGATGTACGGGATGACGGCCGCCGAAGCGGGACAGCTGCGGCAGCAGCTCCGCGCCCTGATGGACCGGCTGAGCTGATCCGCGAGGCGAGCGACCGGCCCGAGCCGCCCCACTTCGCCGGCCTTGACCGCCACCCCTCTGACCCGAGCCACCCACCCTTCTGACCCGAGCCCCCACGCCGGTGAAACGGCGGCAGCCCGGGTGGCCCCGCCTCCACCCCGAGTGGGAATCCTCACATGCAGTTACATCGTGCACAATTAAGTTGTGCGCTACCTTCGAACTCGTCGACAAGCACCGTTCACAGCGAGCCAGAAGGAGGGCCTGCGATGGCATTCGTCAGGTACGACACGTACACCCCCGCCGAGCGCCCCGGCTACCAGCAGGAGCTGGACGAGGTCGTGCGCAGTGTCGCGCAGCGGACACAGGAGTCCGTCGAGCGGCAGGGCGTGGGGCGCGCGGTCCGCACGGCGCACGGCAAGACCTACGGCCTGATGAAGGCCACCGTCACGGTGGGTGAGATCCCGGACCCGTACGCCCAGGGACTCTTCGCCCGTCCCGCGACCTACGACGCGGTCGTGCGCTACTCCAACGGGCTCGGCCACCTGCGGGCGGACTCCCTGCTCGGCGCGGCCTGCGGCATGGGAATCAAGATGTTCGGGGTGCCCGGCACCTCCCTGCTGGCGGACGAGCCGGACGCCGGCACCTTCGATCTCAACCTGATCAACAACAAGGTGTTCTTCGCCAACACGGCGTACGACTACATGGTCATCGAGGAGCTCTTCGCCGAGCTTCCCGACGCCCTGGTGAACCCGGCGCGGCGGAAGTCCTGGATGGGAGAGTTCCTGACCCGGCGCGGCTCACTGGCGACCGCGGACGAGTGGCTGTGGGACGAGCTGTTCGCGATGCTGTCGTTCACCCAGGTGCCTCGGCGGAACCTGCTCTCGTACACCTACAACAGCATGGGCGCGTTCCGCTACGGCGACCACATCGCCAAGATCCGTACGGTCCCGGTCTCATCCGTCGCGCACCTCGACGTCGATGTGCGCACCGACGGTGAGGCCTTCCGCAACACCCTCGTGGCAGAGGCCGCCGCGCGCGACCACGCCTTCGAGCTGCAGGTGCAGCTGAACGCCGACCTCGCACGGATGCCCGTGGACAACACCTCCGTGGAGTGGCCGGAGCAGCTCTCCCCTTGGGTGACGGTGGCCCGGATAGACCTTCCCCGCCAGGACATCGGCGGCGAGGAGAACCTCACCGCCGCGGACGGCACTTCGATCACCCCCTGGCGCACTCGCGAGGACCACCGCCCCATCGGCGAGATCCAGCGCGTGCGCGAGGAGGTCTACCGCCGCTCCTCGATCGAGCGCCACCGTCTCAACGGCCAGCGGCGCCAGGAGCCGACGGGCAGCGCCGAGCTCCTGGGCTGAGCGTCACACCCTCGGCCCGCTCACGGGCGCGCCGCTCGATTCGGGCGGGCAGAGGGGGTGTACGGGCCGGGGAGGCTCTGATAGGAAAGCTTCCTAACAGAACCGCGGAACACTGAACTCCCTTTGGAGGTCACAGGTGCACGTCCCCCACCGAAGCACCACCGCACGACGTACGGTCCTCGCCGCCGCGCTGCTCGGTCTCGGCCTCACGGCCCTGCCGGGCACGGCGGGCGCGGCCCCGGAGGCAGGAGTGACGCAGGCCCCGCAGACACGGGCCACCGGTCTCGACGACCCGGCGAAGAAGGAGATCGCCATGCAACTGGTGTCCAGCGCCGAGAACTCCTCGCTGGACTGGAAGGCCCAGTACCAGTACATCGAGGACATCGACGACGGCCGCGGCTACACGGCCGGCATCATCGGATTCTGTTCCGGCACCGGTGACATGCTCGACCTGGTCGAGCTCTACACCGACCGCAGGCCCGGCAACGTCCTCGCCAGGTACCTACCGGCGCTGCGCGAGGTCGACGGAACCGACTCGCACCAGGGGCTCGACCCGAACTTCACCAGGGACTGGAAGAGGGCGGCCCAGGACCCGGAGTTCCAACGGGCGCAGAACGACGAGCGCGACCGCGTCTACTTCGACCCGGCCGTCAGGCGCGGCAAGGACGACGGGATCGGCACCCTCGGCCAGTTCATCTACTACGACGCCATCGTCATGCACGGTGACGGCGGCGACAGCACCAGCTTCGGCAGCATCCGCAGGAAGGCCCTCGCGAAGGCCAGGCCGCCGGCCCAGGGCGGCGACGAGGTCACGTATCTGCACGCCTTCCTCGACGCCCGTGTCTGGGCGATGAAGCAGGAGGAGGCCCACGAGGACACGAGCCGCGTGGACACGGCCCAGCGGGTGTTCCTCGACAAGCGCAATCTCGACCTCCGCACGCCTCTGGACTGGAAGGTGTACGGGGAGAGCTTCCACATCGACTGATCCGGCGCCCCGGAGCGCGCGTACGGCACTCGAGGGGCGCCGTGCGCGCGCTCACGGCGCGTTCCGGTCCCGTGGCCCCATGTCCGCCCGCACGCCCTTGCGTTGACCGGACGCCGACGCGACGAGGCCGGTGCCGACCCGTCCCGTCCGGGGCCGGATCCCGGTCGGGTGCCTCATTTCCGCATAACTGCCCATGTGAGCGCTTGCCTGCTGCACCATGTCAGCCATCTGCGGTGCGCACACGCGGACTTGGGGGGTGGGGCGATGGAATCGCTGAAACCGCTGGGCGGGGGCGATCCGCGCGAGATGGGCCCGTACCGGCTGGTGGCGCGGCTCGGAGCGGGGGGAATGGGCCGGGTGTATCTGGGCCGTTCGCGCGGTGGACGGGCCGTCGCGGTCAAGGTGGTACGGCCCGAACTCGCCGAGGATCACGAGTTCCGGCAGCGCTTCGCGCGCGAGGTGGCGGCGGCGAGACGGGTGAACGGTGTGTTCACCGCGGGCGTCGTGGACGCCGACCCCGACGCCGATCCGCCCTGGCTGGCCACCGCGTATGTGCCGGGCATGTCCCTCGATGTGGCGGTGGCACGTTCGGGTGCGTGGCCCGAAGGGCCGGTGACCTCCCTGGCCGCCGGGCTGGCGGAGGCACTGGAGGCGATCCACGGGGCGGGACTTGTTCACCGCGACCTGAAGCCGTCCAACGTCCTGCTGGCGCCGGACGGCCCGCGGGTGATCGACTTCGGGATCTCCGTCGCGAGCGAGCTGAGTGCCATCACGCGTACCGGCGCCGTGATCGGCACACCGGGATTCATGTCGCCCGAGCAGTTGACCGGTGGTCATGTCGGCCCGGCGAGCGATGTGTTCGCGCTGGGGGCCGTGCTGGCCTTCGCCGCGTCGGGCACGGGTCCCTTCGGCACAGGCTCGGCCCAGGGCCTGATGTTCAGGATCGTGTACGCCGAGCCGGAGCTGGACGCCGTGGCGCCCGGGCTGCGTCCGCTCGTGGCACGCTGCCTGGCGAAGGAGCCCGGCGAGCGGCCCCCGGTCGGGGAACTGCTCTCGGAGTTGACCGACGCCGCGGGAGCCTCGCAGACCACATTGCTGTTCACCAGTGCCTCATGGCTGCCGGAGTCCGTCGCCCGCACGGTCCGGGAGTACGCACAGACCGTCGCCGAGGAGGCGGGCGCCGGTGCCGGTGGCGCCGTCCCGGCCTCCGGCTCGGGCTCGGGCTCGGCCTCCGGCTCGGGCTCGGGCTCGGGCTCGGGCTCGCAGCAGGCCGACGCGGAGACGCGCACCGCGTTGCCGGGCGGCCGGACCTCGTCGCCCCCTCCCGTACCGCCGACGCCCTCGGTACCGCCCACGCCTCCACCGTCCGTACCGCCCGCACCACCGCCCGCACCACCGCCGGCTTCGGCACCTTCCGTGTCACCCGCGGCCGAGCCGCCGCACGGTCATGGGTCGGGAACCGGCACGGTGGGCCCCGGATCCGGCGGCCTTGGGACCTCTCCCTCCCCTCACCCGACACGGCGGCGCCTGGCCCTCGCGTCCGCCGCGGCGGTGGTGCTCATCGGCGTCTTCGCATGGCAGGCGGAGGCGATCTTCGGCTCAGGGAACTCCCCCGATGACTCGGCGGGCGCCTCCCCCTACTCCTCGGCGACGGAGTACTCGGCCACCCCGTCGCAGACCTCCTCCTACGCACCCTCACCGACGGAGAGCGCGACAGAGGAGTCCGTTCCTGACAGTGGTGCGTCCGAGACCTCCCTGGCGGAGACGAGCAGCAGCGAGCCCGAGCCCGAGCCGTCCCAGGACAACGGCGTCGAGGCGGTCACCGGGCGATGGCTCGGCAGCTATGTCTGCAACCAGGGCATCACCGGCCTGTCGCTGACCATCGAGGACCAGGGCGACGGAGATGTCTCTGCCGTCTTCAGCTTCTTCCCCGCCCCCTCCAATCCACTGGTGCCCCGAGGCTCGTTCGCGATGACCGGGACGTATCTGGACGGTGAGCTGTCGCTCGCCGGCGACTACTGGATCGAACAGCCCCCCGACTTCCTGATGGTCGGCCTGGCCGCCCGGTACGACCCCGGCACACCGGAGCATCTTGACGGCGCCGTGCAAGGACCCGGCTGCAGCAGCTTCTCCGTGTCGCGTTCCTGAGGCCGGACATCGATGAGGCGACGCGTTTCGTACGGGGCGCGTTTCGTACGGGGCGCGTTTCGTACGGCGGCGCGCTTGGTGAGGAGGCGCGTTTCCGAGCGTCGGCTCCGGGCGCCCGCCCGACCCGACGGTCAGTGCACGGGCAGCGACTTCGGTGACCGCGTCTGCGAGAGTTCCTCGCCCGGTTCCATCGGGGCCGTGACGTCGTCCGTGTCACGGCCCCTGCCCAGGTGGTTGAAGACGAGGTTCAGCAGCACGGCGGCGACACAGCCGGTCGAGATGCCCGAGTCAAGGATGATCTTCGCGGTCTCCGGGAAGGCGTGGTAGAACTCCGGCGCGCTGATCGGAACGATGCCGACGGCCAGCGAGACGGCCAGGATCAGCACGTTGTTGTCCTTCTCCAGGCCGGCCCTGACCAGCGTCTGGATGCCGCTCGCCGCGACCGAACCGAAGAGCACGACACCCGCGCCGCCGAGAACAGGGCGCGGTACGACGGCGATCAGCGATGCGGCCATCGGGCACAGGCCCATCAGGACGAGGAAGCCTCCACCGCAGGCGACCACGTAGCGGCTGCGGATCCTCGTCATCGCCACCAGACCGATGTTCTGCGCGAAGGCACTGCACATGAAGCCGTTGAACAGCGGGCTGAGCGCAGAGCCCAGAGTGTCGGCGCGCAGTCCGGCGGCGATGGTCCGCTCGTCGGCGGGCCGCTCGACGATCTCACCGAGCGCCAGCATGTCGGCGGTCGACTCGGTCATCGACACCACCATGACGACGCACATGGAGACGATCGCGGCAAGCGCGAACTGCGGGGCGCCGAAGTGGAAGGGAGCAGGGAAGCCTATGAGAGCCGCGTCGGCGACCGGGTCGAAGTCGGTGACGCCGAACGGGATCGCGATCAGCGTGCCGAGGACGAGGCCGAGCAGTACGGCGATCTGCTTCAGGAAGCCGCGGGTGAAGCGGCGCAGGGCCAGGACGACGAGCAGCGTGATGAGCGCGAGGGTGAGATGGGTGGTCGAACCGTAGTCGTCCGCCGCGGGGTCGGGGCCCTGGGCCCAGCCGAAGGCGACGGGCAGCAGCGAGATGCCGATGAGGGTGATGACGGTTCCGGTGACCACCGGCGGGAAGAACCGCACCAGCTTGCTGAAGTAGGGGGCGGCAACGAAGCCCAGAACTCCCGCGACGATGATCGCCCCGAAGATGACGGGGAGCGCGTCGGCCTTGTCCTTCGTCGTGTCGACTATCGCGAGCATGGGCGCGACACCCGCGAAGGTGACGCCGTTGACGAACGGCAGGCGGGCGCCGATCCGCCACACCCCGAGCGTCTGGAGGAAGGTCGCGAGACCGGCGGTGAAGAGGCTGGCGCCGGTCAGAAAGGTGAGTTCGGTGCCGGAGAGGCCCACGGCCGCACCGACGACGATCGGCGGGGCCACCACGCCCGCGTACATGGCGGCCACGTGCTGCAGGCCGCTGGTGAACATCCTGAAGGGCGGGAGCGTCTCGTCGACCGGATGCTTCCGGCCCTCGGGCACGGTGTCGGTGTCGGTGTCGGTGTCGGTGTCGGTGTCGGTGTCGGTGTCGATCCTGGGCTGTGCGGCCACGGGCTGTTCCTCCGGTCTGGTAACACGTCGGCGGTGACGTGGGTGTCAGGGAGGTGCTGCGAAGTGATGCGTGGTGCAGGTGATGTGCTGAAGTGCGCCCATGAGCATGTGCCGGTGCGAGTGACGACACGAGTCACCGCCCCGGAGGGTACGTACCTTTGGCGCACGCACCCTCCGGTGACGGCTGCCGTGGACCCCGCTCGGGTCCACGGCCGCCGGCCGAGGGCCGTCCCCCTCTGCCGGACTTCCGGGGGTGTCAGGCCTGCGCGGCGATCCGCGCCAGACGCTGGGCCTCCGCCCGCGTGGAACGGGCGACGGCGTCCTCGTCGACATGCAGCAGGCGGCTGTCCTCGACCACCGGCCGGCCGTTCACCAGCGAGAGCGTGACCGGGGCCGCCGCGCCGAAGACCAGAGCGGTCACCGGGTCGGCGATGGAGGAGTGGGCCAGCGTGTCCAGCTTCCAGAGCACCAGGTCGGCGAGCTTGCCGGGCTCCAGCGAGCCGATCTGGTCGGCGCGGCCGAGGACCTGGGCGCCGCCGTACGTGCCGAGGCGAAGGGCCTGGCGGGCGTTGAGCGCGGACTCACGGTGCACCGTGCTGAGGCGGTTGATCAGCAGCGCGTTGCGCAGCTCGGTGTGCAGCTCGCCGGACTCGTTGGAGGCGGTGCCGTCGACGCCCAGGCCGACCGGAACACCGGCGGCGAGCATGTCCGGTACGCGGGCGATGCCGGCGGCGAGGCGGGCGTTCGACGACGGGCAGTGGGCGACACCGGTCTTCGTACGGGCGAAGGCCTCGATGTCGGAGTCGTTCATATGGACGCAGTGGGCCATCCACACGTCGTCGCCGAGCCAGCCGGTGGACTCGAAGTAGTCGGTCGGGCCCATGCCGAACAGCTCGTGGCAGAACTTCTCCTCCTCCACCGTCTCCGAGCCGTGGGTGTGCATCCGCACGCCCTTGCGGCGGGCGAGCTCGGCGCCCTGCTTGAGCAGTTCGGTGGAGACCGAGAAGGGGGAGCAGGGGGCGACGGCGATCTGGGTCATCGCGTCGAAGGAGGCGTCGTGATGCCGGTCGATGGTCTCCTCGGTGGCGGCGAGCGCGCCGTCGAGGGTCTCCACGGCGAAGTCCGGCGGCAGGCCGCCGTCCTTCTCGCTGCGGTCCATGGAACCGCGGGCGAGGGTGAAGCGGACGCCCATCCCGGACGCGGCGCGGATGATCGCGCCGGAGAGGTCTCCGGAACCCCGCGGAAAGACGTAGTGGTGGTCCATCGCGGTGGTGACACCGCCGCGGGCCATCATCGCGAGCGAGCCCTGGGCGGCCGAGTGGACCATCTGCTCGTCGATGCGCGCCCACGTCGGGTAGAGCGCCACCAGCCAGTTGAAGAGGTTGTGGTCCGTGGCGAGGCCGCGGGTGATCCACTGGTAGAAGTGGTGGTGCGTGTTGACCAGGCCGGGGGTGACGAGGTGACCGGTGCCGTCGACGCGGCGGACCACGTTCTCCAGGTTCTCGGGGGCCTTGCCCGCGCCGACCGACTCGATCCGGTTGCCGGCGACGACCACGTGGCCGTCGGCGTACTCGGTGTCGTCGGCGTCCACGGTCGCGATCGCACAGTTCTCGATGACGATGCGCGGGGCTGCTGCCGAAGCTGCCATGGCGGTGCGTCCTTTGTCTTTCAGTGGCGGTGAGGGCACGGCAGGACCCGGGGGATTTGAGTGCCACGGCCGGGGGCCGTGGGTGCCGAGAGGGGTACAGCTGGGGGCGGAACCGGTGCGGGGGTACGCCGTGGCGACCGGTGCGGCGTACACCTCGGCGGCTGTGTGCGGCATACATCTGTCATCAAGCAAACCACTCCGGTGTCCGGACCCGCCCTTCGCCGGTCCACGGGCCCCGGCCGTCGCCCGCCAGGGGTGGTGGCGGGGCCGCGTGCCGGCCCGACGTCAGAGGTTGGTCGTGTCGACGGGGATCCTCGGCTCGACGCCGTCGCGCAGGATCGTGGCCTCGATCAGGCCGTACGGGCGGTCGGCCGCGAAGTAGACCTCGTTGTCGTTCTTGAGGCCGAAGGGCTCGAGGTCGACGAGGAAGTGGTGCTTGTTCGGCAGGGAGAAGCGGACCTCGTCGATCTCCGAGCGATTGTTGATGATGCGTGCACCCATCTGGTACAGCGTCTGCTGCAGGGAGAGGGAGTAGGTCTCCGCGAAGGCCTGCAGCATGTGCTTCCTGACCTGCTCGTAGGACTTCTCCCAGTTCGGCATCCGCTGCTCGTCGTCGGTCCAGTTGAACCGCCAGCGGCCGGACACCTCCGTGGCCAGGATGCGGTCGTACGCCTCCGGGAGTGTCGTGTACTTGTCCTTGACGTACCCCCAGAACTCGGAGTTCGTCGAGTTCAGCACGGTGAGGTCCTTGAGGCCGGAGACGACCTCCCACTCCGCACCGTCGTACGTGATCTGGGTGACCCGGGTCTCCTGGCCCTTGCGGACGAAGGAGTGCTTGACCTCGTCCGCACCGATGAACCTGGAGTTGGCGTCGGAGGCCTCGATGCGCTCCCACGCGTACTCCTCGATACGGATACGCGCACGGTGGATCGGGTCCTGCGACGTCACGAAGTGCCGGGCGAGGTGGATGCCGAACTGCTCGGCCGACTCGATGCCGTGCTCCTTGGCGAACGCGTACACCGTGTTCTTGGTGGTGTCCGTCGGCAGGACGTTGGCGTTCGAGCCCGAGTAGTGCACGTCGTCCATGTCACCGGAGAGGGCGACCGAGACGTTGAGGTCCTTGATGTGGTGGGTTGCGCCGTCCCTCGTGATCCTGACGACGCGGTTCTCTGCTTTGCCGTACTGGTTCTGGCCGAGAATCACAGGACGGGCGGGCCGGGAATGGGCTGTCATTGTCTGCTAGCTCCCTCGGTAAACGGAGTAGCCGAACGGGTTGAGCAGCAGCGGTACGTGGTAGTGCTCGCCCGCAACGACGGCGAACGTGATCGCCACCTCGGGGAAGAACACACCCGGCGCACCGCTGTCCCGATTCGCGGGGGCGTCCTGCTGCGCATCGGCTTGCTTCTTGCCGACTTCGGGGGAACCGAGGAAATAGGCCTCGGTCTCGAAGTCGAGACGTACATGGGTCGTGCCCTCCGGCAGCGACGGCAGGTCCTTGCAGCGCCCGTCCGCGTCGGTGGCCGATCCTCCGAGCGCCACCCACTCACCGCCAGGTCCCTTGCGGGCCGACAGCGAGACGGCGACACCCGCGGCGGGGCGTCCGATGCTGGTGTCCAGGATGTGGGTGGACACGGAGGTGTGCGGCGATGCCGCAGTCCCGGTGCTCATGCGCTCTCTTCCTCCACGAGACGGCTCAGCCGGATGCGGTTGATCCTGCCCAGTTCGGTGCGGACGATCTCGCGCTCCTGCTCGGGGGTGTTGTGGATCCGCTCGCGGACGGCATCCCTCATCTGCCCGGCCGTCCTTCCGGTGGCGCAGATCAGGAAGACATGGCCAAACCTGTCCTGGTAGGCCAGGTTGAGTTCCAGCATCTCGGCCTTGAGCTCGTCTGACGCGCCGGCCATCCCGCTCTGCTCGCGTGAGGAGGTCGGATCCCCCGGCTTCGGGCGACCGATCGGCGGGTGCCCCGCCATCGCTTCGGCCAGATCGTCCTCGGTCAGCTCGGCCATGGCGGCGTCGCTCGCGGCGAAGAGGGCCTCCACGGTGGCGTACGGGCGCTGGGCGAGCAGTTTGCTCCCCCACGCGGAACTGGCACACACCTCGTGCAGTGCGGCCTGGGCCTCACTGTCCGCCGAGGTGTTGAACCGGGCGAGGCCCGGTACGGAAGTCGAAGTCACGGGAGCCTCCGTGGCTGTTCTGCACTGTGCGTCGGACGGGCTGCGGACAGCTAACGCCTTCCACCGACACCCCGTCAACACTTTGTTGAAATCCAGCGGGCGGAAGTCGGCACAAAAGCCGCTGTCCCGGCATCCGGACGGCGGCTCACCCCGGAGAGTTACTGGTCAATCACTCTTGGTGCCGTTGTCCCGGTTCAGATAGTTGTAGACGGTGAAGCGGCTGACACCGAGCGCGCCGGCCACGGTCTCCACACCGTGCCTCACGGAGAACGCCCCGCGCGCCTCGAGGGTCCGTACGACCGACTGCTTCGTCTTGCGGTCCAGCGCGGAGAGCGGCATGCCGTACGTGCGCTCCATGGCGGCCAGAATGTGGTCCAGGGAGTCCGAGAGCTGGGGCAGCCGTACGGCCAGCACCTCCTCGCCCTCCCAGGCCAGGACGACATCGTCGGCCTTCGCCGCCTCCGGCAGCAGAATCTGCGCGCCCATGGCGTCCACGAGCGGTTTCACCGCGGCGACGAGGGGGTGGTCCCCGGGCTCGGTCACTGCTCGCCCTCCCCGCTGCCCCGACCGTCCGCGACCTCTGCGGCGTCTCCGCCACCCTGGCCGTCCCCGATCACATTGACCTGAAGCGACACCCGGGTGGCGCCGGCCCCCAGCGCCTGCCGCAGCAGCGAATCGACCGCGGTGAGCAGCGCGTCCGCCTCGCCCTCCGCCGTATTGCCGAAGGGCCCGACGTCCACGTCGTCCAGATCGGCCGCCTGGATGACCTCACGGGCCACCAGGGCATGGGCGGGCGCCTCGTCCAGGTCGAAGGGCTCCGTCGTGAACTCCACTCGCAATCGCATGCCCTCACGTTAAGCCTGCCCGTGCCGCCGTCCGCCGCTCGGCCCGTCCCTTCCTCCCGCTCCGCCCCCCCGTTCCGCCGTCCTCCCGTTCCGCCCTCGTTCCGCCTTCCTCCCGATCCGCGCGACGGACGGACCGCCCTCCCGCGTAGAGCGGTTGACGGAAGCCGTCCAGGAACCTCGGTCCCGGTACGGCGCAGCGACAGGGAGGGGTGCACGGCATGACAGGGCACACGCACAGGGCTGTCAAGCGAACTGCTGTGGCGGCGGTGGCCATGGCGGCCATGACCGCGTCGCAGGCACCGGGGGCCCTGGCCTCCGCACCCGCGAAACCGGTTCGGGCGGCCCCCGGACCGAGCGTCTCCGGCGACTCCCTCTACCGCACCGAACTCCCGCCGCTGCGGACGAGGGACGCGGCGGTCTCCGAAGCGGACCCCGGTTCGGGCGGGTCCGCCGTGACGGCCGGCGGCGTCCTGCCCGCCACGGTGCTGGCCGCCTACCGACGGGCGGAGGCGGAGCTCGCCCGCAGCACCCCGGACTGCCGGCTGCGCTGGCAGCTCCTTGCCGCGATCGGCCAGGTGGAGTCGGGGCAGGCGCGTGGCGGCCGGCTCACCGCGGACGGCACGACCCTCAGCCCGATCCTCGGTCCGCGGCTGGACGGCGACGGGTTCGCCACGATCACGGACACCGACGGCGGCGTCCACGACGGGGACACGGTCTACGACCGCGCCGTCGGCCCCATGCAGTTCATCCCCTCGACCTGGGCCGTCTGGGGAGCCGACGGAAACGGCGACGGCCACAGCGATCCCGGCAACATCCACGACGCGGCACTCGCCGCCGCCCGCTATCTGTGCGCGGGCGGCAGGGACCTTTCCGACCCGGCCGACCTGGACCGGGCGATCCTCGGCTACAACCACTCCATGGCGTATCTGCGCACGGTGCTGGCCTGGTTCGCCCACTTCCTCGGGGGCCACCGGGTGGTGCCGGACCTCGGCTCCGGACCGGCCGACGGCCCGGAACCCGGGACACCGGATACGCCGCGTACGCCGCGGCCTTCGAAGCGATCCGAGCCATCCGCCCCCGCGGGCGGCCTTGACGGGGGCTCTCCCCCGCCCGCCCCCGCGCCGGCCCCCACCACTTCGGCCTCGCCCTCGCCCTCGAAGAGCGGGGACGGTGGCGTGGTGCCCGGGGCGCCGCGGCTTCCCGTCCCAGGGCCCGTCGCCGGGCCGTCCGGCGTGCCCGTCGTCGGCACCCTGACCGTACCGGCACGCTGACCAGCGGCGGACAGGTCGGCAACGGAAAGGAATCGATAAGCGTCTCCCCCTCCACAAGCCGGGATACCCGACGGTAATCTCCCCCGCGCCGGGCCCAGCACCTGCCCGGACGAGTGAGAGCGAAGGGGCCCTCATGACGACGGACACTGACGCGGCCCGCGAACGGTGGCAGCGCGCATGGAGCCACCGCGAGCAGCTGCTCAAAGTGGCGCGCCGCAGGTCGATGAGCATGGAGGACGCCGAGGACGCCGTGCACGAGGCGATGCTCCGTGCCGCCGAGCACCCTCATCTCGACGACGAGCGGCTCGGCGCCTGGCTGACGACCGTGACGATGCGGCTGTGCGTGGACCGCTACCGGCAGGTGCATCGTGAGACCGAGGTACGCAGCAGCCCCACGCTCGTCGCGCCGGTTCCGGTGCCGGTGGAGGAGGCGGTCTGCGACCGCGCAGAGGCGATGTGGCTGGCCGTACGGAGCGAGGAACTGCCCGCCCGACAGGCCGAGGCCCTGTGGCTCAAGTCGGAGGACCTGGACGTCAGCGAGGTCGCCACGAAGATGGGACTGAGCTATCGGACCGTCGAGTCCCTGCTGGCGCGGGCCCGCCGGACGCTCCGCAGTTCGCTGGCCGCCACACTGGGCCTGGCGCTCTGGGTGATCGGACGCGGCCGGCCGCAGGGCGGCAACGCCCAGGCGGTGGCGGTGGCTTCGACCGCGGCGACTCTGGCGGTGGCCGGGCTGATCCTGCCGTACGCCCAGGACGCGGACGCCCCCTCCTCCCGGCCCCCGTCCCCCGCGGTGTCGCGGGCGTCGGACGGCATGTCACCGCGTGCGGGCACCACAGCGTCTGCGCCCGGCAGCCGTGAGACCTCCGGACCGGCCGCCACCGCCTGGACGCAGTCCGGCGCTCCGGGGGCCGTGGTGCCCGCACTGCCGGAGCTGCCCGGACTGCCGCTGTCCCCGCCCGCCGTGCCGGACGTCCCGGAGGTGACGGCTGTGCCGGAGGTCCCCTTGGACGGCCTATCCTCGGTCCCCGGCCTCACCTCCGCCCCGGATCTGCCTGACGTACCGGACGTGCCCGATGCACAGGACGTGGCCGGGGTGCCTGCCCCTACGTCGGCGCCGGATCTGGCTTCCGAGCCGGTGCGGGAGCAGCCGCTGCCCCGCCGGGCGCCGGACACGAGCGCATCCGGGGTGCAGACGCCCGCGCAGCCCCGGGTGCTTCCGACCCCCTGAGTTTCCGGCGCGCGTCGCCGGGCTCGGCAACGGCTTCGCCCGGTTGACCGCCTGATTGCGCGCTCATTGCCTCCCGGTTCCGGGCTGGCAAAAAATTCCTCACCCAGCAGCGACGGACGGGCCCTCCCTCCCCGTAGAGCAGATGTCGGACCGCTCCACGGCTGAAGGGTGAACCGGTATGGGTGTCGAGATCTGTGTGGAAGGACTGACCAAGTCCTTCGGCCACCAGGTCATCTGGCAGGACGTCTCCCTGACGCTGCCCGCCGGGGAGGTCTCGGTGATGCTCGGCCCTTCGGGCACGGGCAAGTCGGTGTTCCTGAAGACGCTCGTCGGGCTGCTGCGGCCCGACCGCGGGTCGGTGCGGATCGCGGGCACGGACCTCACCACCCTGCGCGAACACGATCTCTACGAGGTGCGGAAGCTCTTCGGAGTGCTGTTCCAGGACGGCGCGCTGTTCGGGTCGATGAATCTGTACGACAACATCGCCTTCCCGCTGCGTGAGCACACCCGTAAGCCGGAGAGCGAGGTCCGGCGCATCGTCCTCGAGAAGATGGACATGGTCGGGCTCATCGGGGCGGAGGAGAAGCTGCCCGGAGAGATATCCGGCGGTATGCGCAAACGAGCCGGGCTGGCGCGCGCGCTGGTGCTCGATCCGGAGATCATTCTGTTCGACGAGCCGGACTCGGGACTCGACCCGGTCCGGGTGGCCTATCTCAACCAGCTGATCGTCGACCTCAACGCGCAGATCGACGCCACCTTTCTGATCGTCACCCATGACATTGCATCGGCGCGGCAGGTCCCGGACAACATCGGGCTGCTTTTCCGGCGGGAACTGGTGATGTTCGGTCCCCGGGAGGAGCTGCTGACCAGCGAGGAGCCGGTCGTGCGGCAGTTCCTGAACGGCCGTATGCAGGGCCCGATCGGAATGGCGGAGGAGAAGGACGCGGCCCAGGTCGAGCAGGAGCTGGCGCAACTCGAGGCAGGCGCGGACGCGGCGCCACCGGGGATACCCGACCTGCCCCCGCGTCTGCTGCCCAGCGCGGGGATCACCCGGCCGCCGCGCTGGGAGGCGATCGCCGACCGGGAGTCACTGCGGCAGGTGCGGGCCGCGGTCCGCGGAAGGGCGGCGGAGGTATGAGCCTGTCACCGAACGCGGCGCTGCGGCATACGGGAAGCCTGTTCGCGATGGCCCTGGACGTCGCACGGACGCTGCCCAGGCGTCCGTTCCAGCTGCGGGAGTTCATCCAGCAGGCGTGGTTCATCGCGAGCGTCACGATCATGCCCACGGCGCTGGTCTCCATCCCCTTCGGGGCGGTCATCGCACTCCAGATAGGCAGCCTGACCCGTCAGCTGGGTGCACAGTCGTTCTCGGGCGCGGCCTCGGTGCTCGCGGTGCTGCGAGAAGCCTCGCCGATCGTCACCGCGCTGCTGATCGCCGGGGCGGGCGGCACGGCCATCTGCGCGGACCTCGGGGCGCGCAAGATCCGTGAGGAGATCGACGCGATGCAGGTGCTGGGCATCGATCCGATCCACCGGCTGGTCGTGCCACGGGTGCTGGCCTCGATGGTGGTGGCGGTGCTGCTGAACGGCCTGGTGTCGGTGGTCGGCGTGGCAGGCGGCTACTTCTTCAACGTGGTCCTGCAGAACGGCACACCGGGGGCGTATCTCGCCTCCTTCACCACCCTCGCCCAGCTTTCCGACCTGTGGGCGGCCGAGCTGAAGGCCCTGGTGTTCGGCGCTGTCGCGGCCGTCGTCGCCTCGTACAAGGGGCTGACCGCCAAGGGCGGGCCGAAGGGCGTGGGCGATGCCGTGAACCAGTCGGTGGTGATCACCTTCATGTTGCTGTTCGTGACGAACTTCGTGATGACCGCCGTGTACTTCCAAGTCGTTCCGCAGAGGGGCTGACCGTGGCTCTGATGAACCGTTTCGTGGGGCGCCCGCTCCGCTCCCTGGAGGAGCTCGGGACCCAACTGTCCTTCTACGGACGCTCACTGGCCTGGACCGGCCGCACTCTTCGCCGCTACAAGATGGAGGTCCTCCGGCTGCTGGCCGAGGTGAGCTTCGGGCGGGGCGCGCTGGCCGTGGTCGGCGGAACCGTCGGGGTCATCGCCTTCCTGTCGTTCTTCACCGGCACCGAGGTGGGCCTCCAGGGCTACGCGGCCCTCAACCAGCTGGGCACCTCGAACTTCGTGGCGTTCCTTTCGGCGTACTTCAACACCCGCGAGATCGCACCGCTGGTGGCCGGGCTGGCGCTGTCCGCGACGGTCGGGGCCGGATTCACCGCCCAGCTCGGCGCGATGCGGATCAGCGAGGAGACCGACGCGCTGGAGGTGATGGGCGTTCCCTCGCTGCCGTTCCTGGTGACCACCCGGATGATCGCCGGTTTCGTCGCCGTGATCCCGCTCTATGTGGTCGGGCTGCTGTCCTCGTACTTCGCCGCCCGGACCATCACCACCGGCTACTACGGGCAGTCCACCGGCACCTACGACCACTACTTCCAGCAGTATCTGCCGCCGGTCGACGTGCTGTGGTCCTTCGGCAAGGTGATCGTCTTCGCCGTCGTGATCATTCTGGTGCACTGCTACTACGGCTACCACGCGAGCGGCGGGCCGGCCGGCGTCGGCGTCGCGGTCGGCCGTGGGGTGCGCACCTCCATCGTCGCGATCAACGTCCTGGACTTCTTCCTCAGCCTGGCGATCTGGGGCGCCAACACGACCGTACGGATTGCGGGGTAGGGCCGATGCGGACACGGGTCGTCAGACTGAGGGTGTACGGGATCGTCTTCATCGTCGTCATCGCGCTGCTGCTGTCGCTTTCCGTCGCCGTGTACCAGCAGGTGTTCGTCTCCGTCGTGAGGATCACGCTGGAGGCCGACACACTC
Source organism: Streptomyces sp. NPDC057445 (assembly GCF_042802855.1). NCBI lineage: Bacteria > Bacillati > Actinomycetota > Actinomycetes > Kitasatosporales > Streptomycetaceae > Streptomyces > Streptomyces sp. NPDC057445. The sequence continues at coordinate 65,273 of NZ_JBHVDH010000002.1, read as the reverse complement.
GGCAACCAGCTGGAGCCGCGGGCCGACGTCAAGCTGCGCGGGCTGCTGGTCGGCGAGGTGCGCGAGGTGCGCGCCGACGGCGCGAAGGCGACGCTCGTCCTGGCGCTCAAGCCGGAGCATGTCTCCCGTATCCCGTCCGATGTCAGGGCGCGACTGCTGCCCAAGACGCTCTTCGGCGAGAAGTACGTCGACCTGGTCCCGCCCCCGCAGCCGTCGGGGCGGCACATCCGTGCCGGGGAGGTGATCACGCAGGACCGCACCAGGGCCGGTATCGAGGTGCAGCATCTGATGAACGACCTGCTGCCGCTGCTGCGTACGGTACGGCCGGCCGAACTGAACGCCACCCTGTCGGCGTTCGCGACGGCGCTCGAGGGCCGCGGCGACCGGATCGGAGGCAACCTCACCCGCGTCGACGACTATCTGAGCCGGCTCAACCCGCACATGCCCTCGATCAAGGAGGACATCTCGCGGTTCGCCGACACCGCCGAGGTGTACGGGGACGCCGCACCCGATCTGATGCGGATCCTGCGCAACACGATCACCACGAGCCGCACGGTCGTGGAGAAGCGGGAGCAACTCTCCGCGCTGTTCACCTCCACGGCCACCGTCGCCGGGACCGCCGACGCGGTCCTGGACGAGAACGCCGGGCGGATCATCACCCTCGGTCGTGTCTCACGTCCCACGCTGGCGCTCTTCGCCCGTTACGCGCCGGAGTACCCCTGCCTCCTCAACGGCCTGGTCAGGCAGGAGGCGGCTTCCGAACAGGCCTTCAGAGGTGGGGAGATGCGCATCACCCTCGAAGTCGTCCGCCCGCGGCCCGCGTACCGGCCGGGCGAGGAACCGCGCTACGCCGAGCGCTCGGGTCCCGACTGCCACGGCATGCCACGTCCACAGGTCCCGGCACCTGCCACCAAGCTGGACGACGGTACGTCCAGGGCAACCTCCCAGGGGTCCGCCACCGAGGTGTCCGCCACCGAGTCCGAGCAGCGTGCTGTCGGCTCTCTCGTGGCCCCTGTCATGGGTGTACCGGCCGATGAGGTGCCAGCGGTGGCGACGCTGCTCTTCGGTCCGATGGTCCGGGGAACGGCGGTGAGCGTCGCATGAAGGCAGCGGCCCCTCTGATCAAGTTCAGCCTCTTCGCAGTGGTGACCGTGCTGGCGACCACCCTGCTCGCGGCCACGATCGTCAACATCTCCTTCACTCCGGAGCACACGTACCGCGCCGTGTTCAGCGACGTCACCAGCCTCGAGAAGGGCGACGACATCAGGGTCGCCGGGGTACGGGTCGGCGAGGTGGAGGACATCCGCATCAAGGACCGGACGCTGGCGGAGGTCACCTTCGCCGTCTCCCGCGACCGGCCGCTGCTCACCAGCACCGGCGCCGTCATCCGTTACCGCAACCTGGTGGGCCAGCGGTACATCGCGCTGACCGAGGGCGCGGGAGACGGCACCAGGCTGCCGCCCGGCGGCCGGATCCCCCTGTCCCGGACACAGCCGGCACTGGATCTGAACGCGTTGCTCAACGGCTTCAAGCCCCTGTTCGCGGCGCTGAGCCCCAAGGACGTGAACCAGCTCGCCACCGAGATCGTCAAGACGCTCCAGGGCGAGGGCGGAACGGTGAACAGCCTGCTCGCGCACACCGCTTCGCTCACCACCACGCTCGCGGACCGCGACCAGCTGATCGGCTCCGTGATCGACAACCTCAACACGGTGCTGGGAACGCTCGACAAGCGGGGCGCCCGCTTCTCGGAGCTGCTCAAGCAGTTGCAGCGGGTCGTCTCCGGCCTTTCGGCCGACCGCAAGCCCATCGGTGACTCGCTGGTGAACATCGGGGAGCTGACGCAGGCCACCTCGGGCCTGCTGAAGGACGCCCGCCCGCCGCTGCGCGACGACATCGCCGGGCTGAGGGATCTCACCGGAACGCTCAACAAGAACGAGAAGACGGTGGAGGGTGTGCTGAAGCGGCTGCCGAACAAGCTCAACAAGCTGACGGGGACCGCCTCGTACGGCTCGTGGTTCAACTTCTACCTCTGTGACTTCGACGGCCGGGTCGTGCTGCCGAAGACCAGGGAGGTGCTCACTCCCGAGCTCCATGTCGCCCGTGCGAGGTGCGCGTGAAGCCCCGTATGAAGGCGCGCATGCTGCCGTTCCGGGAGCGGAACCCCGTGGTGATCGGGGCGGTCGGCCTCACCACGCTCGGGCTGCTGACCGTCGCCGCGTTCAACGCCGACAGTCTCCCGCTGATCGGCGACGGAGAGACGTACAGCGCGGCGTTCTCGGAGGCGGGCGGTCTCAAGGCCGGCGACGAGGTCCGTATCGCCGGGGTGAAGGTCGGCAAGGTCGACGAGGTGGACCTGGACGGAGACCACGTCAAGGTGGTCTTCCGGGTCAAGGGCGAGCCCGGCTTCGGCACCAGGACGGGCGCGGCCATCCGCGTCAAGACGATCCTGGGCGCGAAGTACCTGGCACTCGAGCCGAAGGGATCCGGTCGGCTGGAGCCGGGCAGCGAGATCCCACTGAACCGGACGACTCCCGCGTACGACGTCGTGGCGGCCTTCAGCGATCTGACCACCACGACGGAGAAGGTCGACACGGAGCGGCTCGCGACAGCCCTGGACACGATCTCCACCACCTTCGAGGACTCCCCCGACGAGGTGCGGGCCTCCATCAAGGGCCTGTCGAAGATCTCGCGTACGGTCGCTTCCCGCGACCAGGCGCTGCGTGAACTCCTCGACCACGCCAACGGGGTCAGCGGAGTCCTCGCCGCGCGTTCCGGGGAGTTCTCCACGCTCGTCAAGGACGGCGATGCGCTGTTCAAGGAGATCTCCAGGCGGAGGGCGGCGATCCACGCGCTGCTCAAGAGCTCGGCCGCGCTCGGGATCCAGCTCTCCGGCCTGGTCGAGGACAACAGCGCGGAGATCGGTCCGGCGCTCAAGGGCCTGAACACGGTGGTCACGATGCTGGAACGCAATCAGTCCGCGCTCGACCGCAGCGTCAGGCTTCTCGCGCCCTATGTGCGGGTCTTCACCAACGCCCTCGGCAACGGCCGCTGGTTCGACAGCTACATCCAGAACATGGTCGCCACTCCGGTGGTCCCGCGAACGGGAGGTTCGTGATGGAAGGGAGGTTCGTGATGAGCAGGCGTCTGCTGCGGCGGGCCGCGGTGGTCACCGCAATAGCCGTCGTCGCGGCGGTCGCCGTGGTGCTCCGGCCCCATCCGGAACCGGTCCGGGTCACGGCGTACTTCCCCCGGACGGTCGGCATCCATCCCGGTTCCGACGTGCGGGTGCTCGGCGTGCGGATCGGCGAGGTCAAGGAGATCACTCCGGAGGGCGGCCGGGTGCGGGTGGAGCTGGAGTACGACGCCGGGCGCAAGGTCCCCGCCGCCGCCAAGGCGGCGATCATCAACTCCTCCGTGGTCAGCGACCGTTACCTCCAGCTGCTGCCGGTCTACCGGAACGGGCCTGCCCTGCGCAGCGGCGACGTCATCCCGGAGAAGCGCACAGCCGTACCGGTCGAACTGGACCGCGTCTTCGACAGCCTCCACACGACGTCCGAAGCGCTCGGTCCACGCGGTGCGAACAAGGAGGGTTCGCTGTCCCGGTTGCTGGGCGTGAGCGCGGACAACCTCGAAGGACAGGGCGAGAACCTGCACCGGACGGTGGAGGATCTCTCACTGGCCGTGACCACCCTGGCCGACGGCAGGCAGGACATGTTCGGCACCGTCCGCAATCTTCAGGTGTTCACCGCGGTACTGGCCGCCGACGACAAGAACGTCCGCTCGTTCAACGACAGTCTGGCGAACGTGGCCGAACAGCTCGCCGGGGAGCGCAAGGACCTGGCGGCCGCGCTGCGGCATCTCGGGATCGCACTCGCCGATGTGTCCGACTTCGTCAGGAAGAACAAGAAGTCACTGACGTCGAACGTGGAGGGCCTCAGCAAGGTCACCAAGGTGCTGGTCACCCAGCGTGCCGCGCTGGCCGAGCTCCTGGAGGTCGCCCCGGCGGGGCTGTCGAATCTGCAGAACGCCTACAACCCGTCCTCCGGAACCCTCGACACCCGCAACAACCCTGAACAGCCGCAGGACCCGGGAGCCCTGTTGTGCTCGCTGCTCAGGACGACCGGCGAGGGCAAGGCCGGGGACTGCCGTGACTGGCAGAAGCTGTTCGACTCCTTGCCGGAGCTCGGGCCTGGTGCCGCGCGGCCGGTATCGGGGTCCGGTCCGGCCGACCGGACCCTGGGCGGAATCCTGGAGGCCGGCGCATGAGTGCGGAGCGCAGGAGCGTGGAGCGCAGGAGCGTGGAGCGCAGGAGCGTGCTGCGTATGAGCACGGCGGTGTGGGCGGCGGCCGGCTCGTTGCTGCTGGCGGGCTGCGACTTCGAGGGTCTGTACGACGTCCCGTTGCCCGGCGGCGCGGCGACCGACGGCCATGCCCACCGGGTCACCGTCGAGTTCAGGGACGTCCTGGACCTGGTGCCGCAGTCCTCGGTGAAGGCCAACGACGTCACCGTGGGCTCGGTGGAGTCCGTGGAGCTGAACGGCTGGCACGCCCGGGTACGGCTGCGCATCTCGGACTCGGTGAAACTGCCGGGCAACGCGGTCGCCGAGCTGCGGCAGACCAGCATGCTCGGCGAGAAGTACGTCGCGCTGTCGGCGCCGGTGGACACCGCGCCCGTCGGCCGGCTCGGCGACGGCGCCACGATCCCGCTGTCACGCAGCGGTCGCAACCCGGAGATCGAGGAGGTGCTGTCCGCGCTGTCGGCGCTGCTCAACGGCGGCGGGGTGGCCCAGCTCAAGACGATCACCACGGAACTCAACAACGCTCTGGAGGGGCGCGAGAGCCGCGTCAAGTCCCTGCTGACGGAGCTGAACACCTTCGTCGGCGGGCTCGACGGACAGCGCAAGGAGATCATCCGCGCGCTGAACGGGATCGACCGGCTCACCAAGCGTCTCGGCCAGGAGAAGAAGACGATCGCCCAGGCCGTCGACACCATGCCGCCCGCCCTCAAGGTACTGGCCGACCAGCGCCGGAAGCTGACGTCGATGCTCACCGCACTCTCGGAGTTCGGCAGGACCGGCACCGAAGTGGTCAACGCCTCGCGCGACGATGTCATCGCCAATCTGCGCAGTCTCCAGCCGGTTCTCCAGCAGTTGAACAAGGCCGGCAACGATCTCCCGGGCGCTCTGGAACTGCTGACGACGTATCCGTTCCCGCGCAACGCGACGGACGCCGTCAAGGGCGACTACGTCAACCTCAAGATCACCGCCGATCTCGATCTGGCGAGCCTTTACGGCAGTCCAGGCGGCAGGCCCGGGAAGCCGGGCGGCCCGAAGAAGCCCGGAATCCCCGACGTTCCCGTGCCCGGGATTCCCGGAGTACCCGAGGTGCCCGGGATCCCCCGCCCGACGTCCCTGCCGAAGCCCGGCACGCCGGACGCGCCCGGTACCCCCTCGCCTCCCTCTGGCGGCAACGCGCCGCTGTGCCCGCCGGTGTGCACCGGCAGTCAGGTGTCGTACGACACCGGGAGTGAAGGCCGCTATCCGACCGGAGTCGATCTCGCTCTCGCGGAACTGATGCTGAAGGGGATGCAGCCATGATCACACGTACGGTCAGGGCCCAGCTGCTCGCCTTCGCCGCTGTCACCGCCGTCGGTGTGTCGTACGTCGGCGCCCGCTACACGGCGCTGGCCGACATCCTCTTCGACCGCGACTACACCGTGCGGGCGGACTTCGCGGACTCCGGGGGGATCTTCCCGGGGGCCGAGGTCACCTACCGCGGTGTGCCGGTGGGCCGCGTCGGGGAGCTGCGGCTCACCGGCCGGGACGGGGTCTCCGTGGCGCTGGACATCAAGGAGGACGGGCCGGGGATCCCCGCCGACACCGTGGCCGTGGTGGCGAACCGCTCGGCGGTCGGCGAGCAGTACGTGGATCTGCAGCCGCGCACCGCCGGGGAACCGTATCTGCGGGACGGCAGCACCATCGCCCGCAACGACACACGGGTGCCACTGCCCACCACGGATCTCATTCTGGGCCTGGACCGGCTGGTGACGTCCGTGGGCAAGAAGGACCTGCGGATCACGGTCGACGAACTGGGCAAGGCGTTCGCCGGCACCGGGCCCGAGCTGAGCCGCCTGGTGGACTCGGGCAACGCACTGGTCGAGTCGGCCTCCCGTTCGCTGCCGCAGACGGTCTCGCTGATCGAGGACTCACGGAAGGTCCTGAAGACACAGACCGACCAGGGCTCGGCCATCACGTCCTTCTCGCGCGATCTGGCGGCTCTCACCGCCGAGTTGAAGTCCAGTGACGGTGACATCCGCAGGCTGGTCGGCTCGGGCGCCCCTGCCGCCCATGAGGTCAACTCACTGCTGACGGACACGCGGCCCCATCTGCCCGTGCTACTCGGCAATCTGATCAGCGGCGGCCAGATCACGGTGGCAAGGCTGCCCGGTGTGGAGCAGGCCCTGGTCACCTTCCCCGTGGTGGTGGCGGGCAGCTACACCGTGATCCCGGGCGACGGCACCACCCACTTCGGGATGGTCGTCAACGCCGACGAACCGCCGCCGTGCCGACAGGGATACGGGACGCAGCGGCGCGACCCGGCGGACACGAGCGAGCGGCCCGCGAACACCGAGGCGCGCTGTGCGGCCCCGCGCGGCGGCCCCACCTCGGTGCGGGGGGCGCAGAACGTCCCCGGCTCCTCGTCGCGCACCGGTTCCGGCGGCGCGGACCGGACCGCACACGTCACCCCGTACGACCCCGAGACCGGCACAGCCGCCGGACCGGACGGAACGCTTGTCGAGATCGGCTCGACGGGCGGCGAACAGAGCGTATTCGGAAAGGACTCGTGGCAATGGCTGCTCGTCGGACCGATGGCATGACCGGAAGTCTCGCGGCACGCGCGACGCAGCGGCTGCGCGGGCTGTGGTCGAGGGCGACGGAAGCCGCCGTCCGTGGCAGGGCGATGCCCGTGTCGCTGGCGACGGCGACCGTCGTCACGACAGTCCTCGCCGTCTGGCTGGGATTTCAGGTGCAGGAGCAGCGAGCCGAGGAACAGCGCCGCCAGGACATCCTGGCGGCGGCCCGCCAGTCGGCCCTGAACTTCACCTCGCTCGACCACCGGCACTACAAGCAGGACAGCGAGAACGTGCTGAAGGGCGCCACCGGCGACTTCAAGAAGGAGTTCGCTGCCCAGACGGCGGAGCTGACCAAGCTGGTCGCGGCGAACAAGTCGGTCTCCGAGGGGCAGGTGCTCGAAGCGGGCATCACCCGGGCCGACGACAGCACGGCCCGGGTCCTCGTGGTCGCCGACAGCAAGGTGACCAACACCGCGTCCCCCGAGGGCCAGGCCCGCACCTACCGACTGCAGCTCGACCTCGTGCACGAGGGCGGTCGCTGGCTGACGTCCAACGTCGAGTTCGTGGGCTGACGGGCGCCCCGGAGCCCGCCGCAGGCGGGGAATCGTCAGGCGTTCCGGCTGCCGGCCGAGAGGCCCCGGCCCCGCACCGCGCCCCCGCACACCCGTACCACCAGTGAGGAGAAAACCCGTGGCGAACCCGATCACCCGAGGCCGCGGCGTCGGCTCCCCCGCTCGCCGCTCGATGACCGCGGCCGCCCGAGCGGCGGCAAAGCGCACCGCGCGCGTCGGCAGCCCCGCCCCGGAAACACCCGAGAACCAGCCGACCGGACAGTTGCCCCTCGGGCCGGTCTCCGGACGGACCTTGCGCGCTGAGGAGCGGGTCGAGGACACCGGCGAGCCGGACTGGGAGGCGCCGGACTGGAAGGACCCGGACCTGGAGCATCCGGACCTCGGGGATCCGGACCTGGCAGATCCGGCCCGTGAAGGAACACCGGAGGCGGAGCAGAACGCCTCGGAGGCGGAGGCAGAGGCAGAGGCCGACGGGGCGCCTTCGGGCGTGCGGCGGCGCCTGCTGGTGATCGCCCTGCTTGCCGTCCTGGCGCTGTCCGGCCTGGTCGGGGCCGTCGTGCTCGGGCTGGACCACCAGCACGGGCGGCAGGCGGAGCAGGCACGGCACCAGGCGCTGGCGGCCGCGCGGGAGGCGGCGCCTGTCGTCCTGTCGTACGACTACCGGCATCTGGACCGCGACTTCGCCGCGGCGCGCGGGCATCTCACCGGGTCCTTCCGTGACGAGTACCTCAGGACGACCAAGGCCGTGGTGGCTCCGACCGCGAGAAAGTACCAGGGGGTGGTCAAGGCGACGGTCGTGACACCACCCGGAGGCGGCGCCCCTGCCGCATCGGTGGTGTCTGCCTCGCCGGACAAGGCGGTGGTGCTGCTCTTCGTCAATCAGGTGACGCGGAGCACTCAGGTCGAGGGGCCCCGCGTCGACCTGAACCGGGTGCGGATGACGCTCGAGCCGACCTCCGGCGGCTGGAAGGTGGCAGCCGTCGACGCCTTGTAGTCCGCCGCGGGACGCGCCCTGGCGCCTCCCGAGCCGGGACGAGAGAGCCGGACACGGCCCCCGTCCCACGCTCGGGAGGCGCCTTTTTGTCGTCTTCGTGGCGGCTTCGTGCCGGCGTCATACGGACCTGCTCTTGACACGCCTCCCCCACCCCGGGCAATCTTCCATTAAGCAGAAACAAACTTCCGCAATACGGAAGGAGCGCCGCCTCTCATGGCCCGCTTCCCAGAAGGCGCAGTCACGGACCAGCGCTTCGATGTGAACCTGTCGATCCTCTTCACGGAACTCCCGCTCCTCGAGCGCCCCGCGGCCGCCGCGGCGGCCGGCTTCACCGCGGTCGAGCTGTGGTGGCCCTGGACCGAGACCCCGACGCCCGACCAGAGCGAGCTCGATTCCCTGAGGCAGGCACTGGTGGACGCGGGCACCCGGCTGGTGGGCCTGAACTTCTACGCGGGACAGCTGCCGGGGCCGGACCGGGGCGCCCTCTCCGTCCCCGGCGAGGAGTCGGACCGCTTCCGCGCCAACATCGACTTCGCGGCGGACTTCGCCGCATCGGTCGGCTGCAGGGCGCTCAACGCGCTGTACGGCAACCGCGTCGAAGGAGTCGACGCGGCCGTCCAGGACGAGCTCGCCCTCGAGAACCTGGCCATGGCGGCCCGCGCGGCGCACCGGGTCGGGGCGATCCTGCTGATCGAGGCCCTGAACAAGCCGGAGTCCCCGCTCTACCCGCTGGTGAGCGCTCCCTCCGCGATCGAGATCGTGGACAAGGTGAACGCGGCGACGGGCCTCGGGAACGCGAAGTTCCTGCTCGACATCTACCACCTGTCGATGAACGGCGAGGACGTCAGCCAGGTCATCGGGGCGTACGCCGACAGGACCGGCCATGTACAGATCGCCGACAACCCGGGCCGCGGCGCGCCCGGCACGGGCTCCCTCCCGCTGGAGGAGCTCATCTCCGAGCTGAGGAAGGCCGGTTACGGCGGCTGGGTCGGTCTGGAGTACAAGCCAGGCGACCGCCCCAGCTCCGAGGCCTTCGACTGGCTTCCGGTCGAGGCCCGCGCGGCCCGCTGAACTCGATGACGTACCAGAGCCGTTAGGAAGACACTCTCATGAGCAACCTCGCAGACTCCGCCAACCCGGCCCAGCCGGATTCCTCCCGCCCAGCCCCTCCGAGAGTTGCCTGGATCGGTCTCGGCATCATGGGCTCTCCCATGTCCGAGAACCTGTTGAAGGCCGGATACTCCGTCACGGGCTTCACACTGGAGCAGGACAAGCTGGACCGGCTGGCCGCCGCCGGCGGCACCACGGCGGGATCGATCGCCGAGGCGGTCAGGGACGCCGACGTCGTCATCACGATGGTGCCCGCCTCCCCGCAGGTCGAGGCGGTCGCCTACGGCCCCGAGGGCATCCTGGAGAACGCGAAGCAGGGCGCGCTGCTGATCGACATGTCCTCGATCACCCCGCAGACCTCCGTCGACCTGGCCAGGAACGCGGCGGAGAAGGGCATCCGCGTGCTGGACGCCCCCGTCTCCGGCGGCGAGGCCGGCGCCGTCGAGGCGGTGCTCTCGATCATGGTCGGTGGCGAGCAGGAGGCCTTCGACGAGGCTCTGCCGATCCTGGAGTCGCTGGGCAGGACCATCGTGCTGTGCGGGCCGCACGGCTCCGGCCAGACGGTGAAGGCCGCCAACCAGCTGATCGTCGCCGTCAACATCCAGGCGTGCGCCGAGGCCGTCGTCTTCCTCGAGAAGTCCGGTGTGAACCTCCAGGCCGCCCTGGACGTCCTGAACGGCGGCCTGGCCGGCTCCACGGTGCTGACCCGCAAGAAGGACAACTTCCTGAACCGGGACTTCAAGCCGGGCTTCCGTATCGACCTGCACCACAAGGACATGGGCATCGTCACGGACGCCGCCCGCAGTGTCGGTGCCGCCCTGCCCGTCGGCGCCGTGGTCGCCCAACTGGTCGCCTCCCTGCGGGCGCAGGGCGACGGCGGTCTGGACCACTCCGCCCTGCTGCGCGCCGTCGAGCGACTCTCCGGCCGGCCGGCCGCCTGACCCGGCCCGCTTCCTCGGCCCGGGGATCCGCCGACCCCCGAACGTCCGGGCCGTGGCTGCGCCGACACCTGTCCTGTCGCGCCCAGGCGCAGCCACGGCCCGGATCCACCCCCTTCAATTCAACAAACTGTTGACGTTCTCGTCGGGGCGAACCTACGCTCCTGGCACGCTCAGCAGCTCCCCCGCACGGAAGGTCACCTTCGCCACCATGTCGCAGCGCGTGCTTACGACCGAGTCCGGCGCCCCGGTCGCCGACAACCAGAACTCCGCCACCGCCGGCGTCGGTGGACCGCTCCTCCTCCAGGACCAGCATCTGCTGGAGAAGCTCGCCCGCTTCAACCGGGAGCGCATCCCGGAGCGTGTCGTGCACGCCCGCGGCTCGGGTGCCTACGGCTACTTCGAGGTCACCGACGACGTCACCGGGTTCACCCGGGCCGCCTTCCTCTCGGAGGTGGGCAAGCGGACCGAGACGTTCATCCGGTTCTCGACCGTCGCCGACTCGCTCGGCGGCGCGGACGCGGTCCGGGACCCACGGGGTTTCGCGCTGAAGTTCTACACCGAGGAGGGCAACTACGACCTCGTCGGCAACAACACCCCGGTCTTCTTCATCAAGGACCCGGTCAAGTTCCCCGACTTCATCCACTCCCAGAAGCGTGACCCGTTCACGGGCAAGCAGGAGCCGGACAACGTCTGGGACTTCTGGGCCCACTCCCCCGAGGCGACGCACCAGATCACCTGGCTGATGGGCGACAGGGGCATACCCGCCTCGTACCGCCACATGAACGGCTACGGCTCCCACACGTACCAGTGGACCAACGCAGAAGGCGAGGCCTTCTTCGTCAAGTACCACTTCAAGACCAACCAGGGCATCCGCTGCCTCTCCTCCGAGCAGGCCGCCGAGGTCGTCGGCAAGGACGCCAACAGCCACCAGACCGACCTGCTGCAGGCCATCGAGCGCGGTGTGAACCCGTCCTGGACGCTGTACGTGCAGATCATGACGGCGGCCGAGGCGGCGGACTACCGCTTCAACCCCTTCGACCTGACCAAGGTATGGCCGCACGACGGCCACCCGCTGCAGCGCGTGGGCCGGCTGGTGCTCGACCGCAACCCCGACAACGTGTTCGCGGAGGTCGAGCAGGCGGCGTTCTCTCCGAACAACTTCGTACCCGGCATCGGCCCTTCGCCGGACAAGATGCTCCAGGGCCGTCTCTTCGCGTACGCCGACGCCCACCGCTACCGCCTCGGTGTCAATCACACCCAGCTGCAGGTGAACGCCCCGAAGGCGACCACCGCGGACAACTACGGCCGCGACGGCTTCATGGCGACGCGCAACGGCTCGCGCCACGACAAGAACTACGAGCCCAACTCGTACTCCGGTCCCGCGCAGACGGACTCCGCCCTGTCGGCCCCGCTGGCGGTCCACGGCCACACGGGCACGCACGAAGCTCCGCGTCACTCCAAGGACGACGACTTCTTCCAGGCCGGTGAGCTCTACCGCCTGATGTCGGAGGAGGAGAAGAAGCGCCTGGTCGCGAACATCGCGGGAGGCCTGTCCCAGGTCACCCGCGACGACGTGGTCGAGAAGAACCTGGCCCACTTCCACGCCGCCGACCCGGACTACGGCAAGCGCGTCGAGGAAGCCGTCCGAGTCCTGCGCGAGGACTGAGCAGGCCGGACCTTCGGCAACACCAAGACCGCGTACGGGAGTTGGCCTCCGGCCCGTCCCCGTACGCCGTCCGAACCGCCGACCCGCATGAGGGGTGGTCCGCGGTGAGGACACGGCGCCGGTCATACGGCCGGCGCCGCGCGTGAGGACCGCGGCGGCGTGCGAGCCAGTGCGGTGGTACGGGCCCTCCCTGCCCCCTTCCTGACCTGAAGGAAGGTCCGGCCGGAAGCCCATCGCCCCGCCGCGGTCCCAGCGGCCCGTCCACACGGCCCGGGCCCGAGCGGCCGAACCGGCTCGATCCGGCACAGCGGACTGCCTTGCCCACGGTGGAGGCTCCACCCCGTGCAACGAGGGTGGAGCCTCGAGAACGTCAGGCCACGGCCGCCATACCGGGCGACGTCCTCGCCTCTGAACGCCGACGGTGGTCGTTCAGAGGTACTCGTGTGTCCTCGGCGACCGGTGTGTCGACGTCCGTGAGGAGGCCGATCAGCGATGATCGTGCCCGGGCCACGCGTGAGCGGACGGTGCCGACCGGGCAGCCGATGGCCTGGGCCGCTTCGGCGTAGGGCAGGCCCAGGAGCTGGGTGACCACGAACGCCTCACGGCGTTCCGCAGGGATGGCCGCCAGAAGTTCTGCGAGTGCTATCCCGTCCTCGAAGCCCGGGACCTCACGGGGTTGGGCCTGCTCCGCAACTGCCTGCCAGTCGTCGCAGTCCGAGAGCCTGGGACGCGCGGCAGCATGGCGAAGGCTGTCGACCACCGTGCGCCGCGCGATGGAAAGCAGCCAGGTCCGCGCCGAAGAACGGCCCTCGAAGCGGTGGAGACTGCCCAGCGCCCTGAGGAAGGTCTCCTGCGTCAGGTCGTCGGCGGCCTGGGCGTCGGCGCTGAGGTAAGCCACATAGCGCCAGATGTCGCGCTGCAATGCGCGTACGAAGCGGTCCACAGCCTCGGGGTCGCCGCCGCGCGCGGCCAGCGCCCACCGGGTCACGGCTTCATCCGCGCTCCGCGCGGTGCTCGTCGGTTCGGTGTCGCCGGGGGTGCTGTGGTGTGGGGGCAGGGCAGGGGTCATCGCCACTTGTCCTTCGAACGATTCGGGATCCGGCTCCCGCGTGATCGGCGGGGCGGGTGAGTGGTACGGCCTGCCGGACGGCATGGCCGATGCCCGGAGCACGCGATGGAAGACGACGCGCGTCCGGGGATCCAGCTGTCAGGCGACAGCTGTCCCGGTCGGTGGACCCCGCGTGGTGAAGGCGGTGACGAGGAGCAGTTGCCGCAGCACGACGGCTCGGCGTGCTCGGCGGACGTGGATGCGAGGCCGGTGCGGTGGCGCGGTCAGGCGGAAGATCAGGCGCAGAGGAGCTACCAGCCAGCCGGCGAGTGCCCGCAGAACGCGGAACGCGCCCCGCTCGCCGTGCGCCAGCCAGAGACCGCACAGCAGCGCGGCCAGAAGGTGGGCCGCGAGCATGCCGGTCGGCGACATGTGGGCGCCCATGTCATGTCCGACGGACGGGAGCGTGCTGTCCCCTGTCGCCCCCATGGCGTGGTGGAAATGGCCGCTCCCGTCGGGGAGCACCGGGTGGGCATGGGCGGGGAGGGACGCGTGCACGTGACCGCCTGCGTCTCCGGCAACGCTGAGCGGTTCAGCACCAGGGAGTGTGATGGGGCTCTTCGACCCGCACAGCAGGTACGCGGCCCATTGCCGGGTGAAGGAAGCACTCTCCGGCAGCGCGGGATTCACGGTCGCCTGCACCAGTGAGAATGCTGTGTGCAGAGCGGCCTGGGCGACGACGGTGGCCGATGTGACGAAGAGGACGCGCCGCTCACGGGTCGCAAGCACCCATGCCGACGCCCATGTGGCGAAGAACGCCGCCGACATGGCCCACCAGGGAACGGCTGTCCCCGACATGAGCGTGTGGCCGATGACCGCGAGCAGCACACAGGCGGCTGCGAAGGTGGCAGCCCGTACCGCGCGGCAACATCGGCCTGGAGTCATGGCGGACTCATCCTTGCATTCCCTCCCGTGATGGGCACGGGCCGGTACGGAAATTGAAGGACCGGCACCTCACTTCAGTAGGTGTGGTGTACACCACAAGGCGCGCCTGGAACTGGGGAGGTGGCGTGTCCGACTTCTCTGCATGGCCGCCGGAGGGACCGCGGCGCGGAAGGGGGCAACGGTGGCGGCGTCGACAGCGGATACGGACGGCCGGACGGCGCGAGGGCTGACGGTTCTTCTCACGTGCGCGATGGCCTTCTCGATGCTGCAGCTGTTCCTGCTGGGCGCGCTCGGCCCTCGGCTGGTGGACGAACTGGGGATCTCCGCCACGGTGCTCGGCCTGACGACGACGATCGGCTTCGGTACGGCTGCCGTGCTGTCTCCGGTGAGTGGCCGGATCGTGGACCGAATCGGTGCTCGGCGTGGGCTCGTTGTGCTGTTGGCGGTGACGGCCGCCGCGCTGGCGGCGATCGGTGCCGCGCCGGGAACCGGACTGCTCCTGGCCGCCGTGGCGCTGGGCGGCCTGCCTCAGGCGTTGGCGAACCCCGCGACGAACAAGGCCATTCTCGCCGCCGTCCCGCCCGCGCGGCGGGGGGCGGTCACGGGGATGAAGCAGTCGGGCGTCCAGCTGGGGGCCTTTGCGGCGGGACTGCCTCTCGCGGCACTTGCCGGTGGAATCGGGTGGCGTGGCGCGGTGTGGACGGCCGCCGGTGCGGCAGTCCTGGCCTCCTTCTGGACGCTGCGCGCCCTGCCGGTCGATCCGCCACCGCCGCCGGCCCGAACGCGTGCGTCCCTCGCGCGCCGCGGGCATGTCGCCTGGCTGGCGGCCTTCTCGCTGCTCCTGGGCAGCGGCATCGCCTCCGTCAACACCTACCTCTCCCTGTTCGGGGCACAGGAGCTCCATCTGGGACCCACCGCGGCCGGTGGCCTCGTCGCCGTGCTGGGTGTCGCCGGAGTCGCGGGCCGGGTGGGGTGGTCGAAGGCGGCCCGGCCGGGGCGCGCCGAACGGCTCCCGGGATGGCTTGCGGCCGGTGCGGTCGGGGCGGCCGGTCTTCTCACGGCGGCGCTCTGGGTCCCTCCGCTCGCATGGGTGGCTGCTGTGGCCGTGGGTGTGTTCGCCGTGTCGGGCAACGCCGTGACCATGGTTGTGGTCATGCAGCGTGCCGAACCCGGCCGGGCGGGGCAGGATTCGGCGCTGGTCGCCGCCGGGTTCTTCGCCGGTTTCGCCGTCGGGCCGCCGTTCTTCGGTCTGCTTGCGGAAGCCGGCCGCTACGGGACGGGCTGGCTGGTGGTCGCAGCGGAGTTCGCGGCAGCAGCAGTTGTGGCTTTCGCCTGGGCCGTACGCGAGCAGCGTGAGCGGGCGGGTGCGTCGGCATGAGTTCGCAGGAACGCTTCGACGAGGCTCTGGCGGCGGTCCTGGAGAGAGTGGCTGTCACCTATGCGGAAGTCGGCACCCGTTTCCCGCTGTTCGCCGATCCGGCCGGCGGCCGGTGGACAACGACCGGCCGGGGTTCGTGGACCGGTGGGTTCTGGGCGGGGCTGCTGTGGCTGCGAGCGAGGCAGACCGGCGGGAGCGACGACCGGGCCGCGGCATCGGCGTGCACGGCGCGCCTCGCACCCTGGGCGGAGGCGGACACAGCCACCCGGGGTCTGATCCTCTGGTACGGCACCGCTCTGGCTGTCGGTGACGACCGGGCGGCCGCACTTCGCGGGCGCGCCGCCCGCGCCTGTCTGACCGCCATGGACCACGAACTCGGCCTCGTGCCTTGGGGATCGGCGCTCGGCGGGCCCCGGATGCTGGCCCGTGTGGACGGCGTTCCGGGTTTGGTGCAGTTGCTTGCCGCCTCAGGTCCCGAGGGAGCCGCAGTGGCGGGCCAGCATCTGCACCGCCACCTCGACCTCTGTCTGGGGGACGACGGTCGCCACCTGCAGCCGGCCTGGCACTTCGCCGCAGCGACGGGTTGGCAGCCCTGCGACGATCCGGCGCCGGGCTGGAGCCGTGGCCGGGCGTGGTTGCTGCTGGCGGTCGCCGACGCCCTGCACAGTCGTGAGGTCCGGGGACGGCGGCCGGACCGTCTGGAGGCCGCCGCCGAACAGCTGCTGAACGACGGCTCTGTCCTGACCGGGCCACTCGTGCCTCCGGCCGAAGAGACCCGCCCGGAAGGGCCCCTGGACACGTCGGCTGCGGCGATCACCGCTGTTGCACTTCTCAAACTGGCGCGTCTTCGTGGGGCTCGGTCCACGGAGTTCTCGGACAGGGCCGCCGCGATCCTTGGGCGGCTGGTCTCCTCCCACCTGTCCGCGGGCGACGGTGACCGCCCCGCGGGCATGCTGCTGGACGGCTGCTACGACGCCCGAAGGGGCCATGCCGTGCGGCACGAACTGATCTGGGGCGACTTCTTCCTGGCGCTGGGCCTGGCCGTCCTCTCCGGGCTGGTCGACATCACCGCGGTGTAGTGGGCTCCTGTCCGTAGCCGCGCAGGACCCGGCGCGCCACGGACGTGATGTGGAGTTCGTCCGGACCGTCCAGGATGCGGGCAGCGCGCCCTGTGCGGAACAGCGCCGGCAGCGCGGTGTCCGGCCCGAGCCCGGCCGCACCGTGCACCTGTATCGCGGAATCGGTGACCTGCTGGAGCATGCGGGCCGCTGCGACCTTGGCCAGGCCCACCTCGGTGTGCGCGTCCCGCCCGGCGGCGATCAGCGCCACGGCTTCGTGAACGAGCGGGCGCGTCGTGCGCAGGGCCAGCAGTGCGTCGAACACGTGCTGCTGGACGAGCTGGTTCCCGGCGAGCGGGCCGCGGGAGCCCTTCCGGGCGACGGCCCGTTCACACATGACGTCGAACGCGCGGCGGGCTTGGCCGAGCCAGCGCAGACAGCGCAGCGTGCGCCCCAGTTGGAGCCGCTCGCCCGCTACGGCAAGCGCCTGTCCACGTTGGCCGAGCATGTGGTCACCGGGGACGGTGACGTGATCGAGTTCGATCTCCCACTGGCCGGCCGCGCCGAGCAGGGGCAGTTCCCGCACCAGCCGGAAGCCTGGGGAGCCGGTGGGAACGAGCAGCAGGGAGAGCCCGTCACGGTCGCCGGCCGTTCCGTCGGTGCGAGCCAGGACCGTGACCAGATCGGCGTCCGCAGCTCCGGAGGTGAACCACTTGCGGCCGGTGACGGACCAGCTCCCGTCCGTGTGCTGCTCGGCGCGCGTGCCGGTCATGAACGGGTCCGTGCCGGGCACGTCGGGCTCGGTCATGGCATAGCAACTGCGTATGTCCCCGGTCACCAGGGGTTTCAGGTAGTCCTCGCGTACGCGGGCGCCGCCGTGCCGCGCGAGCATCCGGACGTCCAGCAGCGAGGCGGATCCGAGTGCCGTCGCGCCGTGATCGCTCGCCCCTTCGGCTTCGGCGAGTTCGGCGTACTCGGCCAGGGTCAGTCCGCCGCCGCCCAGTTCCCCGGGCAGCGGCAGGGCCCACAGTCCGTCCGTCCGTGCCTGATGTCGCAGGTCGCTCATGGCTGCCGCGGCTACGGTCCCGCCCGCGTCCAGGACCTGTTCCTTCGGGATCACCCACCTGCCGATGAAGTCCTCGACGCGCTTCCGCAACTGCACGGTGTCGTCGCCGCGTTGCGGCCGACCGGTGCCCCTGCCTTCTCGACTCGCCACTTTTCTCCTCCAGTTCGCGGGAACCCATGGGAACGGCTGTCCGACTGCTCCTACGTGGAACTGGTCGGGTGCGAACCGGCCCGAGTTCCCGCGTACCAACAACCCGGGCGACGGCCACCGCCGCCGCCAGGAGAGGAGAGGCATGGCGTCACCAGTCACCACGCGGACGGTCCGGCCACTCGACACACTGCGCTTCGACACCTCGGGACCCCCGGAGATCATGAAGGCGGTCGCCGACCGTCTGCGGCGCCTCGGCGCCGAGGCTGCCGACCACGCCCCCGGCGACTCGCCGACCGGTCACACCCTGCTCACCGGCGGGGACTTCCAGCCGGCAGAGGCGCACACGACCTGGTCCGGTCCCGGGACCGGGATCGGCGACGAGGCCACGGTGCAGGCGGCCACCGGCATCATGGCCGTGCACGGACGCAGGGACGGCGCGCCGCGGGGCCTGGCGGCCGACTACTCGGCCACGGCGACCGCCGTCCTCACGGTGCAGGGGATGCTCGCCGGACTGCTGGCCCAGGCGCGCGGTGCGGCCGCACCGACCCGGCTCACGACGCGTGCCGACCATGCCGGACTGCTCTCCGTCTCCCAGTACCTCGCCGCCGCAGGGGCCGACGAGGGGGAGGCGGCCGAAATCGCCCCCGGGGGACCGCCGTTCACGTCGGCCGACGGTGTCCTGTTCGAACTCGAAACCCTCGATCCGGGTGCCTGGGCCGGCTTCTGGCGCGCACTGGACGCACCGGCCGACGCAATACGGTCCGGCTGGCGGCCGTTCCAGTTCCGGTACGCCACCGCCTGTGCCCCCTTTCCGCACGTCCTGCACACCACGACGCAGGCACACGCCCTGGAGCGGATCCGGCGGGCCGCATCGGCCTCGGGCGCCGAGGTGTGCGTTCTCGGAACTCTCGCCGACAGGGCAGCGGAGCACGACGGCGCCGCGCCGTGGTCCCTGGACCTCCTCCGGCCCACCGGCCCCGGGAACGGCGCGCCCGCCCCGACCCCCGCCCGGCCGCTTGCAGGGCTCACCGTCCTCGAAGCCGGCCGGCGCATCCAGGCTCCCCTCGCGGCACACCTGCTGGGACTGCTCGGTGCCGAAGTGATCCGCATAGAACCCCCCGGCGGTGACCCGCTGCGCGGTATGCCACCCGCCTGCTCAGGGATCTCCGCCCGCTGGCTCGCCCTCAACCGGGGCAAGCAGGCCGTCGAGATCGACATCAAGTCTCCGGGCGACCGCCGCCGACTGCGGGAAATGGCGGCGGAGGCCGACGTCTTCCTGCACAACTGGGCTCCTGGCAAGGCGGCCGAACTGGGGCTCGACGCAGACGACCTCGCCGAGGTCAACCCGGCACTCGTCCACGCGTACACCAGCGGCTGGGGAGACCGGCTGCCCGATGCTCCGATGGGTACGGACTTCATGGTCCAGGCCCGCACGGGTGTCGGCGAGGCCGTACGCCCCGAGGGCGAGCCGCCGGCACCCTCCCTGATGACCCTCCTCGACGTGCTGGGCGGGCTGATCGGGACCGAGGCCGTGCTCGCCGGGCTGCTGCTGCGCGAACGCACCGGCCACGGCGTCCGCGTGGACTCCTCGCTGCTCGGCGCCGCCGACACCCTCACCGCGCCCGCCCTGGCCCGGGCCGTGCGCGGCGAGAACCCCAGGAAACCGAGCGGATTCCGCCGTCCCCTGCCGACGGCGGACGGCTGGATCGCGCCCAGCGACGACTGTGCCACCGCCGCAGCCGCGTACGACCTGCGCAACCTGTCCACGGACGAGGCCCTGCGGCAGTGCCGCGCCCACGGGCTCACCGCGACACCCGTCACGACGGACCTGTCCGGACTGCACGACGACCCGCGCTTCGCCGGCTCGATCAGCCGCGACACGCACGGCGTCCTCAGCGTCCCCGACCCCTGGAGCTTCGCATGACCCCCGGCAAGAACGCACTGCACGACCTGCTGCCCGCCGAACTCCGCCGGTCCTGGGTGGTGGACGGCACCTGCCCCGACCTCGACCTCTACAGCCTGTTCCGCGCACGCCAGATCGCGGACCTGCACCGGACCGCCGTCCTGGATGCCAAGGGCAAGCTCTGCTACACCGCCCTGGACCGCAAGGTGCGATGTCTGGCCACCGGCCTCAGAAACCTCGGCATCCGACCGGGCGACGTGGTCGGCGTCCAACTCCCCAACAACCGCGACGCGGTCATCGCCGATCTGGCCATCGCCGCCCTGGGGGCGGTCGCCCTCCCGTTCCCGGTCGGCCGGGGCAGCCTGGAGGCCGAGTGCCTGCTGCGCCGCGCCGAAGCCGTCGCCGTCATCGCCTCGATCGAACACCGGGGCTCCCGTCACGCCGCCGACCTGCACACCCTGTCCACGGCGCTGCCCTCACTGGCCCACGTCATCGCGTCAGGACCGGCCACCGCCCCAGAAGGAACGATTCCGCTCTCGCAGCTGATGCGCTCCGACCCCGGCGGCTTCGTACCCGCCCGCCCCGACCCCGAGAGCGCGGCCCGCATCCTCGTGTCGTCCGGCTCGGAGGCGGAGCCGAAGATGGTCGCCTATTCGCACAACGCACTGGCCGGCGGACGCGGCAACTTCCTCGCCTCGCTCATCCCCGACAGGACCCCGCCGCGCTGCCTGTTCCTGGTACCCCTCTCCACCGCCTTCGGCTCCAACGGCACCGCGGTCACCCTCGCGCGGCACGGTGGCACACTCGTCCTGCTGGATCACTTCACCCCGGAAGCCGCACTCGCGGCGGTACGGGAACACGAGCCCACCCACATCCTCGGAGTGCCCACCATGGTGCGCATGATGCTCGACCGGCTCCGCGAAGCAGGTGACAAGCTCCCCTCCCCCACCGCCCTCGTACTCGGCGGTGCGCCTCTCGACGAGACGACCGCAGCAGCCGCTGCGGAGGCGTTCGGCTGCCCCGTCGTCAACCTCTACGGCTCCGCCGACGGCGTCAACTGTCACACAGGGCTGGACAACACGACACCGCCCACCGACAGCTACGGCGTGGTCGCCGGCCGGCCGGACGCCCGCGTGGCCGAGATCCGCATCACCGACCCGCAGACCCTCGAGGCACTGCCGGAGGGCCGCGTAGGGGAAATCGTCGCGCGCGGACCGATGACTCCGCTGTGCTACGTGGGCGACCCCGGGCTCGACGCCCGTTACCGCACGGCCGACGGCTGGGTACGCACCGGGGACCTCGGTTTCCTCGACGAGGACGGTTGCCTGCACGTCGTCGGACGCCTCAAGGACATCGTCATCCGCGGCGGCGCAAACGTCAGTCCCGCCGAGGTCGAGCGCGAGCTCATCTCACACCCGCTGGTTCGTGACGTGGTGTGCGTGGGTGTGCCGGACAGGCTGATGGGAGAGCGGCTGGCGGCCTGTGTGGTGCCGCGCTCCGGGGACGGCCCGACGCTCGAGTCGTTGTGCGAGCACCTCACCCGGCGCGGGCTGGAGCAACGAAAGCACCCCGAACACCTGCTGGTCGTCGAGGAGCTTCCGTTGACTCCGGCGGGCAAGCCCGACCGCGCGGCCCTGCGGGCACGCGTGGCCGAGAGCGCGCACCCGGCCCCCACGACGGCCCGTCTGGCCCAGGCCGGCTGACCCACAAGCCGGCCGGAGAACGGGGCGGGAGGGCGCGCCGGTGCGCGCCCTCCCGCCCTTCGCTACGCCGCGCGGCCCCGCCGGACGAGCCCGACAGCCAGGTCCACGACGAGGAACCCGAGCAGCGTGACCCCCAGGACCGGAAGCGCCCAGCCCAGGGCCGCGGTCACCGGTACGCCCAGGATCAGCACGGGCAGCGGCAGCCGACGCCACGTCCCACGGGCCGGGGCCTTTCCGAATGCGGCCTTGCGGTCGTCGCGGGTCGGCCGCCGCTGCCACCACATGCGGTATCCCCACAACGTCACGAAGGTCAGGCCGAGGGCGATGACCGCCAGCACGATCTGGTTGGCGATCCCGAACAGCACACCCATGTGCCCCTGGACGCCCAGCTTGCTGAGCTTGGCCAAGGCCGGGTGGTCCGCCCACCTGCTGTGCGAGGTGACCTCGCTCTTCCCGACGTCCACGGCGACCTGGTCGTAGTGCACCGGCCACACGTTGTCGCCCTGGGCCACGGTCCAGGCACTGGCGGCGTCGGCGGGAGGCGTCACCTCCACCGTGCTGCCCAGGCCGGCCTTTCGTGCCGCAGCAAGAGCGGCGTCGAAGTCGGCCGGGTCCGCCGACGCGGTGTCCTTGGCGGCGCCGTGCCCGGCATGCTCCGCGTGCTCGTCCTCGGGGGCCGGCTCTGCCCCGGGCAGCAGGGCGGCAACGGGCGAGCAGAACCCCGAAAGCCGCGTGCACCACGGCCGGAGGAGTGGCATGCGGACGGGGCTCTACCGGGGATGTCACCACCAGGCGGCGGCAGATGTACGGCATGACCAGCGCGGCCAGTCGGGTCAGAACCCGTTCGCCGTAGATGACGCAGAGCGCGGTTCCGAGGGTGGCGAGGGCATGTGCCGACACCACTCCCGCGGTCATGGCAGATCCCGCTTCCTGCCCGGCCGCCATGTGGGCGCCTGACATGTGGGAGTCGGACATGTGGCCGGCAGCGGAGTGGCCGCTGTGCGAGGCAGGCATCGGGTACCCGCTGCCGTGCGGCATCGGGAGGTGGTGCAGAAAGAGGTGCAGGGCGAGCTGCATGCCGCCCAGCATCAGCATGGTCACGTCGAAGCGGCGCCGACGACCGCCGAAGAGCACGGTGCACGTCACGGTGAGAGCGGCGAAGAGGGCGATCAGCGGTCCCGGGCCCGGCAGTCGGCCACCGGCGGCGACATGGCTCACGGCACCCAGGACCAGGCATGCCGAAGCGCACAGCAGACCCTGCGAGGTCCGCGTCACCCGGCTTGCTTGTCTGCGCACCGGCACAACCTAGCCAGGGCTCGGGCGGGTGTCCGCAGGTTCGGACAGAAGGTGTCCGTGGCCGATGGGAGGCGGCTCCGCCCTCCCGGCGTACATCACACCTGTGTGGAACGGCTGTTGTGCGATGCAGACCGGTGCTGCAAGCGGCGTACGAATGCAGCGTGGAGCTCGCGGCGTGGCGTGAATCACACGAGACTTCCTGGGATGCCCCAACGGTCAGGGGCAGTTCGTACAGGACCGCCCCTGACCACTACGGCGAGTGCCGTGGCCGACGGATCAGGACGAGCCCATCGCCTTCTTCAGCTCCGACGCCGCGTCGCGGTAGACGGGCAACAGGTCCAGGTCGTCCCCCGGGTAGTTGACGATCCTCACCTGCTTCGCACCGGAGTCGGGCAGGACCGTGCCCGTCGACATGTGTGCGTTGTCCAGCACCAGGGCGGGCTTCTTCTTCGACAGTTCGGCGAGCTGCGCCGGGGTCACGGGCTCCGGGCCGTACGTGCCGACCACGGTGGCGCCCGCGAGCTTCGCCGACCAGGCAGTGAAGACCTGGGCGACGACGTTCGGGCTCTTCCCGCCGGGCCAGGCGGACTTCACGTCCTTGGAAAGCTTGGCGTACTTGGTGTCGAAGCTGCTCTTCCACTTCGCCGCGGAGTCCTCGGTGCCGAACAGCTTGCCCAGCCGCGTCACCTCGGCACCGACCTTGACCGCGTCGTTGTCGAGGTTCACCTCGACGAGCTTCGCCTTGGACCCGGCCGCTTCCTTGATCTTCGCGGCATACGGCTCGAAGGGCGCGTACAGCACGAAGTCGGCCCCGGCGACGGCGGCGAGGTCGGATGGTTTCGGGTCGTAGTCGGGGGCGTGGTGCACGGACTGCGGCACGATGACCTTCACGTCCTCGGCGCCGGCGGCTTTGGCGAAGGCGCCTTCCCACGTGGTGGTCACGACCACCACCGGCTTGTCCTTGCTGTCGGCACCGGCCTTGGCCGACGTGTCGCCGTCTTCGTCACTGCCACAGCCGGCGGTGAGGAGGAGCGCCGCACTCAGTGCGACGAGGGAAGCGAAACGGACGCGGGTGCGCGCCATGAGCTGTTTCTCCGTTCAGGTACGAGATGGACGGCGAGGACGACTGCCCCCGCGGTCAGGACAAGGACCGGGCCCGGTGGCCAGTCCAGCCAGAGGGCCACCAGGAACCCCGTCAGGTTGACCACGACGCCGATGCCGACCGCCCACAGGGTGATCGACCCCAGCGAGCCCCCCAGGCGGCGCGCGGCGAGCGCGGGCAACAGGGTCAGGGCATCGACCAGCAGGGCGCCGGTCAGCTTGATGGCTCCGGCGACCGCGATGGCCACCAGGACGAGCAAGGCCACGGTGAGGCCGCGCACCGGCACACCGGAGCACTGGGCGAGCTCCCGGTCGTACAGCAGCAGCGCGACGTCCCGGCGGCGCCACCAGAACAGGCCCGGCACGACGACGGCGAGCACCGCGAGGACGACCAGGTCCGCAGTGCCCACCGAGAGGATGGACCCCCACAGCAGGGCGAACGCGCCGGAGGCGTTGACACCCGAGACGGCGAGGACGAGCAGCGCGGCCGCGATGGCCAGGCTCATCAGCAGGCCCATCGCACCGGACAGTCCGTCCGGGGTGCGGGCCAGCGGGGCTACGCCCGCGCCTGACAGAGCGCACGCCACGAGCGCGCACAGCATCGGGTCGAGACCCGTCAGCAGGCCGACGGCGATACCGAGCAGCGCGACGTGCATCATCGCGAATCGCACCGGCATGATGTCCAGTCCCACAATGATCACACCGACCACCGGCAGGCCGATCGCGGCAAGCAGCAGCGCGAACCCGGCCCGCTGTACGGGAACAAGCTGCAGGAGCGCACCGACGTCGGCGGCGGCCAGGTTCACCGGACCTCCCTCAGCCGCCCGGCGGCCATCTCCAGTACGCGGTCGCACCGCTCGACGAGCGTCCGGTCATGGGTCACCACGACGAGCGTGACCGGCAGAGTGGTCAGGACGTCGGCCGCTTCCTCCTGACCCGCGAAGTCGAGGGCCGCGGTGGGCTCGTCGGCCAGCAGTACCTCCGCCCCCGAAGCCACGCAGCCGATCGCCCGGGCGAGATACATGCGTTGCAGCTGCCCTCCCGAGAGGGTGTGGAGGGGGCGTCGGGACAGAGCGCCCACCCCCAGCCGGTCCGCCGCCTTCGCGGCATCGGCCGGTGCGCCGCTGCTGGCGAGCAGTTCGTCGCCCCGGAGCGGGAACCGTCCGACGGCCGGCTTCTGCGGGATCCAGGCACAGGCCCGGCGCCGCCACGCCCACTCGGCTGCCGAGCGGGTGCCGCGGCCGCCGACCAGGATGGTGCCGGTCACCTGCCGGTGCAGGCCGAGAACGGCACGCAACAGGGTCGTTTTGCCCGAGCCGTTGGTCCCGGTCAGCGCCACGCGCTCGCCGGCCGCGATCTCAAGGTCAGCGTCGGCGACGGCCTCGACCCGGCCATGGCGGCAGGCGACCCCCCGCATGCGTACGTCCAGCCCGCCCATTCATGCACCCTTCTGACTTCCGCCGTCGTGCGTGGACAACCGCACGGGCGGTTGTCCACGCGTCAGTAGTCGGAGGAGGCGTCCTGCGAGTTCCCGGGCAGAAGAGGGAAATTCACCGGGTGGTCAGCGCGCGCTGCCGGACCTGCACCCGTGACATGACTGACAGTAGCCGTGCATGTACACGCACCGGGCCGACCGTTCGACACGCCGGCCTGCGGACCACGCCGCCGGGCTCATCGGGGGCGACACCATCGGACACTGGAAGAAGGTCCCGGCCGTGGGCTGGGCATTCTGCAGGTCCGGAAGGGAGGCCGAGATGGCACGAGTTCTTTACACGGCGGAGGCGACCGTGACAGGCGGTCGCACGAACGGCCACGGGCGGACCGATGACGGCGCCTTGGACGTCCGGCTCCGCGCACCGGCAGAGATGGGCGGCACAGAGGGTGGCACGAACCCCGAGCAGCTCTTCGCGGTGGGCTATGCGGCCTGCTTCGAGGGTGCACTCGGCGTCGTGGCTCGTCGCGAACGCGTCGAGACGGGCGACGCTTCGATCGACAGTCGCGTCAGCCTCCTTCCCACCGAGGACCGCGGTTTCAAGCTTGCCGTGGAGCTCCATGTGACCTTGCCGCAGATTCAGGATCCTGAGCAGGCAGCGCGGATCGTCGCCGGCGCACATCAGGTGTGTCCGTACTCGAATGCCACACGGGGCAACATCGACGTCACGCTGACCGCAAACGGGCACGACGTCGGCTCGACCGGGAGCGGGTGAGCCGACGGCGCGGAAGGTCGATCACACCCTGGGCAGATGCGGCGCGGTGATCCGTGGCGGTCATCGGTCCGCCTCCCCAGCGGGAACCGCGCGGGGTCAGGTGGTCGCCAGGCGCAGCGCGAGTGCGGCGACGGCGAGGACGAGCGGGACGGCCGCGTTCGTGGCGGAGTCCCGGACGCGCAGGTGGGAGCCGACCGCCCCGATGAAGTAGAGGGTGACGCCGATGGCCGCGGCGACGCCGAGCGGCCACCAGAACAAGCCGGCGAGGAGACCGACGGCGCCCGCGATCTCGGCGGTGGCCAGAAGCCACAGTCTGTCGGCGGGGAACCCGACGGTCTCCATGACCTTGAGCTGGGCGGGGTCGTTGCGGAGCTTACCGACGGCCGAGAACACCAGGAGCGCGGCGAGCAGGGCGGAGACGACGATGGTGGCGATGAACATGGAGGTCCTCGAGAACTGAATAGGGAGCGGTGGTGAACTGGGCAGCACGCGGCGTCACTCGTCGGCGATGCCGGCGCACGAAAGCATAAGCGGACTTTACCCCGCTTAATATTCCGGCCGATAGAGTGAGTCCTGTGGATCGCACCGTCCTGCCCTTGGGAGCGCCGCGCGTCGAGCGCGCCGACGCCGCACGCAACCGGCTGCATCTCCTGGCCACAGCCCGCGAGATGCTCGCCGAGCAGGGCGCGGACAAACTGACCATGGACGGGCTGGCAGAGCGGGCGGGCCTGGGCAAGGGGACGGTCTTCCGCCGGTTCGGCAGCCGTGCGGGGATCTTCCAGGCGCTCCTGGACGACGACGAGAAGGCCTTCCAGGAGCAGGTGCTGTCCGGACCGCCGCCGCTGGGCCCGGGCGCCGCGCCACTGGACCGCCTGATCGCCTACGGCCGGGCCCGAGTCGGCTTCCTCATCGGGCACCGCGAGATCGCCCGCGCCGCCCTGGACGGCAGCCAGCCCGTACCTGCCGGACCGGAGACGCCCCTCTCCCGGATGCACATCCGCATGCTGCTGGGACAGACAGACCTCGGCGCTGCTGACCTCGACGTCCTGACCGTCCAGCTCACCGCCGCCCTGGACGGCCCCCTCCTGCTCTACCTGTCGGCGTCCGACCTCACCGAAGCCGCCCACCGGACCGAGGAGCGGATCGCACAGGGCTGGCAGGACCTCGTACAGCGCGTCTGCCGGCCTTGATCAGAAATCACAACCGCCCCGCCTCACGGCCGGGCTGGATCTGCGCCGCGATGCCCCCTATCACCGCGCCCAGCGCCCCGGACAAAGGGACCTTGCCCCGCTCGACGACGGTCACCGGCACATCCAGCTCGCGACAGGCGGAGGCAACCTCACAGCCGGTGAACCCGGCACCGATGACCAGCACCCGGCCGGGTCCGGCCGCCAGCCGTTGCCGCAACCCTTCCGCGTCTTCCGGCGTATGCAGCGCGAACAGCCCGTCGAGCGCGGCCTCTGCCTCGTTCGGCCACGGGCGCGCCCGCACCCCAGTGGCGATGAGCAGCCGGTCGAATCCCACCTTCGCGCCATCGGCCAGCAGCACCTGCTTGCCGCTCAGGTCAAGACCCGTGGCCGCGACTCCGAACCGCCAGTGCGCGTCGAGCTCGTCGCGGCGCGGCAGTCCGGTCCGCCGTGCCGGAACCTGACCCATGAGGACCTGCTTGGACAACGGCGGCCGGTCATAGGGTGCGTGAGGCTCGTCCCCGATCACGGTCAGCGAGCCGGTGAAGCCCTCCCGGCGCAGCGTCACACAGCCCGCAGGCCGGCCAGGGACGCCCCGACAATGACGATGCGCCCTGCACGCTTGAACGTTTCCCCAGGGCTGGGGGCAGCCACGCGCGTCTCGGACGCCGGCTGCCGGTTCCCGGCGTCCTCACGGTCGAGGAAGATGGCCTGGACCGGGCAGGCCGCCGCGGCCCGCACGACCTTCTCCTGCTGAGCGTCGTCCGGATCGGTGTCGTACAGCAGCGCCTCGTCCCCTTGTATGGCAAACACATCCGGCGCGGCGAAAGCGCACTGGGCGTAACCCTGACACCGCGTGAGATCCACGATGATCTTCATCTGGACGCCCCTTCCGAACCCTGAGGATCGGCCGTTTCGTCCCACCACCACGCGCGCACGCCATCACGTCTGCCCTTTCAGTGCAGCACGGCCCACCAAGGACCGCATCCCGCCGCAGGCCGCCGGCCACGTTCCGGAATCGTTGCGCACCAGATCCCGGATCTGCGCATCCAGTGCGCACCGGGCGCCGGAATTGCGCCGCATCAGCAGGTACGAAGAGCCGGGCTCGGGCGGGCACCCTCACCACCCCACGCTCCCACCGGCACAGCCCGCCATCGTTCGAGCGAAAGATACGGTAATAGGGGGAACATGCATGAAGATTCCATAATGAACCGAATCGCAGGGATGAACCAAGGAACGGATCCCAGCTCCACACCAGGGAGACTCCATGCGTTACACAACCTTCGGACACCGCACCGGACTGCGCGTCTCGGAGTACGCGCTCGGTGCCGCATACTTCGGCACCAGCTGGGGCGCCGGCGCCGAGCCCGACGAGGCACGCAGGATGTTCGACAGGTTCGCCGAAGCCGGCGGCACCTTCATCGACACGTCGGACGGCTACCAGTTCGGCGAGTCGGAAACACTGCTGAGCCGGCCCCTCGCCGCGGACCGCGACCACTTCGTCCTGGCCACCAAATTCACCAACGGGGCTACGCAGGAGCCCGACATCTCCAAGACCGGCAACAGCCGCAAGAACATGATCCATTCTCTTGAGGCGAGCCTGAAGCGTCTCGGGACCGACTACGTCGACCTGTACTGGGTCCACTTCCCCGACGACCTGACACCGATGGAGGAGATCCTGCGCGGTTTCGACGATCTGGTGAGTTCGGGCAAGATTCTCCACGGCGCCCTGTCCGACTTCCCCGCATGGCGGGTCCCCCTGGCCGCCACCCTCGCGGACCTGAAGAACTGGGCGCCGGTCGTCGGCATCCAGGTCGAATACAGCCTCGTCGAGAGGACGGCCGAGCGCGAGCTGCTGCCGATGGCCGAGAGCCTCGGACTCGGCGCCGCGCTGTGGTCCCCCCTCGGCGGCGGACTGCTCACCGGCAAGTACCGGGGCGGCACCGAGGGCCGGCTCACCGATCTGAAGCGGCTCGTGCACACCGAGGACACGGACCAGAAGACCGCGGTCGTCGATACCGTCCTGGCGATCGCCGGGGAGACGGGCGCGACGCCGGCACAGGTGTCGGTGACCTGGCTGCGCGAGCGGGCGGCGCGCGCGGCGACCTCACTCATCCCCATCATCGGGCCGCGGAACCTCGGCCAGCTCGAAAGCTACCTCGGCGCCCTCGACATCGAGCTCACCCCGGAGCAGTTCACGCGTCTCTCCGAGGTCAGCGCCGTACCGCTCGGAGTGCCTCACGAAACGGTCGCCGATGTGCGCGACCGGGCACGAGGCGGAGACACCGGCCTGGTGACCGCGCCCGCCGCGCCGGTGGCCTGACCTGGCCGGTGCATGCCGCAGTTCATGTGAACAGCCTTGCTCACCCCGGGCGTTCCTGCCGCAAGGAGCCTCTGGTTCGGGGCCGTCTCGTGCACTGCCGACCATGGGCACCTCGATGCCTCCACCGCCTGCCGGTCGACAACACCTGGGACGTGGCCTTCGCCAACCTGTCTGTGCCGTGCGCCGTCCGGGCCGGTCCCGCCGCACTGCGACGGGACCGGTCCGTCGCCGGCTCGTCACCGCATCCCCCTCCTGTCAGGCCAGCGCATCCCGCAGCGCCTCGGCGAACTCCTTGGGCTGCCCGAGGAAGCCGCCGTGGTCGCCGGGGAACTCGACCGGCAAAGAACCCAGTTGTCGGGCCAGTGCCTCGGACGTCCGGTAGGTGAGCAGCCCGCCCGAGGCGACGCCGATGCCGACGACGACACGAGCCGGGCCGGCCGTCAGTACGGTGATGTCGGGCGCGTAACCGGCGGTGCCCCGGAGCTCATGGGCGAAGAAGCGGGCGCTGTTGGCAAGGTCCTGAGCTGAGGGCTGCTGCGGCGCCGGAGTGGGGGCGCAGCCGTCCGCGCCGACGAATCCGGCGTTGGCCATGAACTTCCCCCACGCGGGCCCCACGCCTTCCCGGTGGTACGTCGCGATGATGTCGTCGGTCGCGGCACGCTGCTCGTCGGCGTCGGGGAGCAGTTCCAGCAGGGGAGGCTCGTGCGCGACGAGGGTCCGTACCTGCCCGGGATGCCGCGCGACGAGCGCGAGCCCCGTCACCGCGCCGCCACTGCTGCCGAACACGTCGGCGGACTCGGCTCCGAGCGCGTCCAGGAGGGCGGCGACGTCATCCGCCCGCAGCTCGGGGGTGGAGTCCTGCGCCGGGTCGTCGAGGATGCTCCCGGAGATGCCCCGTGGGTCGTGGGTGACGACGGTGTGGTCGTCGGCGAGCGCTTCGGCCAGCGGGGCGAACGCCCCCGCGTCCATCGGCGCCCCCATCACCAGCAGCAGCGGTCCCGTGCCGCGCACCTCGTAGTGCAGGCGCGCGCCGGGGACATCGAGGGTGTGGGTGGTGGCCATGGCTGTCGTCCTTCCGGCAGTGGTCGTCCGCGGTCGCGGTGACGGGAGTGAAGACTCCGGCCGGCCGCGAAACTCATCGCGCATCCGCACACCCCCCGCACACCCCCCGCGCACCAGCCTCCCGCCGCGTGGTCACCGTGCGGACCGCATTCCGACTGGCTGGTAACTTCGTGGAGTTGATCAACCACCGCGCCGTTGCCGGCCCGTGGACGGCCGCGTGCTGCCCGGCTGTGCCGCGCCTGTTCAACATGCCAGGAAGACCCGACCACCGATAAGGATCCCGAATTGGCCCGCCCCCGGCTCCATCGCTTAACCCGTCTCGCGGGAACCGCAACCGTCCTTGGCCTGGCGGTCTCCGTCCTGTCCGCCGCCCCCGCTTCCGCCGAATCGCCCGCGCCGCATCTCGACGCCGTCGAGGAGACGCTGCGGCAGGTGTCACCAGGACTCGAAGGCCAGGTGTGGGAGCGCACCGGCGGCAACAGGCTGGACAGCTCTTCCGGCGGCCCCGCCGGCTGGCTGCTGCAGACCCCCGGCTGCTGGGGCGACGCGACCTGTGCCGACCGTTCCGGCACCCGGCGGCTGCTGGCGAAGATGACCGAGAACATCTCGCAGGCCACCCGCACGGTCGACATATCCACCCTGGCGCCGTTTCCCGACGGGGCGTTCCAGGACGCGATCGTCGCGGGCCTCAAGCGCTCGGCGGGGGCCGGCAACAAGCTCAAGGTGCGCGTTCTCGTCGGGGCGGCGCCGATCTACCACATGAACGTCGTGCCGTCGAAGTACCGGGACGAGCTGAGGTCCAAGCTCGGCGAGGCCGCCGACGACATCACCCTGAACGTCGCGTCGATGACGACCTCCAAGACCGCGTTCTCGTGGAACCACTCCAAGCTCCTGGTGGTGGACGGCCGGTCGGCGATCACCGGCGGCATCAACAGCTGGAAGGGCGACTACATCGACACCACCCACCCGGTGTCAGACGTCGATCTCGCGCTCACCGGTCCCGCCGCGGGCTCCGCCGGCAGGTACCTGGACCGGCTCTGGGACTGGACGTGCCGGAACAGGAGCAACTTCGCCAAGGTCTGGTTCGCCTCGTCGCCCGGCGCCGAGTGCATGCCGGCGATGGAGAAGGAGACCGACCCCGCCCGGACCCCGGCGACCGGGAACGTTCCGGTGATCGCCGTCGGCGGCCTCGGGGTCGGAATCAGCGTGTCGGACCCGTCGTCGGCGTTCCGGCCGGCGCTGCCGACCGCGTCCGACACCAAGTGCGTCATCGGCCTGCCCGACCGGACCAACGCCGACCGCGACTACGACACGGTCAACCCGGAGGAGAGCGCCCTGCGGGCGCTGATCGGGAGCGCGAAGAGCCACATCGAGATCTCCCAGCAGGATCTCAACGCCACGTGTCCTCCGCTCCCGCGGTACGACGTTCGCCTCTACGACGCCCTCGCGGCGAAGATGGCCGCCGGCGTGAAGGTCCGCATCGTCGTCAGCGACCCGGCCAACCGCGGTGCGGTCGGCAGCGGCGGCTACTCGCAGATCAAGTCGCTGAACGAGATCAGCGATGTGCTGCGCAGCCGCCTCGCGCTGATCACCGGCGGCCGCCAGGACGCGACGGCGGCGATGTGCGGCAACCTGCAGCTGGCGAGCGCTCGCGGCTCCGACAGCGCCACATGGGCCGACGGGAAGCCCTACGCACAGCACCACAAGCTGGTGTCGGTGGACGGTTCGGCCTTCTACATCGGGTCGAAGAACCTCTATCCCTCCTGGCTGCAGGACTTCGGCTACATCGTGGAGAGCCCGGAGGCGGCCGGTCAGCTCGACGCCGAGCTGCTGACCCCGCAGTGGAGGTACGCGCAGGCGACCGCCACCTTCGACCATGCCCGTGGGGTCTGTCAGGGCTGACACGGCCCGTACCCGGACCGGCACATGAAGCGGCCCCCGCCCCGCCGTCCCGGGGCGGGGGCCGCCGCTCACCCGCTGCGGCCGCCGTCAGACGAGGGGCCGGATCGCGGTGGGCGCGTGGCCCGGCTCGGTGGCGAGTTCCTCGAACTCGGAGACGTCGCTGATGTCCGCGGTGCGGCTCATGGAGATATTGGTGATCCGCTCCAGGATCGCCTCGACGACGACCGGGACGCGGTACTCGGCGGCCAGTTTCCTGGCCTCCTCGAGGGCCGGCAGCAGGTCGTCCGGCTCGGTGACGCGGATGGCCTTGCAGCCGAGACCCTCGACGACCTTGACGTGGTCGACGCCGTAGACGCCCAGTTCCGGCGAGTTGATGTTCTCGAACTCCAGATTGACCTGGAAGTTGATGTCCAGGCCGATCTGCGCCTGACGGATCAGGCCCAGGTAGGAGTTGTTCACCAGGACGTGGACGTACGGGATCCGGTGCTGGGCACCGACCGCGAGTTCCTCGATCATGAACTGGAAGTCGTAGTCGCCGGACAGCGCCACGACCTGGGCCTCCGGGTCGGCCTTGGCGACACCCAGTGCGGCCGGGATCGTCCAGCCCAGCGGCCCCGCCTGGCCGCAGTTGATCCAGTGGCGCGGCCTGTAGACGTGCAGCATCTGGGCGCCGGCGATCTGGGACAGGCCGATCGTGGTGACGTAGCGCGTC
This sequence comes from Streptomyces sp. NPDC057445, assembly GCF_042802855.1. Taxonomy (NCBI): domain Bacteria; kingdom Bacillati; phylum Actinomycetota; class Actinomycetes; order Kitasatosporales; family Streptomycetaceae; genus Streptomyces; species Streptomyces sp. NPDC057445. The sequence goes on along the minus strand of NZ_JBHVDH010000002.1, from coordinate 32,096 downwards.
TCGGGGCCGAAGGCCCTGTTCATCTCCTCGTACACGCGCTGCGGCTTCATGGGCACGTCGTCGAAGTGCGTTCGGCGCTGAAGCGTGGCCTTGCGCTCCTGCGTGGAGGCGACCCAGCCGGAGCGGTCGGGCAGCCTGCCCTCGGCCTTCAGCTCCCTCGCGACCTCGACGAAGAGCTCCAGGGCAGCCTTGGCGTCCGAGGCGATGCCGTAGTCCGGGGGGAAGATCTTGCCGATCTGGGTGGGCTCGATGTCCACATGGACGAACGTGCGGCCGCGGGTGTAGACGTCGAGCTTGTAACCGGTGTGGCGGTTGGCCCACCGGTTGCCGATGCCGAGGACGAAGTCGGACTCCAGGAAGTTCGCGTTGCCGTAGCGGTGCGAGGTCTGCAGGCCGACCATCCCGGCGTTCAGTTCGTGGTCGTCGGGGATGGTGCCCCAGCCCATCAGGGTCGGGATGACGGGCGTGCCGGTGATCTCCGCGAACTCGACCAGCAGGCCGGAGGCGTCGGCGTTGACGACGCCTCCGCCGGCGACGATCAGCGGGCGCTCGGACTCCAGGAGGAAGGAGAGCGCCTTCTCGATCTGGGCGCGTGTCGCGGACGGCTTGTAGACCGGAAGCGGCTCGTACGTCTCGGGATCGAACTCGATCTCGGTCAGCTGGACATCGATCGGCAGGTCGATGAGGACCGGTCCCGGCCGGCCGGAGCGCATCAGATGGAAGGCCTGCTGGAAGACGCCGGGGACCTGAGCGGCCTCCAGGACGGTCGTGGCCGCCTTGGTGACCGGTTTGGCGATCGCGGCGATGTCGACGGCCTGGAAGTCCTCTTTGTGGATCACGCTGGTGGGCGCCTGGCCGGTGATGCAGAGGATCGGAATCGAGTCACCGGTCGCGGAGTAGAGACCGGTGATCATGTCGGTGCCGGCGGGTCCTGACGTACCGATGCAGACCCCGATGTTTCCGGGGGCCGTCCTGGTGTACCCCTCGGCCATGTGCGAGGCGCCCTCGACATGGCGGGCGAGGGTGTGGTCGATGCCTCCGCCCTCCTGGAGGGCCTTGTAGAAGGGGTTGATCGCCGCGCCCGGCACACCGAACGCCTGGGTGACGCCTTCGCGCTTGAGGATCTCAACTGCCGCTCGGGCGGCGGTCATACGAGGCATGGGAGCTCCTGCTTCGACCTGGCGGATCGGGCTCTGTCGCGCCACCTGAGAGCATCGATTCCGTGCCTATTCCATCATACGGAAGTTTGTTTCTACTATTCGGAATCAATGTATGGCGCGTGCCAGGCGGCGTCAAGGGAAGCGGTCAGGGCCTCGGGAGCGGGATGGCCGAACTCTCTCCCCAAGGGCTCACGGTTGGTGGACGATGGTCCCCAAGGCGCGACAGCGCCGCAGAGCCGAAAAGGCCTGAGGGGGGACAGAGATGGGAGATCAGGTACCGGTTCGCTGCTCGGTCTGCCGCCGCACCCACACGTTCGCCGCGCCCGTCTACCCGTGCGCGTGCGGTGCGCCGGTCGCCCCACCACTGATGCGGGGCGCTCCGGCGGAGCCGATCCGGCACCGTACCTGGACCGACGACTGGGTCACGGTCCGCTGTCTGGCCTGCGGACGCCAGGACCAGTGGCCCCAGCCCGAGCTCGGCTGCCCGTGCGGGACGGTCCTGCGGGTCCCGGTACGTCCGGTGACGGCGACCCCGGCCTCCTCGGCGTCCGCGTCGCCCCGCACGAAGTCGGCGGCTTCGGGCGCGGCGGGGTCCCTTCCGCCGCCCGGGGCGCAGGGATCGTCGCCCGCGGCCGGCCCGGACGCCTCCGGCGGCATTGCGGGCCGTCCCGCGCACATCCCGCTGCCGCGTACGGCGTCCCCGCCGCGTCCCGCATTCCATCCGGTCACCATCCGCACCGCCCGGGACGCGGTGACCGCGGCCGCGCTGTATCTGCGGTGGCTCGGCTTCCAGGAGGTGGTCCGGCCGGAGGAGCGGACCGCTCAGGGGATCGATCTGCGCGGGCCGGGCCTCATCGCCCAGGTCGAGCCCAGCACCCGGCCGGCGACGCTGCGCGCCGTGGAGTGCCTCTGGCTGAACGGGATGAACTCGTCGTCCATGAGCGTGTTCTTCTCCCTCGCGGGCTACGCCGCCGACGCCCGCTCCCGCGCCGACGACCTCGGTGTCCCCCTGTTCGTCATGGACCTCACGGGCACGCCGCAGCCGGTGAACGGCCCTGCGGAGGAGTTGCTGTCGGCGGGGGCCGGCGCCTGACCGGGAGGCGGGTGGTGCGCCTTGCGGCACAGGTGGCGGGGCGGCGTCCCGTACGGCGGCGACAGCGAGTTGGCCCTCCGTCCGCGTACCCTCGCCCAGGGCCCCCTCCACAGGACACCCCCCATTCGGGGGGCACGAGCCGCGGGACGGGGGACGGGCGCGTCACTCTGCTGCCGCTGCGCGAGCGCGCAGGCAGGTAGTCATCAACACGGGGCGCTTCTGCGGGCTGTGAGCGATACTCACCGCATGCGCATCCGTCCGGCAGCTGTCGCCGACCTTCCCCTGCTCCAGGACATCGAGAGGGCGGCCGGCGAGCCCTTCCGCTCTCTCGGCATGGCCACGATCGCCGACGACGAACCACCCTCGGTCGAGGTCCTGGAGCACTACCGCCTGACCGGAGGCGCGTGGGTGACGGCGGACGACGCCGACGACCGGCCCGTGGCCTACCTGATCAGCGACCCGGTCGACGGAGCAGCCCATATCGAGCAGCTGTCCGTCCACCCGGACTTCGCACGTCGCGGACTCGGCCGCCGCCTGATCGACCATCTTGCCGACGTGGCCGCGACCGAGGGTCTGACCGCGCTCACCCTGACGACGTTCACCGATGTGCCGTGGAACGCGCCCTACTACGCGCGGCTCGGCTTCCGTGTCCTCGGTGAGGACGAACTCACCGACGGGCTGAGGGAGATACGGCACGCCGAGGCCGAGCACGGTCTGGACCGCTGGCCACGCGTCTCCATGAGGCGGGAGCTCGCCCGGACGTGACGCCCACTCGGCCGTAACCCCCAGCCGTATCCCCCGCCCAGCCGAAACGCCCGCTCAGCCGTAACGCTCCCGCAGCTCCACCTTCCGCACCTTGCCGCTCACCGTCATCGGGAAGGCGTCGAGGATCTCCAGCCGCCGCGGGATCTTGTAGTGCGCCAGCTGCTCGCGGCAGAAGGAGGCGAGATCGTCGAGCGTCGGCGGATCGGCCGGGTCACGCGGGATGACGCACGCCAGGATCTCCTCGCCGTACTTCGCGTCCGGTACGCCGACCACCTGGACGTCGGCGACCTTCGGATGGGCGTACAGGAACTCTTCGATCTCGCGCGGGTACACGTTCTCGCCACCGCGGATGATCATGTCCTTGATACGGCCGACGATCTGGACGTAGCCGTCCTCCCGGATGACGGCGAGGTCGCCCGTGTGCATCCAGCGGCCCGGATCGATCGCCTCGGCGGTCCTCTCGGGCTCGTTCCAGTAGCCGAGCATCACGCTGTAGCCGCGGGTGCACAGCTCGCCCGCCTCGCCACGCGGGAGCGTGATGCCGCTGACCGGGTCGGTGACCTTGACCTCGATGTGCGGGAGCACCCGGCCGACGGTACCGGTGCGGCGTTCCAGGTCGTCGTCACGCCGCGTCTGGGTGGAGACCGGGGATGTCTCCGTCATGCCGTAACAGATGGACACCTCCGCCATGTTCATCTCGGCGACGACCCGCTTCATCACCTCCACCGGGCACGGTGAGCCCGCCATGATGCCGGTGCGCAGCGAACTCAGGTCGTATGCGGCGAAGTCGGGGAGGTTGAGCTCGGCGATGAACATGGTCGGCACACCGTAGAGCGAGGTGCAGCGCTCCTGTTGCACGGCCCGCAGGGTGGCGGCCGGCTCGAAGGACGGCGCCGGGATCACCATGCAAGCGCCGTGCGAGGTGGCCGCCAGATTCCCCATGACCATGCCGAAGCAGTGGTAGAAGGGAACCGGAATGCAGACCCGGTCCTGCTCCGTGTAGGCGATCATCTCCCCCACGAAGTAGCCGTTGTTGAGAATGTTGTGGTGGGAGAGCGTCGCGCCCTTCGGGAATCCGGTGGTGCCGGACGTGTACTGGATGTTGACCGGATCGTCGCACGACAACTGCGCCTCGCGGGCGGCCGGTTCCTCCGGCGCGACGGCTGCGGCGGACGAGACCAGCTCCGTCCAGCTGTCGTCACCGATGTAGTGCACGGACCGCAGCGCAGGGCAGTTGCCGCGGACCTGGTCGACCAGTGCACGGTAGTCGCTCGTCCTGTGGGCGAGGGAGGCGACGAGGATGCTGATCCCGGCCTGGCGCAGGACGTATTCGAGCTCATGGGCCCGGTACGCCGGATTGATGTTCACCATGACCGCGCCGATGCGGGCGGTGGCGTACTGCACCAGCACCCACTCCGGGCAGTTCACCGCCCAGATGCCGACCCGGTCGCCCTTGGCGACCCCGCGCGCGAGCAGCGCCCGCGCGAGTTCGTCCACGTCCGCACCGAACTGCGCGTACGTCCAGCGGCGCCCGGACGGTACGTCGACCAGCGCCTCCCGCTCCGGGTGGGCGGCGATCGCCCGGTCCAGATTGCGGCCGATCGTGTCGCCGAGCAGCGCGACCGTGCCCGTACCGTGCGTGTACGACACCGTCGTCGGTCGTGTCATCGCAGATCTCCCTCGTCGTACTCGACCGTGCTGCCCTGCGCGGTGCGCTCGCGCAGCTCGATCCTGCGGATCTTCCCGGAGACGGTCTTCGGCAGCTCGGCGAACTCGAGACGCCGGATGCGCTTGTACGGTGCGAGGACCGCGCGTGAGTGCGCGAAGATCGCCCTCGCGGTCTCGGCACCCGGCTCCCAGCCCTCGGCGAGCACCACGTACGCCTTGGGAACGGCCAGGCGCACCGGATCGGGTGCGGGTACGACCGCTGCCTCTGCCACCGCCTCGTGCTCCAGCAGCGCGCTCTCCAGCTCGAACGGCGAGATCTTGTAGTCGGACGCCTTGAAGACGTCATCGGCGCGACCGACGTAGGTGATGTAGCCGTCGGCGTCGCGCGAACCGATGTCGCCGGTGCGGTAGTGGCCGCCGGCCATCACCTCGGCCGTGTGCTCCGGGTCGCCGTGATAGCCGGTCATCAGGCCCACCGGCACGTCCGACAGATCGAGGGCGATCTCGCCCTCGTCGGCACCCGGCTTACCGCTGACGGGGTCGAGGAGCTCGACGCGATAACCGGGGCTGGGCCGCCCCATGGAGCCCGCCTTGACCAGCTGCCCGGGGCTGTTGGACACCTGGACGGCGGTTTCTGTCTGCCCGAAGCCGTCCCTGATCGTCACGCCCCACTCACGGCGAACGGTCTCGATGACCTCGGGGTTGAGCGGCTCCCCGGCGGCGACCACCTCGCGCGGGGGCGTGCGCAGCCGGCTCAGGTCGTCCTGGATCAGCATCCGCCACACGGTGGGCGGGGCACAGAAGCTGGTGACGCCCGCATCGTCCATCTCTGCCATGAGACGACCCGGGTCGAAGCGGCTGTAGTTGTGGATGAACACGGTCGCCTCCGCGTTCCACGGCGCGAAGAGGTTCGACCAGGCGTGTTTGGCCCAGCCGGGTGACGAGATGTTGAGGTGGACGTCCCCGGGCACGAGCCCGATCCAGTACATGGTGGCCAGGTGGCCGACAGGGTACGAGACATGGGTGTGCTCGACGAGCTTGGGCCGGGCCGTGGTGCCGGAGGTGAAGTAGAGCATCAGGGGGTCCTCGGCCCGGGTGGGGCCGTCGGGCTCGAAGTTCTCCGGGGCCTCGGACGCCTCCTCGTACGACCGCCAGCCGTCCGGCGCCCCTCCCACGGCGATCCGTGTGTACTCACCCGGCACGTCGTCGAACTTGGCGGTGTCCTCGGACCGGACGATCACGTGCCGCGCCTGTCCCCGCTCGACCCGGTCCCGCAGATCGACCGCGCCGAGCAGCGGGGTGGCCGGGATGACGACGGCCCGTAGCTTCATCGCGGCGAGGGCCGTCTCCCAGAGCTCGGCCTGGTTGCCGAGCATCACGAGGATGCGGTCGCCGGCGTGGACGCCCTGGGAGCGGAGCCAGTTGGCCGCGCGGTCCGAGCGGGACCTCATCTCGGCGAAGCTGAGACGGACCGAGGCACCGTCCTCCTCGACGATGTGCAGCGCCGGCCGCTCATTGCCGTCGGCGATCACGTCGAACCAGTCCAGCGCCCAGTTGAACCGCTCGAAGCGCGGCCAGGCGAACCCTTCGTACGCCGTCGCGTAGTCCTCCCGGTGCTCGAGCAGGAAGTCCCGGGCGGCCCGGAACCTCTCCGTCTCTCCGCCTGCCGTCATGTGTCCTCCTCATTGCGGGACCGGTCATGGGCATCGTGTAATCGGTGACGCAAGTCTCACTACCCCCGTACGGGGGTGCCGTGCCGTCGGGAGGACCGGAATCGCATGACTTCAGCGACCTCACCCTCGGCGGAGGACGCGGGAGAGATACGGACGGCACTGCTCCGGCTCCGCCGCGACACAGGACTGCAGATCGCCTTCGGCGGTCTGCTGCACGAGCCACGTCAGATGCGGATCGCCGAGCTGAACGGCGCCGTGACCGGCGCACTGCGCGGACTGGCGATCTCGTCGGGCAGCGGACTCGGCGGCAAGGCGATCGCACTGTCCCGCCCCTGCGCCGTGGCCGACTACCGCACCGCCCGGCACATCAGCCACGAGTACGACACGGCGGTGGCGGCGGAGGGCCTGCGATCGGTGCTCGCGGTGCCCGTCGTCGTGCGCAGGAAGGTACGGGGTGTGCTGTACGGAGCGCTGCGCCGGCCGCTGCCGCTGGGCGACCGGGTCCTCGACGCGGCCGTCGCGGCCGCGCGGGACGTGGAGCAGGGACTGGTCGTACGGGACGAGGGACGGCGGCTGGTGGCGGCGTCCCGTGAGCCGGAGTCGCCCGGGCGGGCGGGCGTCCGGGAGGACGTCCGTGAGATCCACTCCGAACTTCGCGCCCTTGCCGCCCGCAGCGTCGACGCGTCGCTGCGCGCGGAGCTGCTCTCGGTGTGCGACCGCCTGGCCGGCGCGGGCGCGCGGGCAGACGCGGCGGGCCCGGCCCTGGCGCCGCGGGAGCTGGATGTGCTTGCCTGCGTCGCGACGGGTTCCACCAACGCGGCAGCGGCCGACCGCCTGGGCCTGAGGCCGGAGACGGTCAAGGCCTATCTGCGTTCCGCCATGCGCAAGCTGGGCGCGCACACCCGCCTGGAGGCGGTGGTGGCGGCGCGGCGGGCCGGGCTGCTGCCGTGAGGAGTGACAGCACACGGTGACGTGTGAGGGGTGACGGCATGCGGTCACGTGTGACAGTGCGCGGTCGCGGTGACGGGCGGCGGTCGTACGCGGCGCGGCCTTCAGGGAAGGGTGTACGAGATGGTGTCGGCGGACAGGATCCTCGCCTTCACGGCGATGTCGGTGCTGGTGATCGTGATTCCGGGGCCCAGCGTGCTGTTCGTGATCGGCCGGGCACTGGCGCACGGGCGGCGTACGGCACTCGCGACGGTCCTCGGCAATGTCTTCGGGTCGTACGTCCTCGTGGTCGCCGTCGCCCTCGGTGTCGGCTCACTTGTCGAGCGCTCGGTGACCGTGTTTCTCGCCGTGAAGCTCGCGGGCGCCGCGTATCTGGTCCATCTGGGCGTTCAGGCGTTCCGGCACCGTGGGAAACTGACGGCTTCCGCGATGGCATCCACCGCCGGAGGTCAGGCAGGGCGGACGGGGCAGCCACGGCGGCTTCTGCGGACGGTCGTGGACGGCGTGGTGGTCGGTGTCACCAATCCGAAGGGCATCGTGTTCTTCGCCGCCGTGCTCCCGCAGTTCGTGGACCGCTCGCAGGGCCATGTGCCCATGCAGATGCTGCTTCTGGGCCTGGTCCCGATCGGCATCGGGCTGGTCACCGACACCCTGTGGGGCCTCGGCGCGGCTGCGGCCCGCAACTGGTTCGCCCGCTCCGAGCGGCGGCTCTCGCTGGTCGGCGGCGCGGGCGGCGTCGCGATGATCGGGCTGGGGGTGGCGGTCGCGGCGACGGGGCGCGCGGACTGACACGGCGGCCCGTCGTCAGGAGAGCGTCAAAGGGTGCCTCGTCCGGATCAGTGACGCGTCAATGATTCCGCCGCTCCGCACCGCCTGAGCGGGCCGCGGGCAAAGCTTCGAAGTGCCGGTACGCATGTACGGCACTCGGAACTCATCCCGGAGGGCACCCATGGAAAGCCTCCTCATCGAGGAAGCGGACCCCGACGAACCTCGCCCGGCAGGGCCGCTGTTCGTACCAGTTCGGCTCGGATCTGCCGGGGGACACCAGATGCGCTTCATGCGCACACCGCTCGGTGTACGCACCGCCGTCGGTTTCACCAGCGAGCGACGCCTCAAGGCCGTCCTGGGTGAGGACCAGTCGTGGGTGAGGCTGGCGGAGCCGGCGCTGCGCGCGCTCTCCGAGCCGCTGGGCGTGACCACGGTGACGGTGGACCCTGGGTCCACGAACACCGCGCCCCCGGGCGTCGCTTCTCACGAGCGCGTGGCACTCGCGGGGACCGCCCCCACCCGCACGGTCCTTCCGCGCCTTGGCGCGCGAGCCGTTCGCCCGTGCCCCGCCGGCAGTCGTCCCACGCCGCGTGCGAGCGTCGGGGATCTTCTGTGGCGGGGCGTCGGCTCGTAAGCCCGGGGCGGGCCCACTACGAGCACCGGCGCAGCGCCCTCGTCCATGACGCGGCCCGTGCGGCCCGGCTTGCGCCGAGCATCGACCGGTACATCACCCTGCACACCCTGACGAAGGGCCGGGTGACGAACTCGCCCCGCTGTTCGGCGGGTTGCTGGAGCGCCCGGCCGGCTACGGCGTACGCGCACGACTCGGAGACCCCGAAGAAGCGTGGCAGGGAGGTGGCGCGTCGGCGGCAGCCCAACGCGGCGTGTCCCTGGGGTGGCGGCGGGCCGCGGCCGGAGCGGGGCGGTCAGCCCGTGACGTCCCCGAACCGCAGGTCGAGCGCCTTTGCCGGGCTCATGGTGGCGAGCATCTGCTCGCCCTCCCCGGCCACGGCAGCGCGCTGCTCCCGCGTCAGTTCCACGAAGGGCTCCACGGTCAGGGTGGCCGAGTCCCCGGTCTCCTCCAGCTTCCAGACCCCGGCGAGGAAGCCGTCGACGAGGAAGACGCGGTAGGCCTGATTGCCCTTCCACGTCCGCGCCCGGAAGCCGGCGGGGACGACCCGGCTGCGGTCGGCGTGGGAAAGCAGCAGATTGTCGAACTCGGGGAGGAAGCGCGGCGGAGCGGGGGTTTCCGGATCGGGGCGGGGTGCGTCCGGGAGGTCGAACAGTTCGACGCCGTTCTCGTCCTGGAAGGTGAGCAGCTCGGGGCGCAGCCGTTCGAAGGCGTCCCGGAGCCGGGTCAGACCTGACCAGGTCTGCATGTCCTTCACAGAGGCGGGCCCGAATGCAGCGAGATAGCGCCGTACGATCGCGTACGGCTCGGGGGCGTCTTCCAGGGGCCGGCCGAACCACTGCTCCGTGGTCGTCAGGGTGACCTGGCCGCTCGTGCCCCACTGCCCGCGCGGGGTGGTCTGAACCAGCGGCAGCATGCAGCGGACGGCAGTGGTGAGGGCGAGCGGGTCGTCGTCCGGCCACTGTGCGAGGAGGGCTTCGCGGAGCTCCTTGACCGGGCGGGGGCGCTCCTCGAGCAGCTCCCTGCCGAATGCGGCAAGCCGCTCGAGGTCCACGCCGTCGAGGCGCTTCATGAACATCTTCAGCTCCCTGTCCGGGCCTCCTGCCTGGGCGAACGGGCGCAGGGTGAGACAGTCGGCCGCGGTGTGGGTGTGGATCGTGGAACGCAGCGTGACCATGCGCCCGACCTCGCGCGACTCCATCAGCGCGGAGAGTTCCTGGGGGCGGAATCCGTGCAGACGGGCGGCGAGTGCGTAGTACGGCGGCTTGACGTTCTGCGCCTGGAGGCCGAGGAGGTGTTCCACCGCCGCTTTCGCCGGCATCCGATGCTGCGGCGTACGGCGCAGCAGCAGCTGGCGGTCCAGGGTGGCGCGGTTGAGGGCGCGCGGGCCGAGCTCAGGATGGATGCGGCGTGTCTTCGAAGCCATGACCAGCACGCTACGCGCCATTGCGGACAGCTTCTGTCCGCAATCCTTCAGGGTTCCGGTCCTGAGGGATCATGGGCCTCGCTCTTGCCGGTTCCGCCATGCCGGTGCAATTCAGCCCGTATATTCTGCTCCCTGGCCGCTGAGCAGGGCCACAGCTACGCCGCACGGGAGGTGACCAGGATGTCCGACCGACGGGCACGTCCCACGCCGAATCTGAAGAAGCACGCCTGGCGCCGCCACCCGGCCCAGCAGGTCGACGCATCCGCACCGCCGGGCCCCCCGCCGCCCGCGGCGGCCTCCGCGCCCGTCCAGAAGGACCAGGGCAGCATTGTCCAGGCCGCGCTCTACCGCGACGGCCGCCGCGTCTCGACGCCGGATTCGCTCGCCGAAACCTTCCGCCTGCTGCGCGAGGAACCGGCCGGGATGGCCTGGATCGGCCTGCACAAGCCGACCGAATCCGAACTCCTTTCGCTGGCAGAGGAGTTCGACCTCCATGAGCTCGCCGTCGAGGACGCGTTGGAAGCCCACCAGCGCCCCAAGCTCGAGCGCTACGGCGACACCCTCTTCGTCGTCCTGCGTGCGGCCCGGTATCTCGACGCCCCTGAGGAGGTCGACTTCGGCGAGCTCCATGTCTTCGTCGGCAAGGACTTCCTGATCACGGTCCGCCATGGAGCGGCGCCGGATCTCTCCGCGGTCCGCCACCGTATGGAGGAGGACAACCCGGAACTGCTCGCCCTCGGCCCGGAGGCGGTGCTCTACGCGATCCTCGACGCCGTCGTCGACGGCTACGCCCCGGTCGTCGCGGGCGTCCAGAACGACATCGACGAGATCGAGACCGAAGTCTTCAGCGGTGACCCGGCGGCATCCCGCCGCATCTACGAACTCTCCCGCGAGATGGTCGAGTTCCAGCGCGCCACCCGTCCGCTGGTGGGCATGCTGCACGGCCTCATGGCAGGCTTCGCCAAGTACGGCACGGACGAGGAGCTCCAGCGCTACCTTCGCGACGTAGCCGACCACGTCACCCACACCAGTGAGCGCGTGGACGGCTTCCGGCAGGCCCTGGCCGACATCCTGGCGGTCAACACGACCCTGGTGACACAGCAGCAGAACGCCGAGATGCGGGCGCTGGCGGAAGCGGGCTTCGAGCAGAACGAGGAGATCAAGAAGATCTCCTCCTGGGCGGCCATCTTGTTTGCACCCACACTCGTGGGAACCGTCTACGGCATGAATTTCCGGAACATGCCGGAGCTGCAGTGGGCGGCCGGCTACCCCTTCGCGATCCTCTTGATGGCGGTGGTCTGCGTGAGCCTGTACGTCATCTTCAAGAAGCGCGACTGGCTGTAGACCGCAGAGCAGCACCGTTGATCAACTTAGCTCTTGCGAACGTCTGGAAACGGCCTGCAGGGCCCCCTGGGGAGAATCTGGGGAGAATCCGCAGCCCGCCCACGCTGGGTGTACTCCCTCGCTCCTTGGGGCTGACCCTCCCGCACCGCCGACCACCTTCAACTGCACGCGGCTGCGGAGGGTAACGAAGGCGGGTGGCACAGCATCTGCTGTGCCACCCGTTGTCGCGACCAGGGCTGGTTGGCCTTGACCACCAGCAGGTAGTGTGCCTTCTTCTCCTCCACCAGGAAGCGCGCGTGTGTGCGCTGGGTGTGCAGGGCGTCGGCTGTGACAGTGACCCCGGTCAGGTCGAAGGGCGCCAGCAGCGTGGCGAAGCAGGTGACTTCGTTGGTCTTGTCGGGAACCCGCAGTTGGGTGACGGTGCGGCCGTCGCCGGTCATCGCGGCCAGCAGGTGGGCAGGGCAGCTCGCCGTGCCGGGAGCCTCGGGCGGCCTTGCCGTCGACGGCCACCGAGTCCGCTCCGGCAGGATCAGCGCCGGTCAGGTCGGCCAGGCCGCCGGGGCAGACCAGGCCGACAACCCGCCGGATCGTGGCGGCACTCGGTGCGACCCGCACACCCAGCGCCCCGACGACCCGGGCTCCGAGGCGGGCCAGGGCGTGCTGAGGAGCATTCCCGGACCACTGGCCGATGGCCGCGTACGAGCGCGCGCCGGCAAGCACCGCCGAGGCGGCGACCAGCAGCACCGCCACGAACGGGTGACGAACCCCCCGACGCCGCCGCGGATCGGGCAGCACCCGCAACCGCTCCACCAACGGCAATCCCGTCACGCTGCCCACAGCGGGCGACTTGGTCAGGCAGACGGTGCCACACTGGCGGCACACCGAAGCTCCGGCACTTCAGGGCGACTTGGGAAGGTCACCCCGTTCAACCGGAGCTTCGCTGCATTCGTGACGGCCCGACCCGCACTTCTCGCACCACCGCGACCTGCGGACTCACGTGATCACCAGGACTATGAAACGCCCCCGGGGCGTTGGGGGTGCGCGTGAATATCCACCACCCGGACGGTCTCCGGTGGAACGAGTCCGTCAATATTGCGTGACAAACGCCGCTCGGATCACCGACCGCCTTTACTTACAGAGACACAGCCGCTCGGTCCGAAAACGATCGCCCTTTCAAAGCGCTCGAGAAGAACGCATGACCGCGGACACGGCCGACCCGCTCGCCAATTATTGACAGTGAGGACGCACACGGGTTCGCGTCCTACACGAGAAATGGAACAGTCAGTGACCACCAATCGCACCCTCGTCATTGTCGCCCACCCGAACCTCACGGAATCCCGCGGCAACGCCACCTGGCTCGCCGAGATCAAGGACTTGGACAACGTCACCGTCCACGACCTCTACCAGACTTACCCCGATTTCAAGATCGATGCCGCACGCGAGCAGCAGCTGCTGCGCGAGCACGACACCGTCGTTCTCCAGTTCCCGGTCTACTGGTACAACATAACCCCGCTGCTCAAGGCGTGGTTCGACGCGGTGCTGGTTCACGGTTTCGCCTTCACCTTCGACGGTTCCGCCTCCGCGCTGCAGGGCAAGAAGGCTTGGCTGGCCGTCACGGTCGGCAGCCAGCTGGAGACCTACGCCGCGGAAGGCCTCGCCCGACGGACCCTCGAGGAGTACCTCGCCCCGGTCGCTCAAACGCTGGAGTTCTGCCAGCTTGACTATCAGGGTTTTCACTCCGTCTACGGCATGATCTTCGACCCGTCGGACGAGGACCTCGTCCTGAACGCCAAGGAATACCGCAGGCTCATCGCGACCAGTGAGACGCCGGTCGGCTGACCTCGATTATTCGTGAATTCTTCGAGTCTTCACGATGTTTACTCTGGGGCCCAGCCCCAGGCCGCGCGTTCCAGCATGTCACCGCCGCTTCCTTCGCTGAACTCGACGGGAGTTCAGCGAAGGAAGCTCGACTCAGCCTCGGTGAAGCAGTCTTGAAACCCTACGGGCGGCGGCCGAACAACTCCTCCTGTGCTTGCCGGTAATGCCGTCCGTGCAGGTCACCCGCAGGGCACAGGTCTTCGTGCCGGTTCGGCGATGATCGCCGGCTGTGTGTCTACGATTCGTGTTTCTTCTGACGCTGCGGGTACCCGTGTGGCTGCGGCTCTCACGGCGTTCGGCGGCCTGGAAAGACGCGGAGATCCTTCTCTTTCGCCACCAGGTCGCGCTGCTCGAGCGTCTCGTGACCGCGCGCCCGAAGCTGACATGGGCGGATCGGGCGTTGTTCGCCGCGTTCCTGGCTCTGATACCTCGAGCCCGGCACGCGGGCCTGACTTCCCGTCAACCCCGTGACGATCCTCAAGTGGCACCCGGACCTGGTGAAACGACGCTGGGCGGAGAAATCGCGGCGCAAGAACCCGGGGCGTCCGCGCCGGCATCCCTCGATCGCGAGGCTCGTGCTGCGCATGGCCCGCGAGAACGACGGCTGGGGGTATCGCCGCATCTCCGGGGAGTTGGCAGGTCCCGGGATCACGGTGGCGCCTTCCACCGTCTGGGAGATCCTCAAGAGGCACGGTATCGACCCGGCCCCACGACGTAACGGACCGAGTTGGGCTACGTTCCTGCGCTCCCAGGCTGAGGCCAGGGAGCTGCCGGAAAATTACTTCGGGATCTTGTGCTCTCCGGGACGAGGGTGTGTCCGGCGATGGCGGCGAGTTGCTCGGCGGTGGTCACGGTGATGGCACCAGTGGGTACGGTGTGCCCGAGAGCCGCGAGGTCGCGGCCGACGTCGCGGACGGCGGCGCCGATCATGGCCTTGGAGACGCTGAGGAGGGACGCCAGCGGCGGCTGGGGCAGGGACCAGCGGGTCTTGAGGAGGACGCAGACCAGGAGGCGGTCGGCGATGGAGAGGTAGTGGCTGCCGGTGCCGGGGCCGGTCTTCTTGCCGGGGATCATGATCGGCGGGTGCTCGTTCAGGTAGTCGCGGTAGCGGCCGAGCAGAGTCTGCCAGGCGGCGGGCTCCATGCCGGTCGGGCTGGGACGGTGCAGCCATACGGGGGGCCTTGTCCCCCGCGGGGAAGCGGCCGAACTCCGGTGGCGGGCGCCGGGGGTTCGGGGCCAGGCGGTTCGGGTCGGATGCTGTAGTTCCAGGTGCCGTGCCACTCGTGCGGCTCCAGGGGGAGTCGGTCCATGACGTGGTCGGGAACGGTGGTACCGGTCGGGTGGGCGCCGGGGTCGAGTTCGGCGCGGACGATGAGCCCGGTGCGGGTCGTGGTCGCGCCGATGGTGTTGACGACGACTTCATGGCTGGTGAGCGGCCTGCCGCGCCAGTTGGCGCTGATCCGGGAGAACAGGCGGTGCTCGACCCGCACCCGGTAGCCGTTCGCCCCGCCGGCGTCCGCGGCATGGCGGCCACGGTGTCCGCGCCGATGCGGTACCCCTGAGCCGACAGCTCGGCGGCCAGTTTGCGGGTCGACTTGGTCGTCCACTGCAAGGGGGACTCCGGATCTCCGCGCTTCCCGGGCTCCACCAGCGCCAAGAGCGCGGCTACCAAGGCCGGGGTCCTGCTCGCGCAGCCGCTTGCGCCCCGCCCCGGGCCGACGCACGCGCACCGAGGGCGACATTCCTGCGTCCAGTTCAGCCGCCCCGCAGAGACGGTGTCCTCCGAAACCCCTGCGGCACGCGCCACCACCCGGATCCCGCCGTGGTCCCAGCGCCCGCGCACCCGCGCCGAGTATCCAGACGCCGACGTCGCTCATCCAGATGCGGCAGCAACCGTGCGAACCTCTCCACCAGCGCCGTCTCGATCCCCTCCGTCACACCTGGCTCCTACGACCCAACCACCCCACAGAACACCGAAGTTATTGATCGTCAGCTCCCTGCTGGGCGGACCGCCGTACCCACGAAGAGCGAGAACATGTACACTCGCCCGAAGATTGAACCTAGTGGATTCCGCCGACCGAGCCCTGGCGATAAGTCAGGACCCCGGCGAGTGGTCATGGTCCGTAGTAGTTCATGAGCTGGTCGGGGGGCTGGTGTAGTGGCAGCGGCTGCATTGGAATGCCAGGTCGTGCAGGGTGGAGAGGTTCCCAGGCAGGCGTGCAGTGCGGGCCTGGCGGCGCTCCTCCTCGAAGGTGTCATCCAAGACGTGGTGCCGGTACTCGGCGGACCAGTGCAGCTGTTGACGGACCGCCAGGTCGCTGGGTCTCGCGTCCGAGGCCGGCAGGCTGGTGACACCGAACGCGCATTCCTTGAACCACGATTGTGCGACTCCATGCCCGCGCGCCGAGTCCGGCAAAGCATGACCGATCACGAGAACTGGCTGACCATCACCGTGGAACGGAACTCGCCGGGGCCCTGGTGATGAAAAACGCCGTCTCCGACAGCCAAGTCCATTGACGAGGCCCTCCCTTCTCCATGCTACCCGAGGGAAAACTGGTGCCGCAAACCTTGCTGAGCGCCCCTGGTCCTAGACGGCCAGTGGGCGATTTTTCTGAGCCAACGGTCCCCACAGTCGATGACTTGGACCACTGTATTATTCATGCCCTGCGTATCGACGGTCGGGCGCCGTTCAGCCGGATCGCCGAGGTTCTGGGCGTCTCCACGCAAACGGTCGCCCGTCGCTACGGGCGGCTGAGCAGCGAGCTGTCGCTTCGCGTTGTCGGGGTGGTGAACCCGCGGCAACCGTCAGGTGGGAAGTGGATTCTGAGGCTCACGGCCAGCCCGAACACCGCTCAGAGTGTCGCGTACAGCCTGGCTCGGCGGGACGACACCACCTGGGTGCGGCTCGTGTCCGGGGGAACCGAAATATGCTTCGTCATGAACTCCGCGGCGCACCATACGCTGCTGTTCCGCGAGATCCCTCGTGTGGCCAACATCGCCGAGGTGTCGGCGCACCGCCTGCTGCACACCTATTTAGGCGGTCCCACCGCATGGCAGGGGCACACTACCGCTCTCACCAACGAGCAGCAGGAACAACTACGCCGAGCACTCGACTCGTCAGATGACGCTGACGAGCCCAAGCTCCGCTCATCCCTGACCCAGGCGGACTGGCACCTGCTGGCCGCGTTGCAGAACAACGGCCGCATCAGCTACACAGACCTCGCCGCCGAGACCGGCCAGTCTTCCTCGACGATTACGCGCCGACTCGCTGCTTTGCATGCCAGCGGCATGCTCACCTTCGACGTCGAGATAAGTGCGGAGGTATACGGCATCACCACGCAAGCCCTGCTGTGGATGTCTGTCGCCCCCGCGCACCTGAACCAGGTAGCGAGCACCCTGATCCAACACAGGGAACTAGCCTTCCTGGCCTCTACCACCGGCCCAACCAACCTGGTGGCCCTCGTCCTGTGCAAGAGTCCCAGTGAACTGCATGACTACCTGGCCGATAGGCTCAGCGCGCTGGACTCCATCCGCATGCTCGAAACAAGTCCTGTCCAGAGGACTCTGAAAACCTGCAGTCCGTTCCTGCACAGCAGCCCCAAACGTAGCAACTCAGCCTGACGCGGGTTCGGAGCCTCCATCAGTCGATCAGTCCAGGGTTTCAGCAGCGTGCGAGATGTCGGCTTGCCCGGGGGAATCTCACCCCCGGCTCCCGCAGATCCGTAGCGTGAGCCTCGTTTCCTCGACCAGAGGTCTGATGACGTGGCCTGGCCTGCGTGAAGTGCGCCGAACCACCGCACCCGTCGGATGCGGCGCTCGCCGCGCCCGAGCCGAGCTTCCCTGGCTGAACTCCCGCCGAGTTCAGCCAGGGGAAGCGGCGGTGACGTGCAGGAACGCGGGGCCCGGGGCTCGGGGCTCGGGGCTCGGCCCCAAAATCATCAAGGTGAGTGGCCGGCCTCTCGGCAGCCTACGGTTATCAGTGGTTGTAGACGAGGTGGGCGATGCGTTCGGCGATCATGATCGTGGTGAGGTTGGTGACGCTGGAGGGCACGTACGGAATGATCGAGGCGTCCACGACACGCAGGGCGGCGATTCCGTGCACGGCTCCGCGGGAGTCGACGACGGCCTGAGGCGAGTCGGCGGCACCCATAGGGGCGGTGGAGGTGGGGTGACCGTAGATGGAGAGGTTGGATTCGATCACCCGCGTCAGTTCCTCGGCTTCGTCGGGCAGTTCGCGCGGCATCAGAAGCCCGGCGAGCGACGGCGCGAGTGCCGGGTCACGGGCCAGATCACGGGCGATTCGTACGCCTTCGAGCATGCGTCGGCGGTCGCGCTCGGTGCCGAGGTAGTTGTGGTCGATCAAGGGCTGGGAAAGCGGATCGCGGCTGGCGAGGCGCAGCGTGCCCTGCGCGTCGGGGAGCACGAGAGCCGTGGACAGGGCGATGACGCCGCCGGCGGGCATGAACGGAGCCCCGTTGGGATGCACGGCGACGACGTTCAGGTCGAGTTCACCGTCCGCGGCCTCGCTGGAGGCGGTCCACAGCAGTGCGCCGAGGGCCGGAGCCATCTCCCCTCGCCCCGGGGCGAGTGCATGGACCGCGGGGCAGAAAGGGTGGTCTTGCAGGTGTTGTCCGACGGGTAGGTCGGCGAGGGGCTCGATGCCGAGCGACGCCAGTTCGCCGGCGGGGCCGATGCCGGAGCGCAGCAGGATCGCCGCGCTTCCGTAGGTCCCCGCAGAGAGGATCACCTCGTCGGCATTGTGCACGGTCCCGTCGGCGGTGACCACTCCGGTCGCACTGCCACCGCGGAACAGGACCCGGTCGACGGTGACGGCACCGTGCACCGTGAGATTCAGGCGAGCGCGCACCTCAGCGGTGAGGTAGACCAGTGCGGTGTTCTGTCGGATCCCATCGAGGACGTTGACCGCGAAGGCTCCGACGCCGTCCTGCTCGGCACCGTTGAAGTCGGTGATCCGCTTGTGGCCAAGGGCGACTGCGGCGTCGATGAAGCCACGGTGCGCGGGCGTCAGCTCGGAGTCGGTCAGTTGGCGCACGGGCATCGGCCCGCTTCGCCCGTGAAACTCGTCCTCGCCGGTGGGGGTGTTTTCCAGGGCGCGGAAGTACGGCAGGACGTCGGCGAAGCTCCAGTCGTCGAGCCCGTTCTCGGCCCAGCGGGCGAAGTCGCGGGCGCGGGCGCGGAGGGCGGCGCCGGCGTTGACGGCGGAACTCCCGCCCATCACCTTGCCGCGCAGGGCGATCATCGAGGGGCTCAGTCGCCCGCCCCGCGAGGTGTATCCCCAGTCGTGATCGAGATCGGCGATGCGGTTGGCGTCGAGCAGCGCGTCGGGGAACCGGGTGGGGCCGTAGTCCGGCCCGGCCTCGAGCAGCACGACGCGCCGGGCGGGGTTCTCGCTCAGGCGCGCGGCGAGCACTGCGCCGGCCGACCCGCCGCCGACGATCAGGACGTCGGCCGGTTCGACGGAGTGGGACAAGGTAGGACCCTTTCGATCTCGTTGGAGTTGTGGAGGGAGCGTCCCGGTGGCGAGCCGCCGCGGGCGACATCGGAACCGCGCTCACGGTGCGACCGTGAGCGTTGCCAGAACCACTTTCAGTTCCGGATGACACCCTTGTTCCGCATGAGGAAGTCGGCCAGGTAGCCATCGTGCGGTACCGAGGGATCCATCCAGTGGGTGTGCCGGCTTCCCAGGTACAGGTTGCTGATGGTCGGCTCGCCGAGCAGGCGGTCGATGAGCTGGGTGTCGTGGGTCATCGCGTTGAGCACGAGCGTGTTCTTCAGCGGCTCCGTGCCGGCCTCGGGTGTCCACGGCGCGATCCACACGCACGGGAACGGCAGTTCCACACCTGCCTGCGGAGCGGCCGGATCGTCGAGTTGGAAGACGGCGGGCAGCAGCGCGGCGCTCCCGTCCCCGAGTTCGCCCACGACGCCGTCGCCGCCGAGCCAGGGCCGGGCGCCGGCCGCCTTCTTGAGCAGGTGCGTTTCGATCGCCTTGGCGACCGCGACCGGCTGTACGGGGAGTACGGCCTTGTCATCCTCGGGCGGCAAGGGGGTCGCGGCGGACAACCGCGCCGCGACGGCTTCGGCGAGCGGAGTCGGGTCCCCCTCCACGAAGATGGCTGTCGTGTTCACGCATCCGGTCCCGCCGTGGCCGCTCACGGATGAGACGATCACGTCCAGGTGTTCGCGCCAGTCCGCGTCGGCCGTGATGAGGATCTTCGACCGACCCGGCCCCTGCGGCAGCACCGTCGCGGCCTCGCCGTACTTGCGGGTCACCTCTTCGCCGCCGTACACCATCCCCAGGTCGGCGCCGTGCAGGATGGCGTCGGCACCGGCGTGGTCGGTGGGCAGGAGCACCACCTGGTCGTCGGCGAATCCCGCGCTCCGCAGTGCCGCCACGAGCCGGTGCGGGGTGAAGGGATCGCGGCTCGACGGGCGGACCGCGACGCGGTAGCCCAGCGCCAGTGCCTCCGGCCAGATGCTGTGGGTGCCGGGGTGGTTGCCCGCGGCGTGCACGGCGAACACGTCTCCGCGCCGTGTCCACACCGAACGCCCGGTCCGCGTCAGCGGATCGCGCCAGTTGTCGACCGCCCCCCGCGGGCGCGCGTACTGGACGCTCGCATGAGCCTTCGCCACCCGCTCGGCGACCGTCGTGGTCGCCGTGACGACGGAGGAGATCGGGACGCCACCGACCCTGCTGACAGCGTGTTGGTACTCCTCGACGGTCAGGCCGTCGATCGTCGCGGTCGCGAAGAGCTTGGCCGCACGGATCATCGCGTCGGCCCGTTCGTCGGCCGGCATGATGCTGCTCCGGCGCAGCGCCGCCATGGTCCGGTTGACGTACAACGGCGGCACGAGGCTCAGTTCCGCGAGGGCAGTGCCTGCCACATCGGTGACCGTCTGTATGTTCCTGGAGCGGTAGGCACCCGTTGCACCGAGCGCGGGCAGGTCGATCATCAGTAAACCCCCTCGATGACGTCCTCGTCCTCGAAGACCGCGACCGTGGAGATGTCGGCGACCGAGTCCCCGACCAAGCCGTTCACCTGAGGAATCCGAGTGGCGAGGTCACGTTCCAGGTTGCTGGGCAGCAGGAAGGACTTGCTGACGTGGTTGACCAGCACCCGGCCCCGCTCTCCGTAGGACACCGGCTCGAGGCTCTTCGGATCGACGACCGTGAAGGTCACGTAGGGGGAGAACGAGTCGAAGACACACGGATCGTCGACGGAGATCCCGGCGCGCTCGCCCGCGACCCCGATGATCATCGTGCTTCCGTACTCGCCGCACAGCGCGACCTCGGGGAACACCTCGGTCTTGAACAGGTGCCGGGAGTCGGCGTCCATCTGAGTGCCTCCCCACCTGATGCACTTCACCCGCTCGTTCACCAGGGCGACCAGCTTCTCGTCCCTGGCCAGCCGTTCCAGCAGTGGGGGCGTGATGGTGAGCAGGCCGATGTCCTGCGTCCGCAGGACGTCGGCGGCCTGGTCGATGAGGTGCTGGGCGTAGGCGTCGACCTGCCCGAACTGACCTTCGGCGACGAGCCGCTTCACCCAGCGCGGATCGAGGTCGATCGTGAAGCCGTGGCGGCCGTGCGTCACGGCGTGCTGCCGGAACAGGGTGCCCACGACGTGCGGCCCGGTCGGGATGACTCCCAGCCAGTTCCCTCCGCGCGGCACACCGTGGCGGTCCAGGTTCGCGTTGCTCCAGCTCACCATGCGGTCAAGCCAGTCCCGCATCAGAACGACCCGCTTCGGAGCGCCGGTGGTGCCGCCGCTTTCGAAGAACCCGACCACGTCGGGCTGATTTCCGTATCCCCTGGGAATCAGGTCCTCGCCGCGGACGTCACGAAGCTCCGCGGCCACGTTCGGGAAGAGCCGGAGGTCCTCGTGCGTCTTGACATCGGCTCGCGGATCGAAGCCGAGAGTAGCGGCTCGGTCCAGCCAGAACTTGCAGCCGGTCTCGGGATTGAAGTGCCACTCCATGGCGGCGCGGATGAACTCGTCCGGATCGGGCTGGACGTCGAACGGAAGATCCAGGATCTGGTCTGCGGTAGGCGGCATTGTTTCTTCCTCATGGAAAGGGTCGGGTGTGTCCGGGCACGACGACGATGCCGCCGAAGCCGTGAAAGGCGGTGAGCGCCAGGAGGGTTTGTCGAAGGAGCGGGGACTACGGTTGCAGCCGGCTCGTACGCCACTCGAGCGCGTCGCGGTCATAGCGCAGCCTGCGGTGCAGGCGGTCCGAGCTCGCGGACCAGAATTCGACGACGTCGGGCTGCAGCCGGTAGCCGACGAAGAACTCCGGCCGTGGCTGGGGCTCCCCGGTCAGTTCCAGGCTGCGTGCCCTGGCGCGCAGAGCCTCGACGTCCTCCAGCGGCTCGCTCTGCTCGGTGACCGTCGACATGGCGTGCAACGGAATCGGCCGGGCGGACCACAGGGCGTCCGACTCGGCGTCGGGCAGCAGCTCGACCGGACCGGAGACGATGATCTGCTGACCGGTCTCTCTCCAGTACAGCAAACCCGACGCCCACCCCGTAGCAGCGATTTCACGTCCTTTCTGGCTGCAGCTGTGGCTGCTGAACACCAGACCGAGGTCAGTGACATCGATGATCGCGACCACCCGGTTGGAGGCGCGGCCGCGGGAGTCCGCAGTGGCCAGCGCCAGCGCGGTGGGCTCGCGGACTCCGATTTCCCGTGCCTGGGAAAGCCAGCTGCGCACCAGCTGGAGAGGCTCCGCCGGCGGCTTGTCGTACTCGGGGAAGGGGAGGTCGACCTTCCCGCTGAGGGACTCGTATCCACTTGCGTCCATGAAAGGCCCCCCGCTAGACATTGATTGTTCCCTCGGCAACCATGACGGCGTGCCCGCCGACGTGGACCGAGCTGACTGACTCGCCGACCCCTTCGGCGGTCGCCCTCATGACCGACGGGCGTCCCATTTCCACGCCCTGGGTGATTTTGATCTCCTGCCCGTACTCGGCGAACCCGTGTCTGGCCAGGTGAATCGCGAGAGGCCCGGCAGCGGAACCGGTCGCCGCGTCCTCGACCACGCCGTAGGCGGGGGAGAACATCCGCGTCCGCCAACCCCCGTCCGCCTTGGCGAAGCAGTTTGCGGCCATGTCGGGGAAGCGCGAGAGGGCGCGATGATCCGGGTGGAGAGCGGAAAGCGCCCCGACGTCGCTCAACCCCACGAAAACGTGACGCGGCCCGTTGTGGTAGATCTCGACCGGGGCCGTCGATGACCTGACCCCGAGTGCGGCCAGGAGCTCCGTGGCGAGATCGTAGGGCTTCGAACTGGGAACCGGCTGCTCCATCTGGACCCACGCGGCGCCGTCGCGGGTGCCCAGCTCGAACGGGATGACACCCATCGCGGTCTCCAGCAGCAGCCTGTCGCGTCCCCAGGTCCGACCGAGCGCGAAGGCCGTGCCGAGCATCGGGTGCCCGGCGAACGGCAGTTCGTTCACCGGGGTGAAGATCCTGATCCGTGCGTCGCCGTCCTGCTCGGTCGGCAGCACGAAGGTGACCTCGGAGAGGTTCATCTCCTTCGCGATGCGTTGCATCGTCTCACCGGTCAGATCCTCGCTGTCGAAGAAGACGGCGACCGGGTTGCCCAGCAGGGGCTCGCTGGCAAAAGCGTCTACGACCATGTATCGGTGCATTACCGGCGCTCCAGGGCTTGTGCCGGTACCGAGGGCCCGGCGGAGAAGGCGAGGCCGAGCGAGTCGATCCCCTCGGCCAGTGCTGCGACGTCGAAGCTGGCGCGGTGGTCGGGTGCGTACCCGATCAGCTCGGCCGCCCGGTTGGGGGGCAGCTGCTGATCTGCCGGAACGTCCGAGTCCCACCACATGACCGCGCCCCAACGGCCGCGTTCACGGTCGGCGATCCACAGCTTCAGGCGCAGTCCCTCAACCTCGTGCCACGGCTCGACGGAGCCGTCACGAAGATCCTTCTCCAGGGATTCGACGGTCTGGTGGGACCTGGCCAGGTCCCACCAGACGACATCCACTCTCATCGGCCGAGCACCCCCTGTATCGCCTCTCTGATGATGCGCGGGCCGTCGACGGTGAGCACCGACTCGGCGTGGAACTGCATCGAGGCGAAGCCCGGCCCGCGTAGCGCGTTCACCTCGCCGGTCTCCTGGTCTCGGCTCAGCTCGACCACGCCGATCCCTTCGACGGTTCGCTCGCTCACCGCGCTGTGCGCGGCGAACGTGTTGTAGAAGCCCACTCGTTCGGGCACGCCGAACAGTTCGATCTCACGCTGTACGCCCTGGTTGGGTACCTCGCGGCGGTGCAGCTCGAAGCCGAGCTTCGTGCTGAGCACCTGATGGCTCAGGCACACGGCCAGCATCGGCCGGCGACTCGCCAGCGCGGTATCGATCGACTGCCGCAGCTTGGCGATCTTGGGGTGGGAGGTCATCCGCGGATCTCCCGGACCGGGACCGAAGACCGTCAGGTCGTAGGTCGCCACGTCGTACGGCTCGTCGAAGCGGCGGACCTCCACGGACAACCCCAGTGACCGCAACTGCTGGTCGAGCATCGCAGTGAAGGTGTCCTCCGCGTCCACGACCAGTGCCCTCATGCCGTCCAGCGAGGCCCCGGCCGACGGGCGGTCATCGTTGTCCCGGAGCCAGAAGTCCGCGATCCCCTCGTTGCGGCGCTCCAGGGCGGCGCGGACCTCCGGGTTGGCCGCGTAGCCGGATGAACGGTCGGACTTGAGCGCGTTGAGCAGGGTCGCCAGCTTGCTGTGGGTCTCGGCGGCCTCAGCCATCGGGTCGGAGTGGCGCACCAGTGTGGCCCCCACGGAGATGTTCATCCGGCCGCCGGGATCGATGTCGGCCGTCCGGATCAAGATCGCCGAGTCAAGTGTCTGCTGTCCGGCCGCGTCCCGTCCGATCAGCGCGGCGACCCCGCTGTAGTAGCCGCGTCCTTTCGGCTCGTAGCGCGAGATGACCTTGGCGGCGCTCTCCAGCGGGCTTCCGGTGACAGTCGGGGCGAACATCGTCTCGAACAGAACCTCGCGCACATCGCGGCTGGTCCTGCCTTCGATCAGGTATTCGGTGTGCGCCAGCCGCGCCATTTCCTTCAGGTACGGCCCGTGGACGCGCCCCCCGTCATCGCACAACCGGGCCATCATCTTCAGTTCCTCGTCGAGGACCATGTAGAGCTCGTCGGTCTCCTTGGTGTCGGCGAGGAACTCCATGACCCCCTGCAAGGTGGGGCCGCCGGACGGATACCGGTACGTGCCGCTGATCGGGTTCATGACGGCCGTGCCGCCGGCGAGCGAGACGTGGCGCTCCGGTGTCGCACCGACGAGAGTGTTGCGGCCGGTGTGGATGATGAAGGTCCAGTAGGCCTTCTCCTCGCGCTCCAACAGCCGCCGGAAGAACGACAGGGCGCCGGTCAGCGAGTAGTCGCCGATGTCCGCGACGAACGAGCGCTTCATCACGAAGTTGGCACCCTCGCCGGTGCCGATCTCCTCGGTGACGATCTGGCGCACCATCTGCGCATAGGCGTCGTCGTCCACGTCGAAGTGTCCGTCGGCCAATTCCGTCGGGACCTGCGGGAAGCCGGCGAGTGCTTCGGCGACCGGCACCGTGTCGCGAGCGGTGAGGCTCATCGCGAGCAGGGGGGTGGCGTCCTCCCGCGCGGCGAAGCCGCGATCGGCCAGTTGCCGGTAGGGGACGAGCACCAGCGTGTCGAGCGCGGGACCCGGCCCGGAGTCGTCGGCCAACGGGATGTCGTCCAGCGACTTGAACTCGGTCACCTGGCCGGTCAGGATGTCCAGCGTGCCGGGGGAACCGCTTTCGGGACGGTGGATGATCGCGAAGGCGGGTAGTTCCAGCGCGAGAACCTGCTCAAGCAGGGCGCTCATGCGAGCACGTCCTCGGTTCGGACCACCATGGCGCAGCACCGTGCCGCGTATTCGAGGGTCATCTTGTGGCGGTCTTCGGAGAAGTCGCCGAGCGCGTCAGCGACCAGGAAGGGCTGGATGTCGTTGGAGAACGCCTCCAAAGCGGTCGACAGCACACCGATGTGGGCGTAGACGCCGCAAATGATCAACTGGTCACGCTGCAGCGCGCGCATGCGCTGCAGCAGCTCCGACCCGAAGAACGCGCTATAGCGCCATTTCGTGCTCACCCAGTCGTCCGCGTCGGGTTCGATTTCGGGAACGACCGCGCGTTCGGTCTCGTCAGTGCGCATGCCGGGGCCCCAGAAGTCCTTCAGGAGCCCACGCTGCCGGTCCGTCATCCCGCCGGGCTGGGCGGTGTAGGCCACCGGCACCCCCAGCGCTCCGCAGCGCTTCTTGAGGTCGGCGATGTTACTCACCAATTCGCTGCGCATGCCGTCCTCAAAGGGCTTGAGGAAATAGCTCTGCATGTCGTGGATGAGGAGCACCGCCCGATCCGGGTCGACGGTCCAGCGCACGGTGTTTTCCGGCAGCGCATCCCTCGGCGGCAGTCTGTAAGGCGCGATCGGCGGTATTCCCGTCATCACAAGGCTCCCTCTCTAGGAATCTCAGTACTCGGACCACGCCGAGACCACCTTGATGGCCTGGGGGGTGTTGAGTCGCGGATCACACAGGCTGGTGACGGGGCCCGACCCCAGCTCGGCCGTGTCCAGCACGCACTCGGTCACGTCGTCGGGGGTCGCCTCGAGGTGAAGCCCCCCGGCCGGAACCCCCGCCAGGTCCAGGACCCGCCGGAAGCCGCGGACTTCCCGGGCGACGGTTTCCACGAGCCGGTACTTGGTGCCGTCAGCCGAGCAATCGGTGTTCCCGTGCATCGGGTCGCTGAGCCAGACCACCGGGTGCCCGGCCGACTGCACAGCCTCGACGAGCCGGGGCAGCCTGTCAGCGACGAGGTCGGCGCCCATGCGCACGATGAGTGAAAGCCGGCCCGGCTCCCGCTCCGGGTCCAACCGGTCGCACAGCTCGACGATCTCGCCGGCGGTCATTGACGGGCCGACCTTGCAGGCGACCGGGTTGGCCACCTGGGCGAGCAGTGCGACGTGCGGGCCGTCGATCTGCCGGGTCCGCTCGCCGATCCACGGCCAGTGGGTGGAGCCGAGCAGGTGCCGACCGCCGTCGAGCTCTCGGAGCATCGACATCTCATAGTCCAGAAGCAGCGCTTCATGGCTGGTCCAGACGACAGGTCCGTCAAGCCGAGGTGCTGACCCGACCCACCCGAGCTGCGTCGTGATCTCCCGCGCCGCCATGTAGCCCGTGAGCATGCGCAGTGGATCGGGACGCCTGCTCTCGTGGGTGGGCTCCGGCCCGTTGATCATGTGTCCGAAGAAGGACGGCAGTTCGTCATCGCCGAGTTTTTCGACCTGGCTGGAGCGGGGCTTGGAGAACTGCCCTGCGATCCGCCCGACCCGCAGCGTCTGCTTGCCGGTGGCGGTCTCCAGATTCTGGGCGAGCAGGTCGATGAGTCCGGTCTTGCCTTGAATGTGCCCAGCGGTGCACTCGGCTGGGTCCTCCGCACAATCCCCGGCCTGTAGCACCTGCATCTCGCCGGTGGCGACGCGGGCCAGGTGGGAGCGGAGGTTCTCTACCTGCGCCGCGGTCACCAGCGGTGTGACGGATGACAGCATCGCTCGTACGAGCTCGACCTGTGAGGGACTGTCCCATTCGGGCTGATGGCGCGCCTGGGCCCTATCGATGTCGGCAAGGATGTTTCCCATAACGACCTTCTCCATTGATTGATAAGAAGACGCCCGGCGAACGGCGTTCAGGTCGGTATGTCGGCCCGCTTGACCTGAGGGACGGCGATGCCCAGAGCCCTGAACTGCTGGCAGGGGTTCATGAACTCGCGCTGGCGCTTGATCTTCCCGTTCTCGAACAGGAAGGAGTGCAGGAAGTGATTGCGGTAGTGGCCGTCGGGATAGTCGGGGAAGCGGATCGTTCCCTCGCCGTCGCATTCGACCCAAAACTGGTTGGGGTCCTGCGTGTCGAAGATCTCGATGTTCGTCCAGGCCCAGTCGGGGAAGCACTTGAGCGACCATTGGCCGTGGTCACCCAGTCGGTCTCTGCCCGTGATGACGATCGGCTGCCCAGTTTCGGTCGTCCAGAGACCACCGGTGCCGTCTTCGGTGAACAGAAGGTGCCGACGCAGGCGATCCTCCCCGCGGGTATTCATGTACTGCGCCACGATCGCACGGTTGCTCGCTCGCAGTTCCGCGTCGCCGCGGGAGCTCGACAACGTATCGGTGGTTTCAGCGGTGCCGGTGATGTCGACCATTGGCTCTTCCTGTAGTGCCGAAGTAAAGCGGGATCACCGCGCGCACAAGGGCAGACCCAACAAGTCATGACGACGCCGAAAGAGCACAATCATGCATTGGTTCATGAGATTTCTGTTGAACCCCCCTCCCGCGCTCGGCGGGTAGGCGGAATCTTGTTCATACCCTGGCTGGTTCGGGAAGCCGATCACCGCTGTCTGGCCGAAAAATTCCAGCCGGTATCACCGTCTGAGGGATCTGCTCCATGGCGGGCGCGACTCCGCCTGAGTACTCGTAACACGATCTTGTGGCTGTGGGCTGGTGGGCCGTGTCCGGTGTGACGATTCGTCCGTTGTGGTGGTGTGAGTGCACCGTGGATGGTCGATGACGAGCTGTGGGCGCTGATCGAGCCGGTCCTGCCGCCGTGGCCGGAGCGCTCCCCGGGACCGCGGCCGGTGGACGACCGGCTGTGCCTGCAGGGGATCCTGTTCGTGCTCGTTCACGGGCATCACGTGGCAGCAGTTGCCGCCTGAACCGGGCTTCGGCTCGGGGCAGACCTGCTGGCGCCGGCTGTGCCGGTGAACGGAAGCGGGAGTGTTCGACCAGGTCCACCGGGCACTGCTCGCGGAGTTGAACGCGGCCCGGCGGATCGACTGGACGCGCGCCTGCGTGGACTCCTCCCACGTGCGGGCGGAAAGAGGGGTGCCAGGGTTGATCCGTCGCCGGTCGATCGCGGCAAGTCGGGCAGCGAACACCACCTGATCCGCGACGGCAGCGGCACGCCGCTGAAAGTGATCACGACCGGCGGCAACGTCCCCGACATCACCCGGGCACTCGCCCTGGTCGACGGCGTCCCGTCCGCGGCCGGCCGACCGGGTCGGCCACGCAAGCGGCCCGAGTCCCTTCCCGGTGACAAGGGTGACGACAGTCGGCCGTCCGACGCGAGCTGACCCGGCGTCGGGTCCTGCCTGTCATCTCCCGTCGAGGCGAGCCCGACACCCGCGGCCTCGGCAGGCTCCGCTACGTCATCGAGCGGACCTTCGCCCCGCTCCACCAGTTCAAGCGCCTCGCCACCCGCTGGGAACGACGCCCCGACCTCCACGTCTCACTCGTCTCACTCGCATGCGCCCTCATCTACTGGCGAAGGATCAACAAGCCGACACCATGATCGTGTTGAGCCCTGAGCCCTGAGCCCTGAGCCCTGAGCCCCGAGCCCCGAGCCACCGATCGGGGCTCAAGCGACGGCCAGTCGACCGTCCGGGAGCCGGCCCGCTGCCCGCCTGCACTCCTGTCCCCTCTACGAGGGACGCCCGCGACTACTACTACCGGCAGCCCGGAGCTCCGGCCCGGCACCGGTGCCCGGACACGTGCCGCCGGCTGGCCGCGGGCGCGCGCTGGAGCCTCGCATCCGACGTGAATTTCGGCCACGCGAGCCGCGCTCGATGGAACGAACAAGCCAATACTGCGCCACGTGCGGTGGCCAAACCTATGGGGCACTTATGTTCGCGGTGCGCACCACCTCGATGATTTCCTTATCGAAGGATTCGGGAAACTATCGCCCGAGCATCGGCCGCGATCACCCATATGTTGCATGACATACCCCACACAAGACACTTGCCCAACCAGAAGGAATTCCAGTGAAGCGTATCGGTGAACATGCGGTGGTGCTGGGAGCGAGTATTTCGGGTCTACTTGCCGCCCGGGTGCTCTCCGAGGCATTCGACCGGGTAACGGTGGTAGAGCGTGACCAGCTGCCGGAGGGGCAGCGGACTCAGCGGCGAGGTGTGCCGCAGGGCCGCCACGCTCATGGCCTGCTCTCCAAGGGTGCGAAGATCTTCGAGGAGCTGTTCCCCGGGATACTCGACGACTTCGTTGCCGGTGGCGCGCCCGTCATCGACGGACCAGCCGAGCTGCGGATGAGCTTGGGCGGGCACTTGTTGTGCATGGCCGGCGAGTACGCCGATCTGTCCCGCACCTACCAGCCGAGCCGGCCGCATCTGGAGAGTCGGCTCCGCGCCCGGATCGGGGGTCTTGCGAAGATCAAGCTCATCGACGAGTGCCAGGTCACCGGCCTCGAGACCACCTCGGACAACGGCGCTGTCACCGGTGTGCGTGTCAGGTACGTGGGCAGCGGCTCCGAGGATGTGATCCCCGCCGATCTGGTGGTGGACGCGACCGGCCGGTCTGGACGGACCACCAAGTGGCTGGTCGAGATGGGATACGAGCCGCCGCTCGAGGAGCGTATCGACGTCGACATCATGTACACCAGCCGGTATCTGCGGCCGGCCGCTGGTTCGATGGGCCGTGAGAAGGTCGTGATCATCGGGCACGCACCGGGGAGCCCCAAGGGCGCGGAATTCCTGGAGGAAGAGGACGGCCGCTGGATCCTGACGCTGATCGGTTACCGCGACCACCATCCGCCGACCGACCCGGCCGGGTGGGTGGAGTTCGCCAGGCCGTTGGTTCCCGAACACGTCTTCGCGGCGATCCGCGACGCTGAGCCGCTCAGCGAGATTTCCGCGCACCGGTTCCCGGCGAGCGTGCGCCGTCGCTATGAGAAGCTGACCCGATTCCCGCGCAGGCTGCTGGTGGTGGGCGATGCGATATCCAGCTTCAACCCCATCTACGCCCAGGGGATGACGGTGGCCTCGCTCCAGGCGATGGCGCTGCGTGACTCGCTGAGCGGTGACCTGGATCAGGTCGCGCAACGATTCTTCCGCAAGGCCGCCAAACCCATCGGCGTCGCCTGGAAGATGGCGACCGGCAGCGACCTGGCCCTACCTCAGATCGAAGGCCCGAGGCCACTCCCCGTGCGGCTCATCAACTCCTACATGGACAAGGTGCTCGCCGCAGCCGAGACGGACATGGTCGTGGCCGAGAAATTCCTGAAAGTCCAGTACTTGCTTGAACCGCCGACAACATTGTGCACCCCGGGCATTATGTGGCGCGTTTTGACGGGAAATCGCCGACAGCGCTTCCCGGCACACACCAGTTAATGGAGGTAACCAAATGCCCGTCTCCATCGCCGACAAGATCCTTCGGCTCTCCCTGACCACCTTCCCGTTCATCGATGCGTCGCA
This sequence comes from Streptomyces sp. NPDC057445, assembly GCF_042802855.1. NCBI lineage: Bacteria > Bacillati > Actinomycetota > Actinomycetes > Kitasatosporales > Streptomycetaceae > Streptomyces > Streptomyces sp. NPDC057445. Next base: position 1,438 of record NZ_JBHVDH010000002.1, on the reverse strand, counting down.
GTTCTTTCCGTCGCTGTCGACATACAAGGTCGACAGGGCCTTCGATCTCACCGAGTTCGAGGAGGCCATGAAGCACTTCTTCCGTGGGAATCCTCTCTTCTCCAAGTGCCACCTGGTGGAGCTGACCTTCGACACTCCTGAGGATTTCCCCCTCTCGTCCTTCCAAGGGCTTCTCGCGGAAAAGTACGAAAGCTTCTACGACAGCTTTCTGCTCGCCTCCGTCACCTATCGCTCCGATCCGCACCTGCAGGGCATCTTTACGTGTATTCCGTTTCCGCTGCAGGACGGATACAAGGTTTTCCGATTCCACCAGGCGCTGATGAAGACCCTGAAGACCCGGCAGGACGGCTTCCAGATCGCCCAAGGTCTCGCAGAGCTGGAGATCCGGGCCGATGAGCTGGCAGACTTCTTGCCACCCGCTCAGACTTCGCCCTCCGGTGCGAGCAAAGAACTCCCCGTCACCTTCACCGAAGGCGCTCAGCCGCCAGTCAAGATCGGCTCTTTCTTGGAAAAGATGAGGGCAGATTTCCTTGACCGCGACAGCGCGAACATGTTCGTCCTCAAGAACAGCCTTTACTCGCCGAAGCTGCCCCTTGGCAACACACTTCGGTTTCTGACGGTGCCGCGAAGCGTCATCGAGCAGAGCACGGGAATCCAGATCCGTGACTACTACCGCGCCGAGGAGCGGCGCGAGATAGACGCACTGTCTCGCATCGAGCGGCGAGAAGACTTCATCGAAGCCGGCCAGGCCCGAATCGGGAAGATGATTGCCACGCCCGACGTCTTTGCCGTCAACAACTACGGCAATGTATCGGTGCACGACGGCTCGGACGCCCATGCGGACCTAGGCACACTCGTGAAGTACGAGTGGCATATGCCGCTCATCGTGTTGGGACTTACCGTGGGCGAGAGGTCCGGACTCTCGTGGACAATCACCATTCGCGACAAGGCGTTCAACTTTGCGACGGTCCGAACTTCCCCGCAGGATGACGCCGCCAAGGCGGCTACCGGAAACAATCCGGCAGCGTTCGTCGCATGAACCGCCGGTGTGCCGCTAGTCTCTGCATGCTGCTTCAGGAGGTTTGGGCGCGGCCGTGAATGCATCAGGCGCGGCGCTCGCCGTACCTCGCGGCGAGCTTCCCTGGCTGAACTCCCGTCGAGTTCAGCCAAGGAAGCGGCGGTGACGTGCAGGAACGAGGGATCTGAGGCTCGGCCTCAGAGTAAATAACTTGACTATTTGTGAAAAACTCGAAGATTTCACGAATAATCAAGGCCCGCTCGTCTTCTACCGGTCGGGGGGGGGGGGGGGGGCGCCGCCCGCGATCAGGCCGGCGATGTGGGCGATGTCGGCGACCAGGACCGCGCCCACCTCGTGGGCGATCGCGGCGAAGCCTGCGAAGTCGATCGTCCGGGGCCTGTCTCTTATACACATCTGACG